>JAFGKY010000062.1 GCA_016928305.1 Bacteroidales bacterium
CCAGTCAACAGGAAGTTGTAAGTCAAACAAATTAATATTAATGGGACAAAAAGTAAATCCTATAAGCAATCGGTTGGGAATCATCAAGGGTTGGGATTCCAATTGGTACGGTGGAAAAAATTACTCCGAAAAACTAGTGGAAGATTATAAAATCCGTGAATACCTGACAGCAAGGCTCAGCAAAGCCAGCATTTCAAAAATAGTCATTGAGCGCACGCTGAAACTTATTACGGTAACTGTTAATACAGCACGGCCTGGCATTATCATCGGCAAAGGTGGTCAGGAAGTGGACAAGCTGAAGGAAGAGCTCCGAAAAATTACCAACAAGGAAGTCCAGATCAATATTTTTGAAGTTAAAAGGCCTGAGCTGGATGCGACAATCGTTGCCAACAACCTGGCCCGGCAAATTGAAGGCAAAATTTCATACCGCAGGGCTATAAAAATGACCATTGCATCCACTATGAGGATGGGAGCTGAAGGCATCAAGGTACAGATTTCAGGTCGTTTGGGTGGTGCTGAGATGGCCCGCACAGAGATTCTGAAGGAAGGGCGCATTCCGTTGCATACTTTCAGGGCTGATATCGATTACGCACTTGGTGAAGCCCTTACAAAAGTCGGGTTACTGGGGATCAAGGTATGGATCTTTAAAGGAGAAATATACGGTCACCGGGATCTGGCTCCGAATATTGGTGCCAAAAGTACCAAACCCAAAGGAAGTTTTAAAAAGCGCAGAAAATAAATAACCGAATATATTAAAAAAACATACCATGTTACAGCCTAAAAAAACCAAGTTCAGAAGGCAGCAGAAAGGACGCATGAAAGGCAATGCCCAACGCGGGCATGAGCTGGCTTTTGGCGCATTCGGTATCAAGGCACTCAATTCAGCCTGGATAACTGGAAGGCAGATAGAGGCAGCCCGTCAGGCGGTTACACGCCATATGAAACGTGAAGGTCAGATTTGGATACGCATATTCCCCGATAAGCCTATCACGAAAAAACCTGCTGAAGTGCGTATGGGAAAAGGCAAAGGTGCTCCTGAAGGCTTCGTGGCCCCGGTAACACCCGGACGTATACTCATTGAAGCCGACGGTGTTCCCTTTGAGGTTGCCAAGGAAGCATTGCTTCTCGCCGCACAGAAATTTCCAATTGCCACAAAATTTATTGTACGCAGGGATTATTTTGGTAATTAAAACAGGACGAAAATGAAAACTTCTGAAATAAGGGAATTGTCGATAAAGGAAATTGAAGAGCGGATTGAAAACGAACATAACTTCTTGTTTCGTCAGCGCTTGAATCATGCGATTTCTCCTCTTGATAATCCGCTAAAACTAAGGGAAACCCGGAGAAATATTGCACGGTTGAACACGATCCTCAACCAGAAAAAGAGTGAATTAAAACAAGCTAAAAAGTAACCTATGGAAAAAAGGAATTTACGCAAAGAAAGGATTGGGGTTGTGGTCAGCAATAAAATGGATAAAACCATTGTAGTTGCTGAAAAGCGTAAGGTAAAACATCCCATATACGGTAAGTTTATCAACCGCACCACCAGGCTTATGGCTCATGATGAAAAAAATGAATGCAACATCGGTGATGTCGTGAAAATCATGGAAACCAGGCCTCTCAGCAAAAACAAATCATGGAGAATAGTCGAAATTATTGAAAGAGCTAAATAACTATGATACAGCAGGAAAGCAGACTAACAGTTGCAGATAACAGTGGTGCAAAAGAAGTTCTTTGCATCAGGGTTCTTGGAGGAACCGCAAAGCGTTATGCAACAGTGGGCGATAAGATCGTGGTCACCGTTAAGAGTTCTTTGCCCGCCAGTGAAGTTAAAAAAGGAACCGTAAGCAAGGCCGTTGTGGTAAGAACCAAAAAGGAAATCCGACGTAATGACGGTTCCTATATCCGGTTTGACGATAATGCATGCGTATTGCTTAACAACCAGGATGAAATACGGGGAACACGCATATTCGGTCCCGTCGCCCGTGAGCTTCGCGATAAATATATGAAAATTGTTTCGCTTGCACCTGAAGTACTGTAACCGATAAACATTGAGTAACCATGCACAAGAAAATACATATTAAAAAAGGCGATACCGTATTTGTTAATACCGGTGAATATAAAGGTCAGCAAGGAAGGGTACTTGAAGTGATACCGAAAAGCAACAGGGCCATCGTGGAAGGCATTAACCTGGTCAGCAAACATACCAAACCCAATGCCAAAAGCCCGCAAGGAGGCATCCTTAAAAAAGAGCTACCGGTGCATATCTCTAACCTTATGCTGATTGATCCTTCCACAGGAAAACCTACCCGCATCGGGAAAAAATTAAGTAAGGATACACTTGTCAGATATTCAAAAAAAACTGGTGAGGAGATTAAATAATGACGTACATTCCGAATTTAAAAAAGAAGTATGATGAAGAGATTGTACCGGCCCTGACCAAGGAGTTCGGCTACCGGACAATCATGCAGGTTCCGAAACTTGAAAAGATCATCATTAATCAGGGAGTTGGTGAAGCTGTGGCCGACAAGAAAATCGTTGATGTAGCTCAGGAGGAACTATCCAGCATCGCGGGACAAAAAGCCGTTCAGACCCTTTCGAAAAAGGACATCTCCAATTTCAAGCTGAGACGAAAAATGCCGATCGGTGTGAAAGTCACCCTGCGTCGGGATCGCATGTATGAATTCCTCGAACGTTTAATATGTGTGGCTCTTCCGCGGATCCGTGATTTCAAAGGTATCAACAACAAGTTTGATGGCCGGGGTAATTATACCTTCGGTATTACCGAACAGATCATCTTTCCGGAGATTGATATAGACAAGATCACGAAGATCCTTGGTATGGAGATTACTTTTGTAACCTCAACTGAAAATGATGAAGAAGCATTTGCTTTATTACGTGAATTTGGTTTACCCTTTAAGAATATTAAAAAGAATTAATTTCTATGGCAAAAGAATCAATGGTAGCCCGCGAAGTGAAGCGGAAAAGAATGGTGGATAAGTTCGCCGCAAAAAGGGCTCAACTTAAGGCCGAAGGTGATTTCCAGGCGCTCAGCAGACTCCCCAGGAATTCCAGTCCGGTTCGTTTGCACAACCGTTGCAAGCTCACCGGAAGGCCTAAGGGCTATATACGGCAATTCGGTATCAGCCGGATTTCCTTCCGTGAATTGGCTTCAAAAGGCCTCATACCCGGAATTAAAAAAGCAAGTTGGTAATATCTAAGGAATGTATTAAAGTCTAAAACAAATGACAGATCCAATAGCAGATTATTTAAACAGGTTGCGCAATGCCATCCTTGCAGGTCATAAGGTGGTTGAAATACCTGCATCCAACCTGAAAAAGAATATGACCAAAATATTGTTCGACAAGGGGTATATTCTAAATTATATATTCATGGAGGAAGGTCCGCAGGGAACCATAAAAATAGCCCTGAAATACCATCCGGAAACAAAACAACCTGCAATCCATGCTTTGGAAAGGGTAAGCACTCCAGGATTAAGGAAATACATAAGTGTGGAAGAAATGCCAAGGGTCCTGAACGGGCTTGGAATTTCAATCCTTTCTACTTCCAAGGGTGTTATGACCGACAAAGAAGCAAAATCATTGAATGTAGGTGGTGAAGTATTGTGTTATGTTTATTAATACGGAGGAAAATTCATGTCACGCATAGGAAAACTTCCAATCAGCATACCCCAGGGTGTTACCGTTACTGTTAACAAGGACAATTCCGTAACGGTTAAAGGTCCCAAGGGAGAATTAAACCAGAAGGTAGATCCGGATATAAAAGTAGAAACCGGGGGTGGAAAAGTTACCGTATCCCGGCCTACTAATCAGAAAAGGCACCGGTCTCTTCATGGTCTTTACAGAGCATTGATTAACAATATGATAATTGGTGTCAGCAAAGAATTCAAAATCGAACAGGAGGTTATTGGTGTTGGATACAAAGCCGAATCCAAAGGTCAGATTCTGGATATGAGTTTGGGATATTCGCATGATATTGATTTTGAGTTGCCTCCTGAAGTTAAAGTGGAGGCTCGCACCGAGCGAAGGAGTAATCCCATTATCACCCTCACCAGTAACGATAAACAACTGATCGGTCAGGTTGCTGCAAAAATAAGATCGTTACGAAAACCCGAACCATACAAAGGCAAGGGCATAAAATTTGTCAAAGAAACGTTGCGGAAGAAAGCAGGGAAATCCGCTACTACAACCAAATAATTTTTAATAAAACGGTTATGGCTCTTACTAAACTGGAAAGAAGAAAAAGGATTAAGATGCGCATTCATAAGATTGTCCGCGGGACACATGATAAACCACGTTTATCGGTGTTCAGGAGCAATCGTGGTATATACATCCAGATGATTGATGATGTCGTCGGACAAACGATGCTATCGGTATCATCAAGAAACAAGGAAATTGCAACAAAAACCGGTATCACCAAAACCGAGCAGGCTAAGCTTGT
Organism: Bacteroidales bacterium; assembly: GCA_016928305.1. Classification (GTDB taxonomy): domain Bacteria; phylum Bacteroidota; class Bacteroidia; order Bacteroidales; family UBA10428; genus UBA5072. Next base: position 4,462 of record JAFGKY010000062.1, read on the forward strand.
TGGAAAATTAACGGCAGAAAAATCCAAAGAAGCCGGTATCACCGAGATCGTATTTGATCGCAACGGTTATCTTTATCATGGAAGAGTAAAAGCACTGGCTGAAGCTGCCAGGGAAGGTGGACTTAAATTTTAAATTATCATGTCAACGGTAAGTATACGAAGAGTAAAAACAACGGATTTGGACCTGAAAGACCGCCTGGTCAGTATCCAACGTGTTACCAAAGTAACCAAAGGGGGACGTACATTCAGTTTTTCGGCCATTGTTGTGGTCGGAAACGAGGATGGCATTGTTGGCTATGGTCTGGGGAAGGCCAATGAGGTGACCACAGCCATTGCAAAAGGTGTTGAAGATGCCAAGAAAAATCTGATTAAGGTTCCTGTTCATAAAGGGACTATTCCTCACGAGCAATTGGCAAAATATGGCGGGGCACAGGTATTTCTTAAACCAGCTACCAGCGGTACGGGTGTCAAAGCCGGAGGCGCTATGCGTGCTGTGCTTGAAAGTGTAGGGATCAAAGATGTGCTGGCAAAATCCAAAGGATCCTCCAATCCCCACAACCTTGTGAAAGCTACCTTCAACGCGCTTATCCAAATGCGTGATGCATATAGCATAGCCCAGCACAGAAATGTTCCGCTCGAAAAAGTATTTAACGGATAATACAGATTAATATCAAATCAATGACAAAAATTAGGATTGTACAGGTAAAAAGCAAAATTGGCAGTACCTTGCGTCAAAAAAGGACACTTCAGGCATTGGCATTGAGAAAAACAAACGATGCAGTTGAAGTAGAAGCCACTCCTCAGATTCTGGGAATGGTTGAGAAAGTCAGGCATTTGGTCAAAGTAACTGAATTATAATATTATTTAAGACATACGCAAATTATGAATTTAAGCAGTCTTAAACCGGCAAACGGTTCGGTTAAAAAGAGGAAAAGAATTGGACGGGGTCAGGGATCCGGCAGAGGTGGCACATCAACCAAAGGCCACAAAGGGCATCAATCCCGTTCCGGTTATAAAAGAAAGGTTGGATTTGAAGGCGGACAGATGCCCCTGCAACGCAGGGTGCCAAAGTCGGGTTTTAATAATCTGAACCGAATTGAATATAAGGCGATTAATTTGTCTACCCTGCAAATCCTGGCTGAAAATAAAAAACTCAGCAACATTGATTTGAATACCTTGATTGATGCAGGATTGATCTCCAAAAAAGATAAAATTAAGATATTGGGCAATGGTAAATTGACACACAAGCTCGAAGTGAAAGCACATGCTTTTTCAAAGTCAGCCATTATAGCCATAGAATCATTGCAAGGATCAGCCATAAAACTCTGACTGAATGAAACAGTTTATCCAAACCATAAAGAACATCTGGAAGATCGAGGAGCTCCGCTCCCGGATAATGTTTACGCTGGGTATTATTCTGATCTACCGGCTCGGATCCAAGGTTGTTCTTCCGGGTGTTGATCCGGCCATGCTGGAAGAATTCTCCCGACGGACAACCCAGGGGGTGATGGGACTGCTTGATATGTTCTCAGGCGGTGCTTTCTCCAATGCATCCATTTTTGCACTGGGTATTATGCCCTACATCTCGGCATCCATCATCATCCAGCTGCTGACCATAGCGGTTCCTTACTTCCAACGCTTGCAGAAAGAAGGGGAAAGCGGCCGCAGGAAAATCAACCAGATAACCCGGTACCTTACAGTAGCGGTTTTAATAATTCAGGCACCGTCTTATCTGACACAAATACCTGATCAGGCTAAAGTGTTAAGTCCTTTCTTTTTCCAGGTCTCTTCCATCATTATTCTGACCACAGGAACCATTTTTGTCATGTGGCTTGGTGAGAAAATAACGGATAAGGGAATTGGTAATGGTATTTCACTCATTATTATGATCGGGATTATTGCCCGGATGCCGTTTGCTTTATTCAGTGAATTTGAAGCACGTCTGGCAGGTCAGGGAGGTGGCCTGGTGGCATTCCTCATTGAAATCGTGTTCCTGTTCCTGGTATTTGTTGTCAGTATATTACTGGTACAGGGAACCCGGCGGATACCGGTGCAATATGCCAAACGTATTATCGGTAACAAACAATATGGAGGTGTAAGACAGTATATCCCCCTGAAAGTTAATGCAGCAGGTGTAATGCCAATCATTTTTGCCCAGGCTATCATGTTCCTGCCGCTTTCTTTCGCAAGGTTTAACACCAGTGAAGGGATGTCGAAATTTGTTGCTGCTTTTGTAAACTATACCAGTTTCTGGTACAACCTTGTATTTGGGATCCTGATCGTACTTTTTACTTATTTTTATACTGCCATCATTATTAATCCGACACAGATGGCAGAGGATATGAAGAAAAACGGTGGTTTTATACCAGGTGTAAAACCCGGAAAGAAAACGGCCGAATTTCTGGATATGATAATGTCACGCATAACCCTGCCCGGATCGATTTTTCTTGCATTGGTAGCTATCATGCCGGCTTTTGCCAGCCTTGCAGGGGTGCAGACATCTTTTGCACAGTTTTATGGCGGGACATCACTGCTGATATTGGTTGGTGTTGTCCTTGATACATTGCAGCAAATTGAAAGCCATTTGCTAATGAGACACTATGACGGCCTTATGAAAACAGGTCGTGTAAAAGGAAGAGCCGGAGGGTATGCATCTTCATTATAATATACTACCAAACGTTCTTTGATGATTGCAATCAGGACAGAAGAAGAAATTGAAATCCTGAGACAATGTAACCTGTTGGTTTCAAAAACATTGGCTGAAGTAGCCTGTAATGTTAAACCGGGAGTCACCACACTGGAACTGGACCGGAAGGCAAATGAGTTCATACATGACCACAAGGCAATTCCGGCTTTTTTAGGATACAAAGGTTATCCTAAAACCTTGTGTACTTCGGTTAACCATCAGGTCGTTCACGGAATTCCGTCCTCCTATGCACTGAAAGAAGGAGATATCGTTTCTGTCGATTGCGGAGTCTTGTACCAGGGTTATTACGGTGATGCAGCCTATACCTTTGCCGTGGGGAAAATACACGAAAGGCTTAAACAACTGCTGATCATAACCTGGGAATCGCTGTATTGCGGCATTCAGGCTGCAATAGAGGGTAACCGGATCGGTGATATAGGATTTGCTGTTCAGAGCCATTGCGAAAAAGCAGGCTTTTCCGTTGTACGGGAAATGGTCGGGCATGGCCTTGGCAAATCGCTGCATGAGCCACCTGAAGTACCAAATTACGGAAAGAGTGGAAAGGGTGTCAAGCTGAAAAAAGGGATGGTAATCTGTATTGAGCCTATGATCAACATGGGGAAAAAAGAGATTTTTCAGGAGGCCGATGGCTGGACAATCCGAACATCAGACTTCCAGCCTTCCGCACATTTTGAGCATGCTGTAGTCATTAACAAAGGTAAAGCCGAAGTGCTCTCTACCTTTCAATATATAGAAGAAGTTTATAAATTAGATGATTATAATTAATACGATCGTCTTATGTCGAAACAACCGTCAATAGAACAAGATGGTATTATCAAAGAGGCTTTGTCAAATGCCATGTTCAGGGTTGAATTGCAGAACGGCCATGTAATCACCGCGCATATTTCAGGAAAAATGCGGATGCATTACATTAAAATTCTGCCCGGTGACAAGGTAAGGGTTGAAATGTCCCCTTATGACCTGACAAAAGGAAGAATTACATTCAGATATAAATAAAGAATAACACACGGCTATGAAAGTAAGAGCATCGATACGTAAAAGGAGTCCGGAATGCAAAATTGTCCGCAGGAAAGGGCGACTGTATGTGATTAATAAAAAAAATCCCAAGTTTAAACAACGACAGGGATAATTTATAATATATAATATATAGCATCTATGGCAAGAATTGTTGGTGTTGATTTACCCAAAAACAAAAGAGGCGAAATAGGCCTGACCTATATTTTTGGCTTAGGCCGTAGTTCCGCCAGGAAAATTCTGGAACAGGCCGGTGTTGATAAAAACATCAAGGTGAAAGACTGGACCGATGACAATGTGAACACGATACGCAAGGTCATCAATGAAAACTTCAAGGTCGAGGGAGAACTGCGTTCCCTGGTTCAGCTTAATATCAAACGGCTTATGGATATCGGTTGCTACCGTGGCATCCGTCACCGCCTTGGGCTACCGGTACGCGGACAAAGTACAAAAAACAATGCCCGAACCCGCAAGGGCCGGCGTAAAACAGTTGCTAATAAAAAGAAGGCTACCAAATAAGGATTTAGACTATGGCAAAAAAAGTTGGAACATCAAAAAAGAAAATAGTAAAGGTTGATCCTGTCGGTCAGGCTCATATCCATGCTTCGTTTAATAATATTATTATATCCATAACCAATGGACAGGGGCAGGTAATCTCTTGGGCTTCAGCAGGTAAAATGGGATTTAAAGGATCGAAGAAAAACACTCCTTATGCCGCCCAGATTTCCGCAGCAGATTGTGCAAAAACGGCATATGATCTTGGCCTGCGCAAGGTAAAAGTATTTGTTAAAGGGCCCGGATCCGGCAGAGAATCAGCAATACGAACCATTCATACTTCCGGTATTGAAGTAACCGAGATTGTTGATGTCACACCTATGCCTCACAATGGTTGCAGACCTCCCGGAAGAAGAAGGGTATAAGCATGAAACAGGAATGGTTTGAAAAGTATTTAACAACAAAATAAAAATGGCAAGATATACAGGACCAACATCAAAAATAGCGAGAAAATTTGGCGATCCGATATTCGGACCGGATAAGGCACTGGAAAAAAAGAATTATCCTCCCGGTCAGCATGGCATCAATAAGAAACGTCGAAAGATGTCAGAATACGGCCTTCAGCTTAAGGAAAAGCAAAGGGCGAAATATACCTATGGAATCCTCGAACGTCAGTTTGCCAATATTTTTGACAAGGCTCAAAGAAGCAAAGGAGTTACCGGAGAAGTACTTCTTCAGCTCCTTGAATCGAGACTGGATAATGTGGTTTACCGGTTGGGTATTGCCACAAGCAGGGCTGCTGCAAGACAACTTGTAACCCACCGGCACATTGTTGTCAACGGTGAGGTTGTTAACATTCCATCCTTTACCCTTAAACCAGGTGATATAATCGGAGTAAGGGAAAAGTCAAAATCCCTGGAGGTAATCCAACAGGCTTTAAATGGACATCGTCATAACGTTTCATGGCTGGAATGGGATGCCAACCAACTGGCAGGCAAATTTATGAGCCGACCCGAACGGGATCAGATTCCTGAGACTATTAAAGAACAACTTATCGTGGAATTATATTCAAAATAATCGTAATCACTATCCTATGGCCATATTAGCTTTTCAAAAGCCCGACAAAGTAATCATGCTCGAATCGGATGACCGATACGGGAAGTTTGAATTCCGTCCGCTCGAACCCGGTTACGGCATAACTTTTGGTAACGCCCTCCGTCGTATCTTGCTTTCCTCTCTTGAGGGTTATGCTATCACAGCAATAAAGATCGAAGGCGTTGAACATGAGTTTTCCAGCATTACAGGAGTAATTGAGGATGTTGTTGAAATTGTCCTCAACCTGAAACAGATCCGCTTCAAAAAACTGATTGATGATGTTCACGACGAAAAAATCTCTGTGACCATTAGCGGACAGGAAATCTTCAAAGCAGGAGATCTCAACCGTTTCCTTACCAGTTTTGAAGTGCTGAATCCCGAGCAGGAAATCTGTCACATGGAAACCGATGTCGAACTTCAGATGGAAGTTCATATTAACAAAGGCAGAGGTTATGTGCCGGCTGAAGAAAACAAACCCTTCGATGCAGAATTCGGGCTGATCCCCGTTGATGCCATTTTTACTCCTATTAAAAATGTGAAATATTCAATTGAAAATTATCGTGTTGAACAGAAAACCGACTATGAGAAACTCATTATCGAGATTGTTACAGACGGATCCATCCATCCGAAAGAAGCACTGAAAGAAGGAGCTAAAATCCTGATCTATCACTTCATGTTATTCTCGGATGAAAAAATTACGCTTGACGCGGATGAAAGAGCAGCCAATGAAGAGTTCGATGAAGAAATATTGCACATGCGCCAGTTACTGAAATCCAAACTGGTTGACCTGGATCTTTCTGTGAGGGCTCTTAACTGCCTCAAAGCTGCCGAAGTAGAAACGCTGGGGGACCTCGTAAAATTCAACAAGAATGATCTTCTGAAATTCCGGAACTTTGGTAAAAAATCACTGACTGAACTTGACGAATTGCTCGAAGGGATGAATCTTTCATTTGGAATGGATATTTCAAAATATAAACTGGACAAGGATTAATTTGTCCGCAATTATTAATGGTATTACTTAATAAAGAATTGTGAAATGCGACATAATAATGCAACGAATCCTTTAGGTAGAAAATCGGCCCACCGTAAAGCAATGTTATCGAATATGGCATCCTCGCTGATTCTGCATAAAAGAATTAAGACTACTACTGCCAAAGCAAAAGCGTTACGGGTTTTCATTGAGCCAATTCTGACAAAATCAAAAGAAGATTCCACGCACGCCAGAAGATATGCTTTTACCAGCCTGAGAGATAAAAAGGCTGTTCATGAATTATTCAAAGAAGTCAGTCCTAAAATTGCTGACCGGCCCGGAGGTTATACCCGTATTCTTAAAACAGGTAACCGTGCCGGGGATGCAGCTGAAATTTGTTTTATTGAGCTGGTTGACTTTAATACTGCGATGCTGGCAGCTAAAGAAACTGCTGCCACAAAAACAACCCGACGCAGACGGAAAGGCACAGCCAAGAAAAAGACAAGCGAGGTTACTGCAGGTCCGGATGTTGAAACAACCAAAAAAACCAGGGTAATAAAGACAGAAACAACAGCGGATAAAACCGCCGAAGCTCAACCTGAAGCAACAGATAAACCGGCTGAGGAAAACGATAAATAAACAAACTAAAAAAAATATTATGGGACAGATCGCCAATGTTCATGCACGTGAAATACTTGATTCACGCGGGAATCCAACTGTAGAGGTGGAAGTTACTCTTACCAGCGGCTTTATGGGCCGTGCTGCCGTTCCTTCTGGTGCTTCAACCGGTGAGAACGAAGCTCTTGAATTAAGGGATGGAGATAAAAAAAGGTATCTGGGTAAAGGTGTCCTTAAAGCAGTTGAAAACGTTAACAAAATAATAGCCAAGGAAGTAACCGGTATGAATGCTTTCGATCAGGTTGGTATCGACCGTGCCATGATCGAACTGGATGGGACAAAAACGAAAAGCAAACTTGGCGCTAATGCAATCCTTGGCGTTTCTCTTGCTGTAGCAAAAGCAGCTGCTGCATTCCATGATCTGCCGCTTTATCGTTATATAGGAGGGACTAATGCCAAGATAATTCCCGTTCCTATGATGAATATCATTAATGGAGGTTCGCATTCCGATGCCCCTATTGCTTTCCAGGAATTCATGATCCGTCCTGTAGGAGCTCCCAATTTCCGCGAAGGACTCAGAATGGGTGCCGAAGTATTTCATTCGCTGAAGAAAGTCTTAAAAGAACGCGGATTAAGCACGGCCGTAGGGGATGAAGGCGGATTTGCTCCTGTTTTGAAAGGTACAGAGGATGCATTGGAATCCATATTGAAAGCTATTGAAACTGCCGGATACAAGCCAGGCAGAAAAGTCAACGGAGGAGATGTGGTCATTGCACTTGATTGCGCAGCATCCGAATTCTATGTTAACGGGAAGTACGATTATACAAAATTCGAAGGCAGTCAGGGAGCTGTCAGAAGTTCAGAGGAACAGGCTGAATACCTGGCACAACTGATGAATAAATATCCTATCGATTCGATTGAAGATGGTATGTCCGAACACGACTGGGATGGATGGAAACTGCTAACGGATAAAATAGGTAAAAAATGCCAGCTTGTTGGTGATGATAATTTTGTAACCAACGTTGAATTTTTAAAAAAAGGTATTGACATGGGTTGCGCTAATTCCATCCTGATTAAAGTTAATCAGATTGGAAGCCTCACTGAAACACTTGATGCTATTGCCATGGCCCATCGGGCAAGCTATACTACCGTTATTTCACACCGTTCGGGAGAAACTGAAGATGCCACCATTGCAGATATTGCTGTGGCCACTAATTCGGGTCAGATCAAAACAGGTTCACTTAGTCGCTCTGACCGAATGGCAAAATATAATCAACTTTTAAGGATTGAGGAAGAATTGGGTAAATTAGCAATTTACGGCATTTAAGTATTCGACACCCATCATCGATACGATAAAAGCTGTCCGTTAAACGGACAGCTTTTTTTTTAATAGAAACACACACGTTTAAAAGCAAGAATATGTTCTGTAATTATTTGTATTTTGGTTTTGCTACTTTATAATTGTTAATTAAATTAGATAGTTTAATAAATTCGCATATATATCATCCTGGATGAGTACGCTTAAAATTAAATTAATACTTTTTAGTCTAATAATTACCAGGATATCATTCTCTCAGCAATTCCTGAAGCCCGATATATTATCGCTTGACAAGGGATTGCTCAATCCAGGTGTTACAGCTCTTCAGGCAGATTCCAAAGGCTTTATCTGGGTGGGTACTGAAAAAGGACTATACCGTTACGACGGATATCGGTTCAAACGAGTTGGCCATTCTCCCGCAAAAGCCGGAATAATAGGATCAAAGCGGATAATAAAGATCGAAATTGATGACAGCAATGATAACCTCTGGTTGCTTACGGATAACGGAGTTGAGTTTTACGATCGCAATACAGGAATTACAACCATATATTCTAACCAGGTAATCCATCCTGAAAACATACCGGTTAGATCTTTTATTGATCTGTATGCCGCAGCCAATCAGACCATCTGGTTGATAACTGAATCGAGGCTTTTTAAGATGGTACCCGGATCGGTTATCAGTACATATCCCATACCACATGAAAAGAATGCCATTCCTACCTGTATTGCTGGTGATAACCATGGTAATCTATGGATCGGTACCAACAACGGGATCTTGGTTTTTGATCTGAACTCCGAGAAATTTACAGAACTATTCCCGGATAATAAAGATAATGCAGGACTCCTGACCAATTCTTATGTCACATGTTTGTATAAAGACAATAAAGATAATTTGTGGATTGGTACGCGTAGTGGTCTTAACAGGTTTGATCCCATGGATATTGAATTTATAAAACTATACCCTCACGATCAACAAAAATACCACCTTCTGAATGAAATACGATACATTTATGAAGATAATACGAGTAATCTCATACTGATCACAGGTGATGGAATTGTTTATTATAATCTTCTGTCCAATACGTTCAATATATCCGGAATTCAGCTTCCCGACGCTTCCTATAAAAAACAACTTTCCTCTGTTTATGTCGACCGGCAAAATATTATGTGGATCGGAACACGCCGAGGAATAATTAAAATAAGGGAAGCTCCCGTAAAAATTCAAAATATCAATGCGGATGAAAAAACAGGACAGATACTGCTTGAAAACAATGTAACTGCCATTGCAGAGGATCAGGACGGAAATATCTGGCTGGGATTCCGTAATTCCGGCATCACCGTTATGGATAACAACCTGAATAGGTTATATTCTTATAAAACCGGAGGTAAAGGCGGACTTTCTGGAAATTCCATCCGGTCTTTTTATACAGGAAAAGACCAAAACTTTTATGTCATATCAACCCATGCTATTGATAAATATAATGTTTCGCTACGCAGGTTTGAATCCGTTTTGGATGCTTTTCCACAGACAGAAAGAAATGTTTTCAATGCAATTCAAATCTATACATTGGTTGAAGACAGTTTGAATAACTTTTGGGTAGCAACAAGTGAGGGGCTCGTTTATATTGACTTCATTAACCGGAACTGTAAAACAATCCGAAGCATTAAAAACGATCAGGACAGCCTTAGTATACAGTTGGTTTATGATATTGATACGGATCCCTCCAATAATCTTTGGTTAGGTACGAATAATGGATTAGTATACATTAACTACAAACGAAACCTGTTTAGTCGTTTTATTCCATACGATAAGAATCTATTAAATACCGGGCACAAAGAAGTATACAGTATCACAAAAGGGAGAAAAAACACATATTGGATCGGAACTTCAGAAGGATGTTATGAGTTTGATATTCAAAGGAAGACATTTTCAGCGGTTTCATCCAGTCCCGACCTGTTGAGTTCAGAAATTATGTCGGTCACATCGGATCAGCTCAATAATCTTTGGATTGCTACCAGTCTTGAAATATTTCATTATTGTCCATCCTTACAGTCTTTCCGTCACTTTGATTTCAATGATGGCCTCGATAATTATGGTTTTAATCTCAATGCTTCTTTCGGAAGCTATAGAAGTGATGTGTATTTTGGTGGCAGCAACGGATTAACAGTCATCCGAGTTGATTCTTTGTACACTAACGTCAGTTCACCCTCAACTTTTATAACCGGAATTAACTTACTGCATAAGGGTAAAGTGTTTAAGGACTATTTTGAAATACCCGATACAATTAAAATACCTCATGGGAACTATGCGGTGAAAGTAGAATTTAGCTTGCCTGATTTTAGTCGTCCTGAAAGAAATCAATTTCGGTATTCTATTTCACAACAAGACAACAAATCCGAATGGATTGAACTGTACACATCCAATAACATAATACTGGGAGGGTTAAGACAGGGCAATTACAAATTTAGCGTTATGGGCTCTACCGGTAATGGTGAATGGAATTCAAAATCCGATGATCTGATCATTTCCGTGGAAGTGCCTGTCTGGCGATCCAGAACTGCATATACAATTTATTTTATACTGATATTGGCCCTGAGTGTCCTTTTGTTCCGTTATTGGGCAAGGCAATTGATCCGTTCCAATAAAGCATACCGGGAAAGGGAAAAAATTGCCAAACAAATTATGTTACAAAAGGAAGAACTGACATTAAAAAATAAAAGTATTACCGACAGCATCAATTATGCACGCAGGATTCAGAATGCCATGCTGCCCCCGATGAAGTTATTAAAGTCCTATTTTCCGCATTCTTTCTTATTTTACCAGCCAAAAGATATTGTGAGCGGCGATTTTTACTGGATAAACAAACTCTATAATAAGATCTTTATCTCTGCTGTTGACTGTACGGGTCACGGCGTTCCGGGTGCTTTCATGTCGATCATCGGATTTGAACTATTCAGGAAGATTACCAATATTGAAGGATTGATAAGACCTTCTGACATTTTAAACAAGCTTAATGAAGACTTTCACGAGATTTTCAGGGATGTGGAAAACATTGTGCTTCGTGACGGCATGGATGTGGCTTTTTGTGCTATTGATGTAAACGATATGATTCTTGAGTTTTCTGGCGCTTTTCATCCGTTATACCTGATCCGCGATAATAAGATAACTGAAATCAAGGGAGATCGTTTTGCCATAGGACTTGATGAAACAAATTTCAAGGATCAGACATTTAAAAACCATATGATTCCACTTCAGGAAGGTGATCTGATATACATATTTTCAGATGGTTTTGCTGACCAGTTTGGTGGTCCTGAGGGCAAGAAATTCAAATATCGTCGGTTCAGGCACTTGTTGCTTAATATTCATCAGCTTCCTATGGAAAATCAGCAAAATATTCTGGAGACAAGCCTTCGTGAATGGAAAGGGGAACATGAACAAGTTGATGATGTAATGATTTTGGGTATAAAGATTGATTTCTAAGAGTAGATAGCACCTAGTAGTCAGTATCTTGTATCTTAGATCTATTTATTCATTCACTTCCAGAAGATTCTTCATTTTCTGCACCAGAATATCCACATGAAAAGGTTTGCTTATATAGTCATTCATGCCTGCTGCCAGGCAAGTTTCCTTATCACCCGACAATGCATTGGCCGTAATGGCAATAATGGGTGTGTGGGAATTGGTTGCCGATTCAAGTTCACGAATCTTCTTTGTTGCAATGATACCGTTCATCACCGGCATCTGAATATCCATAAGGATAAGATCGTATTTGCTGGTTCCGAATTTATCGAGAGCTTCTTTCCCATGATGGGCAATATCAATATTTTTAACAGCATTTTTAAGGCTGAGAATAATAATTTTCTGGTTAATTGCATTATCCTCGACCAATAAAACACTGGCATTATGAAGATCAATTTTTCGTTTACCGGGTAATAGTTTACTGCTCTCTTTTTCGGGTTCGGCTTTCCGTGAAACAAACCTTGTATCCTTTTTCAATTCGATAGTAAACTGCAGACGCGTTTTATTATCTTCAACAAGAATATCCAGGTCGCCCTTATAATATTGAATGATTTTTCTGGCAATGGTAAAGTCCAGGAAGAATTCATCCAGTCCTTCGTTATCGGCAGCTAACGATTCAGGATCTGTTTTGCCATAAAAATTGCCAAATTCATCACGGTCTATTTTCAGGGAAGGGCATTTAATGGTAAATTCCAACTCAGAGATTGTGTCGTTTTCTCTGACCGGCTCAATTTCTATGATGATTTCAATGTTCTCTTTGGTTTCAGATTTAATGATATTCTCTATTATGTTCAAAAAGATTTGTTTTATCCTTATAGGGTCACCAATAAAATAACTTCTTATATTCTTCGAAATATGCAGTTGAATGTCAATTCTGTCTTTGTTCTGATCCCGAAACAGCTTAAGTGTATTATTAATGGTGGAAAATAAATCAAAGCTGACTTGTGCGCTAAGCTCTTTCTCAATTTTTACTTCCGATACTTTGACAATGTTGTTAACTACATTAATCAGGTTATTTGTAGAAGCAATTATGGTTTCAAACATATCCCGGTGTTCAGGGTCCAGCTTTGATTTATTGATCAGGTTTGAAACAACAGTAAGGTTATTAAGGGGAGTTCGTATTTGATGTGATAGTTTGGAAATAAAATCATCTTTCTGCCGGTTATCGTTACGGCTGTCCAGTATGGATTTCTCAAGTTGCTGCCGGTTATGGCCACTGATGTATTCATACAAGTATGTCAGTAAAAAAACAACGATATAGGCACTTATCAGACCAACAGAAAAATAAAGACTGTAAACCGGTGTTTGTTCAAAATAATTGTGAATAACTATGATACCAACCATCATAACAAGGTAGAGAAGAGTTGTTATCTGCCCTCTTCTGAGGCCATACACCGGTAGTATAATCAAAGGAAACAATATAATCCATACCAACTCTGATGTATTGTCACGTCCTAATAACAGATTAAATAGAAAGATCGTCCCAATTAGAACGGTGATCATAACTCCACATAGTCGGTACGCTCTTGTAACAGCCAATAGAAATACATTACACAGCGAAAGTAAGGCCGCAATCAGCAATACAACGGAAAATACCGTAATCTCTTGCAGGGAAAGAACTATCCCAAAGGTCAGAAAAGCAATAAAACTGATCAGGCTTAATGCATAAACAATTATAATTTTATTGATTATCTGCATGTCGACCTGTTGCTCAAACATACCCGAAAACCGCTTCAGTAAATTTGTTAACAATTCCATCCGTTTGTAAAATGCAAAATGTCAGGCTAAAGAATGATAAATATAGTAAATATTGTTATTCATTCGGAAGAGGATAAAAACAATATTGCAAAAAAATCGAGATCTGTATAATAAAATTATCGATAAATTTGTTAATGGATTATGATATATTCCTGATCATGAACAAAGCCGGCTACATACACTTTTTGATTTTGCTGTTTCCCTTTTGCTCCCTTCTCGGACAATATGACAGTGCAAATCTTGTGCGGTACACGCCCGATTTCAAATTCAACGAAGGATTGTTTCTTAATATTGAGCAGGTCAGACAAAACAGCCCCATTTCGAAATCGCGGATTATCACCTCAATTGCATACGATGATCCGGATTTTTACGATAGAATACTGGAAAATAAAAGGATATCGTTTTTTAATAACCTGGGAGTCAAAGAAGAAATAGCAACCAAGAATATCTGGGGTTATTCAAGAAATGGAGTTTTATATATCAATCTTAACGATGGATTTTACCGGATTACCATAATTGGCAGTATATGTCATTTTGTGGCCAATCTTACAACTTACAATACAAACTACGCCTATCCTTATACTTATCCGTACTACAGTTATTATAATTATTATTATCCTTACAGAGGCGCACCGGGCACCTATTCATCAACTGAAATGCGACAATATCTCCTGGATTTTAAAACAGGACGAATATTGGATTACACGGTCGAAAGTGTTAAAGTATTATTAATGGCCGATCCTGAACTTCACGATGAATTCACCGGATTAAGAAACAAAAAGCAGAAACAACTTAAGTTTTTGTACATTCGAAAGTTTAACGAAAGAAATCCCTTGTTTTTTCCAAAAAACTAATTTTAAAAGAGTATGAAAAAGATCCTAACAGGTTTCATTTTTCTGGTTCTGTGCGGGAAAACAATGCCGCAAAACTATGTGCCTTCACGTGATGATGTGAAAGCCTTTTATACAACCAAAACCCTGGTTGTACTTGAAGATAATCCCCTTTTGGAATACAACTACATTATTAAAAAGGTGATGGGACAGGAGTGGACCATTACGGAATATGATTTTATTTCTTCAGCCGAGTTTGAAGAAAAAAGAAAAGATCCGCAATATTCGTTTATTTATATGGCCCAGGTTACATTTGAAGCCGATAAAACCGATGCTGCCTATCGTTTCTTGCACCTCTCGTTAGGTGGGGATTATTATCGGCTGAATGAAATGCCCGACATAGTTGCAGTGCCCCTGGCATACTATAATGTCGAGGAGGATGACTATGCTTACAAGCTGGGAATTCTGGTAAGGTTCATGCAAAATCATGCCAAGCTTATCCGGGAGAATCCGGAAATCATATCAGCCAATGTTTTTAAACATTATAATGACAATATCAAAGATATCCGTGATAAAACACTGTATATTCTGGAGAGTGAACTTTCCAATGATGTCAATTCAGCTGCCCGTATCAAAAAGGTCTATCCTTACAGATTCAGAATTGCCACAGAGGAAGAAATTGAGCAGGCTATCGAAGAAAAAAATCCCGATGTAGTGTTTCTGCATAAAGTAGGTCCAGAGGGAACTAAACTAAACGCTCGCTGCTACAAAGTTATCATAGGTGCAGCTGATGCTAATTTCTATTATTTTAATTATCATAATGTTAGTGATAGAAATCCGGATGGTTTTCTGGAGAGTGACTTCAAAAACCTGGTTAAAAAGTGATGTGATTGACCGAAACAAAAATCCGGTTCAATACAGGTTCACATTGGCGCTTGAATAAATAAATGGATTTGTTGAAATATTTTCCATGCTATGGTAGCATAAAAACATAAGAATTATTAACTTCAAAATCATATTTTTACCGGGTTTTTGAACATGTATTTTTTATACATATGAAGAAATCAACCTCGTTATTTTTCCTGTTGCTGTTTATTAATGCTACAGGTTTCCCTCAGGGAAACAGCCGAATTTACGGTTTGTTGGCAGAAGCTGATTCCCTGATTGCAGCCAACAGGTTATCGGAAGCCTTGTTAAAAACAGAAGATGCTCTTTCTATTTCAATATCCGATAAAAAAGCACAACAATACCGGATTAATATTTATTACCTGATGCAGAATAATAAAGAAGCATTACGGTTTGCCGATGAGGCTGTTAAAAAGGACCCTCAGAATCCGGATTTTTTATACCTGCGAGGAATTATTTACAATTCAATAGGTAAATACGGAAAAGCGCTTGATGATTTCACTGTTGCGCTGGAATCAGCCGCAAATGAGGAACTATATAAGCTATACCTGAACCGGGGTGTTGCCAATTTTAACGTAATGGATTATGAATCGGCCATGTCAGATTTTACGCGTTCGATTGAGCTGAATGACACGGTGGCAAGTGCCTACCATGGAAGAGCTATGCTTAATTATGAAATGAAAGACTTTTCAGCTGCTGTTAATGACTTTAACCAAGTGCTGAATCTGGGACAAGAGAATGCCGTAATTCTTTTCAACCTGGGAATGTCTTATTTCCGGCTTGAAGAAAAAGACAAAGCCTGCCCTCTCTTACAAAAATCATGTACGCTGGGGAATAAAAACGCCTGCCGTATGTCACTGATGGAGTGCGTAAAAACTATACCTAAAGTACCCTGATGTAGTTATTTCGATGCATAAACAGGGAAAATTCATGCCTGCATTAACACCCAGATGGACCTTTCTGTTATCATAGTAAATTACAACGTTAAACATTTCCTTGAACAATGCCTTCATTCTGTTTATAAGTCTGCGCAAAACCTCAAAACAGAGATTATCATTGTTGATAATAATTCAGTAGACGGGTCCTGTCAGATGATCCATGATAAATTCCCCCATGTTATTCTTATTGAGAACAAAGATAATATTGGTTTTTCAAGAGCTAACAATCAGGCAATACGGAGAGCCTGCGGGAGATATATCCTGCTTCTCAATCCGGATACCGTTGTACAGGAAGATACTTTTTCAACCTGTATTGAATTCATGGATAACCATCCTGAGGCGGGATGTCTGGGCGTAAAAATGATTGACGGGAAAGGCAATTTTCTACCCGAATCGAAGCGCGGATTACCAACACCCTATGTTGCCTTCTATAAAATATTCGGTTTATCCACACTTTTTCCGACATCTCAAAGGTTTGGGCGGTATCATTTGGGATTTCTCGACAAGGATAAAACGCATTGTGTTGATGTGATATCAGGTGCTTTTATGTTCCTGCGCAGAAGTGTTTTGGATACCATCGGTTTTCTTGACGAGGATTTTTTCATGTACGGGGAAGACATTGATATTTCATACCGTATAACACAAGCTGGCTATGTAAATTATTATTTTCCTCATACAACCATTATTCATTATAAAGGCGAGAGCACCAAGAAAAGCAGCATCAATTATGTTATAATGTTTTACAATGCCATGGCCATATTCGCACAGAAACATTTTTCGAAAAACATGGCAAGAACTTATAATATCTTTATTCACCTGGCCATATATATCCGGGCTGCTTTTTCCATTCTACGCAGGTTTTTCCTGGCTATCCTGAATCCGGTTCTTGATGCTGCGGCTATTTACATGGGATACCAAATATTTCTCCCGGTTTGGGAATCATTTATTTTCGGAAAGGAGGGAAATTATCCCGATGCATATATGCATTATGTTGTGCCTTCTTATATTCTCATCTGGATATTATCCATTTATTTTACAGGCGGATACGAAAAACTGATTCGGGTGATGGATCTGTTACGGGGAATCTTGCTTGGGACTCTGGCAATTCTGCTGATTTACGCATTATTACCTGAAAACCTCAGGTTTTCAAGAGCACTGATCATCATGGGAACCGTGTGGGTTATTCTTTCTACCGTTGGTATTCGCATGCTGTTAGGTCTGGTTGACAATAAATATTTCAGGATCGAATTTTTCAAGAGGCGAAGACGCATTATAATTGTCGGTAACAAAAGTGAAGGAGAAAGGGTATTTTCAATTATCCGGCAAACCCAGATAAAACCCGAACTCATTGGTTATGTCAGCCCCGATGAATCTTATGATCACCAGTTATTCCTCGGTTCGGTGAACATGATCGAAGAAATGGTAAAAATTAACAAGGTGGATGAATTGATCTTCTGCGCCAAGGATCTGACTTCACAAACCATTATAAGTACCATGCTTAAGTTCACCCATGCTGAACTTGATTTTAAAATTGCTCCTCCTGAAAGCCTTTCGGTAATTGGCAGCAATTCCATTAATACAGCAGGCGATCTTTATGTCGTACATTTTAATACCCTTTCACGAAGTTTGAATCGCAGGAAAAAAAGAATGCTGGATATATTTACTTCTGTAATTTTTCTGGTTTGTTTCCCCATATTAATATTTATTATTCGACATCCTATCCAGTTTATTAAAAATATTGTCACTACGTTGTTCGGTATCCATTCCTGGGTTGGATATCACCCGGCACCCGCAAAAAGCCTTGCACCCTTACCCCGGTTAAGGCCCGGGATTTTGACTCCAGCCTATAAGCTTGAGCGTATTGATCCGGATAATCATATAATCGAAAAGATCAATATGTTGTATGCCAAAGACTATGCTTTGTGGAATGATCTCACCATCCTGTGGAGCGGTTTCCGGCACCTCGGTTCTATACCAAATGTTATACCTGATATTCCGCATGGCGCAAACTGAAGTAAAAATTTCCGCCCTGGGAGAAAGAATTGCTGAAGTGACCCTCATCAAATGGCTGGTTAATCCAGGAGATTTTGTCGAAGCTGAACAACCGCTGGCAAAAACAATACACGATCTGATACACCGTGCCCGGGAAAACAAACTTATTCCAGCAGAAATAAAAGGCAGTACTTACCATCACAAACATAGGACAGTTTAAAAGCCTGACCGGTACTCCCATAATGAATCAGCCCGAGTCAGCTATTCCGGCATTGGGTACAATCACCAAGAAACCCTGGGCTGTTAAACAGGTGAAAGATATGGGCTTGCCGGAAGAAATATTATTATGCTCTCCCTGACCAATGATCATCGTGTTATAGACGGTGCCCTGGGTGGTACTTTCCTTAACGCATCGTCGGTTACCTCGAGCATTTTGATACGGACCGTTAATTACAGCAGCACTTCTGGATCAGGCAGAATGAACTAAGCTATGCACGAAGGGTGTCCCTTTACATTTTTAATGATCAACTAGTTGATTCCTATTTTTAGTACAAGAGACTGATTTCTATGCCAGTCTGATAATAAGTTGATAAATAGTACCCCTTAACTTACTGGTAATTATGCATAAATTGTTTTATTTTTTTAAATTTGTTCAGCAACAATCCTATTCTATGAATAAATTCAATTTATCCCTGCCTCTTTATTTGTTATTCCTGGCTCTATGTTCATATCTGCCTATTTATTCACAGGAAGAAGATGCAACACTTAAAGAGATGTTTCTGGAAGCCGAATCCTATTTTCTTTTTGAGGAATACAAAGATGCACTTCCCTTGTATCAACGTATTTTATATGCTGATCCTGAAAATTTCAGCATTCATTACAAAATAGGGATTTGTTATCTCAATGACATTTACCAGAAGCACAAGTCCATCCAATACCTTGAAAAGGCTGTTCAGGGTACCAGTCCCGATTACAAACAAAACAATTTTAAAGAGCGGATGGCTCCCCTGGAAGCTTTTTATTACCTAGGAAACGCTTATCGCGTTAACAACCGGATAGATGAAGCCATCGAAGCCTATAAACAATTTAAACAATTGCTTGACCCGGTTGTCTATGATGTTGAGCTGGTAGAAGAGCAAATCAAAGCCTGTAAGGTAGCTGCCGATTTTCAATCGAAGCCAAATTATAACATATCGGTTAACTTAGGGGAACCTGTCAACGGTAATTATGAAGAAATTAATCCGGTTGTTTCCGGAGATGAAAGCGTTTTGGTATTTACCCGAAAATTACCATTCTACGACGGAGTTTTTTATTCTGTGAAAAGAAATGGCAAATGGTCCGATCCCATTGATCTTACTCCTTTTTTTGCTGTTGACGGAAATACCTATTGCACAGGTATTTCTTATGACGGTAAGGAATTATTCCTTTACCGGCTGGATGGTTTTGATGGTAATCTCTATGTAAGTAAGCGCCAGGGCGAAAACTGGTCCAAACTGGTAAAACTGAATGATAATATAAATACAAAGTACTGGGAATCTCACGCATCCCTGTCGAAGGACGGGAGAACCCTCTATTTTACGAGCAACCGGAAAGGAGGATATGGTGGCCTTGATATTTATAAATCTGAACGGTCGCGAGGGGGTGACTGGGGATCTGCCATAAATCTGGGCCCCGTAATAAATTCCAAATATAATGAAGAAAGCCCTTTTCTTTCAGAAGATGGTAAAACCTTATTTTTCAGTTCTCTGGGACATTATAATATGGGAGGTTATGATATTTTTTACAGTTCCAGGCTCGACAACGGTCAATGGACCAAACCGGTTAACATGGGTTACCCGTTGAATACCACAGGAGATGATATTTTTTTCACACCCGTTAAAAACGGTGAATATGCCTATTATTCCATTTACGACGCAGCTGACAGCCACGGATTAACCGATCTATATACGCTGGAAGTTTTTTCGGACAGGCATCCACGTAAATTTATTCTGAATGGCATTACACGTATTGAAGATGAAATTAAGGTTGATTACAGTAAGATACTTGTGTCACTAATTGACCGGGAAACAAATACATTGTTAGATAAAACACAGGTCAGTTCAAACGGCTCCTTTACCCTGAATGCAACCTCCGGTGAATTCGAATTGGTGTTTGAAGGTGAAGGTATTCAGAAAACTGCTGAGAACATATCGATCCCGGTTAATAATCCATCCAATATCATATCCTACACTTCCCCCCTGATTGCTCCCGGTTTTGTGGCAGAGGCAAAAAAAGATGTCTCCGGCAAAAAAGATGATGAAAAAGCGCTTCTTACTCTCATCAGCAGTATTGACAAAATGGATGTGACAAACGATGATCCGATTCCAATAAAACTAGAATTGGAACGAAACACGAAGCTCAAAATTGAAACCTATCTGGACGGGATGTTGAAAAAAACGGAAGAATTTGACATAACACGAAAAAGATTCATTTACCTGTTTAAACCTGAACCCGGAATCAACCTTTTAAAATTAATCCTGACCGATGAATCAGGGAACAGCAATTCACACGAAATTGAAATCAATTATACATTAACAGCCGAGGAACTATCTGAGAAACAAACAGAAACCTTACAGATTAGTTCCCTTGATAATTTTTACAGGAATCTTACCGGACTTGCTGAAGGTAACCTCAAAAAATTCCTTGAAAGTGTAAACTTTGATTCACTTGGCATTACTTCCGCTTATGACTTGTATAACTATCTGGTAAATCAGGCCGGAACAAATGGTTTTACAACGGATGATGTGGATAACCTTTTTATTAAAATCCTTGCTGGGAAAGATGTTGATATTTTTAAGGATGAATTGCAGTATATGGCTTCAGGGAATATAAAATCCACACTTGATTCACTTGACATACAAAATTATAATTTATTTACACCCAATGATTTGCTTGATCAGATGTATAAATCGGCCGGGAAAGACAATTATTCCCTCACGGACTTGCGTCGCTTCCTGACTCTTTCTCTTACATCGGGGGATAAAAACCTGCCTCGATTTATTAAAATCCTTCAGGATTATGGCAATGATACGGTGAGCCAAATAATACGAGAATTAAACACAACAGCACTTGGGATAAATCAGCCCGATCAGCTTTTGGATTATCTAATGCAACAATACCCTTCACTGGAAGCTCACCTGGATGCAGCTCTTATGCAATCGTCATCCAGTCTTGATCTCATGTTTTTATACCAGGGTTTGATATTTGTTT
Source organism: Bacteroidales bacterium (assembly GCA_016928305.1). GTDB lineage: Bacteria > Bacteroidota > Bacteroidia > Bacteroidales > UBA10428 > UBA5072. The sequence continues at coordinate 25,872 of JAFGKY010000062.1, forward strand.
CACAGGACAGTCTGAAGAAAACACTCTCAATGCTTAATCTTGACAAAGAAAGCATAGGCACTTCGGAACAGCTAATCAAGTACCTGTGGAAAAATTCCTCGACAAATGGTTATACCATAGAAGAGTTAATAAATGCTATCGAGCAGGTCAGAAAGGATCCTTACCATACTGTGGAAATGTTCCGCGACTTTCTTTCATCCAGGGCTACCGGCAGTCTGAAAACCGTAATTGATGAACTTGATATCCGTTCTTTGCACATTGATACATTTGAAGAACTGCTCGATTATCTGATTCGACAATCTGAATTCAACGATTACAACAGGGAGACAGTATACAGTCTGCTACTGGATATCATTGATCCACAGAACCTTGAAGATTTTGTTCGTTCACTGAAACGGCATGCCGGCCCGCAAATCCTGAATGCCTTGGCACTTTTAGACGATAATCTATACTCAACACCCCTTGAAGTTATTCAGTATTTGATCCGTGTATCCACGGATTATGGTTATTCCGAGCGCGATTTATTAAATCTGTTGCTTAAGCTGGTGCTGGAAAAGAGGCTTGATATCGATGAATCAACAACAGATAAAGGCTTCCTACACCTATTCAAGAAGCCCGGATTAATCCGGAATCTGATTATTGTTAATGGTATCATCATCCTGATCATAATTTTCCTGGTATTCCGAAGAAAATCCAAGAAAGAATAACAATAAACATGGTTATGATCATACGACTACCCATAAAAATGAGTGTCCTGCCGGTTTTATTGTTGCTGTCTTTCCCCGTTGAAGCTCAAAAAATCATCCCCGATCATGAAGATATATACAGCGAAGCAGAAGAATACATGTTAGCGGGAGAATATAAAGAAGCATTACCATTGTATATAAATCTTTGTGAGAAAGGATACATCACAGCGAATATTTCATTCAAAATCGGAGAATGTTATCTCAATATTCAGGGACAAAAGGACAAAGCTATTCCTTACCTCGAAAAAGCGATAGGGAAGATCTCACCTTCATTTAAAGGGAAGGATCTTTCAGAAGAAAATGCGCCCTTTGCCGCATATCTTTACCTGGGAATCGCATACCGCCTGGATTATAAATTTGAAAAAGCAAGGGACATATTCAGGTCCATGCTCACGCAGATTGATACTTCGGATCACCAGAGCCGGTTATTGCTGGAGCATCATATTGACCGTTGCAACAATGCCGAGGATTTAATGCGGTCACCTTCCATAGTGAGTAAGGATCGTTTGCCCAAAAATATTAATGACCTGTATTCCACCTCAAATGCGCTGACACTTCAGAACGAAGAGAGAATCTTTTACATAAGTCATCTAAAATTCTATGATGCATTGATGCAATCGGAGAAAACCGAAGAAGGCTGGCAGAATCCGATTAATATTACACCTCTTATAAAATCGGACGGAGATCATCTCATTACAGGCATTTCTACCGATGGCAATACCATTATTCTTGCCGCTTATGATCCTTACAAATGCGGGGAACTCTTTTCAAGCCAGTGCATCAATGGTAAATGGCTGCCCATAACAAAACTGAACCATAATATTAACTCCATTTTTAATGAAACACACGGTAGCTTGTCATCTGACGGGAAGACACTTTTTTTTACCAGCGACCGCAAAGGAGGTTTTGGAGGACTTGACCTTTATAAATCCGAAATAACAAATGGTGACTGGGGACCACCATCTAATTTAGGCCCTATCATCAATTCAGTTTTCGATGAAGAATCTCCTTTTCTTACACCCGATGGCAAAAAACTCTTTTTCAGCTCACAGGGTCATTATAACATGGGAGGTTTTGACATATTTTATAGTGAAAAAAACAATGACACATGGCTGTCACCGGTTAATATCGGTTATCCTGTCAATACACCTGATGATGATCTGTTTTTTTATCCTGTTGACTCGGGTTCAATTGCCTATATGTCCATAACGGATAAGGAAATACGACAATCCGAAATATACAGGATTATGATGACCAAATATGCTGATCCTTTGCGTTATACAATTGTCGGTAAAATTGACATGGAACCGGGACAAAAGCTCAGGGCCGGGGAAATCACCGTTACTTTTATTGAAAAACAAAGAAGTGATACAATAGCTTCTCAGGTACTTGATAACGAAGGGAGATATTCACAAAAGCTGCCACAAGGCAATTTCAAGCTGAATTTCTCCGATAAATCGGGAACCCTTTTTGACTCCAGGGAAATTGATATACCTTATAATTTTCCACAGGATCAGTTCGTTATAAATGCACGTATTTCACTGCCTACCAGCGTTCCCATAGATACTTTCTGCCTCGAGAACATCCTGTTCGCATTTGACAAAAGTTATATTCCGGAACAATCCATATCATTTTTAAATGCACTGGTTGATTTAATGACACGTTATCCTGAAACATCCCTTCAAATCACCGGATTTACTGATGCACTGGGCAAAGAGGATTATAATCTCAGGCTTTCCTATAATCGTGCCAGGGCTGTCGCTGATTTCTTACAACAACATCAAATAACTCTTTCACGACTGATAATCAAAGGATTGGGAGAATCTATGCCCATAGCCATGAATTCCAATCCCGATGGAACGGATAATCCCGAGGGAAGAAAATATAACCGGCGCGTAGAATTGCAATTTACTGTTTCACCGGAGAACTGGATTATCATTAAAGAAGATTTAATACCTGATTATTTGAAATACAAATGACTCTGCCAAGAAATTCCGCTTTTGCTGCTCTATACCGTTTCGGAAGTTCTGAATAATTGAAGGATATTTGTTAGCAATGCATTATTATAATTGTTAAATTTGTTTAGATTAAATCACTACTCCATGAAAAAGGTAATTCTGTTCGCATTGATTCTTTTGCCTTGGCTCTGCATAACGGGTCAGACAATAGATAAATCTGAATTAAAAGAATACTTTCTGGATGCAGAATTCTTCTTTACACAGGAGGATTACGTCGATGCACTCTATGATTACATGCAACTTTATAATAATGGTTATAGCGAAAATGCCAATATCAATTACCGTATTGGTGTCTGTCATCTTAATATTCCGGGTCAAAAAGATAAATCCATTTCATTTCTGCAATATGCCACGAATAATATCACAAGAAGGTATAATAGTGGTTCATTCAAGGAAACAAGAGCTCCTGTTGATGCATGGTTATTTCTTGGAAATGCATACCGGGTAACCAATCAACTTGATAAAGCCATTGAAGTGTATAATGAATTCAAAACCCTGACAAAGTCATCCGATGAGATCAGGTATGCAGATCAGCAAATTGCCGCATGCCAGGTTGCCATGGAATTTATGAACGAACCTTTGCTGGTAAGGAAATCAAACCTGGGTTCGCCGGTAAATTCCAGTTCATCAAATTTTAAAGCCGTAATATCAGGTAATGGTACCAAATTGGTTTATATGAATGAATTACCTTTTTATGATGCGGTATATTTTTCAACTTTTAAGAACAACACATGGACTGAACCCATTAATATTACACCACAGATTCAATCCGACGGCGACCAGTATGCAAGTTCTCTATCATACGACGGGAAAACGCTGTACCTTTCCAAAGAAGGTAATTTTGACTGTGATATATTCGTTAGCCGTTACGAAAATGATAAATGGTCAAAATCAATGCCGGTTGGAGGAAATATTAATTCCAAGTACTGGGAATCACATGCATCGATATCCAAAGATGGTAAGACCTTGTATTTCACAAGCAACCGCAAAGGAGGCGCCGGATCTATGGATATTTACGTTAGCAAGTTAGGCCCCCTGGGACAATGGAACGATCCCGTTCCCCTGGATGGGTCGATAAACACAGCTTTAAATGAGGATACTCCTTTTATTACTGAGAACGACAGTCTTTTATATTTCAGCTCACAAGGTCATGTAACGATGGGAGGATATGATATACAAGTATCAAAGCTTTTGCCTTCCGGAAACTGGTCTGAACCTGAGAACCTGAAATACCCTATTAATTCAACTGATGATGACCTGTTTTATTGCCCCTGGTATAATGGTAAAATCGGTTATATTTCACTCGTTGAAGAAGAAGGCCTGGGAAAAGAAGATATTTATGCCATTCAAATGGAGACCGATAAGCCCTATACTGAACTATTAACCGAACGGATTAAAGAACTTACTCCGGTCATTGAACCGGAAGCAATTGCACTACAGGAGGAAGAACAACCTGTTGATACTGCCGAACTGGCTGCTATAGAAGAAAAAACAGCGAAAACCGTTATACCTGAAGAGGATAAAACCATTGAAATACAACCCGATGAAAAACCGGTTCTGGAAGACACAACCGAAACACAGCCTGCAATAGAACCAGAACAGGCAGCACCGTCCGAAACAACGGAAAAAGAAATAATATTAAATCCGGTTTATTTTGCTTTTGACCGTTATCAACTCTCCGAAACCGGTAAAAAAGAGCTTAAAAATATGGCCGAAATCATGTCAACACTTTCCGGACTGACACTTAAATTATATGGATATGCCGATGCCATTGGTCCTGCACCTTACAATCTTACGCTTTCCGAAAAGCGAGCGATTTCAGCCATGGAATACCTGATTTCCCTGGGAATAGAAGCTAAACGACTCACTGCTGTTGGCATGGGAGAAACCAATTTTGCAGCCATCAATAAAAATCCTGATGGCACCGATTGTCCTGAAGGCCGTAAATTAAACCGCAGGGTTGAGTGTGAGATCCTGGGTATTAGTGCCGATAAATTACGTATCAAACGACCAGTTATTCCGGAAAGGTTAAAGTATAAAAATTAACAAATAAATCTGATTCCTGACAATCATTTGAGTTTGTTCATTTTGTATCTAAATTTGAAATGCCTCAAAACCAAATGACATGCGAAACATTGTGATGATAACTATCGTTGTCTTTTTCCTGACTTCAGTTACTGCGCAGACAAAAGAAGAAATAATTGAGTATTTTGAAGAGGCAAAATTTTTTTTCGACCGTGATGATTATAAAGAAGCTGCTTATTACTATAAAAGAGTCCTCGAACAATACCCCGACAACGCCAACTTTAATTTTAAACTGGGAGAATGTTACATGCATATTCCGGGAGCTGAATCGCAGGCTGTGCCTTATTTTGAAAAGGCTGTAAAAAGCACCGTGGAGAAAAAAATGCATAAACCAAGATCATTTGAGGAAAAAAATGCACCGCTTCATGCTTATTTCTACCTGGGTATTGTATACAGGATAAATAACCAGCTCGACGAAGCACTGACCGCATACAATACTTTCATCAGTTCGCCCTACTATTATGGTAATTATAATGAAACCATTGTAGAAAATGAGATTAAAGCTTGCGAAAGAGCCAAAATCATTCAGGATAATCCTATTGATCTGACCGAAGAATTATTGCCCGATCCGTTCAATACAGATGCTACGGAAATATATCCGGTTATCTCAGGAGACGAAAAAACGCTTGTTTTTGTGCGGAAACTTAAATTTTATGACGCTATCTTCGAAAGTCATAATGATGGTTCCGGCTGGAGTCAGCTTATAAATCTAAATCCACTTGTAGGTTCTGACGGTGACTTTTATCCGACTTGTCTTTCGTATGACGGCAAAGAACTGTACCTGGTAAAAACTTCCTCCGGTAATAGGGATTTATATGTCAGCTATTACAGGGATAATACATGGACAAAAGCGGAAAAACTCGGCAAAACCATTAACACTCCTGCGAATGAGACCTCAGCTTGTCTTTCTGAAGACGGGCGATGGCTCTTTTTTTCGAGTGATCGCGGCAGTGGCAAAAAAGGCTTTGACATCTATATATCCGAGCGTAAATCCGTTAATCAATGGGGCAAAGCTAAAAATGCAGGAAAAAACATTAATACGGAATTTGACGAGGACAGCCCGTGCCTGACTAACCAGGGCAAAACATTGTATTTCAGCTCCAGGGGACATTACAGTATGGGTGGATTCGACCTGTTTTATGCCAACAAAAAGGATAAAAAATGGGCAACACCGGTTAATGCGGGTTACCCTGTTAATACCACTGCTGACAATAACAATATGACAGTAATTCAGGGAGGAAGAATAATATATCTGTCAAAAATCAACACAACCGGAAATGCAAGCGAAGACCTGTATAAACTCCATATACATTCCTATCTTCCTCTCCCCTGATATCAGGATTGTGATGAATAGTATCATGAACATTAGATCATTTTATAGGTTTCTTCGTGATGAATAGCACCTCATCTATAATTCTCAGAGCACTTGAGCCAGAGGACCTCGATGTTCTGTTCAAATGGGAAAATGATCCCGAAATTTGGAAGGTCAGCAGTACAATTACACCCTATTCAAGATATATCCTGGAAAAATATATTGAAAATGCCCATCTTGATATCTACCAGGTGAAGCAATTGAGAATGATGATTGATGTGAAAGAATTGCCCAGAAAAAAAGCCCGTCCAATCGGGACTATTGATCTGTTTGACTTCGATCCTTATCATAATCGGGCAGGTGTAGGTATTCTAATCGGTGAAAAAACGGACCGCAAAAAGGGATATGCATCAGAAGCCCTGGCACAATTCATCCGGTATGCTTTCCATACATTACAACTGCATCAGCTTTACTGCAATATAGCAACGGATAACCACGAAAGCATCGGGCTCTTTACACGAAATGGATTCGCCATCAGCGGAGAGAAAAAGGACTGGCTTAAAACATCTGCAGGTTACCGCAATGAATACATTCTTCAGTTAATTAATTCAGCAGACTCTTCACATTCCTATTAATTGAATAAATGCATGATCCACTGACTGGGTGTATTGTAGGGTAGTTTTATATTAATAACTATCTGTTTCCTTCGCATTTGTATGGCCAACAAGTATATTTGTCTATCAGACTGACTGAAAGCATATTACAAAATGTTCCTGTGACTTTATCTCCATGCAATGCCAGAAATTATAAAGTAATGGTGTAATTTATGTGTTTTATAATTAGCAAGAAATTGAAAAAAAACATTTACCTTTATTTTAGAGATTTTAACTTGTTAAATTGAAATTTAATCCCGACCACTACTATCTTTCCAAGATGACTTATGCAGCAGCCATCTTCTTTGCACTGCTGTCGGTTAAGGCAATTGCTCAAAAGGAGGATAAAATCAAGGTAATCCTTGAGCCATCAGACATTAAAAAAATCGAAAAGGCTGATAAACTCATTGGTGAGGCAAACAATCTGGTAGAAAAAGCAAACCAGTTGTATCTTGAAACATTTCAAGTACAGGGTGACTACGAATTGGATGAAAAGGTAAAAAGAAAAAAAGTAAAACAACTCGAAGAACAGGCCCGGCAGAAAATAAGCGAAGCATCAGTTCTTTACCAGAAAGGGAATGAAATTAAATACGGTTTATATAAAACCTGTATTGAAAAATTCTGGTCAGGGGATAAGGTGAACGAGAGTGATTATAATAATGCAAAGTTAATTGAAGAGCAATCCAATGATTTTTATTATCAGGCATTTACTCTTCGCGCAGAAGCGAATAAAATGCCTGACGGGGACGAGAAAATTAAAAAGCTAACACAGGCAAATGAATCTGAGAAAGAAGCCATTGACTATCAACTGACTGCACTCGGTTTATATTCTGGTATCGATCTTGCTGAAACCGGCACGGAAAAAACATCACCTGCTGAAACCCGGACTGAACCTGAACTGACCAAAGAAAGTGAAACTGCAATTCCTGCAGAACAATATGAACAACCAATAACACAACAGCCTGTAACCATACAACCTTCAGAACAATTCCAGCCTTCCGTGACGAAGCTGCCGGATACAACAGAACCAGGGCAAATTGTCATTAACCAGCAAATGATCGATATCTATAACCGCTATATGGCTTCACAAGGGCGGGCAGGAGATACTTTACCAACATCGGGATTTAAAAATGTAAGCTCCTTTGATATTGACCTGATCCTTAAGCTCTGGTACGCCTATCTTAACGGACAAGTCATTGAGGTCACCCAAGAACAACCATCAGCTGTTGTTGCAGAGATAACACCGGTTTCCACCCAACCCGATCAAGTCATGCCGGAAGTCCTACGCGAAGAACAGGTAATTCAGGAGGAACAAATCGCTGTTGTCGAAAGTGAAAGGCAGGCACAAGAAATATCAGCTGATGATAACATTGTTTACCGTGTCCAGATAGCTGCAAACAGAACAGCACTTTCCCAGGGTGCTCTTCAACGTATTTATTACGGGAATAAAGCCGTTGAAATGATTGAGGAAAACGGGTGGTATAAATATTCTGTTGGCGATTTTGCTTCATATGCTGATGCCAACAAGTTTAGAAAGTCTTGTGATGTTAAGAATGCATTTATTGCTGCTTATCGTAAAGACAAACAATTTCTTCCCGGTATTCCGGAAAAGGCTGAGGGAACAACCTTATCCCTGTCGGCAACCGGAGACAAAAACATGCCCTCCGGCCTTGTGTTCCGTATACAGATTGCAGCTTCAAGAGCCCCCCTGAGCAAGGAACAAATTGCCATAATATACCCGGGCTATTATCCTGTGGAGATGGTCGAGGAAGATGACTGGTTCAAATACCAGCTTATGGGAGTACGTTTATATTCCGATGCCCTGAATATTATTAAAGATATTCCGATAAAAGGTGTTTTTATTGTGGCATACGAGAATGGAATTAAAACCAACCTGTACCGCGGAGTTGTTAAAATCCGCAACCTTGAGAGGATGGTCAAAACATCTGGCCGTAAAAACCTGCATGAAACTGAATACCATGTTCAGCTTGCAGCATCAAAATTCCCGATACGAGAGGAATATCTTAAGCAGATATACAACGGAACTGAACCAGTTGCTACTGTTATTGAGGAAAACTGGTACAAATACCACATTAAAGCCGGCAATTCATATGATCAGGCGAAACAAATCAAAGATGAATGCGGTGTTGATAAAGCATTTATTGTGCCCTATAAACGAGCCCGGAAAGTTATGCTTTATGAAACAATCCACAATACAAATCCATAGACATTAACAAAACTAAATAAAAAGGCTATGAAAATGAATGTTAACCGAATCGTACAAATCTCCGGCAGAATTTTACTGGCTCTCGGCATTATTTTCTCATCCTGTATTTCACAAAACAAGGTAAAGCTCATTCAGGAAAGAACTGCCAAGATAACAACAACTGATTTTGCAAACACCAAAGTCACTACCTACCGGCTTCAAACTGGTGATCATTTGTATATCGAGGTATACAGTGTTGATCCAAAAACCAGTAAGTTTTTTCAGACGGATTTTCCTGACCTGATGAATCCCACTTATCTCTACCTTAAATCATACTCTGTAGACGAATTCGGATTTATCAACTTCTCTTTCATCGACAAGATGTATGTTAAGGGATTGACAGTGGTTGAGGTAAAGGAACAGCTGCAGAAAACCCTCAACGATTACTTCAAGGAATCAACGGTGGTCATCAAGCTGGTGAATTTTGAAGTATCGGTGATTGGTGAAGTCAACGAACCCGGAAGTTTTACCATATACCGCGACCAGATTAACATCTTCCAGGCGATCGGCCATGCAGGTGGATTCAAGGATTTTGGAAATCCAAAAAAAGTTAAGTTGGTAAGACAGACTCCCACCGGATCAAACCTTATTGAACTCGATCTGTCAGATAATAAAATATTGGAATCTCCGTATTTTTATATGCAGCCCAACGATGTTCTGTATGTTGAACCGCTCAACGCGAAATCCCTTGCTTACACACGATTTCCCTATGAGTTGTTTCTCGTACTATTTTCAACAGCAGCACTTGTTTATAGTGCTTTTATTAAATAACTTTGCTTTATTCTCATGTTGTACGATGACCCGTTAAATAAAAAGCCGGAGCGATGGATGAAGGTTATCACCAGATTGGAGAAGATGAAACAATTGACATTAAGTCATTTGTCCTTAAATGCATGCATTTCTGGCCTTATTTCATCATCTTTCTGGTAATTGCTCTTACCATAGCCTTTTTGGTTAATAAATTTTCATCGCCATTATATAAGGTCAAAACATGGATTCTGATCCGGGATCAAGAAAATCCACTGGATCCGCAAAAGTTTGTCGGCGCATCGTTGTATAGCAACCCTTATAAACTGGAGAATGAAATCGGCATTCTCAGATCAAAACAAATCACAGAAAGGGCTATAAGGGAATTGGATTTCCTGGTTTCGTATTTTCAGGAAGAACGATTCAGGTCATCTGCCCTTTATACAAACAGTCCATTTATTGTTCAACCCGATACATTATTCAGTCAACCCGTTAATGTAACTTTTCAAGTCATTTTTCTTTCCGATACGCATATGGTTGTATCATCAAATGCCAGGGATGTATGCCTCCATAATTACACCACAGGTTCCAATGCTTCGTTTTTAGAATACTTTCAGTTTCATGATACACTATCCTTCGGGCAAATCGCCGGAAATCAGTATTGCAGATTTATAATCATGCCAAACTTCAAACAGATGTCGCGTTTGGTTGAACATAAAAAATACTCCTTCACATTTAATCGTATCAATGAATTGGTAAATCAGTTCAGAGGTATTGATATTGCAGCTTCAAAGAATTCCTCAATTCTTGAGATCTCACTGAAGTGTTCTAACGTCGAACAGGGAGTGGATTACCTTAATAAACTGGTAACGCTGTACCTGCGAAAAGGTATCGAAAGAGATGACAGAATTGCCACCATAATGTTGGAATTTATTGATAATCAATTAAAAGAAATGTCCGACTCGCTCCGGTTTTCAGAAGATAATCTGCAGCACTTTAAGACCTCCAATAAGGTTATGAATCTTGATTTCCAGGCACAGCAGGTATACCGACAGATGGAAAACCTGCAGAATCAAAAAGCTCAGCTTGTGGTAAAATCAAAATATTATCGCTATCTGAAAGAATATCTGGAAAAAAATACAAATGTTGATGAACTTATTGCTCCATCGTCCATGGACATTAATGATCCGCTTCTGAATAGCCTGATCATGGAACTTACTAAATTATCATCAGAGCGTACCGAAATGTCTTTTAATACAATACGCGATAATCCGTATCTGAAATCACTGGAAGCAAAAATAGCAGATATTCGTGCTAAACTACTTGAGAACATTGATAATATTGTTCAATCTTCCGCTATCTCTTTGCAGGAAATCGATGGAAGGATTGCAGAAATTGAAAATGCAATCTACCGGTTGCCAAAAAGTCAGCGGGAACTGCTAGTATATGAGCGCAAATTCAAACTCAATGATGCTATTTATACGTTTTTGTTAACCAAGCGTTCGGAGGTACAGATTTCGAAAGCCTCGAATCTGCCATCCAATGAGATCCTTGATGCAGCCTCATACGACGATTACACACTTATAAGTCCGAATACCCGGTTGAATTATTTAATTGCCTTGCTTTTAGGATTGTTTATTCCGGCAGTCTTTATTTACATGAAAGACTTCTTTCGAAACAAAATTATTGACAAGAAAGATATTCAGGCAATTACGGATACTCCTGTAATAGGGCAAATAATCCATAACAAATTCAAGACCACCGCAGTCGTCAGGGATCACCCGACGTCTTTAATAGCTGAATCATTTCGATCCCTGCGTACCAATTTTCAGTTCATTGCAAGTGAATCAGAAAATAAAATAGTTTTAATTACTTCAATAATTACCGGAGAAGGCAAAAGTTTCACAGCCATAAATCTGGGAACTGTCTTCGCTCAGAACCAAAAGAAAGTAGTTGTCATTGATTTTGACCTCAGGAAATCAAAAATCCAACAATACTTAGGGATTGAAACAAACAACGGGCTCAGCAATTTTCTAAGCAACAGCACCAGTCTTGACTCAATAGTCTTTTCATCAGGCATTGAAAATCTTGACTTTATTCCTTCCGGGCCCGTTCCACCCAATCCAACCGAGTTAATATCTTCAGCCCGTACAAACGAATTATTCCAGTTGTTGAAACGCACGTATGATATTATCATCATCGATTCCCCGCCCATAGGACTTGTTTCCGATTCCTTATTATTGCTCAAACATGCCAATATCAGGATGCTTGTGTTGCGACACAATTTCACTCCTAAAGGTTTATTGGCGGATATCATGGACGAATTAGCCCGACGAAAGATTGAAATCAATATGATGATTAATGATATTAAAGCCAATTCTAATGGTTACAGTTATGGGTACGGATATGGTTATGGATACGGTTATGGCCATGATGAAAATAAACGTTCAGTAGGCAAACGCCTTACCGGATTATTCTCAAGAAATTAGTCCGAAATGGTATTGAAGCAAGGAATATCTTTTAAAAACTCAAAACCCTGATTTTCGATATTTACTTTGCAACAGAAATGTTTATTACCGTTGGTAATTAACAGATAGGGAGCTTTGTACTGTTGATTGTAACGGCTTACCTGATCAAAGGCCTGCTGTCCGATTTCCACAAGTGGAGCCTTACATTCAACCACCATTAATGGATTCCCCGTCCGGTTGTATACAACAAAATCGCAACGCCGCGCCATCCGGTTATGCAAATGCTTTTTTTCAACCGAAAATAAAGAAAGGGGATATTGACGGTCGATACTAAGAAATTTGATCATATGCTGCCTGACCCATTCCTCAGGTGTCAGGGTAACATATCTACGGCGAACTTCATCAAACACATATTTTTTACCGGCTACTTCCTTTATCTTAAAGAAATATGTTGGTAAATTTAAAGCCTCCATGGGAAGCACCTTGTTAAAATCTCATTTGTTGACCAGCCTGCTGCCTGCTGCAGGTCAGAGCAGGTTAGTTTGTTGACTTGTTGATGTTGTGACTTAAGTTCATGGTTCAATGTTCACACTCAACCGGCAGTTGTCAACGATTAACATTTATTGTGTTTTTGTTCTTTGTCTGTAATATTGTATACCGATTATACTGATGCATGATTTTAGATACTTAAAGATAATGATTTTACGATAGCAACGAACCTCACACCGATGAATTACAAACAAATTTTAGCTGAATTGCAAAACCGGCACATTTGTCCCGTTTATTTTCTCATGGGTGAAGAACCTTATTTTATTGACAAACTGACAGATTATATTGCAGAAAATATACTTAATGAAACGGATAAGACTTTTAATCAACTCATCCTATATGGCAAAGATACGGATGTTAAAACCGTCATAAATGCGGCAAGACGTTTCCCTATGATGGCTCAATATCAGGTTGTAATTGTGAAGGAGGCCCAGCATCTTAAAGATATCGAACAACTGCAACATTATATCAATCAACCCCTTGCATCCACAGTATTGGTCATAGGCTATAAATATAAAAAAATCGATAAACGCACCCGATTTTTCAAACTACTTGATGAGAAAGCTGTTGTCTTTGAATCAAAGAAAGTACAGGACTACACCATACCTTCATGGATCACAGCTTATTTACAGCAAAAAGATTTACAGATTGAACCAAAAGCCGCTGCCATGCTGGCCGATTACCTTGGCAATGATATTGGTAAAATTGTCAATGAACTCGATAAGCTACAGCTGGTGCTTCCCAAAAAATCTGTTCAAATAACTGCCCTGATGGTGGAACAAAACATTGGATTAAGCAAAGATTACAATACATTTGAACTAAACAACGCTCTCATTATAAGAGACATACATAAGGCCAACCGTATTGTAAATTATTTTTCAAAGAATCCAAGGAATAATCCGATGGTTCTTACACTTTCCTCACTCTCTTATTTTTTTAGTAAAGTATTGCTTTTTCACCGTCTGAAAGAGAAACCACAAGACCAGGTGGTCAAATCCCTGGGTATTAAACCATACTTTTACCGTGAATATAAGCTGGCCGCCCAAAATTATCCTATGAATAAGGTCATGTCCATTATTTCTATGCTTCGGGAATATGATCTCAAATCAAAGGGATCCGGAAGCATGGCTTCTGAAGGCGATTTACTCAAAGAACTGATATATAGAATAATGCATTAAATCCGTTGGTATGACATATCTTTTAATAGCTTTTACCGTCCTTGTTACTCTCACTGCTTTCCGCAGGGAAGGATGGTTTTCAAGGTTTCAGTTTAATGCCTATCAGATTTATCACCGCAAGGAGATTTACAGGTTGCTGACGCACGGATTTCTTCATGCCAACTGGCTGCACCTGATCGTTAATATGTTGGTATTATTCTTTTTCGGACCTTATGTTGAAAACTACCTGCATCAGATCTTACCGGAAAGTATCCCCTATCTTGGACGTATCGTTTATCTTCTTTTTTATTTTGCAGCTATTATTATTTCCTCTTTGGTTAGTCTTTATAAGCAGAAAGATAATGCATGGTATAATGCCGTTGGGGCATCCGGGGCTGTTTCAGCTGTCTTGTTCTTTTTCATCTTTTTCAGGCCCTGGGAAATGCTTTATTTTTATGGCATTATTCCCATTCCGGGGATTATCATGGGCGTTTTATACCTGGTTTATTCATACTATATGAGCAGAAGAGGTGAGGACAACATCAACCACGACGCTCATTTTATCGGGGCAGTATTTGGTTTTACTTTTCCACTGTTAATCGATTACAAATTGATTTTCGTATTTTTAAATCAGTTGAATTTGTTTTAACGGAAGCTGCAAATGGGGTCTTCATCTGTAAAATATATTTGTTATAACGGCGATTTCCTCAATGCCGATAGACCTGTATTACCGGTCAGTAACAGTTCATTCCGCTATGGTGATGCCCTGTATGAAAATATTCATGCTTTTGGTACAGAAGCTCAGTTCCTGGATCTGCACCTTGACAGGTTGAAGCAAAGCATGCAATGGCTTAAAATGATAATTCCGGCATTTTTTCATCTTGAAAATCTGTCCCGTCTGATCACTAATTTACTTAATAAAAACCGGTTATTCGGAGGTGCCTGGATACGTCTTACCGTTTTCCGCAATGACAGTGGACTATATGCACCTGAAAACAACACCATATCCTTTATCATTGAATCTGAATCCCTTGAATTTGATCGCTATACCCTTAATACCCATGGATTTGTTATCGATCTGTATACAGAAATGCCTAAACCCATTCACCGCTTATCCTCTATAAAAAGCACCAGCAGGTTATTGTATGTGATGGCAGGTATCTTTAAGGCTGAAAAGGGACTGGATGATTGTATACTGATCAATAAAAAAGGTCATCTGGTTGAATCAGGAAGTTCGAATTTGTTTATCCTCAAGAACGGGCATATTCTGACACCCGGCCTTGAAGAAGGATGTATTCCCGGTATTATGCGACAGGTTATCATATCCTGTATTCATGCAACCGGAAAGGATTGCATTGTTGATGTTCCGTTGTCAACCTCGGATCTTAACGCCGCTGATGAAGTGTTCCTCACCAATGCTATTATGGGTATCCGATGGGTGGGTGCCTTTCAGCATAAAAGATACTACAGGGATTATTCCCAGCAACTGGTGCACCATTTAAACCAGGTTGCATTCGGTGAAAGGAAATGAGAAATTAATTCATCTGTGGATTTTCAGGAAAATTGGACCACATCTGGTATTTCTGGCCCATCCGGTTAAGTGTTTTATTCCAGAAATGCTTGTTCATCGGACTCATGATTTCCTGAGGTTTTAATTCCGAGACAATCCATGCATTCTCAGCAAGTTCATCGTCAAGCTGATGGGCATTCCAGCCCGAATAACCTAAAAAGAACCGTATGTTGCCAGGGACCAGATTGCCTGATTCAAGCAAACGTTTGACAATATCAAAATCACCTGCCCAGTATATATTCTCCAACACCTTGACACTGTTGGGTATGATATCCCCCAGCGTATGTATGTAATGAAGTGTATTGGTCTGCACAGGACCCCCCAGGGAAACCAGTGCATTGGTTTGAGGAAAATCAGCGATTACCTCATTTATTTTAAGATTAACCGGTTTGTTCAATACAAATCCAACTGTGCCTTCTTCAGAATGCTCAGTTATCAATACAATAGAACGTTTGAAATAATTATCCAGCAAAAAAGGTTCGGAAATCAAAATCCTTCCTTTCTGCGGAGCAAGATTCTGATCGGTTCCGAAAAAATCATAATTGATCTGCATAATGCTCAGTGTTTAATACCGTCAGAACAAAAATTGTTCCAACTCTAATCCTAAAACACTATAAATCAAAAAAAATGTATTTCAACATTATACCATCTTAGCTATGTCTGATATTCACTAAGATAGCCATTTTTTATTTAAAATCATCAAATAAATAAAACTTATGTCAACAGTTTTTCAACCCGGAGAAATCATTATTCATTCAAACGCAGTATAACCTATGAATTCTTATTGAGTATTAAAAATCCAGTTGTAGTCAGTGTATCACATCTACCGGATGTTTCTTGTTTTGGTGGTTAACTGGGTTAGCAAAAGTCCGCCGATGACAACCGCTATACCAATTATTTTCAGTGGGGTAATCAAATCATTCAATAGCATCCAGGAAAACAATACTGCAAAAACCGGTATCAGGCTTGAAAATACCGTTGACCGGGTTATACCAAGTCGTTTAATGGAGTAAGTAAAAAAAACAAAAGCCAGGGCTGATCCAAATATAGCAAGTTCAACCAAGGGAATAATTACCGGTAAAGACCACCTGACCTGTGTAATATGGTTCCTTTCAAAGACAATGAATAAAGGCAGAAAATACAGTAAGCCAATGGTATTTTGCCAGCTGACAATGGAGAAAGAACTATAGGATGCTGCCAGTTTTTTAACCAGTACAGAATATCCTACAGCAGCAAAAACAGCAAGAAACATCAGCAGTGAACCCCAAAATGTGGAACCTGAAAAACCCGATTCACCGGCTATTACCATAGTAACACCCAGTACAGAAATAAAGATACCAATGACATTGATTGTTGAAAAACGTTCTTTATACAACAAATAGGCTGCCACTGGGGTAAACAAGGGAATTGTGGCTATAATAACTGACCCCAGTGAGGATGAAACCCTTTGCATTCCAAAACTCTCGCCAATAAAATAAAGAAAGGGTTCAAAAAAAGCAAGGACCAAAAAGTAAAACAAATCTTTCCATTGGATACGCTGCAGTTTTCCCGACAGCAGGGTCACTGTGATGAGCACCGGAGAAGCGATCAGCAACCTTAAGAATACCAGTGATATAGGACGCAAAACAGAAAACACCTGTTTATACCATATAAATGTCATTCCCCATATCATCATGGCCATAACAATTATTGTATAGACAAAGTATCGTTGCTTGCTACTCATGGCATGTTTTTTGTGCTACTATTTTATTTTCTTAATATTTACTGACAAAATTTTGATTTCCGGTAAAAAATTCATAAATTGAGGATAATTATTTCGAAATCAATCTAATATAGGTTTTTCTTTCATATTAATACAACAAAACTGAGAATTTTTTGTTATAGTTAAAACAGAAGAGAATAATAAACAGCAGGAGGATAAGATGAGGCAGTTAAAGATCACCAAATCAATTACGAACAGAAACAGCGATTCGTTGGAGAAGTACCTGCATGATATTGGTAAAGAAGAGCTCATTACACCTGAAGAGGAAGTTGAACTTGCCAAACGTATCAAGATAGGGGACCAGGAAGCGCTGGAGAAACTCACCAAGGCCAATTTGCGATTTGTTGTTTCAGTGGCTAAACAATATCAACATCAGGGGCTTAGCTTACCCGACTTAATTAACGAAGGGAATCTCGGCCTGATCAAGGCTGCAAAAAAATTCGATGAAACCAAGGGATTTAAATTCATATCCTATGCGGTATGGTGGATACGGCAATGCATTTTACAGGCACTTGCTGAACAATCAAGAATAGTGCGCCTGCCCCTGAATAAGATCGGTGCCCTGAATAAAATCAACAAAGCCTTTTCGCAACTTGAGCAACAGCATGAGCGTGAACCCTCGCCTGACGAAGTGGCTTCTATGCTCGAGCTTCCGGAAGAAAAGGTGTCCAATACCCTTGAATTATCCGGAAGACATTTATCTGTCGATGCACCTTTCCAGGATGGAGAAGACAACAGCCTGCTTGACGTTCTTCCCAGCAGCGATACACCTACGACAGACAGTAAACTTTTAGAGGAATCGCTGATGGTAGAAATAGAACGCACCCTCAATACACTGCCGGAAAAAGAAAGCAGTGTAATCAGGGCATTCTATGGCATCGGAACCAAACCGCTTTCGCTGGAAGAAATCGGGCAGTCGATAGGAATTTCACGTGAAAGAACACGGCAGATTAAAGAAAAAGCCATTAAGCACCTCAGGCAAAAAACAAAGAATAAGCTGCTGAAAGCTTACCTTGGTTAATGAATAAGCGAAAAAAGAGGCTGGATAACGATAATTCCAGCCTCTTTTTTTCATATCGGCTAACAACAGATAACTATATTGTCCCTAAAACTTAACAACAAAACCTAAGTCAACTGCAGAAAATACATCTCCTCTATAATAACCATCCTCCACAGCAATCGAAATTCCTACAGCTGCATTAAAACCAAAATGCTTTCCGAAGATCCAGTCGACTCCCGTCATAAACGATGGGCCATACAAAATCTCTTCAGCCTCATCATAGTAAAAATCATAATAATTATAATAATAATCGTACACCCATTTCTTGCCAAATCTCCCGAATTGTGTGTTGATATAAATACCCTTGTATACAAAGAACTTCAGTCCTCCTGACATCATAAAAAGGCCCTGATCTCCACCAGCAGATTCAAAAATATCACCCATAAACAAAGGAAGATAACCTGTACCCGCATGAATGCCAAAGCCAACCGTGCCTCCAAAACGACCCTGTACCCGCAAGCCGTAGCCTCCGTAACTATTACCGTATCCGGCAGCCAGTGCGAAGTACAGGTGCTGACGATTGGTATAGAATTTACTCTTGGGAGGTTCAACGGCAGGAGGTTTTGGAGTTACCGGCACCGGTGATGGTTTGGGCTTCTGAACGGCTTGTTGACCGGGAGATGTTGGGGGATTGCCGAAAACATCCTTGTTGCCGTTTTCATATTTTATCATGAAAACCTGATTTTTTGCGATAATATATACCGGCCCCTCGGGATAATCATATTTTTTGTACTTAATTTCGTTAGCCCCTATTTCTACTATCCTAACCTGGATTTCTTCGCCAGTGGTTTTAAAAAGAATATCCTGGCTGAATGTTATTACAGCAGGACTTACGAACAGAAATAACAAATAAAGTTTTTTCATAGGACGGTGGTTTGACTGAAACGATATGATATTCAATAAGGCAGCCTGCCAAATTGAATGACCAAATTAACAAATAGAATTGAAATTACAAAAACTGAAGAATGACGATAGAGATGCGAATGCCTTTTCATCCTGTCATTTTCCAAATAATTGACAGCGTATGAATTTACTTTTTTAAATCCTTAATAAAATTCCTGATATTTTCATCCCTGGCTCCTTCTTTTTCCAGGATTTTTATAAAGGCACTGCCGATAATAGCTCCCTGGGCATATTTGCAAGCCTCTGCAAAAGTTTTTCGATTCGATATCCCAAATCCTATCAATCGGGGATTTTTAAGGTTCATGCGGTTTATTCGTTCAAAATAGGCTATCTGTCCGGGTGAAAAACTTTCTTTTACTCCCGTTGTTGAAGCAGCTGATACCATGTATACAAAACCTCCGCTTGCCTCATCAATACGACGTATACGTTCTTCACCAGTCTGTGGTGACATTAAAAAAACAGCATGCAGGTCATACTGCACAAATATTTGCCGGTATTCTTCAAGGTAAAGATCCAGCGGAAGATCGGGAAGAATAACACCGTCAATTCCAACCTCATGGCATTGCCGACAAAAGTTGTCTATGCCAAACTGCATGACCGGATTGAGGTACCCCATCATAAGCAAGGGGGCAGTAACTTCCTTCCGGATTTCCTTAAGCTGTTGCATCAGTCGTGTAAGACTCATACCATTCTTAAGCGCTTTATCACTGCTTTTCTGTATTACCGGACCATCAGCCATGGGGTCTGAAAAAGGTATGCCAATTTCGATCATATCGGCACCCGCCCCGGCAAGCGTTTTTATTATATCGGCAGTTGAATCGAGCGACGGATGACCTGCAGTGAAGTAAACTGAAAGTATATCCGAAGGTTTATCTTGAAAAAGCTGGTTTATTCTGTTCATAGTTAATTTTCGATTTGTTGATTATGGATTCAAGGTTCATGGTTCACGGTTCACAGCTCACCGCATAATTTATTTTCAACTGTGATCCGTCAACTGTAAACATTATATGGTCTTTGTTCTTGCCTTAGGATCTTTGATTCTATAGTTAAATCTCCTCCATATACTTAATGTATGTCGCCATGTCTTTGTCTCCCCTCCCCGATAGGTTGATCACCACCACATCATCCGGTTTGAATCTGTATTTGTCCAGTAATGCAAGTGCATGAGCGGATTCAAGAGCGGGTATGATACCTTCGAGTTTAGTAAGCCGGAAAGCTGCTTTAAGAGACTCTTCATCGGTAGCATTTTCAAAAA
Organism: Bacteroidales bacterium; assembly: GCA_016928305.1. Taxonomy (GTDB): domain Bacteria; phylum Bacteroidota; class Bacteroidia; order Bacteroidales; family UBA10428; genus UBA5072. The sequence continues at coordinate 46,423 of JAFGKY010000062.1, forward strand.
TTGCCCTGCCGGACTTGTAAAGGTGGGAATGAATGGGCCCGATCCCCGGATAGTCGAGACCTGCAGAAATGGAATAGGGTTCAATTATCTGGCCATCTGTTGTTTGCATAAGCATAGTCTTGCTGCCGTGCAATATACCGGGACGTCCCAATGCCATAGTAGCAGCTGATTCACCGCTGTCAATTCCTTTTCCTGCAGCTTCCACAGCTATCAGTCTGACATTCGTATTATCCAGATAATGGTAAAATGATCCGGCCGCATTGCTTCCGCCACCAACGCAGGCAATGATGTAGTTGGGATTTTCGTTTCCCGTTTGTTCCTTCAGCTGCCACTTCATTTCTTCACTAATTATGGCCTGCAAACGGGTAACGAGATCAGGATAAGGATGAGGGCCTACAACGGAACCGATTATGTAATGTGTATCCTCGGGATTGTTAATCCAGTCCCTTATAGCCTCGTTGGTAGCATCCTTAAGTGTCATATTACCGCTAAATACGGGGATTACATCAGCTCCCAGCATTTTCATCCGCAAGACATTGGGGGCCTGACGTTCCACATCGAGTTTCCCCATATAAACAATACATTTTAAACCCATTAACGCGCACACGGTGGCCGTTGCAACACCGTGTTGCCCGGCGCCGGTCTCTGCAATGATTCTTGTCTTGCCAAGTCGCCTCGCAATGAGGATTTGACCAACGGTATTGTTAATCTTGTGTGCACCCGTGTGATTCAAGTCTTCACGCTTAAGAAAAACCTGTGTATTATAGAATTCCGATAACCTGACAGCAAGATATAAAGGAGAAGGCCGTCCAACATAATCCTTTAGCATTTTTCTGTATTCCTGTTGAAAATCCTTTTCATGCATTATTGCAAGATAATTATCCTGCAATTCTTTCACATTCGGATAAAGCATTTCGGGAACAAAAGCCCCGCCAAATTCCCCATAGAATCCGTTGTTATTTACATCAAAATTCATCGGTTATATTTTTTTAACATCCTTAATAAACTCACAAATCTTAAAAACATCTTTTATGCCCGGACTGATCTCAAAACCACTGTTAATATCAACAGCAAATAACGATGCGTGTTTTAATGCTGAAATTGCAGCTATATCTTCGGGCAATATTCCACCACTCAGAAAAAAAGGTTTGGTATACCTGAATTCCTCCATTACCTTCCAGTTGAACTTTTCACCAGTGCCTCCATACAGCTCCGATCTCGTATCAAACAGAAAATATTCGCACAAAGGCAAATAGGGTTCTGTTATAACAAAATCCATATTTTTGTCCACTCGGAAGGATTTAATTACTCCTATCCTTTTTGCCTTTATGACTGCAACTGATGCCGGATCCTCATCCCCGTGAAGCTGGACGAAATCGAGATTGTAACTTTCAACCAACCGCATAATGGTATCGGGATTTTCATTAACAAATACACCGACTTTATTTATATAGGGTGGTATTCTTCGCAATAACCGGCTATCAAATTTTTCACCCACAAAGCGTACGGATTGCCGGTAAAAAATAAATCCCAGAAAATCGGGTTTACAGGCCACTATTTCGCGAATGTTTTGACGGTTTTTCAGACCGCATACCTTTACTTTCATTGTATCTGTATTAATTGTTTTACAAAGGATGCAAATGCTGTTGCCGGATCAGGATCACACATAAAATGTTCACCTATCAGAAAACCGTTATAACCATGAACCTGCAAATGCTTTACGATCCGAGGCGAATTAATGCCACTTTCAGCGATTTTCAAGAATTCAGGTGGTAAGAGAGGCGCCATTCTTACGGATCGTTCAACATCGACAGAAAAATCCCTGAGATCACGGTTATTGACACCGATTACCGATATAGCCTCATTGATCATTTTAATTTCAGTAACATTATGGATCTCCAGGATAACCTGCAAATGAAGAGAACGGGCCAGATCAGCCAGTTTTTTTATTTTCGCCTTGTCCAATACAGCTGCTATCAGCAGAATCGCATCAGCACCCAGAGCTTTCGATTCAATTACCTGATATTCGTGTATTATAAAATCTTTCCGTAAAATGGGAATGGGATTTATTTCCCGTGCCCGTTTCAGGTCTTCGGGTGAACCTCCAAAATAGGTTGAATCTGTAAGGACTGACAATGCCGAGGCCCCAGCCCGGAAATAGCCCGTAGTGACTTCTTCAACGGTTGCATAAGCGTTAAGGATACCTTTTGAGGGGGATCTCCTTTTAAACTCAGCAATAATTCCGGTTCTTTCAGGATTCAACAACGCCCGTGTAAGAGAAACCGTTTTTCTGGAAAAGCCGGGCAGCCTTTTCAACTCTTCAGGAGATGTTTTTTCCATTTTCACGGACAGCTCCTGTTGTTTATGTTTGATTATGCTGTCTAACAGGGTCATGATTGCATCGCCATTAGTTTTGTAAATGATGCCAGCGCTTTACCGCTTTCGAGTGATTCGCGGGCCAGTGAAATACATTTATGCAAAGGCCTACCGGGAAAATAACAATGCAATGCCAGAGCTGAATTGGCGATGACAACCATGTGTTGCGCTGTTGTACCCTTCCCTTCAAGGATATTCCTGAAAATCGAGGCTGCTTCTTCCAGGGTTGCTCCACCTATAAGTGCTTTGCCTTCTACTCTGCTGAATCCAAGTGATTCAGGCGACATAATATGTTCGGCCCCGTTAACAATCAATTTAACATCACCTGTGAGAGAAAATTCATCATAGCCATCAAGACTGTGTACAATAATAAATTCTTTCTCCGATTGCTGGTAAAGATAATTATATAATCTTGCCAGTTCGAGGCTAAAAACTCCAATAAGTTGCTTTTTAGGGAAACTCGGATTTATCATGGGCCCAAGGACATTTATGAACGTTTTGATTTTCAATGCCTTTCTAACCGGTGCCACATTTTTCATTGCCGGATTAAAAAGTGGAGCATGCATATAGCAAACACCGGTTTTCTCAATTTCCTTTTTTAGTTTGTCAATGTCAGTCGAGAATTTATATCCGAAATATTCCATCATATTTGAGGATCCACTGATTGAAGAGACACCATAATTCCCGTGTTTGGCAACGAAGGCACCGGCTCCAGCCACTACAAACGCAGATAGTGTAGATATATTGAAAGTGTCCTTATTATCTCCCCCGGTACCGCAGACATCAATGGTATCAAAACCGGACAGATCAACTTTCAGGCATAGGTTGAGCAAAGCATCACGAAAACCGCTGAGCTCATCAACGGTAATGCTCCTCATTAAATAAACCGTCAGAAAGGCAGCTATTTCAGCCTCGCTGTAAGCACCTTTGGCAATATTGGTTAACACTTCTTCTGCTTCTGCACGGGAAAGTGTTTTATGCTCAAACAGATAGTTCAGTACTTTTCGCATTCGATAGTATGTTTAAAATGAATTATTTGATAAATGGCGGAACAGGATTACTTTTCAAAGGTTAAGCCAGTTTTTAATTATATCAAGTCCGTTTCTCGTTAGTATTGATTCAGGATGGTACTGCACTCCCTTCACATCATATTGCCTGTGACTTACGCCCATGATCAGTCCTTTTTCATCGATACACGTAACTTCAAGGCATTCCGGCAGGTTCCCGGGATTAATGACCCAGGAGTGATATCGCCCGGCTTCAAACTCACGGGGAATACCAATATATAGCGGATCATCCGTACGTGTGATGATAATACGGCTGGCAACACCGTGGTATACTTTATTAAGATTGAGCAGTGTTCCTCCAAATGCTTCACCGATAGCCTGGTGACCCAGGCAGACACCGAGTATGCTTTTCGATGCTGCAAAATGCCGGATGAGATCAAGACAAATACCGGCTTCAACCGGAATGCCCGGACCCGGTGAAAGCAGTATCTTATCGTAATCCGCAATATCTTCCAGTGCCAGTTCATCGTTACGGAATACCTTCAAGGGATCACTTGTAAGTTTTCCGATATATTGAACCAGGTTATAGGTAAAGGAATCGTAATTATCAATGACAAGTATTTTTTTCATTCTTTTATAGGTTACATAATTACATGGATTTTTCAGATCGCTTTAAGTTTGTTGTTATTGAATTTCGGCGGCCATTTCAATAGCTTTTTTCAGGGCTCCCAGCTTGTTATTGACTTCCTGGAGTTCGCTTTCTTCTCGTGATACAGCAACAATACCGGCACCTGCCTGATAATACAGATGATTTTTTTTACTCAGGAAAGTACGTATCAGGATTGCATGGTTGAAGTTGCCATTAAGATCAAGAAAACCGATTGCACCGCCATAATAGCCACGGGCCTGATTTTCATATGTATCAATTAACTGCATGGCTTTATATTTCGGAGCTCCGGAAAGCGTGCCGGCAGGAAAGGTGGCGGTCATCATATCCACAATTCCGGATGACTTGTTAAGTTCACCGGAAACCGTTGAAACCATATGCAGCACATGCGAATAATATTGAATTTCACGATAGCTTTCCACTTTAACATTGCCGGAATGGCGGCTTAAATCATTTCTGGCCAGGTCAACCAGCATAATATGTTCAGCATTTTCTTTTAAATCAGTTGATAACTGCTGTGCCAGCAGTTTATCTTTTTCGTCGTCTCCGGTCCTTACAAAAGTGCCGGCAATCGGATTAATGATAGCCTTTCCCTTTTGTATTTTAAGTTGCGCTTCGGGGGACGATCCGAAAATCTTGTAATCGCCATAATCAAAGAAAAACAGATATGGAGAAGGATTAATAGAACGCAACGCCCGATATACATTAAATTCATCACCTGAGAATCGCTGGGAGAACTGCCGTGACATTACAATCTGAAACACATCACCCCGGTAGCAATGTTCTTTTCCCCGGGTTACCATTTTCATATACTCTTCATCAGTGATATTGGAATGCTCTTCCCCTTCTGGCTGAAAAGGATAGGACGCATAATTCCGGCTCACCAGCAGGGATTCAATTTTCTCACCTTCATTTGATTCACCATCAAACTGATTTTCAACGATATAGAGAACATTCTGAAAATGGTTTATAGCAATAATGTATTTGTAAAAACCGTAATGGATATCGGGAATTTTATACTCCTCCTTAATCGTAGCGTTCAACTTTATTTTCTCAAAATAACGGACTGCATCATAAGCTGTATAACCAAAAAATCCGTTTACCGGTATTTTTTCGTCTGTCTTCAATGGTTTGAAGCAATGCATAAATTCATTAAACCTTTTTTCAAAAGAATCCAGTTGAGCCTGGTCAATAGATCCATCCGGATAGGTGGCGGTATAAACACCATTGTCAACCAGGAAAGTAGCCACCGGACCTGAGCATATAAAGGAATAACTGTTTTCATTGCCATGATAATCAGAGCTTTCCAACAATATACTGTTGGGATAGATATCCCTGATCTTCAGATAGATGCTTACCGGTGTTATCGTATCTGCCAGTAAACGTTTTGAAGTGGTTCGAAAAGTGAATGTTTTCATAGTTATCTTGTATTTCGTTTATAATGAGCTTGATTTTTAAACAGAAACGGCCTACCGTGAGTACGATAGGCCGTTTCTATATTGTTAATTTATACAATAGGAGTATGGTCTCACGGTTTAATGAGGAAACTGCTGAACCACCACCAAGTTGTATAAATTTTTCTCATTTTTTATTTACCATTTTGAATGCAAATATAAAGGATGAATCGAAAAAAACAAAGAATCAGGCAGCTTTTAATCGTTGCAGATTCACTTTTTCAATTTTTGACTTGGCATAATCAGCGGTAATGTTTATTTCATTCTCTTCACCGGAAGGTAGTTCAAACATAGCATCGATCATGATGGCTTCACAGATGGAACGCAATCCCCTGGCGCCAAGTTTAAACTCAACTGCCTTCTCAACAACATAATCCAAGGTTTCCTCTTCAAATGTCAGTTTGATGCCATCGAGTTCAAAGAGTTTTATATATTGTTTGATAATTGCGTTTTTTGGCTCGGTAAGAATGCTGCGTAAAGCCTTTTTGTCCAGTGGATGCAAAAATGTCAGCATGGGAAGGCGACCGATTATTTCAGGGATCATTCCGTAAGCACGAAGATCCTGCGGCGCAATGTATTGCATAAGGTTATTGCGATCAATAATATCGGATTTACGCGCAGCATTATAACCTACAACAGTTGTATTCAGGCGTTGTGCAATTTTTCGCTCAATACCTTCAAATGCCCCGCCACAAATAAAAAGTACATTCCGTGTATCTACCGGTATCATTTTCTGATCCGGATGTTTCCGGCCTCCCTGTGGCGGTACGTTCACAATTGATCCTTCGAGCAGTTTCAGCAGGCCTTGTTGTACTCCTTCTCCTGAAACATCCCGGGTAATGGACGGATTATCACCCTTACGAGCAATTTTATCGATTTCGTCAATGAACACGATGCCCTTTTCAGCCGCTTCGAGATTATAATCGGCAACCTGTAACAAACGTGTAAGGATACTTTCAATATCTTCACCCACATAACCTGCTTCGGTGAGAACCGTTGCGTCAACGATGGTAAAAGGAACATGGAGTAATTTAGCTATTGTTCTGGCCAATAATGTTTTACCAGTCCCTGTTTCTCCCACTAAAATGATGTTTGATTTTTCAATTTCGACATCTTCCGTTTCTTTCCGGTTCGACTGGATCAGTCGCTTGTAATGATTGTATACAGCAACAGAAATAATCTTTTTAGCTTCTTCCTGCCCGATAACATATAGATCAAGGAATTTCTTTATTTCCTTGGGCTTAAGCAATTTAATGGAATTGAGATCAAACGGGTGAGTTTTCTTAATTTCCTCCTGAACAATATCATACGCCTGCTCAACACAGCTGTCGCATATGTGTCCTGAGATCCCGGCTATAAGAAGGTTGGTCTCACGTTTATCCCGTCCGCAAAAGGAACATTTATCCATCGTTTATAATGGTATTATAACTATAACTAACGAAAACATCGACACAAAGTTACTATTCATATTGTAAAAATCATTATTTCTTTTTACTTCTTTCCAACACTTCATCAATCATTCCATAATCCATGGCTTCTTTAGCCGTCATCCAGTAGTCACGGTCAGAATCCTTTTCCACTTTCTCAATCGGTTTTCCGGTATGACTGGCTATAATGTTGTATAATTCAGATCGCAGTTTTACTATTTCCCGTGCGGTAATCTCAATATCTGCTGCCTGTCCCTGGACACCACCCATAGGCTGGTGTATCATAATCCGGGAATGCTTGAGAGCAGAACGTTTTCCTTTGGCTCCGGCACACAATAGCACTGCTCCCATGGATGCAGCCATACCCGTACAGATGGTTGCCACATCGCAGGAAATATACTGCATCGTATCATAAATACCCAGTCCGGCATGTACGGCCCCTCCCGGGGTATTGAAATAAATCTGGATATCCTTTCCGGGATCAGCAGAATCAAGATACAGGAGCTGAGCCTGAATGACGTTGGCCACAAAATCATCGACAGGCAATCCCAAAAAAATAATCCTGTCCATCATCAAACGCGAAAAAACATCCATCTGGGCAATATTTAACTGCCTCTCCTCAATGATGGTAGGAGAAATATAACTGTTTGCCACCGAGGTATACCGATGCAAATTTATGCTGCTTATACCGGCATGACCCGTAACGTATTTTGTGAAATCTTTATACAAGTCCATAATATTAATGCTTTTGTTGTTATTTTATATGAGTAACACGCTTAATTGGTAAAGGTTCTTCTTATTCATTGCCTGAAAATTCAAAAGTTTATGCCCCATTTTAGACATACAAATCATCCTGGTTTAGTCGTCTTAATTCGTACGTTTATTGTCCGTTGTCTTTACTCCTGATTTGTGGTTCCTGGCTCTTGGTTCTATAAATATACTTACTTCTCCAGTAATTTATTAAATTTTTCATGTTTAATTTCCTTTTCCTCCAGCTTGACACTTTTCTTAATCAGCTCAAACACCTTGTTTTCGATCAGTTTTTCGGAATGCCGGCGGATTTCGGATTTACTTTTCATGGCTTCTTCAACATAACCGGCAAGTGTTTCTTCCGGGACGTTGGCAATTCCATAGTATTGCAAGAATTGCATCCGGTAGTTAAAGTTAATGAATGCCCTTAACTCTTCTTCCGTGATTTTTATATCATGTTCACGCACGATTTTTGATTTAATCAGCTGCCACTTCAGGTCGTCGGTGAAATGGTTAAAATCTTTTTCGAGTTGTTCTTTGGTAAGCTTGCCCTCGTTGACTTTTAACAACCATCTCTTTAAAAATTCAACAGGGAGGTTCTTTTTAAATTTTTTCAAATAATAATCCCTGACATCATGTGTAAATTTATATTCACTTTCGCGCTCAAAGGATGCAGCCAGCTCCTTATTTACCTGTTGATCAAATTCTTCTGTAGTTTTAATAACATCCTTCCCGTAAAGCTTATCGTACAATTCCTGATTTATTTCAGGTTTCTCGAAGGTAGAAATGGATTTGATGGTAAGGCGAAAATCATCTTTTATCCCGTCAAGTTTCTCTTTGTCGGTTTTTAGTAAAGCAGCCCGATCGGTTTCGTTGGGAAATGTCTTATGCAGGTCAATGATTAGCTGCTTCCCAACCTGCATATCCATAAACTGCTTTACTATTTTTTCCTCTTTGATATATTCAAGGTAGATGGTTGCATCATCCGCTTTTATTCCTTCAGGCACCGGTTCGCCCTGTTTATCCACCTGAACCATATCGGCTTTAATCATCTCATTTCCCTTTATCTGACCGGTTTCCTTAAAACTGCCAAAGCGTGATCTCAGTCTGTCAATATGCTGTGACCGTGCTTCATCATCAATGATTATTTTATAATAAGTTATCTTCTCTTTATTGTTGACAGGTGCCTCAAATTCGGGGGCAATCCCGATGTCAAAAACAAATTCAAATTCCGTTTGTGTATCCCAGCTGATCTCCGGATTTTTGTCGTCATGAGGTAAAGGATCACCCAATATATTAAGGTTTTCTTTAGTGAAATACGCATGCAATGATTCTTCCAGTATTTTATTAACTTCTTCAGCAATAACTGATTTTCCGACCATTTTCCGTATCACACCAATGGGTACCATACCGGGCCGGAATCCATCAATCCGCGCTTTCTTCCTATAGTCTTTCAGGGTGTTTTCAACTTTCTGTTCATAATCTGATTTTTCAATCCGGACCCTAACCACTGCATTCAATTCATCAATGTTGTCTCTCGTAATGTTCATTCGATACCTTCTTTAAATACATTCAATTAACAAAACAATTTTAAAACCGCCTTAGAAGATGGAAAGAATCCCATAACGCCAGGCGGTTGTGAGAATTAAGTGTGGATGAAGGGACTCCCCGATTGTGCAGTTCTAACTCATCTTTCAGATTTCGCAGAACTGCATCATCGGGATCCCTTTGGCTTTTCTTCGAAATGCTGCAACATGCGCTATCGCTCATGTTGCCATCCTCACTGTGTGCGGATGAAGGGACTCGAACCCCCACGCCTTTCGGCACAAGATCCTAAATCTTGCGCGGCTACCAATTACGCCACATCCGCATGATATCGTAATATCGCCCATCGAATAAACGGCGCAAAGTTATCATTTTTTTCCGTGAACAAAAAACCTCATCCTTACCCTTATCTGACATCCATACGTAATGGCAGCATGATAATAAATTTTGCATATGTTTGACAAACGGAGGACTTGCGAAACTATTTCTTGCTCAGGTTTTAAAAATGATGCCGTTTTGTCCTGTGCATCCATTTTGTTACCAGATCATAGACGGCCGGCGTTACGATAAGGGTCAGCAAGGTTGAAGTAAGCAATCCGCCGATTATTCCCCATGCCAGTGGTGCCCAGAGCGTTCCACCGCCAATGGTGAGTGGGAGCAATCCTCCAATGGTCGTTAGTGAAGTAAGAATGATAGGTGTAAACCTGGCTTGTCCTGCCTCTTTAACAGCATCGGTAACACTTTTGCCCTGCCCCACAAGTTTGTTGCTAAAGTCGACCAGAATAATCGAATTGTTAACCACAATACCAACCAGGCTGATAAGTCCGATAAAGGCAGTAAATGAAAAAGTGTTACCCGTAATGAACCAGGCCCAGATGGCACCGATCAGGGCTAAGGGGATGGCTATAAAAATGATAAGAGGCTGCACGAACGAACGGAACTGTACAATAAGAATAGCAAAAATAGTAAGCATGGCTATGATAATCGCCTCTATCATACCGCCAAAAGATTCCTGTCGGTTTTCCAGCTCTCCGGCCATATTGTATGTTATTCCCTGGGGAAGCTTGTAATCGTTCAGATATTCCGTCAACGGCGCCAAGACCTCATCAAGGGTATAACCTTTAACAATATCAGCCGTAATATTGGCAGAGCGCTGAAGGTCCTTATGGGTAATGAGACCGGGAGCTCCCTTAAACTCAAGGTTAACCAGTTGAAATAAAGGAATATGTTTACCCGATATTGATTTAACAAATATTTTTTTCAAATCATCCGGTTTTGTATAACCGTTTTTCTGCATTCTTAACGTAATATCAAATTCCTTTCCTTCCTTATCTCTGTATGCTGAAATACCGGCACCACTTACCAACGTCCTCAAAGTACGGTCTATCTCTAAAACAGGAACTCCAAAAAAGTTTGCCTTGTCTTTGTTAACCATGATATACAAATCGCTTTTTGTTTTGCTGAGCTGATTTTCACAATTTACTATTCCTTGTATTTGCTGCATATGGTTCTCAATATCCAAAGAAACCTTCGTCAGGTCATCCAGGTTTTTCCCCAGCAATGTGACCACAACAGGAGCAAGAATAGGAGTGCCTTGTTCAAATTCTTTAACAGATATCTCTCCTTCAGGATATGATGAGAATACCTCACGCAATTGCTTTATCATCCGGTCAAATTTTTTCACGTTATATTGCGTTAACCGAACATAACATTCGGCATAATTTTCAGCATAATTTTTAGAAAAAGCGTTATAATATATACGTGGATTCCCGTGTCCTACATTCGTGGCATAATGCATCACATCAGGTAAAGTATCCAGTATGTTTTCAACAAACCTTGCAGCTTCATCAGTACGTGAAATATGAGTCCCCTCGGGCATATTAATCTGAACCAAAAACTGAGGCTGTTCCGCTTTTGGAAAGAAACTGATTCCGACAAATCGAATGAATACAAAAACCGATACTAGAAAAACAAAAAAGGCTATGGTTAATGTGGCCATCCTTCTTCTTAAAGCAAGATCAAGGATTTTCCTATACGGATTGTCGATAACCCATGTTATCCAACGCATAAAACCTGATCCCTGGATACCGTTTTCGGGTTTTCTCAATACCCTGCCGGCCAGATAAGGTGTGATGGTTAATGCGATAAGCAGGGAGGCCATCAATGTTGCGATTACGGCTACAGGCAGGCTCTTGATGAATTCTCCTGATTTGTCTTTCATCATAATGATAGGAATAAAAGCAGCTACTGTTGTGAGGGTGGAGCTGATCACCGGCCAAGCGATCTGTTCGGCTCCTCTGATAGCAGCTTCCGGTTTACTGTATCCCATTGCAATATGACGATTGATATTCTGTACCACAACGATGGAATTATCAACCAGCATACCCAGTGCCACAATCATACCGGCAACAGAGATTTGCTGCAGGCCAAAACCGGATACATGGATTATCCAAATACCGATGATGATGGACAAAGGTATTGCCATCATGGTTAAAAGTGAAGACCTGAATCCCAGTGTAAGAAATATCAAGACTCCTACTATCAGAATACCTTCAAGGAGGTTAATCAGAAAACTGTTGATACGGTTGTCAACAAAATAAGACTGATCAAAAATGCATTCCAGCCTGATATTGTCCGGCAATTGCTTACGATGTGCATCCACAACCAGCATTACGTTATCCATAATATCAAACAGGTTGACATCCTCCTTTTGTTGTGCGGTCAGAAATAACGCTTTTCCCCCGTTGAATTTCCCGATATAGTCCTGATCTTTGTAATCCATTGCCACAGTGGCTATATTACCCAGGAAGACCAGTTGCCCGTTGCAGGAGTTGACAACCGTGTTCTCAATTTCCCGAATCTCTTCGTAGGATGCATTTGACCTCAGAGTAAAACTTTTATCTCCCAGCACCAGCGATCCGCCCGGTATTTTTGTATTGGAAGCGACAATAGCACTGGCAACCTGTTCAAGTGTAATATTCATCAACGCCATCTTTTCAACATCAAGAGAGATTCTGATTTCCTGCTCGGGATATGCATGTAACTCAACTTTCCGGATTCCGGCAACTCTTTCAATTTCTCTTTTCAGGTTATCGGCTGTTGCCTCAAGTTCGGCATAATCAGCCTGTTCAGAAACAAATGCAAATTGCAGGATGTTTACATCGGAAGTGCTCCACTTAAAGGTTTCAAGGGAATGTATGTCATCGGGTAACTGGTTTTTTAATGCATTGACTTTTGACACTACCTCATCGTATTTGTCTTTAGCATCGGTATTAAAAACAAATTCGATTGCAATAGTCACAATGCCATCGCGGATAGTCGTTTCAATGGTTTTAATATCCTCCAGCTCATTAACAGATTCTTCTATGGGGATAGCGATAATTTCTTCAAGGTCTTTCGGTGATCCTCCGGGATAAATAACTACTATGGACGCTCCGGGTATCTGAACCGACGGATTTTCTGTCCTTGGCATATTAAAATATGAAAAAATACCCGCAAAAGCGAGAACAATAAACAGCATAATGGTAAACTGATAATTCTCAGAGGCAATTTTAGGTAGTTTCATCCCTGCAGGATTTTAATTGTTGCTTTTTGAAATTGTAATAGCCGTAATGTCGGAAATTAGATTCACATTTTCAGTAATGATAAGCGTTCCGGGTTTAAAGCCTGTTGATACAAGTACATCATTTTGCCTGATCTCAACGATGGAGACAGCTCTTTTAAAGGGAATTCCATCAGCAATCTCATATACATAACCTGTATTACCCGTCATCTTCACCAAAGCCTCAAGCGGGATAACGGATACCGTTATTCCAGTATGAACATAAATATCAGCTCTTGCTATCATACCTGTCAACAGTTGATATTTATCAGGAACCTTCAATAAAAGCTCCACCTCAAATGTACCTGTATACGGATCAGCCGCATTTGCCAGTTCAGACACCTCTGCCGGAAAGGTTTCGCCCAAATATGCATCCAATTTTATAACAGCTGTGTCACCCGGCCTTATTTTAACCCTATCACGATCGGTCACATGGATCCTTACAATCCAGTTTCCCTCGGTTGAACCAAATAAGATCACAGGGTATCCCTGACCGGCCACTTCATTCTCTTCCATTACTATTTTAAGAATCCTGCCTTTTGAAGGGGCAACAAGGGTCGAATGCCGCATATTAAAGGCAGCAATATCAAAATTTGACCTGGATATCTCTAACATTGTTTTGGTGTTCTGTAATTGCTCGAGGGTGGCAACACTGTCATTAAACAAATTCATCAGGCGGGCATAATCACGCTCTGCCTTTTCATACGATTCGCGGGCCTGGTTCACTTTTGCCTGTATTTCTGAAAGATCAAGACTGGCGAGGATATCTCCCTTGTTAACGGTTTGCCCCTCGGTAACATATATTTTACGTATTATACCTCCGGTCTTAAAACTTAATTTCTGTTCCTGGCTTGTAGAAATTCTACCGCTTGAATGGATAACCTGCTGGTGGTTCACTGAAACTACTTCCTGTACCTTAACCGGTATGGGTTTTAATTTTGTGGATATCGGGCTGTTATCGCGACATGCAACTAAAGAAAGGAAAACAAGAGCCTGCAGTATGATTGTTTTTATTTTCATGTTTTGGGATTTTATCGGATAAATTCTTCAACATTATTATAGCCGGATACTCTTTCCAGTTCAGCCATTTTAATAAGATAATCGTATTGGCTGATAATCAGGCTTTCTTCAGCACTGGTCATGGCTGTGCGTGCATCCAAATATTCAAGCAGGCTGGCCTGGCCTTCGCTGTATTTTTTTTGTATGATATCAAATGCTTTTTTTATGGCTTCGGATTGCTTTTTTGAAGCTTCTATGGCTTTTTGAGAAGCCTGAAGATCGTACCATGCCTGGATGGCTTCAAGCTCTATCGATGATTTTACTTCATCATAACGCTTTTCGGTCATTTCTTTCTGTATCCGAGCCTGCTTTATCTTTGTATTATTCTGAAAACCGCTAAAAATATTCCATCGGAATATAACCGAAGCAAGCAGGTAATCACTATCCGATGTAATATTATAGTCTTCACCCTGTAAACCATATTCTGCAACACCCAGCAAAACAGGCAATTTATTGTACTGATACATCCTGTAATTCAGATCAGCAGCTTTGGTGAATTGTTTCAACATTATTAGTTCTTTACGGTTTTCAACAGCCCTTGACGCTGTTTCTTCTGCACTGTAAATCCATTCTTCGATCACCATCAGGCTGTCGTCCATGATTTCATTATTTTGTGGCCTGTTCAGGAGAAAATTAAAATAAGCGACCGAGACTTTTACAAGTTTTTCAGATTCAGCCTGTTTTGATTCCAGTTTGCTTAATTCCGATTGTGATCGCAGCACAGCATCAAGGGTCACTTTATCATTAGCGAACAGCGATTCATTCACCCGGATGTTCTCCTCCAATAAAACGCGTGTTTTTTTGATCAGAGAAGCAAGCCTGACAGCCTTCAAATAACTGTAATAAGCTGTTTTGATCTCCTTTATCAGATAATTTTTGTATACCTCGGCATCGATTCTTTCAGTTTCGGTCAGCGATGACTGGATCTTGCGGTTTAGCATGAGTTGTGTGTTAATAATGGGTTGAATCACCTGTATTTTTGTTTCCTGTTCCCTTGGCCTGTAGAATTGAAATTCCTGGTTTTCGAGCATCGGAAAATTATTATTGCCGGTAATATCATTAAGGGTCTGATAAACCGGATTAAGCATATCGCCAACGGGAAATTCAATGATTCTTCCTCCCTGGGCTACGGTATAACGTGCGTTAAAGCTCACAGAAGGGTAAAACATTCCTTTTGCCTCGCGTAACACCTGGATACTCCTGAAATAATCATACTGCTTTTGCTGTAATGCCAGGTTATGTTCAAGTCCCTCCCTGATATAGGCATTCAATACCGGGGTCTGTGTCTTCCCCAAAATGGATATTAATAAAAAGCAAGGCAATAATGCAATAACAATCCTTACAGTATTAGTTGATTTTACTGAACCCATGTTTAAGAATTTCAAAATGGTTTATAATAATTTCATCTTGCGATACACCTTGTAAATCCGTATGGAAGTCCTTTGTAGTGGCCAGCTTTAAAACTCCGGTGGTCTGGGTCCAAAGGATGTGAGCCAACTGTGCCGCCGATATGTCTGCTCTGATCACACCGGCATCCATACCTTGCTGCAGCAAATCAATAAACAACGACATAGGATCTTCTTGTTTCTTACATAATCTTGTATGTTGTTCCGCAATATGATGTATATCAAAATCAGCTTCAAAGTGTATCATAGTTTTGAAATAATCAGGGTAGTCGTTGGCAAATTTTACAAATGCCTTTCCTACCCCCATAATATTTTCCATAATCGTTTTATCAGCAGAAATTGCCTTTTCAAACATGCACCTAAGTGCCATGTGGGCTCTTATACCAATGGCAAAATACAGTTCCTCTTTGCTCTTAAAATAAAGATAAATAGTGCCTTTGCTAAGTTCAGCCTTAGCGGCAACATCATCCATCGTAGACTGTTCAATTCCCTTCTTAAAAAAAACCTTTTCAGCAGCATCCAGAATATCATTCCTGCGCCGTTCCTTTTCCCTTTTTCTTCGCTCAATTATACCCATAGTAATATAATGACCAATAGTCATATTAAATACAAATGTATATTATTTAAACTAAAAAACAATTATATTTATTGATAATTGGAAATAAGGATAGTTTATCTTCATATAACAGTTTCATTCATAAGTCAATAAAAAATCTGCTTTTAACACAAAAGTTCAGGAATTAAGAGGAAAATTATCGAACAATATTTCAAAATGATGTATTTTTGGTTGACCAAAACCATATCTTATGAAACGCATCATGATCCTTCCCATATTCTTTCTTCAGCTTTCCATTGCAGCTCAGAATTCATTCCAGTCCGACAGACTGGTTAAGAAATGGGAAACTCCGTCCATACTGAGAACACCCGAATCGGTATGTTTTGATCAGCAACGAAATGTAATCTATGTTTCCAATGTGGCGGGAGGTCCTTCCGACAAGGATAATAACGGTTTCATAACAAGTCTTTCGCCCGAAGGTAAAATATTAGAGCTGGAATGGTGCAAAGGACTGAGTGCACCAAAGGGTATGGGGATAGCCGGTAATTTTCTTTATGTGTCTGATATTGATGAAATTGTTAAAATCGACATAAACCTGCAAAAGATCGTGCAGCGTTTTCCTGTTAACAGTGCTAAATTTCTCAATGACATCACCATTGATAAAGAGGGTTTTGTTTACGTATCTGACATGAATGATAATGCCATTTACCGGATAAAGAACGGTGCTCCTGAGCTTTTCATACAATCCGAACAGCTGAATCATCCCAATGGTCTGTTTGTGAGTGGCAGTAATCTGTTTGCAGGATTACGGGACAGGATTGTTTGCATTAGTCTGAAATCCAGGGAAATCAAAGACTACATATTGAATACCGGCGGCATTGACGGTATTGTGTCAGATGAAAAAGGCAACTACATTATTTCAGACTGGCTTGGGAATGTACACCTGGTTCATACGAAAAATCCAAAAGTAAAATTGCTCGATACAACTCCCGAAAAGATTAATGCTGCTGATATTGAGTTCATACCATCCATGAACCTTTTGTTGGTTCCCACCTTTGGTGACAACAGGGTTATGGCGTATGAGTTGAAATAGTAGTTCACGGTTCACGGTTAACAGTTCACGAATTGCTGTTCACTGTTTACCGTTAACTGTTAACTTATTTCTACCGCAACTCAAAATTCTTCCCCAGGTAAACCCGTCTTACCTGCTCGTCCTCGGCCAATTCCTTGGATGTGCCCTGCTTCAGTATTTCACCTTCAAATAACAGATAGGCTCTGTCGGTAATAGACAGCGTTTCATGTACATTATGATCGGTAATTAGGATCCCTATGTTTTTATCCTTCAGGTTGGCAACAATTGACTGGATGTCCTCCACAGCAATCGGATCTACTCCGGCAAACGGTTCATCAAGCAGGAAAAAATGGGGTTTCAGGGCCAAAGCCCGGGCTATTTCAGTGCGGCGTCTTTCCCCCCCCGAAAGCTGTATACCAAGGCTTTTGCGTATTTTCTGCAAACCAAACTCATTAATAAGTGATTCAACCCTGAAACGTTGTTCTTCCTTGGTTAAATTAGTCATTTCGAGTATCGCCCTGAGATTATCTTCAACGCTTAGCCTGCGAAAAACAGAAGCTTCCTGAGCCAGGTAACCAATACCTTTCTGAGCCCTTCGGTATACCGGTTCGCGGGTAATATCTTCATCTTCCAGGTAGATCCTGCCTTCGTTGGGCGCAATCAATCCTACGATCATATAAAATGAAGTTGTTTTACCGGCACCATTTGGCCCGAGCAGTCCCACAATTTCACCCTGTTCAACCTGAATGGAAACATTTTTGACCACTGTGCGCGATCGATATCTCTTGACTAAATTTTCGGTTCTGAGGATCATGCAACAATTGTTATTAATATAGTATTATCCGGCCATACTGGTAACCTCCTGCAGGAAAACCCGCTTGGAAATCAGAATGCTGATCTCGTAAAGAACAAGTAAGGGAAGAGCTACCAGGAGCTGACTGAAAACATCGGGAGAAGGAGTAATAATGGCTGCCAGAATAAGAATAGCGACAATAGCGTGTCTTCGGTGACTTTTTAAGAAATCAGGCGTAACCAATCCGATCTTAGTCAGGAAATACGTCACGGCTGGAAGTTCAAAAACGATTCCGGAGGCCATACCAATTCCTGTTACATTAGCCACATATGACATAAGCTTAATATTATTCTGGGCAATTTCACTCACTTTATAATTCAGGAGAAAATTAACAGTCAGCGGGCAAATTACAAAATAGCCAAAAAGAAGACCTGTAAGAAACAGTAATGATACTGCCAAGACAGCTCCCCTTGCTGCTTTACGTTCTTTTGTGTACAGCGCAGGTCTGACAAATTTCCAGAATTCATAAAAAACATAAGGTGAAGCAATTATCAGCCCTGCAATAACGGATATCTTAATATGAGTTGTAAATTGTCCGGCCATCTCAATGCTTTGTAACATAATGGGCTTGGTATTCAGACAAAGTTTTGGAATATCCATGGCATATCCAAGCCTGCAGAGTAATTTGTTGGTAATAAAATCGGCATGACTGGGCCCCATGATAATTACGTCAAAAACAATTCGTTTAAAAAAAAAGGCCAGAACAGCAAAAACAACAATTGCCCCAGCCGAACGAATTAAATGCCACCTCAACTCCTCCAGGTGTTCAAGAAAAGTCATTTCACCCTTCTGCTTATCGGTCATTTGATTAAAAATGATAATGAACAACTATATAAAATGATCTATAAAAATACCATTCCAATACAGATTAATTACTGAAAAAATTATTAACTTAGTTAGTTAAGTTTACAAATGTATTGATTATTCCGAATATTCAAGATCATCCAGGGCTTTGAAAAAGCTATTCTGTCTGATTATTACAAAATTATGAGCGTTAAAACTGAAATTTCATTAAGTGAAGTTTTAAAAAAGCATTTTGGATTTACCAGCTTCAAAGGAAATCAGGAGCTTATTATTCGTAATGTAATGGCTGGCAATGATACTTTTGTGTTGATGCCAACCGGTGGAGGAAAGTCTCTTTGCTACCAGTTACCCGCACTTATTCTTGAAGGCACCGCTATCATTATTTCACCCCTGATTGCACTTATGAAGAACCAGGTCGATTCCATGCGCAGTTTCAGCGAAGATGACGGTGTTGCTCATTTCCTCAATTCTTCCTTAAACAAAGCCTCCATAACCAAAGTCAAAAATGATATTCTTGAAGGCAGGACTAAATTACTCTATATTGCACCAGAATCACTTACAAAGGAAGATAATATTCAATTTCTCAAGCAGGTAAAGATTTCATTCTATGCCATTGACGAAGCCCATTGTATTTCAGAATGGGGGCATGATTTCAGACCGGAATACCGTAGGATAAGGCCGATTATCAATGATATAGGTTTTGCACCCACCATTGCACTAACAGCAACAGCCACACCTAAAGTTCAACACGACATCCAGAAAAACCTCGGAATGCTGGAAGCTCATGTATTCAAATCATCATTCCGGAGATCCAATCTTTATTATGAAATCAGGCCAAAGAAAAACGTTACCAAGGAAATAATTAAATACATTAAAAACAATCATGGGAAGTCAGGGATTATTTATTGCCTGAGCCGTAAAAAGGTGGAGGAACTTGCTGAAACATTAAAGGTAAATGGTATTAAAGCCTTACCTTATCATGCGGGTCTTGACTCTACCACCCGAAGCACGAACCAGGATAAATTTCTGCTTGAAGAAGTGGATGTCATTGTAGCTACTATTGCATTCGGCATGGGTATTGATAAACCCGATGTAAGGTTCGTAATTCACTACGATATCCCGAAAAGCCTTGAAGGCTATTATCAGGAGACCGGACGGGCCGGCCGTGATGGCGGTGAAGGGAAATGTATTGCTTTTTACAGTTATAAGGACATTCAGAAACTGGAAAAATTTATGCAGGGTAAACCTATTGCCGAACAGGAAATCGGGAAGCAATTGTTACTGGAAACGGTAGCTTATGCAGAATCATCGGTTTGCCGCCCCAAGCAACTCCTGAATTACTTTGGTGAGGAAATGAAAGGTACCTGTGATAACTGTGACAATTGCCTCCATCCTAAAATCAATTTTGAAGGAAGTGAATATATTATTAAAGTTATACAAACCATAGTTGCAGTAAAGGAAAAATTTAAAGCCGACCATATTGCCGGTATATTAACCGGAATCAAATCAAGTGCCGTCAAATCATATAACCATCACATGCTGGATGTGTTTGGATCGGGACAAGAAAAAGATGAGAAATTCTGGAACATGGTAATCCGGCAGGCACTAATCGCCAGGCTTATTCAAAAGGACATAGAGAACTACGGATTGTTAAAGGTCGATCCCAAAGGATTGGAATACATCCAGAATCCATATTCAATTATGCTTTCCGAAGACCATGATTACGCCGATACAGATGAAACGGAAGAAAATCTGGCTGGACCAGAAAGACCAGGAACAGTGGACGAAGAATTGTTTAACATTCTGAAAAGCCTGCGTAAAAAAATATCCAAACAGCTTAATCTTCCTCCTTTTGTTATTTTCCAGGATCCCTCACTTGAAGATATGGCAATTCAATATCCGGTTTCCATCGAAGAACTACAGAGTATTACCGGTGTGGGAGCAGGAAAGGCAAAACGTTACGGTAAAGAGTTTGTTGAACTTATCAAAAATTACGTCGACGAAAAAGAAATCATACGGCCCCAGGATATGGTGGTTAAATCGGTTGTCAATAAGAGCGGCCTAAAAGTATATATCATCCAAAGTATAGACAGAAAAATGGACCTTGAAGATATAGCTTCCGCTAAGAATCTGGATATGAGTTACTTGCTGGATGAGATCGAAGCAATCGTAAACTCAGGTACACGATTGAACCTCGATTATTATATCAACAATATCCTTGATAAAGATCATCAACAGGAAATTTTCGATTATTTCCGTGAAGAAGCGGAGACAGAATCGCTCGAAGCGGCCTTAAAAGAGTTGGGAGAAGATAATTATAATGAAGAAGAGATCAGGCTGATGCGAATCAAATTTATGTCTGAAATGGGTAATTGATTCGTTACCTGAATAATCGATATACTATTCACAAACGTATTATGGTTATGAAAAAAATTGTATGTATCCTTATTGATTTCTGTTTCCTGCTTATTACCGCGTTCTCTCAGAAGCCTCCTGTTTTAACTTATGAAACGCACGCGCTTCAGGCAGGTCTGAACAACAACATGATCCTGTGCAAATATGTCGATCCCGGTCATGAGGGGTATAATGCTTTATGGGACTTTTCATTCCTTGAAGCCATTTCGGATTTTACGGGGACCATCTCAGGAAACACACGATTGAAAGTTACTGATGCTTTTAACCAGGCAAATACAGCACTGGCGGAATTCGGCAACCGCTTTTATCTGAAGGTCACTCCGGATAACATTGAACAGTATGGATATTCCACACACAATAACACGGTTATTGTAACTTATAAAAAGCCATTTATAAAAATGGTATTCCCGTTTACCATGGGGGACCGGTATTCGGGAGATTATTATGGTTCCATGAAAATGGGGAACTGTGAATTTCCTCTGGCAGGCAATTATGAAGTTACAGCCGATGGATCGGGTAAACTGATATTGCCCGGAAATGCAACTATTGACAATGCCTTAAGGGTAAAGACAGTAAAATCGTATGAAATGGAAGTTAGCGGAACAACTCATTTTATCAATATTACTACTTTTCGCTGGTATGGGTGTTACAACCGATATCCCCTGCTTGTACTGACAGCCATAAAAACATCAGTCGGCTACTCTGTAACCTATAGTTATCAGGCAGCCTATAACAATGTAATAAATTCACCGGTGGCAGATGTTGAGCCAGACAAGTATTCAACATCCATACGTGCTTATCCAAATCCAGCCCATGAAAGGATGACAATTGAATATAAGCTTGTCAGTCCGGGTAAAGTGAAAATTGAAATATACAATAACACAGGAAGAATGATCCGTACTCTGCTTGATGACTATATGGACACTGGCATATACAGGTTCCCATTCTTTCCCGGAAAAGAAGGCCTCTCTCCCGGTATATATATTATCAAGGCAGATCTTAACCAGACTGTTGTAACAGAAGAAATTGCCATAATAAAGTAGGAAAGACTCAAAGATAAGGAGTTCATAGTTAACGGTGAAGTCTCATATGCAGGAATCCACACTTCATGGTATAGATTCCAGGCTTCATCGTACCTGATTTTTTATCCGTGGCCCGCATTCTGCTTTCCGGTCCTCCTTAGTTCACAAAGAGGAAAATATGCAGACACTCTAATGAATAACCCGTCAATTCCTATCCGTCAGTTATATGTTCATTGTATTCTCCCCTTCCATTGCACCGGGACTAAAAAAGCCCATGCAATGCTCAATGAAAGATAGAATGGATAAACAATGCCGGAAACTAAATATGCACCGGGCCTGAATTTAATATGGAGAAATGCCAATAAAGCCGACATAAAAAATCCATCTGCCAGCAACTTCATTATAAACAATATCATAAAAAGCCATGGGTGATCAGCCAGTAACCAATACAGGCCTGCCGTTAATACAGACAAATTAGCGAGCAAAACAACAAGAGCCGTACGTAAGATTTCCCAATCCCGGTAGTATAAACTTTTTGAAATCCATCTCGAGCGTTGTCGGAGGAAATCATGTAAATTTGATTTTGTTTTTGTTGATATCAGGGCTTGTTTTGATTTCAGTACTTTTATATGTGCACGATAGTGCTTTTTCAATTGCAGCAGCAGAAATGTATCGTCTCCCGAAGCTACTGCCTTTACCATGGGATCTTTATACCTGAAATAGATATCTTTCCGGTAGCATAAATTGGCCCCGCTGCAAAAGATTGGATTGCCAATGATTGCAGATGATGCTCCGGCACCTGTCAGACTGATTGACTCAATCAGCTGGAAATAATCAAAAAACCGCAGACCGGAGGTTTCCGGAATTACAAGTCCGATGATCATAACGGGTGCGAAATCCCGGTAAAATGATGCAATAGTACTCAACCATTGTTTGCCTGCCCGGCAATCAGCATCCGTGGTCACGATAAGTTCATGGTTGGCAGCATGATTTCCGGCATCAATAGCTTCCTTCTTTCCCTTTTTATCCTCCAACATTTGAATCAATCTGAAATGACTGTACAGATTGCAGTATTCCCGGACAATAGCTACTGAATTATCATAAGAATGGTCATCAACAAGAATGATCTCCGTTTGTGCCACAGGAAAGTCCTGTTTTGACATATCATCCAATATATTAGGAAGCGCCTTTTCTTCATTTCGAAACGGGATGATGACTGAAATGCCGCTTATACCTGAATGGTCGTGGGGTAAATATTCTGGAATTCTCTTCCAATGGAAAGTATAGCGGCAGATTAAAACGATATAAAGCAGCAGGGGAGTTATTGTAAAAAAAGCAATCGTAATCATTGAAGCAAGATAAAACCTTATCCGTAATGTTTTATGGATAACCATTTATCGATTTTAGCATACAATTCGTTGATATTTATAGGTTTGGAGATAAAATCATCGCACCCGGCATTGAGACATTTTTGCCGTTCTTCAGTAATAGCGTTGGCGGTCTGCGCAATTACAGGTATCGACTTATTAAACTTTTTGATTTCTTCAGTCGCCTCAAAGCCATTCATTTCAGGCATCTGAATATCCATCAGTACCAGATCGATTTTGTTATTGCTACGGCACAGGTTAACTGCCTCAATTCCGTCAGCAGCATGAATCACATTAGCATGGGTTTGTTTCAGAAAGCCTTCAAGGAATTTATAGCTGAATTTATCATCTTCTGCAATCAAAAAGGTGCGGCCTTCCCAGCTGTAATTTGTTTTCGGCTTTTTCTTTTCCTCTTTATCTTCCTCCTTCTTAACTGCCGGTGTATATGGGATTGCAAAATAGAATGTAGATCCAATGTTAACCGTCGATTCAGCCCACATTTTGCCTCCAAGCAACTCGACAAGGCCTTTTGAGATAGCAAGGCCTAATCCGGATCCACCGTATTTACGTGTGGATGAACTGTCAGCCTGCATAAATCTTTCGAATATAAGGTTCAGTTTTTCTTTAGGAATGCCAATGCCGGTATCTTTAACATAAAATAACAGCTCATTTGGTTTTTTCAGCTGGTAACCGAATTCAATAAAACCGAACTGTGTAAACTTAATGGAATTCCCTATGAGGTTGGTAAGTATTTGCCGGATCCGGGTAGAATCTGAGTGAATGTATGAATTCTCATTGGGAAAAGCTTTACGGACACGGATTTTTAGTTCCGATTTCTCCCTGCGTAAATATTGTGTAAGGAATGAAGAATGTACCTGGTCAAGCACATTGTTCAGCGAAAAATCATCCTCCATTATGCTGAGCTGACCAGCTTCTATTTTGGCGAAATCAATAATATCATCAATCAGGTTGACCAGCATTTTGCCATTGCTGTTTATGATTTCAAGGTATTTCTTGCGATTTGCCGGACTAAGACTGTCATCATTCAGCATTTCTGCAAAACCAAGAATACCGTTCATGGGAGTTCGGATCTCATGTGACATGTTAGTAAGAAAGGCCGTTTTTAGTTTATCGGATTCTTCAGCTCTCTCCTTGGCCTTTACCAACTCATATTCGAGCAAACTACGATGCAATACTACCGACACCTGATGAATAAAAGTTTCAATAATATGCTTGAATTTGATGATGCTTTTATTCAGCATAAGAATGGTAACATTGCCAAGCAATTTATTGTGACGTGCAAGACCGATGTTATATATCTTGTGGACTTTAAGAAGTTCTTTAATTTGAGCCATCTGGACGCGTGAAATATCTCCCATATTTTCATCCAGAAATTCATCTTGAACGGTAAAAATAGTTCCCGCATTTTCTACCCCACTTTTGACACTGGTTACATCAAATCGTTTGTCTTTCATCGAACCCCCAAGAATTCGTATGATGTCATCCATATGAGCAGAAAGACCTGAAATCTTTTCAATGTGAAAACTGTTATCGCCCTCCTGATAAGAAGTAACAATCACAATAGCATCCTCAAGAAAATTGAAAAGCTTTTCAGCGATATAATCATATATATCATCTTTTGAGGATAGACCTAACAAATCCAATGCAGAATTGCTGAGAAATATCAGATTATCATGGTAAACCCTTTCTTTCAGTTCGCCCATTTTCCGTTCTGTAATATCTCTGGAATTAACAATTATTCCTTTGATAAATGGATTGGAAAGCTGGTTTGAAAAGATACTTTCAACATAGATCCAACGTTTGTTCTTATGCAGGCTCCGGTATTCCTTTTTAATTTGCTTTTTTGGATTATTCAGTACTTCATCAAATGTTATCCGGAATGATTCAACGTCATCAGGGTGTACAGTTTTGAAGATGGGTTTGTTCAACAATTCATCCCGGTCAAAATCGAGAATCTTATTGTGGTATGAGCTTTCAAAAATAATAATGCCATCCTTGTCAAGAATGGAAATAGCATCTGAAGAATTTTGAAGCAATGCCCTGAAATGTTCTTCGCGTTCCCTGAGTGTTTCCTCCATCACCTTACGTTCAGAAATATCCCTCGATATTCCCGTTATTCCTATTACTTCCCCTTTTTCATCATAAATAGGAGTTTTAAATGTTTCTGACCATACATGTCCCTTGGGAAATTCCTCTACCTGCTCGAGCAATTGCCGTTTTCCGCTCTTCTTAACCTCTTCATCATTGCGTTCATAATCCTCAGCTAATTCAAACGCACATAAGTCATAATCCGTTTTACCTATGATATCAGCAACTTCTTTGTTATATAATCTCGCAAATGGTTCATTAACAATTATATACTTTCCATTATTGTCTTTCAGCCAGGCCAGATATGGTATATTATCAAGAATAGCTTTCTGCTGATTTCTGGTAGTTATGATGGTGGCTTCAAGTTCTTTTAGCTCAGTCATGTCACTGATCACATATACATACCGGTATACTTTGCCAAGATTGTCCTTCACAGGGAATATACGCGTCCATACATTTTTTATTTCACCATTTGGTTTTTGAATCCTGTATTGAATTCCTTTCCCCGGCTTTTTTGCGTCAAGTACTTTCTTGATATGTCGTTGATATTCCTTTTTATCAGGATCATAAACGACATCTAACAGAATGCTGGGATTGCTGATCAGTTCTTCAACGGTCCTTCCATATACACGTTCAAAGGCAGGATTAGCATAGAGTATAGTATTTTTACCGGACAATAAAAAAACATCGGTTGTATTTTCAGCCAGTTGTCTGAATATTTCCTCACTTTCCCGGATAGCATCCTCGGTTATTTTGCGTTCGGTTATATTGGTTGCTATCACCGTTACACCTGTAATATGATGTTTGCTGTCGAGAATCGGGCAAAAAGTAATTTCATAAAACGTACTGATTCTATCTTTCAGGTAAACTTCCTCCCTGGTGAACTGTTCTCCTTTCAGTGCTTTTCCGAAATAAGATTTCCATTTTAGCCGGCTGTTTTCAGGTAACGATTTGAGAATATTATCTCCCACATTGATTTCTTTTCTATAGTACCTGCGAAAGAAATCCCTGAACGGACTATTGGCGGTTACAATCGTTAAACCGGAATTTACTGACCAGATAAGATTTTTGGTACTCTCCAGCACAGAAGTCAGGTTAGCCTGGCTTATGCTGATTTGTCCCTGAGCTTGTTTTATTTCTGTTATGTCCCTTCCAATACCAAGTAATCCGGATATTTTCCCTTTCGTGTCGGTAAGCGGCACTTTACTGCTATAATAATAGAATGTCTTTTTCTTTCTTTTATCCATTATGGATATCTCATGGTTATTGATAGCCTTACCTTCCCTTAATACAAGATCATCGTTACTGATAAACTCCGCAACAAGAGGAGATGTTTTCAACTCATTACCCGATTTGCCGAGTAGTTCAGCCGGATCTGATACATCGAATAACTTCTCAAATGCCTGATTGGATAATATGAATTTCCCTTCGATATCTTTAAGGTAAATAAAGTCGGGAATAGAATCAATAAGCACCTTTAACTGATTTCGTTCCTGGATAAGGTGTTCCTCTGTATTCCTTTGTTCCGAGATATCTTCAACGATGCATGACAAATACAGGCTTTTATTGTCCTTGCCTCGGACAAGGGTGAAATAAAGACAAACGGGAAAAAGAGTGCTATTCTTGCGTTTGAAAAAAGTCTTATGTTTCAGGTGCCCATTCCCGCTCATCAGTTTTTTGATTATTCTTTTTCTTTCCGATTTATGGACAAAAACCTCACTGCCTATATTGCTGACAGACCTGATAAGATCAATGGGGGCCTCATACCCCAGCATATGAGCAAAGGTATTGTTAGCTTCAATATATTTTCCGCCTAAGGTTGCCCGGAATATTCCAAGGGGAGCATTATCAAAAAAAGTATGGTACTTCTCAATGTCGGTTTTCAGAATGGCATTGAGTCGCTCAAGTTCTTTAATTGCCGAAACATGATTGGTATGATTTTCTTTCCCCTTCATATCCGTCTCAAGGATGAAAAAGTATAATCCTGAAAAACATGATCATCGATTACAAAGTTATTCCTTTTTTCGCCGTTTTATCTCATCACGAACCATGGATGCTTTTTCGTAATCTTCATCTTTAACAGCATCACTCAATAATTCCTGTAATTCAGCAAGATTCATTTTCTTCAGTTCATCTGTAAAGGTTTTATTCTCTACAGGGATATTTCTGGAAGAAGCTTTTTTTTCAGACGGACCGCTAACGGTGGATTCCTTTTCAAAATCGAGTATAATCCCTGCTCTTCGCATGATTTCCTCGGTTGTATAAATCGGGCATTTGAAACGTAATGCCAGTGCAATGGCATCGGATGTACGGGCATCAATTTCAATGAGTCTTTTGCCATCATCACAAGTGAGTTTGGAAGAAAAAACGCCTTCCTCAAGCTTATAAACAGTTACTTCCAAAAGATCAATAGAAAAAGTACGGGCAAAATTAAGGAAAAGATCATGTGTTAGCGGACGAGGAGGTTTTAATCCTTCCAGCTGAATTGCAATCGCCTGCGCTTCAAAGCCCCCAACAATTATTGGGATTCTGCGGTTACCATTTTCTTCAGCCAATACAAGCGCATAAGCACCTGTTTGCGTCTGACTGTATGAAATCCCTAAAACATTTAACCTTATTTTATTCATTATCAGTTAAAAACAATTACTTCCGCAGCCTATCATAATACAAATATAATGATTTCATCCTATCATTTTCGACTTTCCTTTATAAACCACAAGCCTGTGTTGAAAAGTTACGCATTCAAGGACATTTATACAACAATTCTATACATATCCTGTCTATAAAAAATCACGGATTCAGGTAGAAAATGTCCGGGTATGCCGGTTCAGATAATCTAAATCCGTTGCTAAAGAGAATAAGAACATAATGAATCTCCCCACCGCAAGCGGCGAAGAATTAACCAATCCCGATACGCTTCGCTATCGGGATAATTACTCACTTCGTTCATGAGAAAGTTCGGCTTCCAGTTTCCAGCCTGCCTGCAGCAATCAGGTTCGCGGGTACGCTCCTGAAAACTGAATCTCATCAAAAATAAATCATGTAACTTAGACTTTTTCAATCAACCAGAATATTTGTACATTAATTTGCAGTTACATCAAACTTTTATATCTTTGCAATCCCAAAAATTAACAGAAGAAATTTTAATTCGATGTATGCCATTGTTGCAATAGCCGGTCAACAGTTCAAAGTTGAGAAAGGCAAGAAAATAATCGTTCATCAGCTTCATTCAAATGTCGGTGATGAGGTGACCTTTGAAAAAGTATTGCTAACTGACAACGAGGGAAAGATTAGCGTTGGTAATCCTTATGTTAAGGACGCTGCTGTTACCGCACAGGTAATCTCTCACCTGCGGGGTGATAAAATAAAAGTGTTCAAGAAGAAAAGAAGAAAAGGTTACCAGGTATTAAACGGACACCGGCAGTATTTTACCGAATTACAGATTGAAGAAATTATTGAGACCGGCTTTGTGAAAAAAGCGCCCAAGGCAAAAAAGGCAGAAGAACCGCGACCTGTGGAAAAAGAAGCTGCAGAGCATAAGGCCATAGTTAAAGAAAAGCCTGAAAAACCGGCAAAGCCGGCACCCAGGAAAAAAACTGAGCCTAAAGCTGAAGAAGAAAAAGCCAAACCGGCCGCAAAAAAAACTACAAAAAAGGAGACAAAAGGAAAGGCAAAACCTGCAGCCAGGAAAACTGCAGCCAAAAGCAAACCAACGGCCAAAAAAGAATATAAAGCAAAGAAAAAATAAACCGAAGTAAAAGCATACCAATATGGCACACAAAAAAGGAGCAGGTAGTTCCAGAAACGGCAGGGATTCACAAAGTAAACGCCTGGGAGTCAAGTTATTCGGAGGAGAACAGGCAAAAGCCGGCAATATTATATTGCGTCAGCGCGGAACGGTCCATCATCCCGGATTAAACGTGGGAATAGGTAAAGATCATACCCTTTTTGCCCTGGTTGACGGAACCATTAAGTTCCATAAGAAGAAAAACGACCGTTCCTATGTTTCTGTCGAACCTTTCGGGACAAACTAAAACGAACTGCCGGAAACGTAATTCTCCTGTTATTGGCTGATGCATTGTCAGACATACAGGAGATTTTTATTTTATCATAATCCGTTCCACTTATGTTAACACTGGCAATTATCCGCGAAAAAACCGAAGAAGTTATCCAACGGTTAAAAATTAAAAATTTCAACGCTGAAGAAATCATTAACCAAGTTGTTGAATTGGATAAGAAGCGCCGATCGCTCCAACATTTGCAGGATTCGAAACAAAGTGAACTGAATACCCTCTCCAGATCTATCGGTTCGTTGTTCCAGGAAGGGCGAAAAGAAGAAGCCGAAGCATCGCGCCGTAAAACAACGGATATCAAAGAGGAGATCAAAAAGATCGGTCAGCAGTTTGAAGCCCTTGAATCCGACCTGAACAGTTTGCTGATTCAGTTGCCAAACCTGCCGCATCAATCTGTTCCTTCCGGCAACAGTGCAGAAGATAACGTTGTTGTACGAGAAGGGGGAACACCGCCAAAACTGACTGAAAAAGCCTTACCACATTGGGAACTGGCAAAAAAATACGATATTATTGATTTTGAACTGGGCAACAAGATCACCGGCGCAGGATTCCCGTTATACAAGGGAAAGGGAGCAAAACTGCAAAGGGCCCTGATCAATTTCTTTCTCGATGAAAACCAGAAAGCCGGATATACTGAATTCATGCCTCCCCTTATGGTGAATCAGGATTCGGGTTTCGGGACTGGTCAGTTGCCTGATAAAGACGGGCAGATGTATTATGTGGGAGCTGATAATTATTACCTCATACCCACAGCAGAAGTACCGGTAACCAATATATACAGGGATGTTATTCTGGATGCAGCGGATTTCCCGATCCGAAATACAGCGTATACACCCTGTTTCAGGCGTGAAGCCGGATCGTATGGTAAAGATGTCAGAGGACTTAACCGGCTCCATCAGTTTGACAAAGTTGAAATAGTTCAGATCCAGCACCCGGACAGGTCTTACGAATCTTTGGAAGAAATGCTGAGTCACGTGGAAAGCCTTGTACGCAAATTGGAACTTCCTTACAGGATTATCAAACTCTGTGGCGGTGATATGAGTTTCACCTCCGCACTGACATATGACTTCGAGGTATACGCGGCAGCCCAAAAACGCTGGCTCGAAGTAAGCTCTGTATCAAATTTCGAATCATTTCAGGCAAACCGGTTAAAACTACGTTTCAAAGAGGAAGGTGAAAAGAAAACCACATTGGCCCATACGCTTAACGGAAGTTCGCTGGCCCTGCCCCGTATTGTTGCGGCACTGCTGGAAAACAACCAGACTGATAGAGGAATTACTTTACCCTCCGTATTGCATTTCTATACCGGATTCAATCTTATTGTTTGATTAAACTGAATTGTTTACCGCCGAAACAGGGTAATTTCATTGTTTTTTCCGGAGTGCAGGCAATAGGGAATTTCATTCCTTTAGCATGATAGCCCGGGTAACTCACATTATTGATATTCAATCGCTCAATGGTAACGTTGGTACCCGGAGTCGTTTACTCCAGGGCAAATTTTATTTCCCGTATTGCCTCCCGGTTGCCAACAAAGTCGACAGAATAATACGAAAGTACATAATTCCCTTTATCTTCTATTGTCAGGGGATCGGAATATTTTTCAAAGGAACCGCCGTTCAGGGAATAATAGGAAGACGATGTCCCCGATACAGCATCTGCTGCCAATAAAGCGATCGTAACCTTATCCCTGTAGACAACAGTCTTATCCCGTGTAAACTTGATTTTCCCGGTAAGTTTTGCCCGTGTTACCGGGGGTTTTCCGTCGGCATAAACATCAAAAATAATATCGGCAGCAGGATAGATCATCTGTTTTGTGACCGTATCAACGCACCAGGGGGAACGAACTGTATTCCTTCCCTCGGTATCAAAATACATGGGATTGCTGTAGTTTTTTGAACTGTCACTGGTAAGTCGATATGCAGGTGCGTTTTCTTCAGGTGATGTTGAAATCCAAAGATAGACCGGAAGTTGTTTATTGATATATATTCTTCCCGCATCGTTTACATAAACCACCGGATTTTCCCGGGTTGGCTCCTGTCCATAGCCAATACTTAAAAAGGCAGTTACTATTAAAAAGATTGTGGCTGACTTTTTCATATGCTTGCTTTTTCAAAATGAATTTACATCAATATCATGGTTTGGTTTCACGTATGTCATTCCTTCCTGCAAGTATTATTTCTATTTTACTAATGCATTGAATCAGGGCCGGAATAACGGATTAAACTGTTCGGTAAAATTAATTCAAATTCCGCTTCGGTTACTTCCTGCAATTAATTTGTATGAACCTGTCCGCTATTTTAACAAACAATTAAGTAATTCGGGATTTATAAAAATCAGAGTTACTGATTTTTTATTGTATGAATATAAGGATTAATTGCTAATTTGAAGTCTTTTCACACCGGCTTTTTATCAACAGCCAAAAACAGGCTATGGTATTGAAAAACAACAAAATTGCTTTTCTGTATGCCGGAATGGCAATGTTATGCTGGTCAACTGTCGCAGTGGCTTTCAAACGAGCGCTGGAAAGTCTGAGTGTTGCGCAGTTGTTGTTAATTGCCAATTATGTAGCCCTGCTTGCACTGATCATACAGGTAGCTATCCGGGGGAAAATCAGTGTATGTTTCCATCAGACCCGCAGACAGCTTTTGTCTTCCATGCTACTGGGATTGCTGAATCCGTTTGTATATTACCTCATATTGTTTAAGGCATACTACCTGTTACCGGCTCAGGTTGCACAACCCATTAATTTCATATGGCCGATCATGCTGATGTTGCTTTCTGTTCCTTTACTCGGACAAAAACTGCATGTCGTCAGTCTGATTGCTCTGTTGGTAAGTTTCAGCGGCGTTCTCATACTATCGCTTCAGGGCCGCATTGATATTTTTGCCATTGAGGAGCCCGTTGGTGTTATGCTGGCTTTATCTTCCTCAATTATCTGGGCATTATACTGGATCTTTAACCTGAAAGATAAACGCGATGATCAGATTAAACTGCTGGTAAATTTCTTCTTTTCATCGGTTTATATAACAGCCTGGTGCCTTCTGACAGGTGAACTGAGAGGGATCCCCTGTTCCGGCATTCTTCCTGCTGTTTATTCAGGATTATTTGAGATGGGAATTACCTTTGTCCTGTGGATGAAAGCGTTGCAATATGCCACGACCACAGCGAAAGTTTCGAATCTGATTTATATCACTCCCTTCGTTTCGCTGATCTTTATCCATTTGTTCCTGCATGAAAAAATATACCTGACTTCGGTAACCGGCCTCATGTTGATTATTACCGGCATTTTCATTCAACAATATGGTGTGAAAGAAAAAAAGTAAGGAAAATGTTGACGATATTTGTACCACCACGACGCAATTTTCAATACCCCTTCGGGGCATTAATATGAATGATTCCAAAAAAGATATTATTGTATGACAGGCACCACAACCATCATACTGGGCATTGATCCCGGAACCAACATTATGGGTTACGGTTTAATAAAGACCGGGGAAAAGGATCCCGTACTCATTGATTTTGGTTGTGTTGAAATGCAAAAATTCAATAATTATTATGAGAAGCTGCGGTGCATATTCGACCGGACACTGCAGCTGGTAGACGAGTACAAACCCGTTGCCCTGGCCATTGAATCGCAGTTTTACGGCAACAATGTGCAGTCGATGCTGAAACTCGGAAGGGCACAGGGAGCGGCCATTTCAGCGGCGCTCTACCGTTCGGTGCCGGTTTTCGAATATGCCCCAAGAAAGATCAAACAGTCCATCACCGGTTACGGAAACGCTTCGAAAGAACAGATAGCTGCCCTGCTGCAAAAGTTAATGAAATTCGACACCCTGCCGGACAGACTTGATGCGACGGATGGCCTGGCTGTTGCGGTTTGTCATTTTTATCAGCAGGGGAAAAATAAATCTGTCGGTAAATACAAAGGATGGGATGATTATATCCGGAAAAATCCGGGACGGATTAGCTGAATTGTCATTAAGAAACAATAATCCAGGTTAATACAACAAGGAATTATTAAGAACCATTCTAAATTGGGGGGGTATTGACACGGGCCTTTCTATTTCATATATTTCATACGTTTTTGGCAAGCTGATTTGATATTCATGATCCTTCGCTATGGAGAAATGATGTGAAGGATTTTAGAGGGAAGAGAAATTTATTGTTATCAGATATAATATAATTTCATTTGGTATCCGTTATTAATTAAATAAGGTTCTCTTAAATTATTGATAAATAATGTTTTACAATTGTCTTTTGTCCTCAAGCCGGACGGGCTTTTACTTTTCTCCTTGATGAGAAAAGTAAACAAAAGAATCAAACCAACAGTTATGAAAAAGGCCGTTTTTACAATTTACCTGATATATATTGTATTCTTTCACAATGCTTTTAGTCAGGAATTTAGTTTTACAATGACTTTTTGTGATGCTGTCGGAAACACCGACACACTTACAATAGGTTATGACACTACAGCGACAGATTCGTTAGATTCTGAATTTGGAGAAATAAATATTATTGATATTGAATTGGATTCAGTATTTGATATCAGAGTAACAAATGAGTGGAAAATCAGAGCATGGATTGGATATCAGTATAAATCAAAATATCATCTAAAAAAACAAATTGTTAATAAAAACTGTGACACATGGGCAGATCCTGTAAGTATTGACATAAAATGCAGCCACTGGCCGGTTACGGCAAAATGGGACAGCAATCTGTTCATAGGTGATCCATGCCGTGAAGGAAGTGTGTTTACAAGTTTGAATCCCGGATGTTGGTGGGATGTATGTGGGAAAAGTAGTTTATATTACTGCATATTTTCCGAACAGACTAAAGTTACATTCTCTTCCAATGCCGATGAGTATTTTTACCCCGGAGATTTTGGTCAGGATTCATATATAAACTCAGATCATGATACCATATCGGTCTTCTGGGTGGCTATAGGGACAAATGCAATCTGGTCATATATTGATAAGGATACATATGATAATTATATGGTTTTGTATCCGAATCCATCACATGATTATATAAGAATAGACTTTAAGAATTCCGTAAATATTAAAAGTATCGAAGTTTATAACCTAACAGGAAGAAAGCAGGATGTTGCTGTTCGTGACAATGAAATTGATATAAGCAAATTGATAAACGGGTTTTATTATGTCAGGATAATAAATAATGAAAACAGGATCTTAGTGAGAAAGTTTATTAAATATTAGCCCTGCAATGGGTATAGTCTGGTTGTCTGGTGGCCTTCTGGTCTATGACTATACTTAGTGTGGGTTAGCAATGTAAAAATATATTACTAAAGCAAAAAAGGTACAAGTTATCCCGATGACTCAGGATTATACCTGAACCCGTTTTTTGTTTCTTATTCCTTCAGACAATCTACGTTAGTAAGTAATAAATTTTTATTGTTGATTTACATCCTGGGGATTTATAGTAAGTCAAGACTGCTTCGAATTTTCTCAGCAATTTCTTCAAATTCCTCCGATGTAAGTTTCAGTTTTGGTCTGGCAAAATTAATATCTCCCAGGTCGTTAATGGGAATTAGGTGAATATGGGCATGGGGCACTTCAAGACCAAGTACAGCAACCCCAACCCTTTTACATGGAACACTTTTACCGATGGCACGGGCAACTTTTTTGGCAAATACCGCAATGCCCGCCATTGTTTCATCGGAAAGATCAAACAGGTAATCGGTTTCCTCTTTCGGAACAACCAGTGTATGACCTTTCGCAAGCGGATTAATATCAAGAAAGGCAAAATAGTCATCGCTTTCCGCTATTTTATAACAGGGAATTTCTCCTTTAATGATGCGGGTAAATATAGTTGTCATAGGATTACGGGGTATTTAGTTTGATCTGCATAGCAAGGGTCAGGAATCAAGACAAAAGATCAAAGATAAAAAAGACGGTAAAAAATAACAACAACAATCATAACCACCACAACCCTTAGAACCTTCAGCACAGAAACCATGAGATTGCGATTCCATATACTGTAAACAAGAAAAATAAGGACGCCGAACATGAACATCGAACAAGGAACGCTGAATGTCGAATGTCATTGAAAAAAACAGAACACCATCCCATTTTCAGACGGATATCTCTATAATCTCAAAAGGTATTACCCCGATAGGTACCTTGATCTCCACGACATCCCCAACTTTTTTCCCGATGAGACCTTTCGCAATAGGTGTGCTGACCGCGATTTTTCCCTGTTTCAGGTCAGCCTCATTGTCCGAAACGATGGTATATTCCATCAGGGTATCGTTCTTCGTATTACGGATCTTAACCCGGTTCATGATCTGTATCCTGTCGGTATCGATCTTGGATCCGTCAATAATCCGGGAGTTTATAATACTTTCCTTGAGCTTATTGATCTTCATCTCAAGCATGCCCTGGGCTTCCTTGGCTGCTTCGTATTCAGCATTTTCAGTCAGATCGCCTTTATCCCGGGCGTCGGCAAGCAGTTTTGATATTGCCGGTCGTTCGACGTTCAACAGATGATCAAGCTCATCTTTAAGCTTTTGTAATCCTTCTTCCGTAATGTAAGAAACCTTATTCATAACGAAACCTCCCTGATTTAAGCATCGAAAAAAAAAGAATTCCGAAAAAACCTTCCGGAACTCTTTCATTTTCCTTCTATTATAATGAATTAAAAAATTATACTATTGTTGTTTGTTAAATGAGAAAAAATGCGTTGTTGAGTACCCCTAAATTAATCAAATTCCCCTTCTTTTCAAAATTTCTGAATAAATAACTGCTTTTCTCCAGTCAATATTCTTACTATCAATGATTTCTGTGTCATCATTTTCACTCCTGATTTCAGAATCACTGATTAGGCTGTAAGCTCCTGAGGAATCCGTGATGGAAGAATCGGCTAACGCATCAGAAATCATGGCTTCTTCTGTTGATTCAAAAACAGGCGTTCCTTCATAGTCTGCTTTTTCAGCATCCAGTCCTTCCCTTTCTATCGTATCGTATGGCTGATCTGGTTTACCATCTGCCTTTTCAACTGAAAATTCGTCTT
The DNA here is from genome assembly GCA_016928305.1 of Bacteroidales bacterium. Classification (GTDB taxonomy): domain Bacteria; phylum Bacteroidota; class Bacteroidia; order Bacteroidales; family UBA10428; genus UBA5072. Next base: position 83,015 of record JAFGKY010000062.1, read on the forward strand.
TTTCAATGAGATAACCATCATCTTCAATACCTTGTTCTTTCGTTTCCGTTGCATAGACCGGCCTGGGAACATCCATTTCAGGTACTCCGAAAATCTCAGCCAGTGGTCCGAGGTCGGGTTGAACTTCAGATTCCGGTTGAGTCCTTATCTCACCGGACATGCGTCTTTGCTGTGACTGTCGCTTTTGCCTGTTACGGTATATACTTACCAGCAATCCGACAACACCGATTGCGATATATATTATGAGTTCAATAATATCATCCATGGCACTAAAATTTTCCGGTTGATATATGTCAGGATTCAATATAACGTTACAAAGATACAAATTATTTATACCTTTTATCGCTTTGGTCTTTTACGGCAGAAATGCTTTTCCAGCCAGTTTTCCTGGTTCTTCCTGTTGTATCTCCTGGCCCTTTTATCAGCTTCTTTCATGCTTTTTTGTGTAGTTTTGGTTTGTATCTCGCGTCTGTGCTTGATGGTTTTCTTCCGGATCTTCTGATAGTGCTTCTTATGAAGCTTTTGTATCAGTTCTCTTTTTTTTTCGGCTTTTTTAACGGTTCTGGTCTGCCCCGACAGAGGCGGAAACACTGCAATAAACAGTACAATTATGAGTGCAAAAATCCGTTTATAGTTAAAATGCATTAATTTTGTTACCCTATATACTGAAGTATTGAAAAATAACAAATATTTATTTAAAAGCCTATTTTTTACGGTAATGTTTTTAATGCTTCCGCATGGATGTGTTGAAGAAACCGATGACGTCGTACCTGACGTTCCGGTTAATGTTACCCTGCCGCTGATCCATTATAATCTGTCACCGGCCAGTTCACTGATCGTCACCAGCCAAATGGTTTCAACCGTTTCCCTGGGTTATGACAACAACGGCATAATCGTTTACCGTGATATCAGTGAATTCTATGCCTATGACCGCACCTGTCCCTATCATATTGAAAAAAGCATAGCCGTTGAAATTTCGGATAATCCTTTATACGCTGAATGTCCGGTATGTCATAGTAAATACCAGCTCTGGTTTAACGGATTTCCGACAGACAGTGGTCCGGCCAGGAATCCGCTTAAGAGCTATCATGTTACGTATTACCCAAACAGCAATACCCTGCATATTTATAATTAAAACAAAAATCCCCGGGTATAATCCGGGGATTTTTGTTGTTAATACCTGTAATGTTCCGGTTTGAATGGTCCTTCTTTAGGGACACCAATATAATCAGCCTGTTCGTTTGTGAGTTTTGTAAGTTTCACGCCCAGCTTATCAAGGTGAAGCCGGGCCACTTCCTCATCCAGTTTTTTGGGAAGTCTGTAAACGTCAATGGCATAATTGCTTTTCCATAAATCAATTTGCGCCAGTACCTGATTGGAAAAGGAATTGCTCATTACAAACGAAGGGTGTCCGGTTGCGCATCCCAGGTTCACCAGGCGTCCTTCAGCCAGCATAAACATGGTATGGCCATCGGGGAAAATATATTTGTCTACCTGGGGTTTAATATTGATTTTCCGGATGCCCGGCAATGCATTCAGTTTATCAACCTGTATTTCATTATCAAAATGTCCTATATTGCACACAATCGACTGGTCCTTCATTTGTTTCATATGCTCCAGGGTAATCACATCGCGGTTTCCCGTAGCGGTAACAAAAATATTTCCCTCCTTTAAAGCCTCCTCCAGGGTGGTCACCTCAAATCCTTCCATCGCAGCCTGCAGGGCACAAATCGGATCAATTTCCGTAACCAGAACCCGGGCACCGTATGCCCTCATGGAACGGGCAGATCCTTTTCCAACGTCACCATAACCCAATACCACCACTACTTTGCCTGCAATCATTACATCGGTTGCACGTTTAATGCCGTCAGCCAATGATTCGCGGCAGCCATACAAATTATCAAATTTCGATTTGGTAACGGAATCATTTACATTGATTGCAGGAGCCAGCAATTCACCTTTTTCCATCATCTGATACAAACGGTGAACACCGGTTGTGGTCTCCTCAGAAATTCCTTTCCACTCGCTTACAAAACGGTGCCATTTACCAGGATTCTCCTGCATTAACTTTTTCAGCAATGCCAGAATTACACCTTCCTCGGTGTTTGAAGGTGTTTTATCGAGTATCGATGCATCTTTTTCAGCTTTATAGCCAAGATGCATTAACAGTGTAGCATCTCCTCCGTCGTCTACAACCAGGTTAGGGCCCTTGTCATCCGGAAAGGATAATGCCTGATTGGTGCACCACCAGTATTCTTCCAGCGTTTCGCCCTTCCATGCAAAGACAGGAATTCCGGCTTTGGCGATGGCAGCAGCAGCATGATCCTGTGTGGAGAAAATGTTACAGCTTGCCCATCTTACATTGGCTCCCAATGCAACCAGGGTTTCGATCAGTACGGCAGTTTGGATTGTCATGTGCAACGAGCCGGAAATCCTTGCTCCCTGCAAGGGTTTCTGACTTGTATATTGTTTACGGATTGCCATCAATCCGGGCATTTCTTTTTCGGCAATCTCTATTTCCTTCCGGCCAAAATCAGCCAGCGTAATATCCTTAACCTTATAAGGCAAGGTTTCAACCATTGTTTTTGTGTTCATTCGATTTATTATTATTTTTTTAATACGCAATAATGAAAAAAAAAGTTTTATCAATCCCTGAAACGCACCATAATTAACCTTTTATCCTCATCCAATTGTTTTATAAGATCATTTACAGATGCAAATTTAATCTCATTCCGGATTCTATCCTTAAAAAACAGTTTTATTGGTTTTTCATATATATTTTCCTCAAAATTAAAAATATGCACTTCCACTGTCTGTTTATGGTCCTGGCTTTCAATAGTCGGCCGGACTCCAATATTAGCCATACCCTGGAAAAACTGCCCGCCTATTTGCACATCAACAGCATATACACCGTTTTTAGGCACGAGCTTCTGCATTTCGTTTATGGCTATATTGGCAGTAGGATATCCCAGTTTCCTGCCCATGCGATTACCCGCAACGACTTTCCCCTGTAAAAAATACCTGTATCCCAAAGCTTCGTTGGCAAATACAATATTGCCAAGCGCAATATTACGGCGAATTGCGGATGAACTGACATGGGCATTGTTTATGATAACAGGGCTCATGCGTTCGGCTGAGAATCCATATTGCGATGAACTTTGCAACAGGCTTTCGAAAGTACCTTGCCTGTCCCTTCCAAAATGATGATTGTACCCGACAATAACATTACGGGCCTTGACTTTTTCGACAAGATAATACCGGATAAAATCTTCATACGTTGTCCGTGCAAATTCTTTTGTAAAAGGGATGATCAATAGATGATCGACACCCAGCGTACGGATAAGCTCAATCTTCTCATCCAGGGTAGTAAGGAATCGCAGTTCTTTATTTTCGGGATGAAGAACAATTTGCGGATGAGGCCATAAGGAAATAACCACTGTTTCACTTCCGTATGCGGAAGCCAATTCTTTAATTCTCTTTATGATCCGTTGGTGCCCGGTGTGCACGCCGTCAAAAATGCCGATGGTAGCCACGGCATTCTGGCTTTGAATCATGGATATGTCGTGGTAAACATTCAAACGTTATCGGTTTTATGGTGGAAAAGTGCAAAAATAATACTTACCATTTAATTTTACTGTTATGAAAAATCAGTAAATTGGATTTTCATTAAATTGTTTTAAATAATACTTTTTTCAAACATATGCCGGTACCCGGAATTGTTGCCAAGGATCCCTGGCTTGCCCCATTCAGTGAAGTCATTCTCACACGTGCAGAAAAAGCAAAGCGGAAAGAAAAAGAACTTATTAGCGGACATCGGGATATTAATGATTTCGCAACCGGATATTTATTCTTTGGCCTGCACAAATCATTATCACATTGGATCTTCAGGGAATGGGCTCCAAACGCCTCTGTTATTTATATGATCGGCGATTTTTCCGATTGGAAAGAAAAACCCGAATTTCAACTGAAGAAGCTCCTGCATGGTATATGGGAAATCAAAATACCTCTTTCGCTGATGCATCATGGTGATTTATATAAGCTTTCTGTATACTGGTCCGGAGGACACGGATTCAGATTGCCGTCATACACAAACCGGGTGATACAGGACGAAAAAACAAAAAATTTTGATGCACAGGTATGGAATCCTCCGCGACCTTATGCATGGAAAAATGGTACCGTAAAGACTCATGAAAAACCGTTGTTTATCTATGAAGCCCATATAGGAATGGCTACGGAAGAAGAAAAAACAGGTACTTTCAGTGAATTCAGGGAACTCATATTACCCCGTATTGTAAAGGCCGGATACAACGCCATTCAATTAATGGCTATCCAGGAACATCCTTATTATGGATCCTTCGGATACCATGTTTCCAATTTTTTTGCCGTTTCATCGCGATTCGGCACTCCCGAAGAACTAAAAAGGCTGGTCGATGAAGCCCATGGAAAGGGCATCGCGGTAATTATGGATCTTGTGCATTCGCATTCCGTTAAAAATGAACTCGAGGGACTTGCCTTATTTGACGGAACCCCTTATCAGTATTTCCATGATGGTCCCCGACGTGAACACGTCGCCTGGGATTCGTTGTGTTTTAATTACAATAAGAATGAAGTGTTGCATTTTCTGTTATCCAACTGCAAATTCTGGCTCGATGAATACCGTTTCGATGGTTTCCGGTTTGACGGCGTAACCAGCATGCTGTATTATGACCATGGTCTGTCACGAAACTTTACCAGTTATGATATGTATTACGATGGTGGTCAGGACGAAGATGCCATTACGTATTTTGTGCTGGCCAATAAGCTGATCCACCAGGTAAATCCTCATGCCGTAACCATTGCAGAAGAAATGAGCGGAATGCCCGGACTGGCAGCTTCTCTGGATGACGGGGGGTACGGTTTTGATTACCGGATGGCCATGGGAGTCCCGGATTACTGGATCAAAATAATAAAAGAAGTCCCGGATGAGAACTGGGATATTTCACAGCTTTATTATGAACTAACCAGTAAACGGAAAGATGAAAAGACGGTATCCTATGCCGAATCACATGATCAGGCACTGGTTGGTGATAAAACCATTGTTTTCAGGTTGATGGATAAGGAAATGTATTTTTTCATGAACAAAGCTTCGCAAAACCTGATAGTCGACCGTGGAATGGCTTTGCACAAGATGATACGGTTGGTAACCATCGCCGCAGCCGGCGGGGCGTATCTTAACTTCATGGGAAATGAATTCGGACATCCTGAATGGATTGATTTTCCCCGGGAAGGGAATAACTGGTCGCACCATTATGCCCGACGGCAATGGCACCTTGTTGATGATCCCTTATTAAAATATCACTTCCTGGGTGACTTTGACCGGGATATGGTTATGCTGTTCAAAAAAGAGGATATCCTCACCCAGGATTATTGTTATTTGCATCTTGATAACAGGGGTGATCAGGTGCTGGCATTCAGCAGGAAAGATTATCTTTTCGTTTTTAATTTCAATCCATTCAAGTCGTTCAAGGATTATGGAATCAAGGTTGAAGGTGGAAAATATAAAATTGTGCTCAATACCGACAACACAAAATACGGCGGATTCGGCAACATCGATGAATCCGTTATACATTATACACAACGCATGGGTAAAGTATCAGCACCCGACTACCTGAAGCTTTACCTGCCGAGCCGAACGGGGATTGTCTTGAAGCACCTTATTACACCGAGGATTTATTAGACTCTTCCCTGACTAAAGTCAGGGGCAATAGATGTTTTTTTCATACACTTTCGTATAGGATGTGAAATCATATTCTATAAAATACTTATAGGTAATAGTATACTAGCATGCTTTTTAAAAACGTGCCAGCCGGGAATTGTGGTTGTCAAAATTTAGTTATGGAGGATTCCTTTCTATAAAGAAATGAATAGCAATTATTAGAAATTCCTATTGCTTTATGAACTTCATGCATACAGATGATATTTCAGCCTCAAATCTTATTATATAAAAACCTGGTGAAAAATCCATGATCCTCACAACTGTTTTTCCAGTCAGAATTCCATGGTATACCTTCTGACCCGTCGAATTTATAATATCAAAACGTATCCATTTGATAGGGCCGCTGCTTTCAATAACTAATTGATCCGTTGCCGGATTTGGATAGATTTTGATAACTAATACGTTGTTTTTAATTACCTCATTGACTGCAACTGTGTCTTCTGCTCCACATTCAAATCCCATCGCCTCATTGATTTTATAAAATGTTGTTAAGGGACTATCTGTGAATGCATCAAATACTTGCATGCAAACCTGGTATATTCCATTGGAAAGTTCATTGTTCGGTGCGCCAACATCAACCGAAAATGAATCTGCACGGCAATTCTCTGTAACTGTAAAATCGCTGGTAGTATAATACCAGCAAGGAGGACCATACAAAATCGGATGTTTGCAGCATGAAATACGGGCATAGACGGAATGAGTACCCTCACTTGCATCAACATCAAAAGTCAGGGTCCGGTGACGGTTGTAACCATCCTCATCCATATCTGTTGAATCACTCCACCAGGCTGAATATATGGAATATATTAGTGTATCTTCAGCGACCGTCTCAAATTCCATTTCATAGGCCATACAATAAACAGGTACTAGCATTTCTCCGGAAGATCCATCGAAGATATTGATGCAAAACCGGTAGGTGCCATGACTGAGTTCACCATTTGGCAAACCAATATCTGTAGAGCATGTATCTGATAAACTGGTCCCAGTTATGGTGAAATCGTGTGTTGTATCATACGGGCAAAGACTATCCGGAGCTGATAATCTGCAGCACGAAATTACAGCGTAAACCAAATGAGTACCTTCACTGGCGTCAGCGTTAAAAGTAAGTCTGCTATGACGGTAATATCCGTCACCATCTATATCGGATGAGTCACTCCACCAGGCTGAAGAAATTATATATTTGACATCTTCGGTAATCTTTTCAAATCCCAATTGGCCCGGCATGGTATAATAAGGCGTAATTTGGTCTCCTGTCGATGAATCGTAGATACAGATATCTACCTTGTAGTTTCCATGACTGAGTTCTGAGTTTGGCAGACCAATATCTAATGAGAATATATCTGCCAGACTATTTCCATTAATAGTAAAACAATCTGTGGTATAGTAGGGGCATGGTCCGGCCATAATCGGATGCTTGCAGCATGAAATCCTGGCATAGACCGTATGACTACCTCCATGGGCATCAACATTAAAAGTCAGTCTGCGATGACGGTAATACCCGTCACCATCGATATCGGATGAGTCACTCCACCAGGCTGAAGTTATTTTAAATTCTCTGCACTGAAGTTTATGATCGATATATACATACCTGATACCATTATCAAATGTCAGGGGCAAGTTTTCAGCATTTATTTCAGTCGGATCATTAAACTCATCAATTAATTTGAATGACTTAATGGTAGTCGGATCATAAATACCGGTATCTTCAATCCCTATGTACCAACGTAAAACCTTGCTCGTATCGATATTGTTTTCTGCAATAAGATCGGAATAATCAAAAGCAAATGATCCGTCACATGGAATTTTCGTTCCATCGAATGCGTAATCCTGCCCCGCATGCTGGAGTACTCCTGGATACCAGGTATATTCCGGTGTAACAACATTCGTATGGCTCACACCTAACCAAAGCTTGATTTGATCCCGTTTGGAATGGTGCAACGTTATTTCAGATAATAGTAATGGCTTATAATCCTTTGTACAAGGTAAAAGCCAATAGACTATGTTGTTTTCCCGCCAACCATCTATCCTGTTTACGTTTGGTGCTCCGGGAATCGTTGAATAGTTTTTCAGGGCATCATAAGCAAACCAGACAAAACCTTTGTTTCCCCATCCTGTTCCCCATGAATTAGCGATCATGAATGCACCTTCTTCACCTTCATCCACAATATTATTGTCATTGATATCAATCCATATGTAATCATTATAGCCCACAACGGTCATGGCATGTCCACATATGTCAGGAGGTCCGCAAACTGCGCGACAGGCAAGCTCTCCGACAAATGGATCATCCTCATTTGTACCAGTATTATCTTTAATTGATATAAACATCCAATTTGTGATAAGGGTATGTAAATTTAAAATATAGCCATTCGCAAGCATTTGCTTCAGATTATTAAAATCTGTAGAATTGTCAGGATCGACATTTGAAATCGTTCCACAAGAACATAACCGCCTGGACAATGCTTTCTTCCAGATATCTGCATCTGTACACCATCTTTTCCAGTCATTTCCGTCATAGAAGAATTCATCCATTGTTGCACATCCGTGGTAAGTTAAAATACCTAACATCCCTCCATGTTCGCCACCCCAATTGTATAAATTATGATTATAAGGCCATGCCGGTGAAAATACTTTTTCCAGCGTCGACCAGTTTCTTATTAACCCTGTCATATGTGTTAGGGTATAATAAACACTGCTGAATTCTTCACAGGAGCCAAGACTGCCCTGGTTTCCAATACCTGGGAAAAAAGGAAATATGGTGTTATCGACTTTATCCGGAAGAAAATATTTTTCAGATGACAACCCTCTTTCAATTGCAAAAGAAGCCATTTGATCTTCACCCCTGAGTCCAATATTCTCTTCTCCTATTTTAGACAAATTCTCTTTATGAACATTGTCATAAGACGCTATTTTCTTATTCTTAATACAGTTTTGAGACCGTTGAAAAGCAATTTCATTCGGCAAAACCCTTATTGTATTAATCATGTTTTTTTTTCTCCATGCCAATTCTTCAACCGTAGGTTCTCTTAAACCATCCGGGAATATCAATGTATCGGGTTGCGCCATAATTGCATAATGATTACCCAGGAGAATAATGATAATGCTCTCAACAAATAACCTGTAATTAGCCCTGACAACCAGGTTTTTCATATGACATACTATAAAATTCATAATGATCATATTAATTAAAATAATCCCTCAGGCAGAGGACAGACAACCATTCGCATTCACCCTTTATACCATAAGAAATTACCTTCCTCAACGAAATAGCTATTGAAATGAAAAACGACTGACCATCATTGAAAATATGTCCGTAACAAACCGAGCATATCAGGCATTACCAGATGGTTGCGCCCGAAATAAGAAGCAGAAAGAAATCGGATATTCTTTTCATGGATTCAGGGTTTTTGAGGGATCTTCAGATATAAAGCCTGCGATAAACAATAAATTTACAAAAATGACAACCTGGTGTCAAGTCCTTTTTGACCAATGATGAAATACCAATTTGTATCAATCGAATTGATATTTATGGTATTATCTCCTTAATAATCGTATATTACCTCGAAGTTATCTGACTTTTACAGGGCAACCGATGGATAAAAAGCACTTATAATGACAGACAGGTGCACTGTTACTCTTTTATCGAAGTCACCAACAGGTTGTACCTGCAGTGATTGAAAAGTAAAAGATTGACAGGAAAGACAGTCTGATTTTTACTGTGTAACGATTGTACTATTTTTTTAAGTGCTACAGTTGGTGGAAAGTTATCACAGCTATAATGTTCCCATCCATTAGAGCATTTATCAATACATTGACTTCAAATTTGGGAGATTCTCTCAATGCTATTACTATTCCACCCTAGTTCTTTAAGTGTAAATACAATAAGTCAAAATAAAATCGAACGAGGTGACAAATGGCGAAGAAATGTGAATGAAGTAAAAACAGCGTTCGACAAGCATTTTCTTCCTCATTCGCATTCTTATTCTCATTCCCGCTCTGTTAGTCAATCCAAGTTTCCTCTTATTGTATATTAAGATAGATTTTTAATCATAGTATAAAGAATCCTTGAAAGCTCATCCGCTTTTCTAATATAGCATTCAAATTCTTCCAGGTTCAGGATTTTCTCCTCATACAAAATATCAATCACTGCAACACACTCAAATACTGATCCCCGGGCAGTTATGAAATAGTTCTTTCTGTCTGCTTTTGAAAACTTGCCGGATCCTTCGGCAATATTAAGGGCAATGCTGAATGCAGCTCTTCCGAATTGATCGATAACGTATTTATCTAATTTATTACTCAGAATCAATTTTTTACAATCAAGGTAAAATGCTTTGGCTTTTTTGTATACTTCCAGGTTTTGAAAATCGAACATAACGGATAATATTGCAATAACATGAATGACAGAATGAGAATGAAGCAAAAACAGAGCCCGAAAAATGAATCAGAGCGAGAAACAGAATGGGAATGAAGTAAAAACATAGCTCTACAAGCATTCTCTTTCCTCATTCTCATTCTCATTCCCGCTCTGTTTTTGTACCCGGAGCCGGAATCGAACCGGCAAGGGAAAACTCCCACTGGTTTTTGAGACCAGCGCGTCTACCTGTTCCGCCATCCGGGCGTTAAAATCTTCATTCTCATTCTCATTCTCATTCTCATTCTCATTCTCGCTCTGATTTCCCACACCCTGCCAGGGTTCTGCGCTAAAGCCTTCACCCACCCTTGCAGGATTCCCAAATCCCTCAGCCCAAAACCCACACTTACCGTTTACTGAACACCGGTTACCGTTTACCTTCTTCTTTATCCTCATTCTCATTCCCGCTCTGTTTTTTCCATCCGGGTGTGTGTGTAATGAACTTCTTAATCAAGTTTGCAAAGATATGGATTTGTTCTTTTAAGCAAAATATGTGAATGTGTTTTTGTTGCATCATTAAAAAAATGCTAATTTAACCTGCGAATTTCAAATCATTCAATATCAAACCATAATAATAGATCATTATGAGCCCTGCAACCACTACAATTCTTGTCCTTGTCATTGTCTTTATTTTCCTTTCCGGAATCAGGATTATCAGACCGACACACAGGGGTTTGATTGAAAGACTGGGAAAATACAACCGTTATGCCAATCCGGGATTTCACTGGATAATCCCTATAATCGAAAGACTATTCCGGGTAAACACGACTGAACAAATGGTAGATGCCGACCCTCAGGAGATCATCACCAACGACAACCTGAACGCCAGGGTCGACGCGCAGGTATATTTTAAGGTGAAAAGCGATGAAGAAAGTGTCAAGAACTCACAGTACAATGTCAACAATTACAAGTTGCAGATCGTGAGCCTTGCCCGTACTACACTGCGTAACATTATCGGGACGCTTACGCTGAAATCAGCCAACAGTGAAAGAGGCAAGATCAATGCTGACCTGCACAAAACCCTTAAGGAAGAAACCCAAAGTTGGGGCATAGACATCGTGCGAACGGAACTTAAGGAAATCGATCCTCCAAAAGACGTGCAGGAAACGATGAACAAGGTCGTTAAGGCGGAAAATGAAAAGATTGCTGCCGTAGACTTTGCCACGGCCCGGGAAACAGTTGCCGACGGCGAAAAACGAGCAAAAATCAAAGAAGCGGAAGGAGTAAAACAATCCAAAATACTCCAGGCTGAAGGAGAAGCCGAGGCCATCAGGCTGGTGAACGAGGCAGCTGAAAAATACTTTATCGGTAATGCACAGATCCTGCGGAAATTACAGGCATTGGAAACATCTCTCACCAACAATTCAAAAATTGTGGTACCAACCGGATCTGACCTGGTGAACGTGATAGGGGAAATGGCGGGGATCATACCGACATCCAAAAAAGGATAATACCTCCGGTTTATTCTATTTGTAATCGTTTGCCCCAAACTGAAAATTCCGCAATCACCTGATTCTGTTAAAGGGAAATTTTAAAATTTTAAATACTACCTTTGAACTTCAGCACCCTGATTGGTAGAATTATTTCGTTTGCTATACATGAAACGTTTCGTATTATTCAGCAGCTTTATATTGTTGATAACTGTCACGGCCAGACCCAGCAGCGAAACGGAAAAACTGTATAAAGAACTTGAGCAATGCATTCTTAACAAGGAATTCTATCAGATTAAAAAACAGCAACGGATACACGCATTGGTTGATAAACTGCAGGCATCAGCAGGTAACAAAGACCTGACGCTGGAAATTTATGAACAGCTTTTTAACGAATACAAATCCTTCATTTATGACTCAGCTTTTAAGTATGTCACCAAGATAAATGAACTGGCTGATGAATCCGGTGATCGCTCCAGGATAAACAAAGCCAGGATAAATATGGGATTTACCCTTCTTTCTTCTGGATTGTTTAAGGAATCACTCGATATCCTGAACAGCATAAAGCTGAATCATGCTGATACCATTATCCTGCAAGAATATTATCTGGTTGTTGCCCGAACCTATCATGATCTGGCCGATTATGACAACGATGATTATTTTGCACGGTCTTACCGGAAAACCGGGAACCTATACCTCGATTCGGCCATTTACCTGCTGGATGATAAAACCCCCGAATACTGGTCAGCTATCGGCCTTCGCAAAATGAAGTCGGATGATCTGAAAGGTTCCTCCGATGCCTTTAATTATCTTATATCCAAATATGACCTTCCCGATCACGAACTGGCCATTGCCACATCAAGTCTGGGATATGTATATTCACAATTGGGCCGTGTTAATGAGGCAATTGATATGCTGATCAAAGCAGCCATTGCCGATATCAAATCTTCCACGCGGGAAACAGTAGCTCTCAGGAATCTTGCCGTACACCTTTATAATAAAGGTAACATCGATATAGCATACCGGTACATCAAGATCGCTTTTGATGATGCTACCTTTTACAACGCACGCCACCGGAAGATCGAGACCGGTGCTGTTCTGCCAATCATCGAAGGGGAAAGACTGTCGACCATTGAAAAGCAGAAAAAACAACTATTGCTTTATTCGGTATTGATCACTGTTTTGTCCTTCCTCCTGATCATTTTTGCACTGATCATATATAAACAACTGAAAGAACTTAAAAAAGTCAAGCTGCAGCTTCAGAACATCAACTACGATCTGCACAAAATGAACGACAGTCTGCTGGAGGCAAACAAAATAAAAGAAAAATATATAGGCTACTTCTTTAAAGTGAATTCCATCTATATTGAAAAAATTGAAGAATTTCAGAAGCTGGTTCACCGAAAGATCGTATCACGTCAATTTGATGACCTGGATGATATTATTAAAAACAGCTATTTTAAAAAAGAAAGGGAAAATCTGTATATAAGTTTTGATAAAATCTTTTTAAAGATTTTTCCGCATTTTGTTGATGAATTTAACACCATGTTCAGGGCAGAAGACCGGATCGTATTACAGGAAGATGAACTGCTGAATACCGACCTGCGTATTTTTGCACTGATGCGACTGGGCATTTCTGATAATGAGCAAATCGCGAAGTTCCTCGATTATTCGGTAAACACAATATACACCTATAAAACAAAGATTAAGAACAAGGCGATCATACCGCGGAATGAGTTTGATGACAGAATAATGGCAATCAAAGCGCTGTAAAGTCTGCCGACGCGATTGACAAATCTCAATCTTCATAACAATTTCAACAATCACAATTATTATTACTATAACAACAAATTCACTTCCTTCACTTTTCACTTTTCACTTTTCACTTTTCACTATTCACTTTTCGTTTTCTTCTATTATCACCATAATTCATCTATATTAATTTCCGGCATTTTGTTAATCATATCATTGAATTACAGATTATTGATTCAAAATCATCCTCCCGGATATCTATATTTAGCCTGAAATAATTCCGTTTGGCAGAAATCGGGGGTAGCTTTGTATTGAAATGGAAATATCTATGTATATATCCGTGCAGCAATCATTCCTGACCTTAGTAAAATTCTTTAATTAATCACATAAATCTTAATTAATGCATATGAGAAAAACAAACTTTTACCTGCTTTTCCTGTTGCTGTTCATGGCCTTCATGCAAGGTTGTGAAAAAACAGATGACGGGACTTATACAGCACCAATAACCCTGTATGAAAAAATTGGAGGTAGCTGGTCAATGACCACCCTCACACAAATTGATGAAGTGGCAAAAGTTAACGCTCTCAAACCCGATGAAATAGCGATGACCAGTCATTTTAATTTCAGGTCGTTCGTGATTTCGCTAAACGTTGATTCATCATTCCTGCCTACTACCTATGAAGTAGCCGGTTCTGCTCCCGAACTTTTTGCTCCCAGCGGATATTGGGAGCTGGATGATCCGTTCGTCCATGCCGACGGTACCTCTACCAACATTTTTCTTTACGCTGATGAAGCCAAAACACAGCTTACCGACAAACTTATTGTATTGGCCATTCCAGGAAAAACGAATGTCCTGGAGTTTTCCCTAACCCGCTCAGACAAAGGAAGTCCTTATGTTACTTATGAATACAGACTCAAACCTGCCAATTAATACGTTAAAAACCATGAAAAAGATCATTTTTGTTTTCTTAATATCCACCGTATTATCCTTGTCAGCGATGGCAGCCGGAAGAATTGCCGAAATATGGACACAACCGGCTGTTTTTAAGGCCGATGAATCGGTATCGTGGTTCTTCGATGTTACGGGAACGGATCTCGAAGGACTTACCGAAGGCGTCTATATGTGGACATGGTTCCCCACTGAACCTGATGCCGGACACTGGTCTAATTCCTCCGAATTTGCCGCATTGACTTATGTTGAAGGCAATCTCTGGAGGTTTGACCTTACACCAACTGACTATTACGGTGTGGAAGCAAGTACCATAACGGCATTTTACGGCTTGTTGAAGAACAAGGATGGATCAAAGGCAACTGATGCCTTTGCTCCCGACCAGATTCCTGCCAACGATATCCGTTTATACAGCCTTTCAACAATCAAAGGAACAGCACTGATTGATTATTATCCCAAAGATTTCACAGTTGACCGTCCGCTGTCGGTGCTGATCAATGCCAACAACACCTGGTCGGGTTGTGAAACCTCGCCCATACAAGGCGACCTGGCCAATGCTGCCAATGTTCATATGCATGGAGGTGTTAATTTCTGGAATATCCTTGTGGAGAACAACGCTGATAATCTCGAAAAAACCGAACTGACAGCGCTCGGAAATGGCATTTACCGGATGGACATGATCCTGGAAGATTATTTTTCCCTTCCTTCAGGATACGAACTGAACAATATCAACATGGTGTTCTCCGATGCCACATGGACGCATATAGGCAAAGACCAGTCGTGCAATGACTTTCTCATAAATACACTGGAAGAGCCGGTTTCAGAACTCAAGTTCTTTCCGCAAAAATTCAGCAGGAAAGATCTGCTTACTATTATCCGGACCGATAATGAATCCTATGTATCGGCCCTCACCTATACCATCACAGCCGGCACTGTTGTTTTAACAGGTTCTTTTGAGGGTAAGAGCGATGAAATGCGGGCATACATTGACCTGGTGACACCACTGAAAGACCAGACAACGATTGATAAGATAAATGTTGTCATCAAGGATAATACCGGGCGAACTATCACCAATACCGATATATCGCTTGTTACGCTATAACAAACCAATAACCGAATGAAAACACACAGAATATGAAATACATATATAAAATAAAAAGCAGTCTCCTGATACAATTAATGTTGCTGTTTGCCGGCCTGTTCATTACACATGTTGAAATGCAGGCCCAGGAACCTGAGATAATTACAGTACAAGGAATTGTATACGACCAGGCTGATCAGCCATTGGTTGGGGCTACCATTGTTATTGAAGGTACTACTACGGGTACAGTTACCGATATTGACGGTAAATTCTCCCTGCCATGTCCTAAAGGCTGTACTCTCGCTATTGGATTTGTCGGTTATAAAGGCCAGCTACTAACAGTATCCTCCGCTGATAAATTAACCGTTGTACTGGAAGAAAATGTTATCGCTCTTGAGGAAGCCATAGTGGTTGCTGTAGGATACGGCACCATGCGCAAATCGGATCTGACAGGAGCCATCGCCTCGGTTTCATCCGAGAAGTTCAAAAAAGGAATTGTTTCTTCTTCCGAACAACTATTGCAGGGTAAGGTAGCGGGACTAAACGTGGTTCAGGGTTCCGGTGACCCTGCTGCCGGAGCTTCCCTGCGGCTCAGGGGAGGCACATCGCTTCAAGCCAGTAACAGCCCCCTTATAGTGGTGGATGGCATACCCGGTGTAGACTTCAATTCGGTTCAACCCTCCGAGATTGTCTCGATCGACATATTAAAGGACGCTTCAGCAGCAGCCATTTATGGATCAAGAGGTGCAAATGGAGTTATCATCGTGACCACCAATCGTGCAGATAAAGGGAAAAGAGCAGAATACAACGGATATGTGGCATTCGGAACGGTAGCAAATCACCTCGACCTGCTGTCAGCTGACCAGTGGAGAGCTTATGTCCGTGAAAACAATGTGGTTGGGGCTGTCGATTACGGGGCTGACACCGACTGGCAAAAGGAAATTGAACAAACCAGCATATCTCATTCGCATACCCTGGCTTTTTCAAATGCCCGTGAAAGCGGGGGATACCGTATCTCACTGAACTACCTGTATAACGACGGAGTTATTAAAACAAGTCACCTCGACAGGCTTGGAGGAAGTATTTCAGCCAATCAGGACGTCTGGGATGACAGGCTCAAACTCGAAGCCGGTATACACAGTAACTTTGATAAATGGAATCCTGTTGATAACGGCATTTTTGAACGATCGTATAATCTTTGCCCTACCATCCCGGTAAAAAATGAGCAGGGTGAATACACGCAAATTACCGGTACAGCGTATGAAAATCCGGTTGAACTGAATACCCACCGGTACGCTGATAATACGCGTCACCGCTTCCTTGGATACGGCAAAGCAGAGTTAAAGATAATCCGCGATCTAAAGGGAGTGGTTAATGTGTCCTATGAATACAACTCCATGCAAACCAACTATTACAGACCCAGCTATGCCTTTATAGAAGGCCGGGATATCAAGGGAAGAGGACAAAAGACCCTGGCCGATTACAGGAATATGCAATTTGAAGGCTACCTCACCTGGGATTCCAAATTCGGCGAGAACCACAAATACAATCTGATGGCAGGATATTCATACCTTGACAATACATATGAAGGTTTTGGAGCTGAACGCAGGGGATTCGACACCGACCTTTTCCTGTATAACAATCTTGATGCAGGTCAGGATTATCGGGTCACCGATGTATACTCCTATAAAGGCAATGCCAAGTTAATTTCGTTTTTTGGTCGTGCTAATTACAGTTTCAAAGGGAGATACATGTTCACTGCCACCTTGCGGCGTGATGGTTCTTCGCGTTTTGGCGAAAATCATGAATGGGGAATGTTCCCTTCAGCTTCCTTTGCCTGGAGGATATCTGACGAAGTCTTTATGCAAGGTCTGCAGCCCTGGCTCAACAACCTGAAGCTGCGGATCGGATACGGTGTTACCGGTAACCAGGAAGGTATCGGGGAATATAAATCCCTTTCTATCCTTGGCGCTGGTGGCGCTTCTTATTACGATGCAACAACAGATACATGGAAACAGGCATACCGGCCCGCACAAAATCCCAATCCCGACCTGAAATGGGAATCAACTGCCCAGTCAAATATTGGGCTTGATTTTGCGCTGATAGGCCGTATTTACGGTACCATTGAAGTATACGAGAAAAAAACCAGCGATTTGCTGTTTTCTTATGCCGTTCCGCAGCCTCCGAACCTGTACCAATATACAATGGCCAATGTAGGTGACTTAACCAACACTGGAATTGAACTGACGCTGAATGCCAACGTGCTCAGTAAAGCCGATATTTCCTGGGATGTAAATCTCACCGCTTCACACAACGTGCAGAAGATAACCGAGTTATCTGATAAAACCTATAAAACTGAAGCCGTCCAGACCGGTCCGCTGCACGATATCAGGGGAATGTCAAATCAGTATGCACAAACGATCAGGGAAGATTATCCGGTAGGTACTTTCTGGGGGCCTGAATGCCTTGGCCTTGACTCCCTCGGGCAGTTCATCCTTGTAAACGAGGATTCAGGCCAGTACCTCGGAAATGCCCAGCCTAAATTCAGCATGGGCTTTGGAACGACTTTCATCTACCGGAATTTTGACCTTGATATAGCCACTTATGGCATGTTCGGACAGAAGGTTCTGAACGCTTCAGCCATGAGCATGAATGATCCAAGCCGGTTACCTGCACAAAATGTACCTGATGCTCTTTTAGATGATAAAATGAAACCCAAGATAACATCCGATGCGACCTATTCGAGTTACTGGATTGAAGACGCATCATTTTTCCGTATTCAGAGTGTTACGTTGGGATATAAGATCAAAGCAACCAAACTGGGATTCGAAAAGATTAGGTTGTATGTAACCGGAGAAAACCTTCTTGTTTTAACCAATTATACAGGTGTTGATCCTGAAGTTAGTATATCCGATCTTAATAATGTCGGAATTGATAAGTTTAACTATTATCCAAAGCCCAGAACCATCATTATCGGGCTGAACCTGGCATTTTAACTTTTAAGAAAAAAATGAACATGAAAAACAAAATAATAAATGTGGTCATAATTGCTGTATTATTATCATCAGCCTGCACCGATCTCGATGAAACCCTTTACGATATTGTAGAGACGTCAAGTTACGGTAAAACGCCTTCCGAAATTGAGACCATTGTCGGAGGTACTTATGCCTCGCTGAGAGGATTCCGCGATAATACATCAATCTCTTACCCGACATGCGAAT
The DNA here is from genome assembly GCA_016928305.1 of Bacteroidales bacterium. Lineage (GTDB taxonomy): Bacteria > Bacteroidota > Bacteroidia > Bacteroidales > UBA10428 > UBA5072. The sequence continues at coordinate 101,617 of JAFGKY010000062.1, forward strand.
ATGTTTTTTTCCTGGTGGAATGTGTTTCCGATGAAGCCTGTATTCCAACACGCGGAACTGACTGGTATGATGGAGGCCGGTATCAGGAAGCCGAATATCATACATATACATCAATAAATCCTATGGTTTTAAGCGCATGGAGGTACAATTATACAGGGATTGCCGAAGTGAACAAAGTGATCTATCAGGTTGACCGGTCAAATCAGACGCAGGAGGAAAAAGACCTTATCAAGGCAGAACTTCGCGGATTGCGCGCCTATTATTACTACAACCTGCTGGATCTGTTCGGCAACGTGCCCCTTGTCATTGACTTCGAAGATCTGAATCCGCCGACAACGGCTACGCGTTTGCAAGTATTCAACTTTGTGGAATCGGAATTACTGAATATTGTTGATGACCTTTCAGAAACTCCGATATACGGCCGGTTTACACAGCCTGTGGCATATACTCTGTTGGCCCGTTTATACCTCAATGCGGAAGTATTTACCGAAGTGCTCAACGACAACGGAGAAACGGAGACGCCGGGAACACCCCGCTGGCAGGATTGCATCAACGCCTGTGATAAAGTTACCGGGTATTCCCTTGAACCTGACTATTTCACCAACTTTTTAACAGCCAATGAGGTTTCAAGAGAAAATATTTTCGTAATACCCTATGATCACAAAGCCGGTACTCTGGGGAATTATCTCAATTCGATGTCGTATCATTACAACCAGCGCCTGGCCTTTTCACCTACGGGTCAGTGGCAATGGAGCGCCAATGGTATCTGTGGCCAGCCGGGGCTTTGGTCGTCATTTGACGACAAGGATGTTCGTAAAAAGTCGATGCTTGAAGGTGAACAGATAAACCTGGCAACCGGATCCATCGTGGTTATGGCGAATGGCAACCCGCTGATCTATACCGAAGAGATCGTTGATTTCCTGCATGCCGAGCAGAACGAAGGCGTGCGCCTGAACAAATACGAAGTGAAGCTGGACGAAGTATGGGAACGTGACCACGACTGGGTTGTGATGCGGTATGCGGAGGTAATTCTGATGAAAGCCGAATGCCTGATAAGGCTTGGAACTCCTGACCTGGCACGCCCGCTTATTGCCCAGATTCGCACCCGGGCAGGACTTGATACTCCGGCCTCGATTGACCTTGAAATGCTTGATGATGAACTGAAGTATGAATTTGTTTTTGAGGGACACCGGCGTACCGACAATATACGCTCGGGCGACTATTTCAAGGCGTCATGGATTAAACCAGAAACACCACGATGGCGTGGTATTTTTCCGATCCCTCAGTCTGAAATAGATAAAAATCCGCAACTCAAACAGAATCCGGGTTATTAAGAATTACAGGTTAGTTAATTAGTTGGTTACGGGAAAATGATAAAAGGATTCCTATACAGCGGGATTGTATTGCTGATGGTTTCATGTTTCGGCTCGTGCGATGATGATTCACCCGGCAATACAGATAATATCTTAGTGAAAGAATATGCTCCCGTGGACGTACCCAAAACGAACGGGATACAAACCTGGGCCCATTACATGCCGTGGTTTGAGACCAGAGAGACATCTGCAAACGGTCAATGGGGGCAGCATTGGACGATGAATACAAGAAATCCTGACATCATGGATGAAACCGGGAAGCGCGAGATCGCTTCCTGGTTCTACCCGTTAATTGGTCCTTATGCATCAGGAGATCCTGACCTGATCGAATACCACCTGCTGCTGATGAAATATTCGGGTATCGACGGAGTGTTGATCGACTGGTACGGATCTTCCGATTTAAATGATTATCAGGCTATCCGCAATAATGCTGAGGCCATGATTAATCTGCTGGACAAAGTTGGACTGGATTTTGCAATGGTGTACGAAGACCGTTCCATATCAGCAGCGGTGGTTAAGGATCCCGGTTTTGATCGTATAGCCGGAGCACAGGATGATATGTTGTACATGGAACAAAACTATTTTGTACAACCATCTTATATTATTATTGATGGCAAACCGCTGTTATTGGTATTCGGACCCGAGGAATTCCATGACCCGGATGAATGGGCCGAAATCCTGTCAGTACTGTCACCGGAACCCTGTTTTATCGTTCTGAATTATAAATCGCATGAAACCACACCTTGCTCCTCAGGAGAATACATCTGGGTTGACAATTCTTCACTTGATGCAAAATATGCCGGGATGAACGCATTTGATCATTATATTGGCGGTGCGTACCCGGGATTCAGGGATTATTACGAAGAAGGAGGATGGGGTACGGGATTTGCATGGGAGATCGATCACAACAACGGGGAAACCTTTGAAACGAACCTGCAGAAAGCCGGGAATTCCGGCGTTGAATTTCTTCAGCTTATCACATGGAATGATTTCGGTGAAGGAACCATGATTGAACCCACACTGGAATTCGAATACGAATTTCTGGAACGGATGCAAAATTTCGCCGGTACAACCTTTCAGAAAGCTGAACTATGGAAGATAAATAAACTGTATACCCTCAGGAAAGAATTTTCGGGTCGGCAAAAAGAACAAAAAATACTGGATCAGGCATTTTATTATTTTGTTTCCCTGCAAACGGATAAGGCCGTTCACCTGATCGACAGCCTGATGGCCACCCGGTAACTGCGGAGACATTAAACATGAGCCTTCCCCCTTTATACATATCCGTACTTTCAATGAATACAAACTATTTTACCATGCACCGAATGAAAACCTTTATTACTTCTCTTGCGGGAATATTGATCTTTTGCTTTTATGCATGTGAATCACGAAGTCTTACGGTGCAAAATCGGGTATCCTCACCCGATGGAGAGATCATACTGACTGTTAAAACACAAAAAGGACAGTTATATTATGCGGCTGAAAGGAAAGGCAGAGCATTGGTCGGACAATCAAAACTGGGTTTCAGGTTTCAGGGTATGCCCGACCTTGGTAATAATGTTGAAATAACCGGTTCTGAGTCCCGTTCTTTCAACGAAACATGGGAACAACCCTGGGGCGAAAGAAGGCTTGTTGAAAACAAATACGATGAACTGATTCTCTATCTACAGGAAAAAATTGGTCTTAGACGAAGATTCAATCTTGTTATCAGAGTCTTTAATGATGGCTTTGGTTTCCGTTATGAAATTCCCGAACAGACACATCTTGATTCTTTTAAAATAATGAATGAGATGACCGAATTTGTCATGCCTGAGATCCATAACGCGTGGTGGATTCCTGCCTATAAGGACAGGTTTTATGAAAGTCTCTTCCGGCATACTGCAATAAACCAGATGGACACCGTATGTACACCGTTGACTATGGAAAGAACAGACGGCAGTTATATAGCCATTCATGAAGCCAACCTGACTGATTATGCCGCCATGAACCTATACTGTGTCGACTCTTCTAAACTTACATGTGACCTGACGCCCTGGTCGAGCGGCGTGAAAGTGTACGGGAAAACTCCTTTTGTTACTCCGTGGAGAGTGCTGATCGTGGCTGACAAACCCGGAGATCTGATCAGTTCATACCTGATCCTCAACCTGAATGAACCCTGTAAGATTCCGGACGTATCCTGGATAAAGCCCGGCAAATATATAGGAATCTGGTGGGGCATGCACCAGGGTTTCTATACCTGGTCACAAGGACCACGGCACGGAGCCACAACGGCTAACACAAAAAAGTACATTGATTTTGCTGCAGCTCACCAGTTAGATGGTGTGCTGGTTGAAGGCTGGAACCGTGGATGGGACGGAGACTGGACACAAAACGGTGATTCATTCAGTTTTACAGAATCGTATCCCGATTTCGATATGGAAGAAATCACACGCTACGCTAAAGAAAAAAATGTAGGGATGATTGGTCATCATGAAACCGGAGGAGCCGTCACGAATTATGAAAACCAGCTTGAAGCCGCTTATAGTCTTTATCAACGTCTGGGAGTAAATGCGGTTAAAACAGGTTATGTCAATACATTGCTCGATGGCAAAGAAATGCATAAAAGCCAATACGGCGTACGACACTACCGGAAAGTGGTTGAAACGGCAGCCCGTTATCATATCATGGTCGATATTCATGAACCTGTTATGCCAACAGGGATTCAACGTACATATCCAAACCTTATGACCCAGGAAGGAGTGCGTGGCCAGGAATGGGATGCGTGGTCAACCGACGGCGGCAATCCTCCGGATCATACAACGATTATACCATTCACACGCGGACTTGCAGGTCCTATGGATTTCACTCCCGGAACCTTTAATTTCAGTAATCACTTACTGCCACAAACCAGGGTCCGTACAACCCTTGCCAAGCAACTGGCATTGTATGTAGTTCTGTATAGTCCGTTACAAATGGCATCGGATTTGATTGAGAACTACCGCAACAATAAAGCATTTGAGTTCATTATGATGGTACCGGTAAATTGGGAAGAAAGCAGGGTATTGGATGCCAGGATCGGCGATTATGTGATCACTGCCCGAAAAGACAGGAATTCTGAAGACTGGTACGTGGGCGCCATCACAGATGATAGTCCGAGAGAGCTGACCCTTTGCCTGTCCTTTTTATTATATGACAAAACATATCTTGCCCAGATTTTCAAAGACGGGAATGATGCCAGCTGGGAAAAAAATCCGGTCGATCTGACTTACAACGAAATCAAAGTGAACTCATCCGATAAGCTCACATTGACACTGGCCTCAGGCGGAGGACAGGCTATACGGTTTACACCGGCTGATTAAGGGAATAACAAAACGGAATTTGCAACCACTGAATTCCCATTTACCAATTGCCGGCTTCTCCCTTTATACCCCTTCGCCGAATCCTGCCAGGTAACTCGTCCACCATAACGATTTAACGCCAAACCCTTCTGTTGCAAACCTATGCTCACCGAGTCTTCCATCCCCTATTCAACACCTCGCCGTTTGATGATTCCTGTTTACCGGTTATTCCCGGTCTCTTCTCACAATTCCTGAAATGACAGTCACTTATCCATAATTACTTGTTGCTTATCGCTTTTTTTTACCTTCTTTTTGATATAACTTTGCTTATAAATACGCACCTGCTTTCTTATCTGATTATACCCTAGTTAAATCGATTCATAGCCATGTGTAGTTGCATGTATTAAAAGCAATTAACTCATTGCAAGAGCATTATGAAAGTATATATTTAATATATTGATTATCTGTGTGTTAAGTTTTTATCTATATAAAGATATTAAGATCATTTTTGATTTTTAAAATTAATTAGCAGTTTATCAAAACATTGAAACACCGCGTTAATAACTATTTTTAAATGTTGATAAATACGAACCGGGCTGTTTTGCACAAAAATGATTCTGTCTCTAAATTGCAGTAGCATCAGAAAACTTCTCAACGAAGTATTATCTCACGAATTTTCAATATCTTAAATAAAAACTTGGAACAATGCAGGCTGAAGAGACAGGAACCACAAAACTTACACAAGCATCAACTGAAATTAAGAAAACTGTGAAAGAGGTATCTGATAACGGAAAGAAAACATATTCATACGAAGAAGCCCTTCAGTGTTCGCTGAAATATTTCCATGGCGATGAATTGGCAGCAACAGTCTGGGTAAGTAAATATGCGCTGAAGGATTCATTCGGTAAATTATATGAAAAGGATCCTGACCAGATGCATTGGCGTATTGCCGGAGAGATCGCGCGTATTGAAAAGAAATACCCAAATCCGCTTACCATTGAGGAAGTATATGAATTGTTGAAAGAATTCCGGTACATTGTTCCACAGGGAAGTCCCATGACAGGGATCGGTAATAATTTCCAGATTGCATCCCTTTCCAATTGTTTTGTTATTGGCAATACCGGTAATTCGGATTCATACGGCGGAATCATGAAAATCGACCAGGAGCAGGTGCAGCTCATGAAACGCAGAGGCGGTGTCGGTCATGATCTCACGCACATACGGCCAAAAGGCACACCGGTGTTAAACAGTGCACTAACCTCAACGGGGGTTGTTCCTTTTATGGAACGTTATTCCAACTCAACCCGTGAAGTGGCTCAGGATGGCCGCAGGGGAGCACTGATGTTAAGTATTTCCATTAAACATCCCGATGCCGAACAATTCATCGATGCCAAACTTGAACGTGGAAAAGTAACAGGGGCGAATATTTCGGTTCGAATCGATGATGAATTCATGAAAGCCGTTGTTAACGATGATGTCTATGTTCAGCAATTCCCTGTTGATGATGAAAAACCTGTTTACAAAAAAGAAATCCAGGCACGAACACTCTGGGAAAAGATTGTCCACAATGCCTGGAAATCAGCTGAACCCGGAGTCCTCTTCTGGAACACCATACTCGCCGAGTCGGTTGCTGACTGTTATGCCGATTTCGGGTACCGGACTGCATCTACAAATCCATGTGGTGAAATTCCTTTATGCCCATACGACTCATGCCGTTTACTGGCAGTGAATCTGTACAGTTATGTTGAGAATCCTTTTACATCCAAAGCAAAATTTAATTTCGATCTGTTCAGAAAACATGTGCATTATGCACAGCGCATCATGGATGACATCATCGACCTGGAACTGGAAAAAATTGATGTGATCCTTGAAAAAATAAACACCGATCCGGAAGACGTGGAGCTTAAAAGGGTGGAAAAGAAACTCTGGGAAAACATCCGGGTAAAGGGTGAAGAAGGTCGCCGGACAGGAATCGGCATTACCGCTGAAGGCGATATGCTGGCTGCCCTTGGCCTCCGCTATGGAAGCGATGACGCCATTGATTTTTCGGTTGAAGTCCAGAAGACGCTGGCCATTGAAGCTTACCGCTCATCGGTTGAAGTTGCCAAAGAACGGGGGGCATTTGCCATCTACGATTCCCACCTTGAAAAGGATAATCCTTTTATTCAACGACTCCGAAAAGAAGATGAACAAATGTACCGCGACATGGTTAAACACGGACGCCGGAACATCGCGCTGCTTACCATAGCTCCTACCGGTACCACCAGTTTGATGACCCAAACAACATCGGGCATCGAACCGGTATTCCTTCCGGTTTATAAACGCCGCAGGAAAGTTAATCCGAACGATGCCAACGTTACCATCAGTTTTGAAGATGAAGTGGGCGACAAATGGGAAGAATTCAATGTATTTCATCATAAATTCCTTACATGGCTTGAAGTGAATGGCTATGACGTAGAGGAAGTCAAAAAGCTTGATGATAGTAAACTGCAGGAAATCGTTCAGAAATCTCCATATTACAAGGCTACTTCCAACGACGTCGACTGGGTTAGTAAAGTGCGGATGCAGGGAGAAATTCAGAAATGGGTCGATCATTCCATCAGCGTTACCATTAATCTTCCCAATCATGTTTCAGAAGAACTTGTCGGGCAACTTTATATAACAGCCTGGAAAAGCGGTTGCAAAGGCGTTACCGTTTATCGTGAAGGTTCCCGTTCAGGAGTCCTGGTTAACGGCAAAGAAAAAGATGAGGAACTGCCTAACGATGGTACCCGGTTTAAACGGCCAAAAGTACTGGATGCTGAAATCATCCGTTTCAATAACAACGAGGAAAAATGGATTGCCTTTATCGGTTTGAAAGATAACAAACCCTATGAAATATTTACCGGTATGGTAGATGATGAAATGTTCCCCATTCCCAAGTCAATAACCCGGGGACAGATCATCAAAACCAAAGATGAAAACGGGGTATCACGATATGATTTTCAATACATCGATAAATACGGATACAAAAATACACTGGGAGGACTATCGCACATGTTCAACAAGGAATTCTGGAATTATGCGAAACTGATCTCCAGTGTATTACGGCATGGTATGCCTATACCGAGTGTCGTTAATCTTATCTCATCATTACGACTCGACAGCGATACAATCAATACCTGGAAAAACGGGGTAGAACGTGCATTACGCAAATATATTCCGAATGGTACACGGGTTAAAAAAGGTATGGTTTGTACCGAATGCGGATCAGACAACTTGATCTACCAGGAAGGTTGTATCATGTGCACTTCCTGTGGTTCAACAAAATGCGGATGATAGTTTCTGGCACAAGTTTTTCATAATTAAAGGGAGAAAAGAGGAAGCGCAGCTTATATGCTTCCTCTTTTCATTTCATGACTGCCCTGTATGGTTTAACAGCAAGTCCCTTGAAAATGAAAGAAACCATTTTGGTATAATAGTTGCATTGTATTTTTTAACGAATAATACTTTTGATTCTTGTGTCTTTTATAGGAAAAATACTGACGTATGATTTTTTTCACCGATATAAACTTTATGCTGGTGAAGTTGTAAATATTATAATATCTTTACATGCAGCGTGTTTAATACGGTTAACCGGCGGTCCTACATGAATTACCTTGCACACATATACCTCTCAGGTGATGATGAAGAAATCATTATTGGTAATTTTATCGGGGACTTTGTTAAGGGGCACCAGTTCAATCAATACACGCAGATGATCCGGAAGGGTATTATTCTTCACCGTTACATTGATTCTTTCACCGACACGCATGCTATAGTTCGTCGCAGTAAAGCGAGACTCAGCGAACAGTATCATAAATATTCAGGTATCATAATTGATATCCTGTATGATCATTTCCTTGTAAAGAACTGGTCTTATTACAGCGATTCATCGTTGGATGAATTCATCAAAAAATTTTTTGACCTGGCTAACCGATACTTTGATCTGTTACCCGAAAGCGTTAAATTCTTTTTACCCTCTTTTATCAAAAACAACTGGATAAAGATGTACGATACCGTGGAGGGAATACAGGAAGTCCTGCTCCGTATGTCCAGCCGCACCAGCCTCCCTGATAATACTGAGCTCGGTATAGCGGTATTGCGACGCGATTATGATCTCTTCGAAGCCGAGTTCCAGGCTTATTTCCCGGCCTTAATAGCCTATGTTATCAAAACATTTGGGATACCGCTGAAATGGATTAAGTCACCGAAAGAGGCAGGATGAACTACGGTGAACAGTGAGTGTTAAACGATAATCAGAGTTCGGCTGATTTCGGGCTTCTTTATTTTTTTTTAATGACTTTCTTCATTCTTCTGTTTCCAGCTCATTCCTCGCTTCCTGCAAAGCGGCTAATTCTTCTTTTGATAATTTCGGTATTTTAAGATCCAGCTGGTTGATTCGTGTAGCAATGATATCAGCCACCACGGAACGGGTGAACCATTTTTTATCAGCCGGGATGATATACCATGGAGCATATCGGGTACTGGTAGCGTTAAGCATATCTTCATATGCTTTCTGGTAATCTTTCCAGAAAGATCTTTCTTTCACATCAGCGGCCGAGAATTTAAAATTCTTTTCCGGTTTGTTGAGTCTTTCCAGAAAGCGTTTCTTTTGTTCCTCCCTGGAAACGTTCAAAAAGAATTTCATGATGCAGATACCCTGTTCGGTTTTGAGCCTTTCCCATCTGTTTATATCGCTGTATCGGCCTTCCCATATTTTTTTCAAATCTTTTCCCCTGCGTTTCTGAGGCAATAGCTGTCCCTTTAAGAAATCAGGATGTACCCTTACCACAAGCACCTCTTCATAATATGAACGGTTAAAAATAGCAATGCGTCCGGCCGCCGGCAATACTTTATCGGGTCTCCACAGAAAATGATGCTTCTTTTCTTCTTCCGTTGGTGCTTTAAAACTATGTACTTCACAGCCTTGTGGATTGACGCCCGACATCACATGCTTGATGGTACTGTCCTTTCCGGCTGCATCAAGTGCCTGAAAAACTATCAGTACGGCCTGCTGGTTGCTGGTCCATAACAATTCCTGTGCGGCAGCCAGTGCTTCTATATCCTCTTTTAACGCCTCCTTTGCTTCTTTCTTATCCGATAAACCATTGGTGAAGGCCGGATCATAATCTTTTAACCGGATTTTTTTACCGGGTGTAACAATATAGTCACTGTGATCGAAAGTGTGTTTACGTTTCATAATGATGATAAAAGCGTTATGAGTAAATATAACGCTTTTCAGTTATTTCCGTACGATACGAATCTGTATTCCATGAAGAAAAATTAAGCCGTGAATTTTGATATTATTTGTTTTTGTTATTTTTTTTCAACTTATTTTTATCCTGTTAAACCAAACATCAAGTTATCTGTGATTTCACAGGGATTAATTCATGGTTGTATTGGGAAAGAGAGTGGCCCATTAACGGATGCAAGGATCCGATATTTAAGGCACAGCATGTATCCCCCACAGCAAGAGTTATCCATCACGATTTTTTATGGTTGATATAGTAAAAAAAATCGGCAGTAATTGAAACATACTATTATTGGTTAACGGATATTTTTGTTTGGAGCCTAAAGTAATGGAGTCCTTCAACAATCAAATAAAAGCCATATTTTGGGATAACGATGGTGTCCTTGTTGATACCGAAAAGTATTTTTTTGAAGCAACCCGTCAGGTGCTGAAAAAAGCCGGGGTTAATCTTACCAAAGAATTGTATATTGACCTTGTACTTATACAATCGAAAGGCGCCTGGCATTTACTTGATCAGCAAGAATATTCAACTGAATTCGTTAACAATCTCAGAGAAGAGAGGGATGATCTTTACCAGGAATTACTGCTGACAAAAGAAATACGGATCGAAGGAGTTGAAGATACTGTGGCCGTACTGGCTGAAAGATATAAAATGGCTGTCGTTACCAGTTCAAAACCTCAGCATTTTTACGCTATTCATTCACGGACCGGTCTGCTCAAATATTTCAATTTTGTAATAACCGCAGCCGATTATGCCCGATACAAACCCGATCCGGAGCCCTATTTAATTGCGCTGGAAAGGATGGGTGTCAGCTGTGATGAAAGCATTGTAATTGAAGATTCACGCAGGGGATTAATGGCTGCAAAAAAGGCCGGACTGGAATGCATCATCATACCAAATGAAATGACGAGAACTTCTGATTTTTCAGAAGCTGACCATGTTGTATGTGACATCCGTGAATTGTTTCAAGTTCTTTAACTTATAGTCTGTTCGTCTGACAGATCAGGAAAATGGGAAGCTGCACCTGTTTTACTGTCATTGTACATAGCTCCTCCGCTGCCACCACCCGGAGTCCCTTCCGCTGCCGATGATGTGATCTGATTGCTAATTACAGATGCTTTACATAGTGTTACTGCAAAATCTAAAACCGGGCTCTGAGTGCAACCATAAAATTCCTCCCGGGGGCACTTAGTCCTGAGGCGTATGGCCGGTAAAGGCGATCGGTGATATTTTCGATACCGGCATTCAGTGCAAGGGTTCTGTTGATATACCAGGCACCTTTAAAATTCAATGTGTACCAGCCAGGTACAAAGGGATTGCCTTGGTCGTCTTTGGCATAGGGTGCATCATCCTGTCGCTCTGACAATGCAAGGTCCTCAAAATCCATTTTGCTGTTGTACACAGAATAGAAATCAAACTTCAGGTTCTTTCGCTCATACGTCAGATGAGTACTTCCGAATAACGGAGCCGCATGCCGCAAGGGGTAATCAACGAGACTCACCTCATCCTGTTCCATTCCTTTCTGATAGCTGAGAACACTGTTCAGTTCCAATCCCTTGCCGATTAGTATTTTCACACCTGCCTGGATTCCCCATACATAAGCCCGCGTGATATTCTGTATGGCCTGTACGCGGCTCATCTCGCCATCGTACAATATACTGTCCATACCGTTGAATTGAAAATTGCGCCGCGACAGTGCGTTATCAAGATAAGTAAAATATGCAGTGATATCCGCTTTCATGAAACGACCGAATATCTTTGAAGTACCAACCTCGACATTCCAGGCATACTCAGGCTTAAGTCCCGGATTGGGTACGACCACTGATCCGGGTTCAGAATCAAAAACTTTTGCCATGTCATCAATATTGGGGGCGTGAAATCCTGTACCTCCGTTGACATATATCTGCCATGAATCAGTTGGCATGAAAACCATGCCTATGCTGCCGTTGAGGGCTCCGTTGTTATTCTCAGTGTGAACGACAGGGAACGGGAACATAGCCGTATCAAAGTCAGCTTTCACCTTGTAGTAACTGTAACGCAAACCACCATTTAATATCAGGTATTCAATGATTTTATATTTTGCACTGACATAGAAACCATAAGCCTGCCAGGTTGATCCGTCAGGATAGCGTGTATTGATTGCTAAGCTTTCCTTTGTCATAATATTTATCCGGTTGGCCGTTGAACCTACCTGGTTCAAAATAGCCTCGGTACCATAGTAAAGCGTGATTTTATCGCTGATTTTCTTATCCAGGTCAATATTCAATGATCCGGCATTGACTTTTTCGGTCTGGTTGCGCAAGCGATTGTTATTGAATTTTCTGTCGTGACGGCTTTCTTCATAGTTTTGAAAGGCTGCTATCAGTCGCATCTGATCAAACAGGCCAGTTGTTCTTGTATAGGATATTCCCAACCGGTTCATCAGCCATTTCTGTGGGCCGTAATACCATTCGGCATTATCAAGGGTACCGTCACCGTTTTCATCCAGGCACAGCCTGTCATACCGTGGTGCATCTGATGTAAAAGAGTAATGAATGCTGTAATCAATACGCAGATCTTTGACAGGTTTATAGAGTATTTTCTGCATCAGGTACAACTGACTGAAACCTGATTCTACCTGAACCTCGGGATCATCATTTATAAGCATGGTATCCCTGTCATGAATATGATCCTGGTAGGTGCGACGAAGAAAATAGGAATTTCCATGAGATCCAGCACGCAAGTCATCATAATCAGCATAAGTCAGGCTGGTTGTGAAAGCCCATTTCTTCAGCCCGATATTAAAATCGAGATGCCCTGTTTTTTCATTGCTTGCCGAAGAATAACGAGCCAATGCATTGCCTGTAATGACCATTTGCTTCTCCGTGGATAACACAGGTCGTAACGTGTGAAAATCCATGACTCCCCCAATAGCATCACTTCCGTATATTACAGCTCCCGGGCCGAACAGGACTTCAACATCTTCAAAAGAACCAGCATCCAGGGAAATAACATTCTGAAGGTTTCCAAGCCTGAAAATGGCATTGTTCATCCTTACCCCATCTACTACAAGCAATACACGGTTGGTTGCGAATCCGCGCAACATAGGGGATCCTCCTGCCAGTTGGCTCTTCTGAACATATACATAACCACCCGAACCCAATAGATCTGCTGATGTTTGAGAATTTTCAAAACTGGCATCACGCATGCTGATCTTTGCAATACGGTATGGGATCTCAATCTTTTCCTGTTCCCAACGATTGGCTGAAACCACCACTTCATCCAGTGAAATACTCAGAGCAGTAAGTTCTACAATGAAAAACTTCGATTGCAGATTACTATAGCTAAATATAACCGGTGAATAACTGACATGCTGAAAATAAATACTATCGGCTCCTGTAAAAACATTCAGTTTTACCTGACCCTTGGCATTGGTTATTGCAGAAGCCACAGGATTTTTAGCATAGAGCACAACACCGGCAATGGTTTGTCGTGTAGTGGCATCAATCACCGTTAAGGTTTGGGTATGAGTATTTATACTGATAAAAACAAATGCAAACAATAGTGTTCTTTTCATGATTATCTGATAAAAATAACAAGGTCTATCGGTGGTAGTTTTAAAAAATACGTTCAGCAATTTTTATGCGACCGCAATATACAACACAAAAGAGAGATGGGCAAGAAGTTCACGGTTTGCAATTCACAGCTGACAGTCCACTGTCGACAGTCCACAGCACATTCATGAAGCGGTAAACCCCAAAATCTTTAAACTTTCAAACCTTCAAACCTTCAAACCTTCAAACCTTCAAACTTTCAAACTTTCAAACCTTCAAACCTTCAAACTTTCAAACTTTCAAACCTTCAAACTTTCAAACCTTCAAACCTTCAAACTTTCAAACTTTCAAACTTTCAAACTTTCAAACCTTCAAACTTTGGTTTTAAACCCGAAAATGGTATATTATAAAATTCATTTTTGATTAGAAATGCGTCAGGAATCGCTGGAGAAATTGAAAATACTGGCCAAGGCTGCCAAATATGATGTTTCGTGTGCATCAAGTGGTGTCAAACGACCTAATCCCGGAAAAGGTATCGGAAACGCTACCGCATGGGGAGTATGTCATAGTTTTGCAGAAGACGGACGATGCATTTCCCTGCTCAAGATCATGCTTACCAACAACTGCATTTATGATTGTGCCTATTGTATCAATCGCAGAAGCAATGATATTCAGCGTACTACTTTTACGGTGGATGAGCTTGTGGAGCTGACCATTGAATTCTATCGCAGGAATTACATCGAAGGCTTGTTCCTGAGTTCAGGCGTCTTCCGGAATCCTGACTATACCATGGAACGCATGATAAAGGTGGCAAAAGACCTTCGTCTTGTTCACCGGTACAACGCCTATATTCATCTTAAAAGCATTCCCGGGGCAAGCCCGGCACTGATAAGAGAAGCCGGTCTGTACGCTGATCGTCTGAGTGTGAACATTGAAATCCCCACCGAACAAAATCTGAAAATGCTGGCACCTGAGAAAGACTATGACCAGATATTGCAACCCATGAGATTGATTAATCAGTGTATATTGCAAAGCAAAGAAGAACGGAAATTTTTTAGGAATGCCAAAAAGTACACTCCGGCCGGGCAAAGCACCCAGATGATCATTGGAGCCACGCCCGAAACAGACCGGCAGATATTATCCATGGCAGCACACTTATATAAAAATCAAAACCTGAAACGGGTTTATTATTCCGGCTTTATTCCGGTGAATGCCTACGACAAGCGTCTTCCTGCACTGGAGGAGCCTCCTTTGGTGAGAGAACACCGGCTATACCAGGCCGATTGGCTGTTCCGTTTTTATGAATTCGGTATGGACGAGATCGTGAATGAAAAACATCCTGACCTCGAACTTGAAATCGATCCGAAGCTGAGCTTTGCTTTGCGCAATCCATCTTTTTTCCCTGTTGACATCAACAAAGCCGATTATGCCATGATTCTCAGGGTACCGGGTATCGGACCAAAATCGGCAAAACTGATCGTAGCATCTCGCAAATACCAGCGCCTGACCTCGGAAAACCTGCGAAAAATGGGTGTTGTTATGAAACGGGCCAGGTATTTTATCACCTGCGGAGAACTGACTTCGCCTACCGTCCAGGAAATTAAACCCGAAGGATTAAGGAGGTTGTTTACCGAACAGGTCAAACCCAAAAGCAAGACCGGTCAGCCTGTTCAGCTGACGCTGTTTTAACCTGGGTATTGTATTTATGAATAGCCTGAAATGAAAAATGATATTTATAATTGGGTGACTTTGCCCCTCTCCAAACTGGAGAGGGGTTGGGGGTGAGGAAAAGAATGCTGAAAATGAACAAAAGCGAAGAAATTAAAACCGTTGCCATAAGCCTTTCCTCAGAACTGCTGAGACATGCAAGGGATCTCCGGAAAAACCTTACAGATGCTGAGAAATTGTTATGGCAAATAGTCAGGAACCTAAAGCTCAATAACTGGAAATCAGGAGGCAACATCCTCTGCCTGAAGGAATAATCCTGGATTTCTATTGTGCTGAAACCAAGGTGGCTATTGAACTTGATGGGGCATTTCATCACCTTAAAGATCAGAAAGAAAGAGACAGAGACAGAACATTTGAATTAAAGAAATATGAAATAAGGATAATCCGATTTTGGAATGCTGAAGTACTTAATGAAACCGAAGTTGTACTTGGAAAAATTATCAGCTTTTCCTCCTCACCCCCAGCCCCTCTCCAAACTGGAGAGGGGAGACGTCTTTAACTGAGTCGGAGAGGCTTTCGGAAGGGCCATCAAAAATACCTTTTGAAGCTGCAAGATTGCAAAATCAGAATTTTATCAAACTCAATATATGGAATCTTTCAGGATAACCTTCATATACGACAAATCCTTCGACGGTCTGTTGACCGCGGTCTTTGAATCCTTCGAACACCGACAGATACCGGACGCCATCACCGGTTCAGCTGATGTCCCGGCTGAGCTCTGGAACGAACCGGTTTTGATCACCACCGACTGCAACAAATCCGATAGGGTATGGTACGCTCTTGTAAAGTGTATTTCTTCGGCAACGGCCAACCGGTTTTTCAGGATCCATTATTCCGGAATCGAAGGCATTGACCTGCCCCTGTTCAGGTTAATACGCAAAATCTTTGAAAAAGGTCCGGGTATTCTTGAAAACCATGCCGATCCCGACGTACTCGCTATTAAAAAAGCCGATAGAAGGGTTTCCCGGGAAGCTGAAAGGGTAGCGCAGTTCGTTCGTTTTCAGAAAACCGCCGACAATATATATTTTGCCGCCTTCGAGCCCGATTATGATGTTATTCCCATGGTTTTGGGTCATTTTCGCGATCGCTTTGCTGACCAGCGCTGGATAATATATGATATGCGACGAAAAAAAGGATATTATTATAATGGTCATGAACTGCAATGGGTAACGCTGACAAGTGATAGAATTTCATCTTCCGGGGATGTAGATCCGCTTGTGTTGTCAGCGGATGAGATCCTGTTTCAACGTCTCTGGCAGCAATACTTCCGCTCGATATGCATTGACCAGCGGCTGAACCTTCAACTACACCGGCAGAAGATCCCAAAGAAATACTGGAAATACCTCACGGAAAAGAAACAATAGCCGCAGCAACCAACCACAATGCTACCGGAAGAACGATGGATGATACCCGATTCACAAAAATCTCTGGAAAGATGGTTTATTACCAGGGATTCTTTTATCCTTCGTGAAGGATGTTCTATCAGGCCGGATTCGCTAAAACCTCCCGTACAGCACATATTCATCCGTATTGCAAAACACCTGGCTGTAAACATAAAAATCCACCCGGTTGGTTTCCATACGCCGGTTGAGTTGCAACACCGGATGACCTTTTGATACGCTAAAATATTTCTGCAGGGTTTTATCAGCGCCACGGGCCAGTATTTGTTGTTCTCCACCCTTGATCTCTATCTGATAAAATTTACGAAGAATGTCAAAAAGCGACTTATTTTCAAATGACCTTGAAGTGAATCTGGGCAGATTAAGATTTGGTATCATGGTAATGTCATAAAAAACAGGATTGCTGTTAACATACCGAAGTCGTTCCATATAGATGCATCCCAGCTCCTTTTCGCGTTCCGAGAGGTTGAAAGTAAAGGCATTGGTCCAGTTCCTTATTTCCGGCTTTACAATGATCTTTGTCTTTAAATACTCCTGACCAATAGCCGATGTAGTACCCGTAATGGATAAGATTCCGATTCCTTTGGGCACACCCATCACAATGCTTCCTTTGCCCTGGTGCTTTTTAATATAGCCGTCGTTTACCAGTGCATCGAGGGCTTTACGTATGGTCGGCCGGGTAGCATGATATAACACACACATATCATGTTCGGAAGGAAGAAGGGTTCCCTGTTTATATACCTCGTCCTGAATCTGCTTGCGGATTGTTTCATAAACCATACGATATGTGGGTATTTTGGAAACCTGGGCCATTTGTGATTATATCAATAGCAGCGAACAAATGTAACAAAAAAAACCGTTATAAGTATAATATGTTAACCTATATTTTTCAACTTGTAAATATATTTAATAATCTATATTTGTTATATATTTGATTTTCTGTTATATATTTATTTATAAATTATTTTAATAATTACTTGTATATACAAGTTATTATAGTTATTTTTACGGCAACAAATTTGCAATCATGGCTACTCCTGTTATCATGCCCAAACAGGGGCAATCGGTCGAAAGCTGTATACTGACAACCTGGAACAAGAAAAAAGGAGATCCGGTTAAAAAAGGGGATGTACTCTTCTCGTATGAAACCGATAAAGCCTCATTTGAAGCCGAAGCTGAAGCTGATGGTATCATACTGGAAACCTTCTATGCAGAAGGTGATGAAATACCGGTTCTGGTGAATATAGCCGTTATCGGACAACCAGGTGAATCCGTTGATGAATTCCGTCCGGGAAAGGAATTATCACCCGTTAGAACGGATGCTGAAAAAGAAGAAAACAAAATACAGGCGCCTCCTGACGAAGTAAAAACCGATGTGCCGGATGCAAACCTGCCAACTGAGGACGGAGCCATTAAAATATCTCCACGGGCCCGTATGCTGGCTGTTGAAAAAGGTGTCCCCCTTGCAACAATTAAAGGAAGCGGTCCCGGGGGAAGGATCCTTGAACGCGATATTCACCAGTATCTCCTGCATTATCCCCGTATGACTCCACTGGCCGGTTCTGTCGCCGACCGAGAAGGTCTCTCATCAAAAGGCAAAGGTACAGGATTATCCGGTGCCGTTACAGCAGACGATCTGGGGGCACCTGCCGGTAAGGATCTTGCCGGTTATATCGACAAGCCCCTGACAAACATACGTAAGATCATAGCCAGGGCCATGCATGCCTCACTTCAGCAATCGGCACAGCTGACCCATCACATGGGTGCCGATGTCAGCCGGCTGCTGGAAATCAGGAAAAAGGTAAAGACCTTGCAGGAGAAAGGATATCCATACAACATTACACTGAACGACATGATTTGTTATGCCGTTATCCGTGCATTGCAAAAACATCCTGCGGCAAATGCGCATTTTCTGGGTGAAAGTATACGGTACTTTTCATCCGTACATCTCGGACTCGCAGTGGATACGGATCGCGGACTGATGGTGCCCGCACTGCTTAATGCATCAGAGCTATCGCTTATTGCGCTTTCTCAGGAACTGAAGACAATGGCCGAACAATGCCGGAACGGCAGCATCAATCCCGATCTTCTGGCCCCGGCCAGTGCCTCTTTCACGGTCTCCAACCTGGGTAACTATGGCGTCGAAATGTTTACACCAGTGATTAACCTTCCCCAGGTGGCAATTCTGGGTGTAAATACCATTACTTATCGCCCACGGCCGTTTAAAGAATACAGTGTTGAGTTTATGCCGTCCATAGGGCTTTCACTGACATATGATCATCGTGCTATTGACGGTGGACCCGCAACTATCTTCCTGGCGGAAATAAAGAATGAGATTGAAAATTTTGAATGGAATCCGTCCTCAGAGTCCTCTGACGAGTGACGCTGAGGGAAAAAAATGAAATAAATAAAACTATGTACGATATTGGAATCATCGGAGGAGGACCTGCCGGTTATGTGGCTGCTGAAAGAGCGGGACAACAAGGCCTTTCAGTTGTTCTTTTTGAACCCAAACCACTGGGTGGTGTTTGCCTGAACGAAGGCTGCATCCCCACAAAAACTCTTTTATTCTCAGCCAAGTTGTTCGATTATGCTACCCATGGGGAGAAATACGGGATAAAAACTTCCGGCTCCACGGCGGACTTTGAAGTTATGATGTTACGAAAGGATAAAATCGTGCGGAAACTGGTGACAGCGGTTGAGCACAAAATGAAACATCATAAGGTGGAAGTCGTGAAATACAACGCTACCATTCTGGAAAACAATAAGGGAATTATAACCCTGCAGGCTGACAACAAAACTTATGAATGCCGGAACATGCTTATCTGCACCGGATCGGAAACAGCTGTTCCTCCGATAAAAGGACTTGCTGACACTTCGTACCTGACAAGCCGTGAAGTGTTGACAATGACGCAGGTTCCTGCCTCGATGGTGATCATCGGTGGCGGTGTTATCGGACTCGAATTTGCAAACCTGTTCAGTTTGCTTGGAACAAAGGTCACCGTCATCGAAATGATGCATGAGATCCTCCCCGGAATGGACGCGGAGATCAGTCAGCTGTTGCGAAAAGAATTCAGTAAAAAGGGGATTGACTTTTATCTGAAAGCACAGGTAACCGAAGTTAAGGAGAAAAATATCTTCGTTGAAACGGAAGGAAAACAGCTGGAAATTAAGGCAGATAAAATTCTTGTCAGCACCGGACGCAAGCCTGTCACAACCGGATTTGGTCTGGATAAACTCGGGGTGGAAGTAGTGAAAGGAGGAGTCAAAATTGATGAACATTGTCGTACCAATGTACCAAATGTTTATGCTGCTGGTGATGTTACCGGATTTTCAATGCTGGCTCATACCGCAAGCCGTGAAGGTGAAGTGGCCGTGAATCACATCGCCGGCAAGCCTGATAGAATGAGATATAAAGCAATACCCGGGGTTGTCTATACCAATCCTGAAGTTGCCGTTGTTGGACTTACCGAGGAAGAAGCCGCAGGCAAAGGTATTGAAATTGAAGTGCAGAAGCTGCCAATGACCTATGCAGGCAGATTTGTCGCAGAGAACGATCTCTTCCAGGGATTATGTAAAATCATTGTAGGGAAAAAATACCGTGAAATTCTTGGTGTTCACCTGATCGGAAATCCGGCTTCAGAACTGATCTTTGGCGCTGCCATGGCCATTGAAGCACAGCTTACAGTTAACGAATTGAAGGAGGTTGTTTTTCCTCATCC
Source organism: Bacteroidales bacterium (assembly GCA_016928305.1). GTDB lineage: Bacteria > Bacteroidota > Bacteroidia > Bacteroidales > UBA10428 > UBA5072. The sequence goes on from JAFGKY010000062.1 coordinate 121,963, forward strand.
GACGGTTTCGGAGATAATGAAGGAGGGAGCGTTTTTGTTTTAAATATTTGTTCACCGTTAACAGATTACAGTTAACAGTATATTTTTTCAATGAAACAGACACAGAGATACATAAAAGAATGAATCGTGGCAGGCACAGGGAAAAAACTGAAGTTTTTCTATCATTTATGACCGGAATCCAGGATAATAAAGTTCTGTGAACTGTGAACCGTAAACCGTGAACTATAAATCAATATATCGGTAAATCAACAAATCAATAAATACTATATGCCCAAGAATCAGTTCATCGATCCGAATGATGTCAGAAAAGCCGGTTTCATCAAATTTGAACCAATACCGGTTAACCAGTATAAGAAATCCATAGCAGAAGAAAAGAACAACTATGCACGTGAAGACTTTCTGAGAATATACCACGATATGGTTGTTATCCGTGAATTTGAGACCATGCTTAACCTGATCAAAACCACGAACGAATACAATGGCATTTCATACAATCACCCGGGCCCGGCACACCTTTCCATTGGTCAGGAATCAGCAGCAGTGGGTATGGCCTACACCCTGGATGTGTATGATTATATATTCGGATCACACCGCAGTCATGGAGAAATCCTGGCCAAGGGACTAAGTGCAATTCATAAGCTTCCGGATGACAGACTCGAAGCCATAATGGAATCATTTTTCAACGGACAGATCCTGGGAATTATCTCGAAAGGCTTCACCGGCAATGTGAAAGCTCTTGCCCGCAGATTCCTGGTATACGGTACCCTGGCAGAAATTTTTGCGCGGGAGACAGGATTCAACAGGGGATTGGGCGGAAGCATGCACGCTTTTTTCACTCCTTTTGGCGTCTATCCAAACAATGCCATCGTTGGCGGCAGCGGTGATATTGCCGTTGGTGCCGCCCTGTATAAAAAAGTGAATCGTAAACCCGGCATTGTGGTAGCCAATATCGGTGATGCCAGCATGGCCTGCGGACCGGTTTGGGAAGGTATTTCTTTTGCTGCTATGGACCAGTTCGAACAGCTATGGGAAGGCGACATGAAAGGAGGCTTACCGGTCATCATTAACATTATGAACAATCAATACGGTATGGGCGGACAGACCTGTGGTGAAACCATGGGATTCGGCATGGCTGCCCGCATCGGCGCCGGCGTTAATCCGCAGCAAATGCATGCCGAACGGGTGGACGGTTACAATCCACTGGCATTGATTGATGCATATAAACGCAAAAAGAAAATCCTTGAAGAAAAGAAAGGCCCGGTGCTATTGGAAGTTACAACATACCGTTTTAGTGGTCACTCCCCATCGGATGCCTCCTCATACCGGTCCAAGGAAGAGGTGGAAGCCTGGCAGAAACATGACTGCATTGTTTCATATGGGGAAAATCTTGTTAAAGCCGGAGTAGCCAGGCAACAGGAACTGGATGACATATGGACCGATGTCAAAGCGCTGATACTGGAAATGCTGAAGCTTACAGTTGATGATAAAACATCACCCCGCATGGACCTTGACCGTCACCCCGAACTTATTGGTGAGATGATGTTCTCAAATCAATCCGTGGATGCCATGGAAAAGGGTAAACCTGAAGTCAATCATCCCATAAATGAAAATCCCAGGATGCAGCAGCTGGCTAAAAAAGCACGTTTTGCCTTTGACAAGGATGGTAAACCTCACAGCAAGATGAAGCAATATCAGCTGCGTGATGGCATCTTCGAAGCTATTATTGACAGGTTTTACAAAGATCCTACACTGGTGGCTTATGGTGAGGAAAACCGTGACTGGGGAGGAGCCTTTGCTGTTTACCGCGGACTTACTGAAGCGCTGCCTTATAACAGGCTGTTTAATTCGCCGATTTCAGAGGGAGCCATCGTTGGTACTGCCATTGGCTATGCCATGTGTGGCGGCCGTGTAATTCCCGAGATCATGTATTGTGATTTCCTTGGCCGCAGCGGTGATGAGGTCTTTAACCAGCTGCCCAAATGGCAGTCCATGAGCGGTAACCTGATCAGGATGCCGGTTGTGCTCAGGGTATCGGTCGGTTCAAAATACGGGGCACAGCATTCACAGGACTGGTCTTCGCTGGTGGCTCATATTCCTGGTATCAAAGTGGTCTTTCCTGCCACACCTTACGATGCAAAAGGTATCATGAATGCTGCATTGCAGGGAACGGATCCGGTGATCTATTTCGAAAGTCAACGCATTTATGATGTTGGAGAACAGTTTCATGAAGGTGGCGTTCCCGAAGGATATTATGAAATACCCATCGGCGAACCCGACGTTAAAAAAACCGGCAGGGATGTTACCCTGCTAACCATAGGAGCTACCTTGTATCCGGCACTGGAAGCAGCAAAAACATTGGAAGAAAAATACGGTATATCGGTCGAGATTATCGATGCCCGTTCATTGGTACCTTTTAATTATGATCCTGTTATTGAATCCGTGAAAAAGACCGGAAAAATACTCCTGGCAAGTGATGCCTGTGAACGTGGTTCATACCTGAATGACTTAGCACAAAACATCACCGAAATGGCCTTTGATTATCTCGACGCACCTCCGGTGGTAGTAGGTTCGCGTAACTGGATCACACCGGCTTATGAACTCGAAAAGTGGTTCTTCCCGCAACCCGACTGGATACTTGACGCCATCCATGAACGGATAATACCACTGAAAGGACATCACGTAACGAATAATTTTACCAAAGCGGAAAAAATGCGAAGGTCGAGGTTTGGGGTATAATTAATAATTCATTTTATGAAAACCCGTGCAGTACGATTATACGGAAAAGAAGATCTCAGGCTCGAGGAATTCGAGATACCGGTCATAAAAGAGGATGAGATCCTGGCAAAGGTGGTGTGTGACTCCCTTTGTATGTCATCGTATAAAGCCGCCAAACAGGGTACTGAACATAAAAGAATTCCTCATGATGTGGCTGTTAACCCCACCATAATCGGGCATGAATTTGCCGGTGAACTTGTTGAAGTGGGGAAGAAATGGACAGATCAGTTTTCACCGGGACAGAAATTCTCCATTCAGCCGGCTATCAATTATGAACAGGGACCTGTAGGTGTGCTGAGTGCACCGGGATATTCATACCGGTATTGCGGAGGCAATGCCACTTATGTCATCATCCCCAACGAAGTTATGCAACAAAATTGCCTGCTGCCATACACAGGAGAAGGATACTATCCTGCTTCACTCGCCGAGCCCCTGTCCTGTGTTATCGGGGCCATGCATGCCAATTATCACACTAAGCCCGGCTCATACAAACACGAAATGGAAATCGTTCAGGGCGGTAACCTGGCATTACTGGCCGCTGCCGGACCAATGGGACTGGCTGCCATCAACTATGTCATTCACCGTGAGGATATCCGGCCCGGCTTATTCGTTGTTACGGATATTGATCAGACCCGGCTTGACAGGGCTGAAAACCTCTTTCCTCCTGCCCTGGCTGCCACCAAAGGTATAAACCTTCGGTACATAAATACGGCAAAAACCACCAATCCGGTTAATGAACTGCGTTCTCTCACCGACGGAAAGGGATATGATGATGTCTTTGTCTTTGCTCCGGTACCGGCTGTAATCGAGCAGGCTGACGGACTCCTTGCCAGGGACGGCTGCCTGAATTTTTTTGCCGGACCATCGGATCCGAATTTCAGGGCCTATTTCAATTTTTACAGCGTGCATTATGAAGCAACCCACATCACCGGCACCTCAGGCGGAAATAATGATGATATGAAGGAAGCCCTTCTCTATCTCTCCAAAGGCCTTGATCCGGCGGGCCTGATAACCCACATCGGGGGAATTGATGCAGTGATCAACACCACCCTTCACCTGCCCGACATACCCGGAGGCAAAAAAATGATGTATATGCACATCAATATGCCGCTCACGGCCATTGATGATTTAAAAGAGAAAGGTAAAACCGTTCCCCTGTTCAGGGAATTGCATGCCATCTGTCTCAACAATAAAGGATTGTGGTCCGTCGAGGCAGAGAAATACTTGTTACAAACACCCTGACAGGATCCCCCCACCCTGCCAGGGTGTCTTGACTAAAAAATGTTATATTCGTATATACAACAATATCATAAGCATGAATCAGAAAATAAGGATAATATCCTGGAATGTAAACGGTATCAGGGCTATGGTAGGTAAAGGTTTCTATAAAACAACAAAAGAAATGGATCCGGATATTCTATGCATTCAGGAAACCAAAGCCCAGGCAGATACCATGCCGGATGTGCCGGCTGAAATGAGTGATTACTCACTGGTTTTTAATGCTGCCGTTCAGAAAGGATATTCGGGAACGGCTGTATATACCCGGATAAAACCCATTCAGCAAATCCTTGGGATCAACAGGGAAGAACACGACCAGGAGGGACGGGTGATCACATTGGAGTATTCCGGTTTCTACCTGGTAAATGCCTACGTTCCAAATTCGGGACAGGAATTGAAACGGCTTGATTATCGCAAGGTTTGGGATTATGAACTGATGTTGTTCATAAAAAACCTGGATGCGCGGAAACCGGTAATCCTTACCGGTGATTTTAATGTGGCCCATGAACCGATAGATCTGGCCAGGCCAAAGGAAAATTATAATAAATCAGCCGGTTTTACTCAGACAGAGATCAACGGATTTAAAAATCTTTTAAAAACCGGACTGGTGGATACCTATCGGCAGCTTTATCCCGAAAAGGTGCAATATACATTCTGGAATCAACGCTTCAGAGCAAGAGAAAAAAACGTCGGATGGCGCATTGATTATTTTCTGGTCAGTAAAAGAATCTTCGGGAACATAAAAGATTCCTTTATCTGGGACCATATCATAGGATCCGATCACTGTCCGGCAGGAATTGAGATTGAATTATGATTTTGTGCTTTTATTGTCACGGCAATGTATAGCGGAAGCAATGTACACCTGCTTTATTCATAATATGCGTTAACAGAGCCATTGCCTGCATAGTCGATACTCGCCGGACGCAGATAATAAGAACCGGTATGCGCGATAGCGCTTTCATTCCTGCCTAAATTAAAACCCGGCCTCAGGTTGATAATACTGCTGGTATCGCTTAAAACCAAAACAGCTCCTTTTTCAATACAAAGATAGCCTCCGTTCTCGACTTCAATCTTTCCCGAACCTTTTATGACAAGCTTTGCGCCCGATTTGATCTGCAGGGTTGATTTACTCTTTACGGTATAAACAGCACTATCATTAATTTCCATCAGGCTTCCTGACTCAATAATGAATGAACTAAGGTTTTGCAAGATCACTTTCGAAGAGGATTGCATAATAAAAGATGAATTCCCGAGGCATGTAAAATATGTAGGACCGGCAAACAAGCCTGTAATGGAATCGCGGATATGCTTACTGGGTGTATAATTCTGATCGAAAGTCAGAACCTTTCCGGGAGTCAGGTTAACCTTTTCATGTAAAACAATGTCACCTGTCCATATCAGGTCGCGGGTAACATCATAAAAATCCCACCGGACATCAACCCTGTACGTTCCGTTTTGCTGATCGACCATATCAACACGTAAACCGCTAATATGTATCTTCCGGTTATCAATTCTTCCGGATTTATAAATTTTGCCCGTATTACCTGGTCGTGTATGATGATAAGTAACAACATTAAACAGTGCCGGATTGGAGCAAAGACTCAAATTTATCACACCTGTGAAAGCATCCTCGTTGTCACCCATATTGGCGAGTTTATTGGTTTCTTCACCATTTTGCCTTTTAATTACGAATTCTTTTCTGTGCTGTTTCCAGTTCAGTATATCTTCTTCAACTGAATTAAAAAAATGATTTTTCAGATCGTTATTGCCCGACAACGGATTCTCCCTAAAGTACTCCTGGATTTCAACCAAACCATCTGCAACACAGGCAGAAGCACGATCTTCACCAAGGGATATATCCCAATTCCCGTCGGCACAAATCGGCACCAGGTGATCGGTCAGATAGGTTCTTAAATCATTGATATCATTACTTTCCAGGATATCTTTTCCAACCTGATAGTAGGCGTAAATACCGGCAACGCCATCATCCTTGCACGGTATTTCCCAGAAGGCAGGAAAATCAACTTTACCGTTTTTATGTATCGCGTGATACTCTAACCATATATACTGATTTAATGCACCTGAATCAAGGTACGGCAGTTTGATGCGAACAACATCACCCCAGGTCATAAAATCGCGGAGATAAAATGTCCGTGTGCCATCGTTCTTCTGTATATCAGAAGAATCATTACTGGCTGCGATCGGATATCGGTTATTATAAGGCCCGCGCCAGTTCAGCCACCATCTCTCAAAACCGTTGCAGGATACCAGGCTTGAACCTGCACCCCCCAGTAACGACCAGCCTCCGCTGTTGGCATCCAGCGTTGTCAGATCACCGATATTTAAAGGCCCTCCGCCACCCATATGGCCCGTATTGCTGTTACGGATGAGATTGTGTGCCAGTTCATGAACATCGGTCATTTGTGACGTGGGATGTGACAAATCGTTGTTACCAAGTCGTCCCTGATACGTTACAACGTCTGCTCCATAATACTTTCCATGGATGTTTATTTTTTTACTGATGTTAATTCCGGTTTTCCCCCCTCCGTCCACGCTTCCGAATTTTGCAGTGCAATTCCTTACCCAGAACTGAATGATATCTATTTTGTCATTAAAATTATTTGCCGGTTTGAATTTATAAAAATGATTCGCTGTAAAAGACCCGTCGTATTGGGTGATCGTGGAATCATGCCCATACAAGGTTTGCAGACCACCCATTTCGTTAATCAACGATATGGAACTGTCCATCAGGTGCTGATAAGAAAAGGACGCTCCCGGCTTATCCGGAGTGACCTTTGATTCTGCAATGTTAACAATAACATAGTCGCCCAACACGATAAATCTGTTAAAAGAAGCCTGAGCAAAAAACCGGGTAAAAGCTCCGCGAATATTTGCTGTATCAAATTCAACATCAATATAGTCATTAAGATACACCGGCGGATTAACATTGAGTGTGTTTGCCGGTCCGGGCATCCATAAAGGTGTTGATTTCCCTCTGAGAATATCGCATGAATCACACTGATCAAAAACGATATTGACAAAAATATTAAGGATGCGTATTGTATCAACCGGATTTATATTGTCACCGTATCGCGTGCAATAAGTATAATCCTGGCTGGCAATGGACAGTGTGTGCAGTAATAATAAAACCGGAATTATTCTTTTCATCCTGTCAGTTAAGCTGAACAAGAATAAAGATAGTCAATGTGCATCCATTTTAAAAGAGACAGATAACAAAAACCGGCAGGTCTTTTGGATCTGCCGGTTTTTTTATTTCGCTATCTTTTCTTCAGCACCTCTTTTTCGTATTTCTGAATGATGCTGATGTATTCTTCACCGACTGGCACCTTGTTAACTGCGCAATAATAATCATAAACAACGCCAAACGGTTTTGTTTTCATTAATTCAAGGGAGGCAAGCCGTTCAAAAGTCCTGCCAGTCTCTTCATAAGCCCTGAGGGTATCAGTCGGTTCAAGCAGGGCAAAAAGGAATGCCAATTGTGCTGCCCTTATACCAACAACATACGCACCGATGCGGTTAAGGCTTGCATCGAAATAATCGAGCCCGATATTAACGCGTTTCAACGCTTTGGCACGCACTATTTCCTGGGCAATCAACTGGATCTCATCGTTAAAGATGACCACGTGATCGCTGTCCCAGCGAACACCCCGCGTTACATGCAGCAGCAACTCGTCCACAAATTGCAGGATGGATGATATTTTATCTCCCACCTGTTCAGTCGGGTGAAAATGACCATTGTCAAGACAGATCAGTATTTTGTTCTGTATGGCATACCCCAGGTAGAATTCATGTGAACCCACCACCATCGATTCAGAACCAATGCCGAACAGTTTGCTTTCAACCGAGTCTTTCAGGTATTTTTTAGGATATTTTACAGCAAAGATCTCGTCGAGTGATTTCTTCAACAAGGCACGGTGGGTATTCCTGTCAACCGGTGTATCCTTTGAACCGTCGGGTATCCAGATATTGTTTACCACCGGATTGTTTAATTGCCTGCCTATTTCGGCTGCTATCTTACGACAACGCTTAACATGTTCTACCCAGAATTTCCGTTGTTTCTCATTTTTACTTGAAAGGGTAAAGCCATCTTCTGCCATGGGATGGGAAAAACAGGTAGGATTAAAGTCCAGCCCAAAACCTTTCTTTTTTGCCCAGTCGATCCAGCTCTGGAAATGTTTGATCTCAATTTTGTCGCGGTCTACTTTCTTATTTTGAAAATCTCCGTAGATGGCATGCAGGTTCAGCCTCAGTTTTCCGGGCACCAGGGTCTTGACTTTTTCAATGTCCTGCCGTAACTGCGCTATTGTCCGGGCTTTTCCGGGATAATTCCCCGTTGCCTGGATGCCTCCGCCACTCAGCTCAGCATCGGGGGTTTCAAACCCTCCCACATCGTCAGATTGCCAGCAATGCATGCTGATGGTTATATCTTTCATTTTTGCCAGCGCTGCATCCGTATCCACTTTAAGGGATTTGTACTGCTCCCTGGCCAGTTGATAAGCTTTCTTGATCGATTCCTTTGTTGCCATGATGATGGTATTTTAATTATGAATTTCTCAGGTATTATTTCAGGGGCTCATAGGGGGTATAATCGTACAATGCTCCCCTCCATGGTGGTTTATTGTGGATTCTTATTCCAAATTTACCACAAAAGTGGAAAGGATCAAAACAATAATTCCAATCCACAACACAACCAGGGTTTTTGTGCTGCATCCTTTCCATTCTTTCAGCAGTATGCCCCATATATTGCTGATGGCTATATTCAGTGCCATCAGTATACTCCATGCAAAGATGGCCATGCCGGGAGGCAGTTTGCTCGACCCCATGCCGAAGAACAGGAACTGAAAGAACCAGAGGATTCCGGCCAATGAACAGAACAATATGTTATTCAATAAAATTGTTCCTGAAACCGTTGTGTAATCCGAAAAAGTTTTATTCTTGAAATTAAGGAACATGCAATAAATGAAGTTGGTAATAAATCCTCCCAATAAAATAAAGATCAGCGAAGGATTTTTCTGGAACAGGGGATTAACACCATGTGTGAACGCAGCTTCCTCGATAGGCTGACCAGCCTGGAATCCGAAATTGAAACAGGCGCTCATAACTCCGGCCAGAATAGCAATGAGAATTCCTTTCTTCAGGGCAAACTCCTTTATGGCAACCTGTCTTTCTTCAGCACTCAATCCTTTGCTTTTTAATGCGCCGGCATACCCGATGATCACAATACCCAGCACGCATACCGATACACCTATAACCGTCAATATACCTCCCGAAGTACTGAACAGGTTCTCTCCGGCAATGATGGGCGGCAGCAGTGTGCCAAAGGCTGCACACAATCCCAGCGCGATGCTCTGCCCTAATGCCACACCAAGATACCTTATACTGAGGCCAAAGGTGAGGCCTCCGACGCCCCAGAGGATCCCGTAAAACATTGCCCACAGTTTAGCGGAGGATGGAGATGATGACAGGATGGATCCCAATGTACCATCGGGCACCGATAGCCAGGCAGCTACCCAGGGTGCTATGATCCAGGCAACAAGGCCCTGAACGATCCAGTAGGATTCCCATGCCCAATTCCTGACTTTTTTGAAAGGAACATAAAAGCTGGCGGCACCAATGCTGCCTAAAGCTATTAAAGCTATACCCGCGATAGGATTCATAAATTGTTTTTATGTTATTTTAACAATCTGGATAGTTTACTTATAGTAAAAATATGGTTCATTATTAGTAATTTCAATATATATTTTGGGCTATCCTTTATACAAAATGATACATTATTACAATGGAAGATTATTTCAAATACCTGACACATAATCGCGAGGATAATGCCTGGGGGCTTTATCTCACCGTTGCCGGATGCGCACGGGTATTGCCGGGAGCAGAATATCCGCCTCCGGGGCACCCGACAGGTTATGATTTTAACTGGGAAAACGGCCGGGTACTGCATGAGTATCAGGTCAATTATATAACCGAAGGAGAAGGCATACTGGAACTTCGTTCCGGATTTTTTCCGGTCAAAGAAGGTTCTGTGATCCTCCTCCGTCCTGATCAATGGCACCGTTATAAACCTGTTAAAGAAACCGGGTGGAAAGAACATTACCTGGGATTTAACGGCGACTTTACCCGGCATCTCTTTTCAAACAACGGATTTGAAGCTGAGCAACCGGTATATCATATTGGTTTTCAGGACAGGATCATACAGTCGGTTTATGATGTAATAACGCTTGTGAAAGATGAAAAGCCGGGATATCAGCAGGTCTGCTCCGGACTTGTGATACATATCCTGGGTATGATATTGTTCCTTAAGAAAAATGAAAATTATACCAGCAATGGTATTGAAAACATAATACAGAAAGCATGTCTTATTATAAGGGAAAAGCTGAACCGTAACCTGAATGTTGAAGCACTGGCAGATGAACTCGACATTGGGTATTCACTGTTCCGCAAGACCTTTAAAAAATACACCGGGTTGTCGCCGGTACAATATCATTTGTCACTCCGGCTGAAACAGGCACATTACCTCCTTGCCAGCACATCCATGAGCATTAAGGAAATTGCATTTCGCCTTGGATTTTGCTCGGTATATTATTTCAGCAAACTTTTTAAGGAAAAAACACATACGACACCGGGGGAATTCCGTAAATTGTCGGAAGGAAGGTAATATATTAGGAGAACGGGTCTTTGTAAACGGAAACATTGTATTCAGGCATACACTGCTTTACTGAATTGTTATATCAGTGATAAAACATTCACGCAGGTTTTTTAAATGCAATTTTATTATAATTAATTGCCTGAAAAAGCATACAACTGCTTTTTATCTGAAAACTTGTAGTATATTTATTACGTGTCGGTGCTATCCATAAACAAACCAAACACGGAGGATTGATTATGCAAAAATCAATGCTGGGATTCATGTCTTTTCAACAAGTGCAAGGCATTCAACATGGTGAGTTTGGGGAAAGAAATCATAGGGGATGATCTTTTTAACTTCAAAGCCCTTTGAAACAAGCATATCCAGGTCGCGCCGTAAGGTACCTGCACTACATGAGAGGTATGCAAGTCGTTCGGGCATCATTTGCTCCGTAATCCATTTCAACACTTCCGGTTCGATACCCGTCCGTGGAGGATTGGCATATACAAGTTTTTTCTTCCCCTGAAGATGAGTTACTTCGATCCATTGTTGCAACTGAGGCAAACGTTGGCCACACCGTCCTCGTAAGATTACCGATTCCGGAGAATTTTTAATAGCACATGCGACTGCTTCACCGCCTGTTTCCACTCCAATGGTATGCGCTTCCCTGTCAGTCCAACGTACCAGGCTGCTGCCTATACCGCTGTAAAGATCAACCACACAATCATCGTATCCGGGATTCAGAAACGCTGCAGCTTCATCAAGTGACAGGCCATGCAACTCATGAATGAGCTGACTGAAAGAGGTCCTGCCGTATAGTAAACCAGAATCGTTATACGCATGATCGGCCCCCCAAAGCAAATGCCATCCGCTTTTAGCAAACATCCGCCGGCCGGCAGAGGGATTCAGATGCAGCGATAATCCCCTGATGCCAATTGATTGCAGCCTGGTTTTAACGGTTTTATCCAGCCACCTGTCACCGGGATGTTGTTTTGTTTTCAGCACCAGTGTGACCAGGGCATCAGACTGATACAAATAAGCAAGAGGGAAATCACCTGCAGGAGGCAGAACAGCCATTAATAACCGGATCAGCTTCCGTGTAACAGGTGCATGAACCGGACAGTCAGGTATGGCAATGAATTCATCCCTGCGTATCATGCCGAAATCCCACCGTCTATTTTCACACCTTGCAGTCAGCAATATTTTCCGGCGATAGTTCCACCTCCCTGATTCATCCACGGAACGGATAGACTCAATTATATCTTTCCATACATTCAATTGTTTTCTAATCCAGCCTTCCTTTTGTGCATGACTTTCCTGCATTGACATCGTACGATGTGAACATCCCGGGCAACGTTCAACACAACCATTCTTTAGTGCCACCATTCCATAATGTTTTGTTTGACAGTAAAGAATGCCTTTTTTACTACCGTATGATATAACAGCAGCAGCGCAAGGGTAATGATTATCATACCCATCACAACGATGGTTTCAGGGTATTCATCAGGTAAAAGGATCCAGCTGAATATTGCTCCAAAAACGGGGATCATGAATTTCCAGACATTCAATTCCGAGACTTTGACACCCGATCTGCGGATCAAACCAAACCAGATTGTATAGGCAACAGCAGAAATACAGACCAGCCAGAAAAGGGACGCATAATACAAAAATGGCCGTGGACCCGACACAGGTCCTTCCATAAAGAGGGATAGTAAATACAACATTAAACCTCCGATAAACAATTGCACTGAATTCAGCACAACAGGATTAACATCCCTCTTTTTACTGCCTGCAACAACAATATTACCCATGCTGCTGGATATATTGGCAAGCACCAGTATCATAATCCCCCAGAACTCCCTGGCTTCTTTAAGTTTCAGGCTGAACCTGTCGGCACTGATCAGTATTATCCCGATTATACCGAGGGTAATGGAAATACCTTTAAGGAGAGACAGACGTTCGTTACGAAGAAAGAAATGAGCCAACAGGGAAACAAATAAGGGGCCTGCACCGGAAATAACTGCTGCTATATTGGCAGGCACCATATCTATACCTTTGTAAAAAAGAAAATATAAAATGCCCGTTTGCAGCACCGCTACCTTCAGGATGAATTTCCAGTGTATTACCACCTGTCCGGCATATTTTCTGAAATTCAGAAAAAAGATCATAAGCAAAAGTCCCGATAGCATGAATCGGATACCTGCAAAATGCAAGGGATTTGTGTACTGCAAGCCTATTTTAACAGTAAAAAAAGCCGTCGACCACAGTAAACAGGTCACGATAGCTAAAAAAGGGGTGGATCGGAAAACGGTACGCAATAATGAATAAGGTTAGGTTAACAATGAAAACATGTAAAATTATCTGAGATTAATCAATAAAAAAAATTACTCCATAGGGTAAGTGAAAGTCTAATGGTCATATTAATGTCAACACATTTCAAAATGATGAAAAATAATAAAATAATGAAGAGCCATGAAAACTTTTAAATTTTACATGAATGCAACAACTGCCGCTTTGATTTTAATTACTATGTTATTATCCATGCCGGCTAAAGGGACAAATGCAGCGGGATCGAACGCCCGAAAAGATACAACCTTTATGGTTTATTCAGGCAAAGTAATTGATGCCCTTACAAAAAAGCCCATTGTTTTTGCCAATGTTTACCTGGTTAAAAGCAGTATAGGAACAGTAACCAATTCCGATGGGGAATTTGTTCTAAAAGTCCCGACCAAAGAATTAAACAAGATGGTTGGAATTTCTTTTATCGGTTATCATAATGTTGAGCTCAAACTAACCGATCTCTCACCGGAAGATAATGTTATCAAGCTTGAGCCATCGATGATACAAATAAAGGAGGTGGTAATCCGCACAAGCGATCCGTCCGAATTACTCCGGATGGCCATGCGAAGAATTGATGAAAATTACAAGGTTGCACCTGAAATGCTGATCGCCTTTTACCGGGAAACCATCAAGCAAAACCGCAGTTATGTGGCTGTTTCAGAAGCCGTGCTGGATGTGTACAAAGCACCGTATAACAATGATTTCGAATTTGACAGGGTAAAGATCTATAAAGGTCGTAAAAGCGAGGATGTCAAGAAAATGGATACCCTTATATTTAAGCTGCAGGGCGGACCCAGAACCAGTTTCCTGCTGGATATGGTGAAAAATCCGGGAGCATTGCTTTCAGCTGATTTTATCGACTATTACCAGTTTGCATTCGGAGGTTTTGTTACCATTGACGGTAGGGATAACTATGTTATAGAATTCGACCAGAGAGAAAATATTAATTATCCCCTTTACAAGGGAAAGCTTTACCTCGACACAAAGAACCTGGCCTTTTCAAGGCTTGATTTTGAGCTGAGTGAAAAAGGTATTGACCTGGCTGACAATGAACTTGTAAGGAAAAAACCCATCGACCTGAAAGTCAATGTAACCGGTGCACATTATATGATCAACTACCGTGTATTGGATGAAAAATGGTACCTTAACCATGTAAGAAGCGAGTTGACCTTTGACTGCAAATGGGCCAAGAAGCTGTTCAAATCGACCTATGTTACGGCACTGGAAATGGCTGTCACTGACAGGGACGATGAGAGTGTTGAAAAGTATAAATACAAAGAATCTGTTAAATTGTCGGACGTTTTTGCTGATCAGGTAAATTATTTTTCCGACGGTGATTTCTGGGGTGAGTATAACTACATCAAACCCGATGAATCAATTGAGTCAGCCATTTCCAAATTAAACCGCAAGCTGAGACGACAGGAGTTGAATACCGATCATTGATATAATTATGCAGGATTAATCATCCCCCCGCAGGAGTTTTGAAACCTTTTACTGGCAGAATTTTAAAATACCAACGGGGGATGATTCTTTTACCTGAAGCTGAAGGTTATTTGCATATTGAGTTTATCATTACCTTTGCTTATTGATTGTTCACGCGGTATGAAAGAGCAGGACACAGTCATGATGGAATCGATCCAATCAGGAGATCTTCAGGTTTTTGAAGTTTTCTTCCGTGCGTATTATCAACCGTTATGCTATTATGCCCTGCGATATGTTTCATCGCCGGATGTTGCTGAAGAAATTGTACAGGATCTTTTCTATACCATCTGGGAAAAACGGGAAGAGCTGAACATAACAACATCACTTAAAGCATACATCTATACAGCCACGCATAACCGGTGCATGAAATACCTCAATCATCGCAAGATAGAACAGAAATACGAAAAACATTACCGCAATGTGTCAACCGATCAATACGAGCCTGCAGTGGATCCGACAAGTATGCATGAAATACAACGGATCATTAATCAAACGCTGGATTCGCTGCCCGAAAAATGCAGCCGTATTTTCAGGTTGAATCGTTTTGAGGGGCTTCGGTACATTGACATAGCAAAAAAACTGTCTATTTCGGTAAAGACGGTGGAGGCAAATATGGGAAGGGCATTGAAAATATTAAGGAAAAACCTTAAGGAATATGTTGAAACAGCCTAAGGAAACCGATTATGAAAAATTATGATATAAATAACTGGGATGTCCTGGTCAAATACCTGGCCGGAGAAGCTGATGAACAGGAGCAGAAAAAGGTCTTGGAATGGGTTCAGGCATCCCCGTCAAATTCGGCGGCATATAACGAACTTAAAACGTACTGGGATTACATAAACAATATAAAAACAATGAATCAGTTTGATATTGATGACGGATGGAAAAAGCTGCATAACAGGATAATCGCTTCTTCGGGAAGCTCTCCGACAGTGAAAGAGCTAAAACCAAAGAATACGATTTTGATATTTGGCAGGCCTCTATTGAAAATTGCAGCCACTGTTGGCTTACTGGTGATGCTTGGAACAGGAATATACTGGACCATTTCGACACTGCAAAAGAATGAAAGGCTTACTGTAGCCAGTTCAGGAGCTGATGATCAGACAAGGATCACACTACCGGATGGATCAGTGATTCTTCTGAATGCCGATACGAAAATCAGTTATACAAAGAATTTCAACACACTTAATCGGGAAGTAATGTTAACAGGAGAAGCCTATTTTGATGTTACCCATGATCCGCAAAAGCCCTTCATGGTTTACACAGGTGAAGCTGTGATAAAGGTATTGGGGACATCCTTTAACGTTCAGTCCTTAAAATCATCGGGAAAAGTGGAAGTGTTTGTCGAATCAGGCAGTGTGCAGTTATCCGAGGCAGATAATATAAATAATACCATTACCATTGAACCGGGCTTTATCGGATCAATTGAAAATGAATCCCTTGAGATGCAAAAAAACACGGATCAGAATTACCTGGCCTGGAAAACCAGAAAGCTGGTTTTCGACAATATAGAGCTGGAAAAAGTAGCTGCCGACATACAGGATGTATTTAAGGTAAAAGTAGTGTTTGAAAACCAGGATATGACACGGTGCAAAATCCGGAGTAATTTTGAGGATGAACCGTTGGAAAATGTTCTGGAAGCCATTTGTACCATACACAACTGGAAATGGGAAAGAAAAGGGGATAAGATCATTTTATCCGGTCCGGGATGCTGAAGGTCTTAATAAATAATTTTGTCAGGCATTGCATTGACATACAAGCCGGGTAAAAACCCAACAGCCTTATCACATAAGGCAACCGGATTGTTTCGGTCCTTCAGAAACAGTCCGGTTCTATTTTTTTTCGCGCTTATACTGTCACAGTACGATCCTGCGATAGGACAGGATTCCCTGATATACCAACGGATAACGATCAGGGATACTACCCTTTCGGTCCAACAGGTTTTCCAGCTTATAAGCAAATATACCGCATTGAATTTCTCTTATAATCCCGAGGTTATCGATCTTTCGAAAACTGTTCATGTGGCTGCTGAAAACGAGTCTTTGCATTCCATACTGGACCGAATCTTGCAGGATCCCGCGCTGGAATACCGTATCATTGGCCGGCAGATAGTTATCTTCAAACCATTGGTCATAAAGCAACATGATATTCATACCCTGCCGGACAGAAATCCGGTGGTGATGCTTGAGATCAAGGGACGTATACTCGACAGGCATAACCGTGACCCGATTCCTTTCGCCAATATTTACCTTGTTGGCAAAAGCACCGGTACCATAGCCAACCTCCAGGGAGATTTTCTGCTGAAACTGAGTTCCGATCACCTGCAGGATAGCCTTGTCGTCTCCAGCATGGGTTACGAAAAGCTTATTATGCCTGTGACTTATTTTATGAGCGGGCAGCAGGACTATTACCTGAAAACCGATATTATTCCTATCCAGGAAGTCATCATCCGGAAAAAAAATCCGCTTTTGCTGCTGACGAATGCCATCGAAAATATTCGCGTGAATTATCCTCTGTATCCAACACTGCTGACCTCCTTTTACCGTGAAATTATTTCGAAAAACAACAGGATAATGTCCGTTTCGGAAGCTATTCTGCAAACTTATAAAACGGCTTACATACTCCCTGTAACCGGAGATCAGATTAAAATAATCAAAGGAAGAAAAACCCGGGAAATCAACAGCTCCGACACACTTATCATGAAACTCAAAGCCGGACTAAATACAACGCTGTTGCTTGATATCGTGAAAAACCTGCCGGAATTTCTGACAGAAGAAAACTTCCCGGCGTATTCCTATCAGATGACGGATATCATCGTGAATGATCAGGACGATCTATATGTCATCCGGTTTTCTCCAAAAGAAGGGTATCCACGGGCAATCTACAAAGGAAGAATCTTTCTAAATATCCAAAACCTGGCCATAACAGCAGTAGAATTTGAAGTCGATCCGCTGAAGATGGAAGAAGCTACTGATATGTTCGTACTGAAAAAACCCCGTTATATTAAGGTTAAACCGCAGATGGCACAATACAGGGTGACTTTCCGGAAAATTGAGGATCGTTATTATTTAAACCTGATAAGGTGTGAAACTTCATTTCGGGTCAGGTACAAAAACCAGTTATTCGGATCGGTTTACAGGACCATTCTGGAAATGGCTGTAACCCAGATTGAGAATAATGATATTGAACGTTTCAGGATAAAAGAGGCGGCCCGTTCGCAGGAGATTTTCATGGAACAGATAACCGATTACGAGGACAGTTTCTGGGATGAATTCAACTTCATTAAACCCGAAGAGCCGCTGGAGGAAGCGATGAAGAGGCTGGGAGGTGAGTAGGTGTCTGAACTAGGATTTTTAGGATTAAGAGGATCATAGGATTAATATAGAAGGAATCACCGGTGCGATTTTTCAAACTCGCGCGCTTTTGCAAAGCGTGCGACATAATTATTCAATTACTGAAACTTCAATCAAACCTATTCTTCCACAATAATTCCTTGCAGATGAGTATAGGTATTCTTCAGGATTCTCAACTATTTCATCTTCAACTGGATTATTGTGCAGATAATCCAATCTCTGATTTATCATTTTATTTGTTTCCAGTTCTACCGGATGAAATCCATCTTGCCAAAGTTTATAATTCTCTCCTCTTTTTATCCTGGATGCAGCAAAAGAAAACTTTCCCAAAATCCATTCCTTTCTGCTTTCAGAGCATTCTTTAATACATTGAATCAGCTTTTTAGATGTATATTTCTTAAAATCTCTAATTGTTTCAGACAAAGCATAGCCTTTACTGCTACTGACAATTAAATGTAAGTGACTAGGCATTAGAACATATGCATAAATTATTAGACCTTTGTTTTGAACGCAGTATTTTAATGAATCGGAAATAATTTGTTTATATGCCGGACGAGTAAATAAATCGATCCAATCAATTACTGTAAAGGTTACAAAATATATGCCCTCCGGATTTAGGACTTTGTATTTTTCTGACATTGTATCCTTTACAATAATATTTAAAACTATTATATTAAGCATGGCACGCTTTGCAAAAGCGCGCCAGTATTGGGTCGGTGTGAGGTTTTCTCAATTCAGTTCAATCATAACCGCTTTCTCATCCACCTGTTTCCACAGTTTTTCTGATTCCTGCCATAGCTTCAGACCCTCCGCAGCATCGTACACCTTTTCATCCATCTTTTTGGATATGAACATGTGCATATATTCGTTGGTGCGGTCATTAAAATCATCGGAACAGGCCATATAGATTATCGGTTGTGCTGCCTTCCGGGGCGTTTTGAAAATCATCGCAAATATGGCTCGCAATGCAATACGTGCCAGGAATGGTATTTCGCGAATGATATTGGTATTTACCGGACCGGGACAGATAGCATTAACCTGTACCGTAACCCTTTCTTTATTCAGCCTCCCGGAAAGCTCTGTTGCAAATGTATTCAATACCAGTTTGAAATAACTGTAGTTCGATATGGCCTTGGAGACACCATAGTCAAAATACCTTCCGAACTCATCATAATCTATTGCTGAACAGCCGCGGTGTGTGTCGGAGGTGATGAAAATAATACGGGGTTGTGTTGCCCCATTGCCTTTAATAATACCCTTCTTGATAAGAAGATTTACCAGCATGAAATTCGCAAAGTAATTCACCAGGAACAGCTCATCGAGCCCTGATTCGGTCTTTCGTGCCCTGGATGCAGCTGAAGCAGCGTTCAGGATAGTAACATCCAGTATTATATTATTTTGTTGCAGGGTATCGGTAAAATCATGAATGGAACTGATTCTGGTCAGGTCGAGATACATCATTTCTACATTATCATTGCCGCTGATTTCCCTGACCTTGTTTCCGGCCTCAGGGATTTTCCCGCGACAACCCATGATCACCTTTCCTCCCCTCTTAGCTGTTTCTGTTGCCAAGGCAAAACCCAGGCCGGAAGTTGCCCCCGTTATTAAAATTGTCTTGCCGTCAAAGTTATCGCTTGCTTTAAATCTGGCGGCCATTTCCTGCTTTCTGAAACGATCATAAAAGCCGGTCAGTGCTGCCACTACAGGATTATCAAATTTGCCCTCAGCCATGGATTACTTTTTACTTTTTTCGGCTTAAATATAAAAAATCTATTCATTGATGATACTGGTTTCGATGCGTTCAATATCTTAAAATTGTCTTAGAAATAAATATAATGATACGTTTTTAAGTCATTTCATTAATTTTTTATATGTGTAAATAAACAAAAGTGTATCAAAATACTTTTGATTGCTTCTTAATATTATTATAAAACAGAAACAGTATTAAGAATAATTAAAGTAAAAAACATAACAAAAAAACGCGATAGGAATTCATAGTTTTCTATCGCGCTTTTTATTAGTTTATAAATCAAACATCAAATTCCAGCATAATCTATCCAAGCTTTTCCATCATCGCCTATCTTTAAAATATCTTCATATGAATCCCCGTCAAAATCACCCATTTCAAATTCATTTTCATCATATTTCCCATATACTCCGGGTTGCAAATCCCAGTAATCATTTAAACCATCTTTTGCTAAATTTATCCAAGCTTTACCATCACTCCCAGCTTTAAATACATCATCTTTTCCATCACCATCAAAATCGGCAACCTCAAATTCATTAGTACCTTGAGAACCATAAGTTCCTGGCTGTAGATCCCATGAATCATTCAGACCATCA
>JAFGKY010000063.1 GCA_016928305.1 Bacteroidales bacterium
CAATTTGTCTTGCTCTTCGCCGCAAGCGGCGGGGAATTAACCCAATCCCGATACGCTTCGCTATCGGGATAATTACTCACTTCGTTCGTGAGAAAGTTCGGCTTCCAGTTTCCAGTTCGCGGGTACGCTCCTGAAAACTGAGCCTCATTAAAAATCCGGAAGAAAGAGATCTGCATGAAAGATAAGTCTTTCATCTCATTTTTCGATTTTTTCTGTAACAGAATTCGTAATTTTAACGGATATTAAAACTATTAATTATGAAAAAGTTTCTGAGAATTTTGGCCCTTTTTATTGCCGTTCTTGTTGTAATCATCGTTGTGACACCCATTGCCTTCCAGGGTAAAATAATGAAAATCGCCAAAGAGCAGATCAACAAAAGCATAAATGCCCGGGTTGATTTTAACAAACTGAAACTATCCCTGATCAAAAGCTTCCCGAATGTTAACGTAAGCCTAAGGTCTTTATATGTAGCCGGTCTTGATGAATTTGAAAATGACACGCTGCTGAAATTCAATTCGTTTGATGTGTCTGTCGACCTGGTTAGCGCCATAAAGATGGAAAATATAAAGATTAAAAAAATCGTTCTGGATAAGCCTGTTGTATATGCTCATGTACTTCAATCGGGCAAGGTTAACTGGGATATCGCCAAAGAAACTGCCGCAGCAGAAGAAGAAACCGATACATCAACCGGTGAATTTACTACTAAAATAGAGTTAAAACGTTTTGAGATCATCGACGGCGATATCGCTTATGTGGACGATAGCAGCAATATTTCGGCCTCGCTGAAAGACTTTGATTTCCTTCTTACAGGGGATTTTTCAAAGGACTTTTCAAAACTTAACATTCTCACTTCAGCTCAGTTAATTAATGTCGTCATGGAAGGGATACGTTATCTCAAAGACGCTTCGCTGGATGCAAAGATCAACGTAGATGCCGACCTGAAGAATTCACTCTTTACGCTCACGGAAAATGAAATCGCACTGAACGACCTTTTGCTGAAGTTTGACGGCAATGTAGGTATGCCCAATGAAAAAGATATTAACATCGATTTGAAATACGACCTTGCCAAAGCTGATTTTAAGTCGATCCTGTCTCTGATACCAGCGATCTATATGAAGGATTTTGAAGGACTTAAGACAGACGGAAAACTTCAGCTGGATGGATTTGTAAAAGGCACTTATAATGAAAAGGTAATGCCCAATGCCAGGCTTAAATTACTCGTGCAAAATGCCATGTTCAGTTATCCCGGACTTCCGAAATCAGCAGAGAACATACAAATTGATGTCGATGGTTTTTATGATGGCGTACAAATGGATAACTCCACGCTGGATGTCAATAAATTCCATGTTGAACTGGGAGGCAATCCGGTTGACCTGACCCTGAATATAAAAACTCCTGAAAGTGACATGATGGTGAACGGCAATTTTACGTGCAAAATCGATCTTGCCACACTGAAAGATGTGATACCACTTGACAGCACAACACTTACAGGCAAAATTGATGCATCGGTGGATATGATGGGCTATATGTCGTATCTCGAAAAAGAAGAATATGAAAAATTCAAAGCAGACGGAAACCTTGCCATATCTGATCTTGTATACAACAGTCCCGATCTGCCAAAAGAGCTTAGAATAGTTGAAACAACCGTATTTTTCTCACCCCGGTATTCCGAAGTGAAATCATTCAATGCGGTTATGGGCAAGAGTGATTTTCACCTCTCCGGTAAGGTAGAGAATTACATTCCGTACATTTTTAAAGATGAAACCGTTAAAGGTGATTTTATTTTCAGATCCGGCGTTCTTGACCTTAATGAGTTCATGACCGAGTCAACGGAAACCGTACCTGAAGAAACAGATACGGTCCCGCTTTCTGTGGTGGAAGTCCCCGGAAACATTGATTTCAAGCTGGTCTCAAGAATTGACAAACTATACTATAATAAACTTGAAATTTACAATACCATTGGTATCATTAAAATAAAGGACAGTCGTCTGATTCTCGAAAACCTGAAAATGAATGCACTGGATGGATCGTTGCAGCTAAGCGGCGAATACAACACAAAAGACATCCAGAATCCTTCTGTTGATTTTGGAATTCAGGCAGACAACATTGACATTCCTATGGCTTATGAAGCCCTGGAATTGCTTAAGCAATTTGCTCCCATTGCCAAAAAAACACAGGGGAAGGTTTCGATCGGATGCAACGTTTCAAGTTTCCTCGATGAAACGATGATGCCAAAGTTGAGTTCAGTGGTCGGCAAAGGTAATCTGTCAGCCAATACGATAGGTCTGAAAAGTTCAGATATGTTTAAGTCTGTTGGTAATGCCCTAAACACCAAATTCTTTGATAACATGACTTTCAATTCCCTGGCTTTCAAATTCGAGTTGCGAAACGGCAGGGTGTTTATCGATCCGTTTGAAACAAAAATGGGTAAGTCGTCTTTTGTAATTGCCGGCGATCAGGGAATTGACCAGACCATGAATTACACAGTTAACATGGCACTGCCCCGTTCCGAACTAGGTCAGTCTGCCAATAGTGCCATTAACAACCTGTACAGCAAAGCCTCTGCTACCGGGCTTAACATAACTCCCTCTGAAAATATTAACATGAACGTAAATATTACCGGAACTTTTAAGGATCCCAAGGTAAAACTTGACCTAAAAGACAATGTTAAACAAACCACACAGGCAATAAAAGAAGAAATCACCCAGGCAGCAAAGGAAGAGATTGACAAACGCAAGGAAGAAGCAAAAGCTGCTGCCAGGGAGGAAGCCGACAAGATCATACAGGAGGCTCAGAAACAGGCAGATATTATCAGGGAAAAAGCCAATGCGGCAGCCGATATTGTACGGAAAGAAGCTGCAGCAAACGGAGATAAACTGATTAAACAAGCCACCAATCCCATATCCAAAAAAGCAGCTGAACAGGCAGCCAAAAAGCTTAACCAGGAAGCCGATGAAAAAGCGCAGAAGATAATTAAAGAAGGAGACGTAAAAGCGGATGCTTTGATAAAAGAAGCACAGGCTAAAGCGGACAAGCTGCTGCAGTGAGGTCTGGAACAGGATGTAAGGATTTAAAAGATGAGCAGGATCAATATGCCCTAATGGCTTAAAGACAGCAACATCTACCGCAAGGTAAGCCCGGTACTCCGGGCTGTAACTTTTAGTATCAACAATTAAATAGTCGATCGGACTTTCATAAAATAAAATAAATTTTTAACATGTTAAGGTTTCTGCTGATGGTATGGCCACAAGTTACTCCCGATGAATCAGGATAAACTTGCGGCAGTGGGGTTCTTCACGGCGCAATAACGGTATGTTTATTCCACCTTAATTACTTTCTCAGTTAAAGTATATTCATCGTTAATGATCCTTATTATGTAGATACCAGACTTAAAAGAAGAAAGATTCATTTTATGCGTGGATAAATTATTTCCAAAAATCCTTTCCATTAAAATAATTTTGCCTGAAGGGTCCATTAATTTCAGCGTCAATTCGCCATTCAGAGGTTGATTAAAATCAATAAAGATTTGATCGGTTAAAGGATTTGGATATACACAAATAATATCATCCGGGGTTTTTTCACTGACTATATTTGTGGGTTCACACGCTGTGTTGTACATATCAGTACTATAAATTTCCAATTCCCATATTGAAAAACCCCACTGTGTATTTCCTTCAATTCCCAGCAGCTGAATATATTTGGCCTGGATTGGTTCAAAGAAAACTATGTCCGTTTCTCCGTCACCCGAAGATTCATAATATACCGTATCCCAACTGAGATTATTCTTGGAGGCGAGTATTTTATACTTCCTGGCACTTGCGGCTTCCCAGTGAATTACTACCTTGGTAACACTATGTATCGTATCAAGGGTGATTTTTATCCATTGGTTATCACTGTAGTCACTTCCCCATCTGGTATTCATATCCCCGTCTATGGCATGGTCATAATGCGTTTCGGCATCATGATAGGAAGAAACCTCCGCGCTGCAGGTATTAACTTTTTGTTTTACCGAATCATACACCGGTACCTCAAGAAAATCAACGCGGCTGGTAAATCCTTCTGTTGTTACCTTAACCTGCAGTACTGTAGTACCTGCTGTACCTCCTGTCTTCAGGGTAAGCACAGTTCCTTTGAGGTTCGGGATCAGTATTTCGGGATCACCCTCGTCAATAAGCGAAAATTTAAGCGTATCACCGGTGATCTCCGGTACGGTATCGCACATAACAAACCTGAAATGATCTGCCAGGTCAATCGTTGCTGAATCACCGACATACATTAACGGGATTTCAATTACCGGCGCATATTCAATGTAATTGGTGGCTCCCAGGTCAAGTTCCAGTACACTGTCCTCAATAGCCCGGTAAAACCGGTTAGCTTCAACTCCGAGGTACATATCGGTATCACCTGAAGGCCATTGAAGAAGGAGTGTATCTACTCTATCGGCATCGCCAAGTCCAAAATGTATGCGCGTTGATGGGTAGGTCGCATGTCCTGCTATTGGAGTAATTTCCCTTATTTGCATCACGTGAGAACCATCCAAATTTGCCCTGGCAACCACGCGGGTGCCATAGGCTGACTTATTTGATATGGTACCTTCACAGCTTAGGATGATCCATGAATTATCATTGCCTTCATTCAGGCAAAGATTGTTTCTGCCACTCGTTGTCCATGAGTACCTTACCAGTAACACATCGAGGTCACCATCGTTATCGAAATCTTCCATAAGGGCTGTATGAGAGCTTTCCTCAACCAGGGTACCTTCCGTTATTTCATTGAAAGTACCATCGCCGTTATTCATAAGAAGCAGATTATGCGTAACAGGACTTACATGGCCATTAAAAGGAGTTTTTTCAATAGTTATATACAGATCCAGGTCTGCATCATTATCCAGGTCTCCCCATACCGATGAGATCCTGTTTGCATCCAAATACTCGGCAGGTTCAATGATTTCTTCTTCAAATACCCAGTCACCGTTATTTTTAAAGAGTTTCCCCGGTTTGCTCAGGTCTGGGTTGGAATGAAAAGAATTCAATACATACAAGTCCATATCACCATCGTTATCAAAATCTACCCAATTTGCATTAGGCGTCATAGCACTATCCTGTTCCATTTCAAATGCTTCTGCAGCACTCTCGAATGTTCCATCACCCATATTTTCAAATACCTCATTATGAGATCCTGGTGAGCTTTTACTGAAATTTGTATATCCGATATGTAAATCAAAATCTCCGTCATTATCGGCATCTCCCAAGGCTATATTATGAAGAACTGCATCCGGAGATGAACATGGAATATTCAAATCGATGCTTACATCAAATTCACCGGTTCCATCATTAAAATATACCTTACCCCCTGTTTCATGAAACTGGAGGATATCAAGAAAAGAATCATTGTTCAGGTCGAACAGGACACTGGATGTGCCGTATAACTGACTAAGTTCTTCGTAGTTATTAAAAATACCATATCCATCATTGTGGTAAACAGTATATTCATGGCCAAGCCAGTTAGGTCCCATCAGATCAGCATCCCCATCATTATCGATATCGCCAAAAGGGCCTGGAAAACCCACCTTCACTTTCCTGCTGGTATAGTCTGTACTGCTTATTTTCTGAAACTCCCCCTTTCTTTCATTTTTGTAAAGAAGGTTTGGACGGTTCATCACTCCAGCGCCGGATGAATTAGTTATAATTAAGTCCATATCCCCGTCATTGTCCATATCAAAACAGCCCCCGGCTATATGATTATATTTACTTTCAGGCAGGACTCCTGTTTCAATAAGGGTAAATTCAGGGATCTGAGCATGAGTTACCATTGCACTAATTAGCAGTGCAAAAATTGTTGGGTTGAGAGGTAGTTTTTTCATGATGGTTTGGTTTTATGGATTATAAAGTATGTTTAGTATTGCATTAAATAAATTTGTCACGCGTTATTCATCTTCGTCCCGATATATAGGGACTACGATGAACGAAGAAAACGCACGCCATTTATAGATTCGGCGAACAAGGAACGCGTGCCATCTATGGCAGAAAATTATTTCAATACAAGTTACAACAATCTGTATATCAAAGTCGAGCGGTATTGTACCAAACCTGGTTGGAAAAGTCCTGAAGTGTATTTTCTAATAGCAGAATTCTATGACCGGCGAATGTTGTTCCGGTATTCAGATGGATTCTGACCGTAATATTTTTTAAAGGAAGTGGCAAAATGGGAGGTGCTTCTGAAACCAACTTCATACATAATGCCGATAATGTTGTTATTGCCTGAATGAATTAATGCAGCAGCCTTTTTCATCCTGTACAACCTGAGAAGCTCATTGGGTGATTCGCCTATTATGGAGTGTACCTTTCTGAAAAATTGGGTTCTGCTTATATGCAGTTTTCTGCCCATGTCCTCAACGTTGAAGTCAAAATCGGAATAGTTCTTTTCAAACAGTTTAAACAGTTTCTGTATAAATTGATCATTTTGTGTAAATGATATCTCTATTTTATCTGGGGTAAAAAATTCCTTTCTGAATTTCTCCCTCAGTCTATTGCGCTGTTTAATCAGGTTCTTAATCCGGATTTGCAGCTCTTCGGCATCGAAAGGTTTAACAATATAATCATCGGCCCCGGTTTCAAGTCCTTCTATTTTGCTTTCCCGGTCAGCCCTGGCAGTTAACATGACAACCGGTATATGATTTGTCC
Source organism: Bacteroidales bacterium (assembly GCA_016928305.1). GTDB lineage: Bacteria > Bacteroidota > Bacteroidia > Bacteroidales > UBA10428 > UBA5072. The sequence continues at coordinate 6,684 of JAFGKY010000063.1, forward strand.
GCTCATCTGTTTTCAAATGTTTACACATCTCTATGCCATCCATCACAGGCATCATCAAATCACTAACGACCAGATCAGGGATACTTTCGATGGCAAGCTCCAATCCCTGTTTTCCATCTTCAGCGGTGATAATCTGATAGCTGTCACAAAGACTTCCGGATAAATAATTTTTAAGATCAATATTATCTTCAACAATAAGGATAACAGGTAGTTCTTTAGTTTTATCTGCATATTGTCTTTCTTCCATTTCTGTTAATTCAGGTTCCTCCGGTATTTCTTGTGGTTTACTCACTTCTTCATCAGATGCAATAGTCACTATTTCCTCTTCTTTAAACTGTTTTTTTGATATCGGGAGTTTCACACTGAATGTACTACCTTTTTCCCCCCGATCCCGATAGCTATCGGGACCATCGGGGTTGCTTTCAACATGGATATCTCCCCGGTACAGATCGACCAGCTCCTTTGTCAGAGCCAGTCCGATTCCTGTTCCTTCTGCATCCCGCGTATCAGAATCGCTTACCTGGTAAAACCGGTCAAATATTTTATTCAATTTTTCTTCAGGAATGCCTTTCCCGGTGTCAGATACTGTTATGTCAGCAAATTGAGGGAGTTTAGATCCCGAGGATGAAATATATTTCAGTCTTACACTCACTTTACCATCGGCAGGAGTAAATTTAAATGCATTAGAGATAAGATTGGTAAGGATTTTTTCAACTTTGTCTGCATCAAAATATGCCGGTTCTGATAAGTCAGGAATGTTATTTTGATAATCAATATGTTTACTCTCAGCAAGGGACAAAAAAGACAAAACAATTCTCCGGATAAACTCAGAAAGATTTCCTTCAGAAACCTGGAGTTTAATATTGCCGGTTTCCAGTTTTGACAGATCCAGCAACTGGTTGATCAGCAGCTGAAGCCGTTTGATATTTCTTTGCATTAATTTGAAAAGACCTCTTTCCTTTTCATCCCGGTCAGATTTGCTCTTTAAAAGATCCTCAACAGGTCCTTGCAGAAGGGTTAATGGTGTTCGGAATTCGTGTGAAATATTGGCAAAAAAACGGGATTTCATACGATCAAGTTCTTGTGCTTTTTCTATCTCTAATCTTTGTGAACGTTTAAAATTTCTGTAGATATAAACTCCCAGCAATACAAAAAGGATTCCGATTAAGATGGAAAAATTCTTTACCAGTTTGTTTCGATTTAATTCAGCCTCCAATAGTAAGCTTTCCTGCAGATGCTTCCATTCGGTTTCCTTCTGTTTCTCATCAAACGCTCGTTGCATTTCCAGTTGTGCAATTTTTTTAAGATACTCGCCTGCTATTAAACTGTCATTAAGTTTGCTGTTTCTTATTTGATAGAGATATGCCTTCTGATACCGGCCCAATTCGGCATATAATAATCCTAACAGATCTGTGCCTTCCAGGATGATGGCAGGAAGATTATATGTTTCTGCCATTTTCAATCCCGATTCAGCTATTCGAATGGCTGAGTCATACTCCTTATTGAGATAATATATTTTTCCTTTTAAAACAAGATCTCTGGCTATCCCTTCGTTGTTTTTTATTCCCCGGTTTAATTCCAGTGATTCATCCAGGTGGTTTAATGCCAGATCAAGGCTGTCTCTGTTTATGTAATAGCTCAAGGCAAGATTATGTAACGTTTCGGCAGTTTCAAGGTCATAATGTATCTTACGTCTGATATCAAGGGATTTTCTAAGATATTCCCGGGCTTTGTCGGTTTCTTCAAGGGCTATATAACATTGTCCAAGGTGATTATAAGCACGACCTACTCTAATAGTACTCTCTACCGAAAGGAATAGTTTTTCCTCTAATGCATAATATTCCAAAGCAGCTTTATAATCTTTCAACATATAGTATATATCTGCTATACCACCATAGGTCTTTGCCAATTCATGAGTATAACCAATTGCTTTACATAATTTGATGTTATTGAAATACAAATCCATGGCAGGTTTCATGTTGCCATTGTTTACATAGTAACCTGCCTGTATATTATTAAATTGAGCTTTAATTCTTTTATTACCGGATAATTCTGCCAATGCAGCCATTTCTTTTAAATAGGATTCTTTTTTTCTGCATGTTGAAGTTGATTCTGAAAGTAATACAGATACCAGGTACAGGTAAAAATATAAAGAGTATCACTTACACATTCGTAATAGTAACGGCCTTTATTTGCGGCATCAATCGCTTCATCTATTCTTGATTCCATACTATATATAAGGGAGATCTGGCGTTTCATTTCTGCCATTAAAAAAGTATCATGAATGGATTCGTAAAGCTTGAATGCTTTCTTGTTATAATATATAGCCGAGTCCCTTCTAGAGAATTTTTCGTAATACCACTGTAATGTATGGTATGATTCTGCAATGCCCCTGGTGAAGTTTATTTGTTTGGATTTATTCAGCATGTCAAGACCTGTTTTTCTGATGCTATCGTAATATTCGGGATTTGTAATTATTTGCACTTTTTGTAATTTACTGAGAATATAAGCTGAGTCTTTATGTTGAATAAGAGCGGAATCGGTCTTAATACCTGAAATGTTATTTACCCCGGGTTTTTCCTTGCATGAGAAAAATACAAAAGAAGATAATAGAAAGAGACATATCAATTGTTGTCTGGTGGGCATGGATTCGGTATTAAGCTAAAACTGGCAGAGAAAACAACAACGAATTTATGGATTTTAGGAATCCGAAAAGATAATATTTTAATAAAATTGCACTATGGTTTTTTCAAAAAATCAACCGCAAAAATGAAAAAGGTGAACGTGCTTATTATCCATTTTCGTTCTGCTCCTGCACCTGACTGGAAACAGCATAATTCCGAAGGCGGGCAGGATCAGGCTGATTCCAGGGGTACAGATGGTGTTTCACTTGAAATGAAAAAGAGAAGACATTTACTTGAAGAAATGGGACACAAAGTAGCCATTTGTTCGGCATATGACTGGGCTGAATATCCGTTACCGGCGCTGGAGTTTGATTCGGATGAAACCAGGAAATTAATGAACAATATGTATCAGGCCATGAATGACTTTACTGACGTGCGGGCATTGGAAGAAGAATTCAACAAATCAGTGGCTCACCTGGAACTGGGATTTACCCGGATAATTGAAAATTTTTCACCTGATACGATTTTTGTTCATAATATCCTTTGTCTTCCCATTCATCCTGCCGCTACTGTTGCCCTTATTAATGCACTTAACAAAACAAAAATACCCTATATCGCAATCCATCATGATATATTAAGTGAAGGGGCCTATAAATTTAAACCGCAATCTGACTTTGCAGAAAAAATATTAAAAGAATGCTTCCCGCCCGTTATGCCAAATATAACCCACTGGACGATTAATACGCGAAATCAGACCGCCCTGAAAAAAAAGGGCATAGAAGCAAAAATAATCCATGACACAATGGATTTTAATGAAAAACTTAACGACACTGACTATAATAAACTGCGTTCTGAAATACGGTCAAGGACAAACATCGCAAATAGTGATGTCGTGCTTTTTATGGGTGCCCGGATTGTACCGAACAAACAAATAGAAATAGCAGGACAGCTGACAGCAAAACTCGAGTCTCTAAAGGACAGGTTAATGAATCAGTCATTATACAACGGTGAGAAATTCACTGAAAAGAGTGAAGTTACGATGGTCATTGCCGGTCGTCCTGAAGCAGGGTTTGTTGAATATAAGCAGAATCTTTTCAATTATCTCGATTCGCTGAATATCTCGTGGAAATATATTGGGGATATTGTCCGGCCTGTGCGATCGGAAGAAGAAGGACATTACGCACTCTATCCTGATATGTATACCATGGCTGATTTTATTTTATATCCAACCGGATGGGAAGGTTTTGGCAATCAATTACTGGAAGCTTTTGCTGCAGGATTACCTGCTGCCGTATTTGAGTATCCGGTTTTTAAAGAAGATATTGGGCCAAAAGGTGTTCAGATTGTAAGTTTAGGCGATAAAACTGTTGAAACTGCCAATGGCCTTGTTCAGGTTGATGATGAGGTTATCAATAACGCTGCTGAAGAAATGCTGGACATTCTTGGCAGTCCCGGGAAATATAATCAGATCTCAGCCAATAATTATGAAATTGGTAAAAGATATTTTGGTTTTGACGTACAACGTGCCCATTTAAAGGCTTCACTTGAATGGGCAAGCTTAATTTCAGAATCGTTTTAATTATTGTTTCAATTTCTCTCATAATTAATTTCTAAGCTATTTTATAACTATAGAGAATTGAGGAACGTGTCCGTCAATCAATGAAGGATGGCCACAGGTTAAAAACTTACGGCAGCTGTGAAGCCGACGAAAAAGCGCAGAAAATAATCAAGGAAGGAGATGCAAAAGCGGATGCTTTGATAAAAGAAGCACAGGCTAAAGCGGATAAGCTGCTGCAGTAAGGTCTGGAACAGAATGTAAGGATTTAAAAGATGAGCAGGATCAATATGCCCTAATGGATTAAAGACAGCATTGAAGTTTCTGTGATGCTTCTTGTATATTGCCACAGATTAAAATCAACGGCAACAGATAACTCCTGACAACAAATGTGCAAAAAAAGCGGGTCGAATTCCCGCTTTTGTTTTTATTCTTCCGAAGACTCAGGTTCTTCAACTCCGAGTTTAATCCTTTTCTCCTGTATCCTTGCTTTTTTACCGGTCAAGCCACGCAGGTAAAAGATTTTAGCTCTGCGAACCCGTCCAAGCTTGTTTATTTCAATGGTATCGATATAGGGTGAGGCAATCGGGAAAATACGTTCAACACCAATGCTGCCTGACATTTTCCTTACAGTAAATGTGGCTCCGAAGCCACTGCCCTTTTTCTGCAATACGACTCCGCGAAACTGTTGAATCCTTTCCTTGTTGCCTTCAATGATCTTATAATGAACCGTAACCGTGTCACCGGCTTTAAATGCGGGGTATTCCTTTATGGTGCCAAACGAGTTCTCGGCATTTTTAATTAAGTCCATCCTTCTTGATTGTTAAAAATTCACGTCGAAAAATTCAGGCCGCAATATTACGAAAATTTTTTTAGAATAAATTAAGAATAAACAGGGTATTTTAAAAAATATGAACAAATTACCAGCAAACATAATCCGGAAGAAAACCGCAAACAACTTGCCGTAGGCCCTTAAACTTCAACAGGTTTATACGATATAATTCAGAACGGGAATTCTTCGGATCCTGTCTCATCAAGGCTCTTAAATTCAGGTGCTCTTGCTACCTTATGTACAGGATTTCCATCAACGTAGATAGCTTTATTGGGCTTTGATGGACACACATGCTCACAGGCACCACAGCCAATACAGGTTGCGGGGTGGGTTTCGGGAATTGTCAGTCCATTCTTATAAGGGACCATACGAACTGCCTGGGTCGGACAATGTTCTGCACAGGATCCGCAGGAGGTCTCGTGCGTATACACAACGCAATTCTCCATAATGAAATTTACTTTCCCAATCTGTGCAAGTATTTTGTCTTCCCGGGTGAGAGGCAAAATGGCACCGGTGGGACAAACTTCACCGCATTTTGTACATTCATATTCACAAAAGCCCACCGAAAAATCGAGATGTGGTTGCAGCATGCCAGTAAATCCGTATTCGAGAAAAGAGGGTTGTATAACCTGTGAAGGACATGTGGTCACACACAAATGACAGGCAGTGCAGTATGTGTTAAAATGATCCAGGCTGACAGAGCCGGGGGGCGAAACCGGATATTCTTTGACAACAGGTATTACTGCAGAACCTTTATTTTCTCGTTGCCTCGACCTTTTTCTGATCCCTACGAATGCCAGAAGATAGACCATCGATTTTGACAGAAATTCACGTTTCGATGGATCAGAGTGAATACCTGTCTTTGCCGGAAGAGCTTTTTTATAGCCAATACTAAAGGAGGGACAGACTTTCAGACAATTATAACAATCGATGCATCGTGAGGCATCAACCTCCATTTCTTTAATACTGATACACGATGATTTGCAAACTATGGAGCATTTTCCACACTGTGTACAACTGATTTTATCCAGTTTAATCCTGAATAATGAAATCCTCGAAAGCAAACCCAACAACGTTCCCACCGGACATACCGTGTTGCAAAAAAGCCTTCCATGCCACAATGAAAGCCATAATACAACCGCCAGCATCAGAACAGGGAACAAGGCTTCTCTCCATTCAAAACCTTTATGGTCAACTTTATACAGAAAATACCAGTTGTTTTTTTCCAGAAAACCGGCCAGCAAATTATTCATTTCAATGACGACAGGGCGCAGCAGATCTGAAAAAATACGACCAAAATTACTGTAGGGATCGAGAAGGTATACAGACAACAAGCTTCCAAATATCAACGACACTAAGGCCAGTGCAAGGAAACCATATCGCATAATGTTGAGCGGACGGGTATATCTGAATTTTCTTTTAAGGCCTGTCTTTCTTGAAAGGTAAGTAAACACATCCTGCAAAATACCCAGAGGACAAAGCGCTCCGCAGTATACCCTGCCAAACAATAACGTTAATACCAATACCAATATGAAACCGGCAGCTGAAACTGAAGCAATAACAAGAAAATTCAATAAGGAGGGAATAAATTGCAGTCCGTGAATCCTGTGCACCCATGAAGTCGGTATGGACTCCCTGAAATCAAGAAAAATAGCAGCAAAGGCCGCCAGGAAGAAAACAGAGACGATAATCCTGGCGGTTCTGAGATGTTTCTGCCTCATGCTTATAACGTGATACGGTTGATATTCAGGCTTTCCAGATTGCCTGTTCCCACACCCAATGCTTCCGCAAGGGCAATGTGATTTACCTGTGCCGGCTCCAGTCCAAAAACCTTAGTAGCAGCAGCATCACCAGCTACCATGTCGGTTGTGATAAGCTGGTATTTCATATGTACCACATCAGCTACTGAAACGCCCCGTGGTCCGTTGCGTTTCATCACACGGTAGGCATCGATAACATTGAGCGATGGTTTTTTAAAAGTTGCAAAATCGGCAATGCATTGATGCAGACCATTCTGGTGCCAGAATTTTCTGTCCCATACCACACCCATCAGATTCTTCATACAAATCGTCAGTCTTGAACCACCATGATTTTTTAATATGGGTACATTGATGAAAACATCCGATTCGAGTATTAATTCATGAACTTTTGCTTTTTTCAGAATTTTCCCCTTTGGCACATCAACCGGGTGATAATAACTTTCACTGTCACCCGAGACCATTATTCCTCCTGCTTTTTTCACTGCAGCCTCTATTCCGCTGTTTCTGTAACAACGTGTCCACTCATTGCAGGTATTATCAAATACATAAACATCTTTGGCACCCGCCATCTTGCAATGTTCAATTATGCGGCCAACCAGTATCGGATTGGTATCGGCAGCCCGCTCGGGAGATGTATCCCAGCCGATATTGGGCTTTACAACTACTTTCTGGTTGGGTTTGACAAACTGTTTCATCCCTCCCAACGATGCAATGGCTTTATCAAACATAACATCAGGTTCTCCACCCTTGATGGCCACCATATCAAAGGGAAGAGCATTCCGGAAATTCTCACTGGCAAAAATCTCCTGGTATTTCCCCAAAGCCATGGCTGCCCCGGAAATAGCACCCAGGCTTACCGTTTTCCGTATAAAATCCCTTCTTTTCATAGTCAATGTATTGAATGTTAAAACACTAATTTAGCCCTGAACAGATACAAAACTGAAAGGAAAATTAGTAAAATTTTCCATCTGTTTCGGTTATACAAACTTAATTATCAAAAATTTAGAATGAATCTAAATAATGTTAGTTTATATATGTGTAAATATATATATAATTACAAATTAATAACAGGTTAAATTCCGCACCATTGTGAAATTATTCCTATTTTCGTAAGATCAAATCAAATCGCGGATGAAGATTCTTTATTATGATTGTTTTGCCGGGATATCGGGTGATATGAACCTGGGTGCCTTGCTGGATCTTGGTGTGGATGAAGACCATCTCAGAAAAGAACTGGCAAAACTCCCGATAGAGGGGTATGAGCTGAGGATTCTGAAAGATATGCGCAAAGGCATCAGCGGAACAAAGATCGAAGTTCAGACAGAACACTTACCGGAACATCATTCTGATCATAAGGGTATCCGTCATGATGTTGCTGATCACCTAAAACATAAACACGAAAGGGAACATCATCATAACCGTACCTTTAGCGAAATTAAGCAAATGATCAACACCAGCCGGCTTACCAAAGATATCAAGAACCTGAGTATTAGTATTTTTGAAAAAGTTGCAACAGCTGAGGCAAAAATTCATAATAAGCCGGTTGACGAAGTTCATTTTCATGAGGTAGGGGCTATCGATTCAATCATCGATATTGTCGGAGCTGCTATTTGTATACGGGCACTTGCTCCCGATAAAATAATGGCTTCCACGGTTGAACTTGGAAGCGGGACGATTCGGTGTATGCATGGCATTTATCCGGTACCGGCTCCGGCCACTGCAGAAATATTAAAAGAAATTCCCGTGCGAAAGGGGACCGTACCGTTCGAAGCGACAACTCCTACCGGGGCAGCGATACTGGCAAATTGCGTTGACCGGTTCACCGATAATCTCTCCATGAAAATACTCAAAACCGGCTACGGTATCGGGCATAAAGACAGTGATATACCCAATGTTCTGAGGGTTTTTTGGTGTGAAACAGCCGACGGGTCAAATCAGGAAGTCATTATTTCGGATATTATCGAATGCAATATCGACGATATGAATCCCGAGTATTATGATTTTATTATTGATGCGTTATTTGAAGCAGGGGCCAAAGACGTCTATATCACACCCATTATCATGAAAAAATCCCGGCCTGCAGTCACTCTGTCTGTTCTTGCTGAAGCCGACTCCTGGCAACGCGTTAAAGAAGTGCTCTTCACAGAAACCAGCACGCTGGGAATCCGGAAATATTCCGTTGAAAAAACGATGTTAAAGCGAAAAATGGAATTCCTTGATACGACATATGGACGGGTTAGAATAAAAACGGCCTATTTCAACCGCAAAAAGATCAAATCGAAGCCCGAATACGAAGACTGCATGAAAATTGCACGGGAAAATAAGATACCCCTGAACCAGGTATATAAGGAAATTGAGAGGTTGCTGTCCCAGGATGAAGCCGAATAATAAATACAACAAAGAATACAAACAACTGCTGGATTACATCAAAAACTTTCACAGCGCAGCTGTTGCATTTTCGGGGGGAACCGACAGCACCTTTTTATTGCTGGCAGCTCAGGAAGTGCTGGGAAAAAATGTAATGGCGCTGACCATTAAGACTCCTTATATACCGGACTGGGAAATAAATGAAGCAGTTGCATTATGCAGGGACCGGTCGATCCGGCATAAAATAATTGAAATATCATTCCCCGACATCATCAGAAACAATCCTGATGACCGTTGCTACCAATGCAAACGACTTTTGTTTGAAAGGCTGCTTGAAGAAGCTGCCTCATCCGGTTTAGAAGCCGTGTTTGAAGGAACCAATGCAGACGATATGCATGATTTTCGTCCGGGATACAGAGCGCTTACCGAGTTAAACATTAAGAGTCCGTTGTTGGAATCAGGTTTAAATAAAGCAGCTGTTCGTGCTCTTTCCAGGTCTATGCATATACCAACGTGGGATAAGCCTGCCTATGCCTGTTTGCTTACGCGATTACCATACAATCGGGTTGTTTCTGAACACGATCTGGAACGCATTGAGAAAGCAGAATTATTCCTTATCGGGGCTGGCTACAGGTCTGTGCGTGTGCGGGTGCAGAATAATTCAGCACGTATTGAGATGGATGGCGATCGAATTGCTGATTTTATAATAAGCGGTCTTTACAAGAAAACAGCAGCGTTTTTTAAATCCCTCGGATTTCAGTTCGTTGCCCTCGATCTTGAAGGGTATCGGACGGGTAGTTTTAATTCAACCATAGAAAAACATTCAAATGAACCAGGATGACTTGCTGAAACTTCTTGAAGAAGTAAAAAATGGCAGGCTTGAAACAAAAGAAGCCTTGCAGATGCTAAAGGATTTTACCATTAAAGATCTCGGTTTCGCTCAGCTTGACACACACCGGGCATTGCGGACCGGATATCCCGAAGTGATTTTCGGGCAGGGAAAGACTCCCGATCAGATCAGGGAAATATTCCGGTACATGTACACACGAAACAACAACATCCTCGCAACACGTGTGACAGAAGAAATGTACCAGGCAATCCTTGAAATATGCCCCGAAGCGGTTTATAATGTTCAGGCACGGACAATTACCGTTAAGAAGGTTGAAATGAAATCTCCGGATACTTTCATTTCGGTTATAGCAGCCGGAACATCTGATCTGCCCGTTGTTGAAGAAGCCGCGGTGACGGCTGAAATATTCGGGAACAACGTGGAACGTATCATTGATGTCGGGGTTGCAGGCATTCATCGCTTGTATGATAAAATTGCACGTATTCGTGAGGCGCGCGTTAACATCGTTGTTGCTGGAATGGAAGGTGCTTTGCCCAGCATCGTAGGGGGTCTGGTTGACAAGCCGGTTATTGCAGTACCAACCAGTGTTGGCTATGGTGCTAACTTTGGAGGTTTATCAGCGTTACTGGGAATGCTGACATCATGTGCCAGCGGTGTTTGTGTGGTAAACATTGATAACGGTTTCGGTGCAGGATTTCTTGCAAGTATGATCAATAAGCTTTAGTGGATTGAATATTGTATCAATGATCGTGGATGGGGGATAGTGAAATGTGGAATGGCAAACAGACTTAAATTAAGAACCTGCTTACTTCTTCTTCGGCAGGGTAAAGCTGAATGTACTTCCTTTCTTTTCTTCGCTTACGACTTTTATTCTCCCTCCATGTTTTTCAACAAATTCCTTGCATATAATCAAACCGAGACCTGTACCCGTTTCCCCTGATGTACCGTTGGTAGAATGATACATATCAATCCGGAAAAGCTTATCAAGATTTTCTTTGTGAATGCCCACACCCGTGTCGGTAATACTAATCTCTATCATATTACCGCGGCTGACAGCATCAATGCTTACCTCTCCCCCATTCCTGGTGAATTTAACGGCATTGCTGATTAAATTTCGTATAACGGTATTTATCATATTCTTGTCGGCATAAACCATAGTCTTGGTTCCCAGTGCATTTTTAAGTTTTACACGCTTCTTTTCCGCAGTTATGCTTAAAAGGTTAAATGTGGAAGTAATGATCTCGTTTATATCAATATTTTCGGGGTTGTATTTGATTTTGTCAGTTTGTGTGCGGGCCCACTGAAGAAGGTTTTCAAGAAGGTTAAAAGCACCCTCCGATGAAACATTAATTAATTCAAGAAGACCTCTTTTCTGCTGGTCATCCATGGTTTCATATTCTTTGGTCAGCAATTCCGAAAAACCAATAATGGCATGGAAGGGATTTCGCAGATCATGGGCTATAATAGAAAAGAACTTGTCTTTTGTCCGGTTCAACCGTTCCAATTCATTGTTTATTTTACGAAGATTGTCCGCCTGAGCGGCCAGCTCTTCAGTCTGTTGCTGGATTTCTTCCTGTCTTTCCTCCAGCAACCGGTTCGTTTCCTGCAAATCTTCAGTCCTTTTTCTTAACTGAATTTCAATACGCTTGGTTTTTGTAATATCGCGACCAATTCCGACAACGCCTACGACTTCGCCATCTTTATTGATCAAAGGTACTTTTGTTGTTGAAATTATTACCCGGTTTCCCTGCTCATCCAATCCGGGTTCTTCATAATTAATTTTGGGTTCCAGGGTTCTCATTATAGTCTGCTCATCATTATAAAACTGGCTGGCCAGGTCATGCGCATAAAAATCAAAATCGGTCTTCCCGATTGCTTCTTCTGGAGTAGTTCCCATCACCGTGGCCACTTTCCTGTTGGCTACAATGAACCGGCTCTCCCTGTCTTTAATATAAATTACATCCGGCACGTTGTCAATAAGCGTACGCAACTGGTTGCGCTCATCCAGGATAGAAACTTTCATTGCCTCCTCAACACGCAGTTTTTCGTTCTGGTAACGAATTACAACATAGAACACAAAGAATGACAATGCACCTATAGCAAGCAGGAAGGATATAATTCTGAAAAGATTTGTTTTATAAAAAGGCGGAGAAATAATTATTTCAACCGTTCTCCCTTCCTCATTCCATATCAAATCATTATTGGATCCCTTTACCGTAAAGATATACCGCCCGGGAGGCAAATTGGTATAGGAAACAAATCTCCGGCTGGCGTTTGCATAAGTCCAGTCCTCATGATATCCTGCCAGCCTGAACTTGTACATATTTCTTTCCGGTGCAGCATAATCAAGAGAAGAAAATTCCAATGAAATATCATTTAAATAAAACGGGAGCTTTATCTTTTTGAGATAATTCAATGATGTATGTGCATAATCACGGGCATTATATGATTTTTCCCTGCCGGAGATCTGAAAAGCGGTAATCACAATCTCCGGTGTATGCAAATTCTCCCTGATGCTATCCGGATAAAAAGAAGTAAAACCGTTTACTCCGCCAAAATAGAACTCACCCAGGGAGGACTTGAAAGCTGCGCCCTGAATGAAAACATTATGCTGCAGACCGTCGGTTTTGACATAATTCCTGACTGTCTCTGTTTTCGGATTAAATTTAATTATGCCATTATTTGTGCTTAACCAAAGGTTATTATGTGAGTCTTCCAGTATGTCGTAAATCATATCATCGGAAAAACCGATATCCTGGGAAAATGACCTGAATGATTCATGTGTGCGGTCAAAACGGCTTAAACCACCCCCGCCTGTTCCTATCCATAAAACGCCGTTTTTGTCCTCATAAATGGAAAAAACATCATTATGGCTCAGGCTGTTCGTCTGACCCGGAATACTCTGATACGATGAAAAGCCGGCAATCTCTTCAGGAACCGATGCGTTGATATTTTTAACCGTCATTTTATTGAGACCTCCTCCCTTAGTGCCAATCCATATGACCCCTGACCTGTCCCGGTAAATTCTCAATACTATTCTTGAACTCAGGGTAGTCGGATCATCCGGTGAAGAGTCGAAATTTATAAATCTGCCCGTTTTTTTATTAAATAAATCAAGGCCTCCACTGGTGCTTATTCCCCATGTACCCACCAAGAGATGTTCGGCATCATAATCAAGAATAGCGTATACATGATCATTGCTTAACGAATACACGTCATCCGGGTCTTTCCTGTAATGCATGAACCGACCGGCAGCACAATCAAACTTATTCAATCCGCCTCCATCTGTGCCAATCCACAGGATCTCCTTATCGCCATCCATTGAAGGACACAGGATCAGAATATTATCACTGCTTAACGAGCCGGGATGGTTGTCTCTTTTTCGGTATTTATGGATATTTCCGGTTTTTATATCCATTTTAACCAAACCTTCATTTCGTGTTCCAAACCATTTGTTTCCTTTCTGATCTATTAAAATGGATGTAATCACACCAAAGTCCCGGGCCTCCTCATCAAAACCTCTTGCCACCTGCCGGACAAAGTTCTTGGTCATTGGAACAACTTTATGAATTCCGTCATAACGTGTACCAATCCATATTATTCCCGAAGAATTTCTGTATAATGATGTAATCACCCTGTCACGACTGGATTCATTTCCCAATACAGAAGTTATTTCAACACAGGATAGTGTTCGTGTATCAAGCTGAAAAATACCATGATCGCGGGTTCCGATCCAGAGATTACCGTGCAGATCAGGCAAAACACATAAAACGATTACCTGATCCTGCCCGTGAGTTCCTGACCTGGAGTCATTAAGGAAATATACAAAACGGTTCACTTTGCGATCATATTTTATCAAACCGGAACCCCATGTTCCGATGTACAGATCATGTTTCTCATCCTGATAAAGGGTAAGAATAACGTTGTATTCATCCCGGCTACGGATAGGATACTGAATAAAGTTCCCCGTTGTTTTATCAAACCTGAACAATCCATGCTCTGTACCGAGCCATAAATAGTTATTATTCTCGTTATCTTTAATAATACAGTTTATGTTATTGCTTTCGGGCGAAAACGGATTGTAAAACCGTCTGAAAATACCGGATGAATCAATCCGATTAAGTCCTCCTCCTTTCGTACCGATCCATAAAGCATTTCTATCATCGATCAACATTGACAAGATGTAATTATTGCTTAATGAATTTGTATCCTGCGGATTATGCACGAAAGAAAGAAACTTTTCCGTAGTCGGCTGAAACATGTTCAATCCATTCTCGGTTCCAACCCATAAGACACCTGCATTATCCTCACACAAGGCTCTTATGACATTACTGCTTATCGAAAGAGTATCGTGCAGATCGGGCTTAAACACCACGAATTTATAGCCATCATAACGGTTTAGTCCGTTCCAGGTGCCAAACCACATAAAACCATACCTGTCCTGAAGGATTGCACTTACCCAACTGTTCGAAAGCCCGTGTTCAGGTGAAATATTTTCCACCTTATAGGATTGCCCTACAATACTCACGGGTATTACGAACAGGAAGGGTATAATTATATTTTTTAGCATAACCATGCGCATGTCTGCAGTATATATCGTTTTATGCATACATTCCAGTAAAACAATCACATATCAACTGATCCTGGCATAAAACGGATTACCTAAGTTATCAAATGACTATAAAAGTCATAAAATATTTATGAACTGTTGATAAACGAATATAACTTTTTATCAACAAAAGAGCATTTTAAATGCCTTTAAGAAACATTCCGTTCGCGCCATGTCAAAGAATGGTAGTTTAGGATCTTTTCTTGCGAAAGAAGAGAATATGCAGGATAGTGGTAGTTTTGCTGTTTCGAGATGGTTATGACAGTTTAATGGTCGGGGATCGTCATCTTTTTAGCTAACGGATTCAACATGCAAGATGCCGGATAACGGATGAAGGAGTATGGGTAAGGAGAATCAAAATCTCCGTACCCAAACATTCGATTTCTGAATTTCCCTGTCATCCGTTGCAGTGAACAAGACTTTCTTCATTATAAAATTTCATTCTCCTTCCTGTATTTTTTTATCATCTGATGGTATTCATCCAGCAATTGTTTTCGTTTTTTCTCCATTTGATTGCGCTGTTTTTCCATTTCCCGGTGATACTTGTCCTCCCATTTCCGCTGCTCTTCAAGCAGCTTTGGATCTCTTGCATCATGAGATCTCAGATGCTTAAACCGATCCCGGTATAGAAGCTCAAAATCTTTTAATTGATCATCTGTGAAGGGATGCAATTCCTCCAGTCTTCTGCAGTGTTCATCAAATATGAATGGTTCCACCACCGGAGGATGACTCTTCAGGTAATCTTCCATCATAGGCCTGTATCTTTCGATCCGGATCTGATCTTCCATGATTCTTTTCATTTCCTCTGCATCCGGGATACAGGGATTTCCTTCCATCAGGGGTCTCAATCTCTCGGCGAGCATACGCTGCCCTTCGGCCAACTGCCGTTGTCTTTCAGCAAAATGGCGTTGCCTTTCATCCATATGCCGCTGCCTTTCGGCCATATCTCTATTAAAACGTTCCATATCCCTATAGAATTCATGATGAGGTAACCGTGCAATGCTATCCGGCGGATGTTGACGCCGCTTCATAGCATCAAGCTCATCAGTCAGGCGCCTGATTTCTTCATCCTCCTGTTTTTTCCCGGATGTCTTCAGGCTTTCCTGATCAGTATCCGGATTTCGTGTAGTGTCTTTGGACACCAGGTTGGCCGAAAATGTCTCATTACCTATTGCACACACCGATAAAGGATGATCACCATTGGCTGATTTTGAAACAACAGATACCTTATCCCCGCTTGAAAATGCCAGCAACAAAAAAGCTGCAACAACGATGGCGGCAATTACTTTTAAAGTACTGTACCGGCCTGAATAATGTTTTGTCATCATAGTAAATCGATTTTTCATCATAGTATTACTAAAGTTGTTGGATAACATAATATGGTTCTTTTCACAGGCATATTGTAAAATTCTATGCTGATAGTCCCTTACCCGTGTAGTGCTTCCTATAACAGAATAATCGGCGCTGAACTCATGCAGGGTAATAACAGCCTTCTTGTACAAAAGAACAACCGGATTGAACCACTGCACAATTTGCCCAAGACCCAGGAATAAGCGATCCAGTGAATGCCAGTTACGGATATGCGTCAGTTCATGCTTCAATATGAACCGTTGAAAATCGTCAGAAGTAATATCCCGAATGCATACGAAAATATAACGGAAAAAAGAAAACGGAGCAACCGGATGATCCAATTTCACCAGCGTATACTGGTCAAATTTCTGCTTCCTGTTTCTTCGAATCATACGGATAAGACGCGAGATTTCCAGGCCATAACGAATCATGAACGCCAGTATCCCTGAAAAATAAATAATGGAAATAAGAAAAACCGGATTTGTTAAAATACCTGATTCCGAATGGATTGAATCCGGAGCCATCAATAAATTGCCGGAAACAAGGGGATCGATCTTCTCTGTAAGGCCGTTTTCACCGGCAGAAACAACGGATATGTTAATCAAGGGGAGGTTTATAGATATTAACGGAAAGACAAAGGATAAAACAAAGGAACCAACAAGGTAAAAACGAATGATTGTATAATTGCTGTTTTTGCTTAGCAATACCCTGTAGGTAAGGTAAAAACAAAACAGACACAGGGCCGTCTTTATCAGGTAAGCACCCATATTCATTTGTCTTTCTTTTGTTTTTCGATCTGTTCATCAAACAATTGCCGGAGTTCTTCCAGTTCGGTCAGACTCAGGTTATCGTCGGTAAAGGTTGAAGCAAACTGGGAATAGGAATTATTGAAGAAATTCCGGACAATTCCCTTAACCTGACCGGCAAAATAAGCATTTCTTGTGACCTTGGGATAATATTCCCTCAGCTTGCCGTATTGTTTGTAACTGATAAAATTCTTCCTGATTAATGTATTGATAATAGTTGCAACCGTTGTATAAGCAGGTTTGGGATCGGGCAGCCGATCGATGAAATCTTTCAGGAATCCCTTTTTTACCTGCCACATGCATTGCATTATCTGTTCTTCAGCCTTGGTAAGGGTTTTCATTAAATATTACTATGTATATAAAAATATTACTACAAATATAGTAATAAACAAATACTATGTCAATAGCTTTAACAAAATTTAACAGAAATTCAGGAGAAAAGACCTGAACAAATAAGGGCATTCATATTGGGATTGTTATGCTCCGATGAGGTATCCCGTTTTATGGTCAGTAAACGTCACCATTGCAGCATCATTGATTCCATTTTCCCTTTGAACATAATAAGCTGTCTGTTATAAATTTCCTGCAGAATTTGATATAATTGCATATAATACACAAAACGATAATGGCCATACCGGATAAGGCAATACTATCAACCAGCTACCTTGGGCCCCTCCAGTATTTTTCCAAGTTTCTCCTGCATGGCAGTATTGTTATTGAACAATGTGAAAATTATCAGAAGCAGTCTTACCGTAACCGTTGTTGTATATACGGTGCCAACGGTGCTCAAAGTCTTGTAATACCTGTTAGTAGAACATCTGATGATAGAATATCGATACGCGATGTTACCATCGATTATTCACAACCCTGGCAAAAGATCCATTGGAAATCCATTGAATCGGCTTACCGTTTGTCCCCCTGTTTTGAGTTTTACGAGGATGAATTGATCCGTTATTATGAAAAAAGCTTCCAGGTAAAGTACTTGTTTGATTGGAATATGGAATTAATGGAAGTTATACTAAGCATGTTAAAGGTACCCGTGAAGTTCAGCTTCACTTCCGGTTATGAAAAACACGTAACCGGACTGGCAGATTATCGCGAAGCAATCAATCCGAAGAAAAGGCTTTTCAGACCCGACCGGTATTTCGTGCCAAAACACTATCCCCAGGTTTTTGAAAACAAGCACGGTTTTCTTCCCAATCTGAGTATTATTGACCTTTTATTCAATGAAGGGAGGCATGCAAAAGATGTGCTGGAGGAAGGAATAGTGGAATGAAGCTACCGGATAAAGAAGTTGTCTCAAAGCCACCTGACACATCATCCCGTCCTGATACATCGGGACCAGGATCGCAAAAAACTATTGATTTAAACCTCGGAGACTCCGAAACACCTGCCTGCTATCGCCAGGCAGGCGGGAGTTTAGATTGGCCTAAATGTGGTTTCCGGAACAGTCTCATGGATCAGAACCGGAAACCGATTGTGGAAATAATTCTGTACCGGCTGAATTTCAGGTCTGCTATATTGTTATAATATAAGGAGTATTTTTCTTCATGGCTCAGCAAAGCTGAAAAGCCCAGGTCCATATAAAAATGCTTCATACGATAACCTATACCTCCTGTATATTCAACATAATCGGGCATTTCAAAGAAAGCATTTGCGGCAGCGGGACTTGGATAGAACCCACCTCCGGCCCTTACTGAAAGTTGTCCAAACCTGACTTCACCGCCGGCCTTCAGGTTCACCACCGGCTTATACAGGTTCTGAATGGTATTGTTGTAATCTTTCATTTTATTGCCGCGATAATTGATGTTGGAATAATCGATATACTCCGCATCCACAGCAATAAGGCCTACCTTGCCGATCTGCACGGATGCTCCACCCAAAACCCTTAAAGGTGTATATAGTTTATAATCAAACTCACCGTACAGGGGCTCGACATAAGGAACATAACCATCATCAAACGCAGAATTTATACTGAATTTATAATCTTCACTGACATTATAATATACAGGAGCATGTAATGCAGCTGATAATCGCAATATCGGAATGGGTCTGACAATAAATCCAATCTTTACACTTGCAGCGGTTCCTTTAAGGTCCAGGTTTTCCGTGTAACTGAAATTATTCAACAGACTTGTGCTCGAATTATCAGACTCACTATGAATAAGCGTTTTGCTAAAGTTTATCTGATTAATGCCAACTCCCATACCAATGTAAAAGATATGACTGAAATTCAATCCAAAACCAATAGACCATTCGTTCTTTCCGCCATCAGTTGTTATTGTCCTGATTTGTTCAACGGGTGGTAAAACATTAGCTTGATAGATGGTGGGTAAACCGGGCAAGGTATCTATTACCCAGGCATCAAATGCAACCGCTTCTACAAGGGGATAGTCTATTAATTCTTCCGCAGGTATACTGTAATGATTGGCACTGTCTCTGAAAACATAAGCCAGTGAATTATCCTGATTCACACCTTCGATATAAATACTGTTATTATAATCATTCAACCGGTTGTATGCAATGGCAAAGGAAGCCCCGACCAGTCCTTTTTCCCGTTTGGGATTATATGATGTTACAAATCCGGCACTACCGAATATAAAATGATACTTGAAGTCATCCTCGCTGTTCATCAGATAGGAGGAAGATGATTTCTCATATCCGAGTCCGGGAGAAATCGTTAATTCCGATTTGCGGTAAATACCAAGTCCGGCCGGATTAAGGTAAGCGGCTGACAGATCTCCGCCCAGGGATGTAAACGCACCGCCCATGCCAAGGCTTCGCGCTGACAGGGTCGGAAATGTCTGTGAAAACAACAATGCATTTTTCTCATATTGTGCTGTCGCCGGGTAGAGAATTGCAGATGCTATGATGAGGAAAAGTATTTTTTTCATGGCATTATTTTTTAATGTAAGTATGGCTGTCCGATTGTTTTTATCAGATTATTATCGTATTATGAACGTAAAGCTTATATTTCAGGCAGCAGTCTTTTGCTAATGAAATTACCCCGGGGATTTAGTTATTACCTTCTTCCCGAACTTGATCGGGATGAGCTGCTATGCGAAGATGAAGAGCTGGAGCGGCTTCCAGAACTATAGGATGAGCTGCTTGACCGGCTATAGGAAGAGCTGCTGCTTGATCTTGAATATCCTGAGCTGGAAGATGAGCTTGAACGGCTGTAGCTGGGTGAGCTGCTCGACCGGCTGGGAGCCGAGTAATTTTGACTCGGCCGGCTGTAGCTGGGTGAGCTGCTTGACCGGCTGGGAGCCGTGCTGGTATTACCAGGCCGGCTGTAAGATGATGATGGTGTTGATGGTCGTGTATAGGTATTTTTCGTTGGAGTGGATGGCCTTGTATACGAAGGCCTCGACTGGCTCTGGGTTGTTGTGGGCCTTGTGTAAACCGGCCGGCTTTGAGGACTTGTTGCAACCCTCCCGGAAGTGCTCTGTTCAGCCTGACTACGGGATACACTACCCTGGGTAGACGGACGGGCAAAAGTAGTGGAATAGGCTTTTCGTGTTGTAGTAACATTTCCATCCGAAGTTCTTGATGCAGAAGTGTTATCTGAAGGCTGGCGTGTAACAACGGTTGACTGTGTAGCGGCTGATCTTCTGATATCACTGCCTGCCGTATTTGTTGTTTTAGTCCTGTCAGAAGTAGTTACCGGTGTGGCGGTACGACGTCCTGCAGCATACGACTCGCGCGTGGCTGCAGTACCGGTATTTCTTTCTGTAACACCGGTAGTCCTCCGGTTAACAGCATTGGTTGAAGTGCCCGATGCCACACCGTATGCCGTACCTGAACGGTTTGCCTCAATGGTTCTGCGGGGGCCGTAATAAACCGGCCTGTGATCGGAATAGTAATAATCCCCGTAATACCCATCATAGTAACCATGATAATACCCATTCCAGTAAGAACTCCCGTAATACGGATAATACCAGTCGTAATAACCTCCGTAGTAAGAATTATACCAGTAAGGTGAGTAATAGGAATAATAAGGATATCCATAAGAGAAACCATAATGCCAGTACGGATAACCATAGCCAATACTGAAACCCCATCCCGGACTGTACCAATAAGGATCATAGTACCATGGGTCGTAATAGCCCATGGAATAATAAGGATCGTAAAACCTTCTTATCCGGTTGGTATAATAATAGTCATCGGTATTATAATAGTTATTTGTAATGTAAGTGGTTCCGTCTTTTTCATACGATTCTGTTTCAACGTATTGAGGATCTTCCGCATATTGCATTGTATCCATATAATATTGCGGCATTTCCTCGTTGTACTCCGTTGATTTGTATGATCCGTCCTCAATGGATGCAATGTATTTCTCATAATCGTCCATTTCTTGAGCAGGGGCGATATTTTTCTCTGCCACAACAGGAGCTGGCTCAATAACTACCGGTTCTTCGGAAGGCACGTAATAAACATCGTCGTATTCGGCTGTAGTCTTTACGCTACTTGCACAGGACACGAAGATCAGCCCCAAGGCCAGGATGAAGAATATCTGTACGGTTGATTTCATGGCTCACCTCCTATAAATTAATGTGTGAAGTTATAATTATTTTTTCTTTAATTTGCATCAATTTAATTTCACAGAATTAATAACAAATTCCATACCAAAATCATCAAATGGCAAAAGAATTAACGAGCAGAAAGGAGAATTATTCACAATGGTATAATGATCTGGTCACCAAAGCCGAGCTTGCAGAAAACTCATCCGTTCGGGGGTGCATGGTGATCAAGCCCTATGGCTTTGCCATTTGGGAAAAGATACGTGACGCTCTTGACAAAATGTTTAAAGACACAGGACATGTCAATGCCTATTTCCCGATGATGATCCCAAAATCCTTTTTCAGCAAGGAAGCCAGTCATGTTGAAGGCTTCGCCAAGGAATGTGCTGTTGTCACACATTACCGGCTGAAGAATGATCCTTCCGGTAAAGGTGTGGTGGTTGATGAAGACGCAAAACTGGAAGAAGAACTGGTTTTACGGCCTACCTCTGAAACCATCATCTGGAATACCTATAAAAACTGGATTCAGTCTTATCGCGATCTGCCCATCCTGATAAACCAGTGGGCCAACATTGTAAGGTGGGAAATGCGTACCCGTCTTTTCCTGCGCACAGCAGAGTTTCTGTGGCAGGAAGGCCATACTGCACATGCTACACGCGAAGAAGCCCTTGAGGAAACGTACCGGATGATTGACGTTTATGGCTCATTTGCTGAGAATTTCATGGCTCTGCCGGTCATCAAAGGCAAGAAAAGCGTGAATGAACGTTTTGCCGGAGCTATAGACACCTTCTGCATTGAAGCCCTGATGCAGGACGGGAAGGCATTGCAGTCGGGCACCTCCCATTTTCTGGGTCAGAATTTTGCCAAAGCCTTTGATGTCAGATTTCTGAACAAAGAAGGAAAACTCGATTATGTATGGGCTACATCCTGGGGTGTTTCCACACGTCTTATCGGGGCATTGATCATGGCACATTCCGATGACGACGGACTCATATTACCTCCCAAACTGGCACCTACGCATGTAGTGATCATTCCTATTCACAAAAGTGCTGAGCAGCTGGCGGCTATCAGTGAAAAAGCTGTACTTATTAAAAAGGAGCTGGAAGGCAGGGGTCTTTCTGTTAAATACGACAACAGCGATACACAAAAACCGGGCTGGAAATTTGCCCAATATGAGC
This sequence comes from Bacteroidales bacterium, assembly GCA_016928305.1. GTDB lineage: Bacteria > Bacteroidota > Bacteroidia > Bacteroidales > UBA10428 > UBA5072. The sequence continues at coordinate 29,135 of JAFGKY010000063.1, forward strand.
TGAAAGGAATTCCAGTCAGACTGGCTATAGGACCCCGGGATCTTGAGAATAACACGGTGGAAATTGCCCGCAGGGACACGCTTGAAAAGAAAACTATACCTGTAAACGGGCTGGCTGAACAGGTGATAACCCTGCTTGACGACATCCAGAATAACATTTATAACAAAGCGCTTGACTTTCGCAATAAGAATACATTCAGGGTTGATACCTGGGAGGAGTTCAAGGAGATTATTGAAACCAAGGGCGGATTTGTTTCAGCTCACTGGGACGGAACTGCCGAAACCGAATTGAAGATCAAAGATGAGACCAAGGCAACCATCCGTTGCATACCAATTCATAATGAACGTGAGGAAGGCCGATGCATTTATACCGGCAAACCATCGGGTCAACGGGTCCTGTATGGGCTGGCGTATTAATAATTAAATTATATTATGTAGAGACGTAGCATGCTACGTCTCTACAACGTCTCTACAACGTCTCTACAATGGATTACCGAAAGACCCGAAAAAGCCCTCCATTTCTGAATCGGTAAGGAATCCTCCCGATTTTACCAGCACAAGGTGCTGAAGAGTCAGACTTTCATCGTGCAGCAAAACCATCTGGTTCACAGGTTGTTGCGCATCATACGATTGAACACCAAAATTGTTTACTGAGAACAGCCCGTATCCACGGGCATGCCAATAGGAAGGAAATCCATAGTTGCCGGGATGATCCATAATGCCAATGGAGATTGAATCATCTCCGCATACGGCAGATAATGTTACCCAGCTATTCCGGGTGCCCCAGACATCTTCACCGCAGAGCCCGTTACTCCCTCTATATCGTCCGTTTACACCCGTTGTATCAATCCGGGCATCCGTGCCTGTTCCTTTCAAGGTATCATACAACACAGCAGGTTTTCCCGATGGAACTTCAAACGATCTTCCAACCCGTATCGCCAGCAATCCCTCTTTACTGTCGCCCAGGACAACCGTATCCGCAATTGCATTCAAGGTTGTTACTCTTTTCATGGAAAAAAGACCGGGATGCTCCATCCTGAAGAAGAACACGGTTGTTTCATAAAGCAATACCTGACCGACGGGATTTATCCAGTTGCAGCATATCCTCAATGATCCATCGGCTTCACTGGTCTTCAGGGAGTCTTTGATGCAGACAATCTTACCAACGTTGGCTTTCTTTTTCTCAGGAATGTCCCTTGAATTATTCCAGAAATCAATATTGTTCACATTACCATAGTTAAACCACATGCCGGTATGGTGTGGATGATCGATACGCTCGCCCTGTTCTGGATCCATTGGATAACCTCTGGTTATTGCAGTCCCGCAAGGAGCATAAACAGGAAAGAAAAACGGTTTTTCGAAAGAATCAGCATATAAAAAGGCAGTAAAAATGTTATCATTTATTAGGATATCTATTCTCCTGTATGCTGTGTCGTGAATAAATTTTATTCCGTGTGAATTCAGTTCTTTCATTATCCCTGATCCCCGTACACTGGAGCTTAAAAAAAGCAAGCAAGCGAAGAGAAAAAGAATGAACGGATACAAGAGCAAACGGAATGCCTTTTTTTTGTGATATTTCAATAATATCTTAGTCAGGATTCGCATTTTCAATTCATCATTAATAATTAACAATTAATAATTTTCAATTTACAATTTAAATGCCTTCCCTCCTGCCATGACCTCCCGGGTTTTCTCATCGAAAGTAACCTTCATACCGGTATGCAGGGCCGCTGTTGTCATGATCACGGCAATGGAGTGATGGTAACCAGCCAATGCATCGGCATTGGGAGACTTCCGGCTACGGATGCATTCCATCCAGTTACGTACATGTGCGGTAGTCATAGGATCGGTACCTGTATTGGCATCTGCTTCAGCCTTCATGGAAGGCAATATGAGGGGCTGCAATAAATTAGGCTGCATATTCATAACACGGGCATATTTTTCTTCCAGCCCTCCTTCCGGAGTGATCCTATTGGTATCGAGGTTAAGACAGCCTCCGTTGGAAAAGTACAGTTCCTTGATACCACCGGCTGAATTATGCATGCGTGAAGAATATACAACCTGAAATGCTGATGAAGCATCTTCTGATCCATAATCAAAAACTGCCGTCATAGTATCCGCATTGGTTCTTCCGTCATTCCAGGCATATATACCTCCGTTTGCGGCAACACTGCGGGGAAAAGGTAAATTTGTAAACCAGTGGACGGTATCAATCTGGTGACACATCCATTGCCCTGGTATCCCCGATGAATAGGGCCAGAAAAGACGGTATTCCAGGTATTTTCTCGGATCCCAGGGTTCAAAAGGCCGGTTCATAAGGTAGCGTTTCCAGTCAGTATCTTCCTCGCGTATTGTGGCAACCTGTGCTGGTCTTCTCCATCGCCCGGGCTGGTTCACATTCCATGTCATCTCAACCATAGTAATTTTACCAAAGCGGCCACTGCGGATGTATTCGTTTGCAGCGATGTAGTTCAGACCACTGCGACGTTGTGATCCTACCTGTACAATCCTGTCCGATTTTTGCACGGCATGGAATGCCGTACGGTTGTCCTCCATAGTTTCGGCAAAAGGTTTTTCGACATAAGCATCACATCCGGCATCAATAGCCTCAACCAGATGCAGTGCATGCTGAAAATCAGCCGTACTGATGATCACAGCATCCACTTTGTATTTATCATACAATTCTTCATTATTACGGGCAAGGCCTGCATCAGGGAAGTATGGTGACAGAAAAGCTTTTGCCTCTTCCCTGCGGAGATTCCATATATCCGAAACGGCAGCGATTTCCATGTTAAGCTCTTGAGCATGTTCAAGAAAACAGGGACATAACGAATTTTTAAAACGATCGGAAAAACCGATAACGCCAACACGTACCCTGTTGTTTGACCCAATGATACGATTATAACTGCCGGCATGCATACCCTTGCCTCCAATAGTAATACCTATGGCAGCAAGAGCAGCTTTTCGTATAAAATCTCGTCGGGTGTTCATGATGTTTTATGTTTTCGTTGATGCGTTAAGGAAGTCTGTTGTTGTTGTGGTTGTTGTGGTTGTGAGTGTCAGTCGTGCAGGTCGTGCAGGTCATGCAAGTCATTAATCTTCTGTCTTTGTTCTTGTATCTTGTATCTTAAATCCTATCCCTGATCTCCAGTATTTTTATATTCTTGAACGACACTTCATTGCCATGATCCTGCAACAGGATATGACCCGAATCAGCTTCACCAAATCCGGGCCATACCCTGTATTTACTTTCTTTCACCAGCTGCCTGAATGACGCCGTCTTCCTTTCATATTCCAAAACCTTTATTCCGTTAAGCCAATGCTCCACGTGGTTGCCTTTTGAAACAATGCGGGCCCTGTTCCACTGCCCTACAGGGAATACCAGTTTGTTTTCCGCTTTAATCAAATCATACAGCGAAGCCAAGGTTCTGCTGCCCTCATGATTACCCAACATGGCATCGGGATGATTGGCATCGTCGAGCAGTTGATATTCCAGTCCGATGGCTGAAGCTTTATTGTTTTCTTCTGCTTCAGCAACAAAATATTTAATGCCGCTATTGGCTCCTTTCGTGAGTCTGAAATCCAGTTCGAGTATGAAATCTGAATATTCGGCAACGGTAACTATATCTCCGCCGTTTTGTGATTCCAGGCCTTCTGAAGCCTTTACAGTAAGCATACCCTTTTTCACCTCCCAGCCTTTATCCGGAAAACTATCCTCGTATGCTTTCCTCCATCCACGGTTCGTTTTACCATCAAATAACAATTCCCAACCCTGTTCTGTTTCCTTTCCGGTCAGAGTGTTATCCGTATTAACAACAGTTAATTCCATGGGTGTGGTGTATTTTTCAACATTAGTTGTAATTATTCGAATATTTCTCCAGCGCACTTCCAGTCCGGCCATGCTTGAATCATCGGGTATTGAATGTACCTGTAAGCCAATAAATCCCGCAGGAGTCATATCGTCTATCAGATTGGCGGTGGGTACCCCATTTACCCATACTTTTATGGATGTACCAACAGCCTCCACCCGGTATTTATTCCAGCCAATAAAATCAAATGCTTTACTCCCTGCCTCGTTACCTGACAAATCGCATAACCAGCCACGACGAGCTTCGTCATATATTCCACCCGACCATCGTCTTTCAGGCCGGTTTTCAATTTCCACCTGGTATCCGTACACACGGCCATCCATGTAAAGAGGATAACTGTTACTGCGAATCTGCACACCCGAATTTAACACACAGTCTTTTTTCACCTCAAATTCCAGGATAAAATCATCATATATCGAGTCGGTGCACAAAAAACTATTGGGGCTTCCCGGCACCGTGCGACCCACAATTTCTCCGTTCTCCACGGTAAATGAAGCAAAACCGTTCTTCTGTGTCCATCCCGAAAGGTCTTTCCCGTTAAACAGGTCAGTCCAGGGTACCCTATGTGCGCATGAAAACAGAAGGCATAAAAAACCTGCCTGAATCAGGATCGGGAATGCATGACTTTTATTATTTCTAATCATCTGTTTAAGGTTTAATTCATGGGGCTGTAATATACCAAATTTATGAATAAAGGCATGAATAGCCTATTTTCCCTTTTTAAAGATTTTGAACCTGCAACATCGCGTTTTCTGTAAAAAATACATCACCGATATCGTCAATACGCCCAGACCGTATTTTATACCGCGAGCAAAATTAATGGAGGAAGCTTCTCTGAAATACCTGGTCGGACAAGTAATCTCTGCAATTTCATAACCGGCGTAAAAGATCTGGGCAAGCATCTGATTATCAAAAACAAAATCATCCGAATTAGCATTAAAATCGACCGATTCAAGCACATTCCTTGAAAAGGCCCGGTAGCCCGTATGGTACTCTGAAAGTTTCTGATTCATAAGAAGATTCTGGATCATGGTCAACAAGCGGTTGGCTATATATTTATAACGAGGCATACCTCCCTTAATGGCGCCTCTTCCTAAAATGCGGGAACCCAGAACCACTTCATACAGACCGTTTGCAATAAGATAGCACATGGAATGTATCAGCTTTGGCGTGTACTGGTAATCGGGATGCAGCATAACCACAATATCAGAACCTATTTCAAGAGCTTTGCTGTAGCATGATTTCTGATTTCCCCCGTAACCTGTATTCCGGGTATGAATGACCAGATGTCTGATACCAAGTTGCTTTGCCGTTTCAATCGTTCTATCAGAGCTCAGGTCGTCAACCAGTATAACGTTATCCACAATGTCAAAAGGTATCTCACAATAGGTCTGCTCAAGTGTTTTATCAGCATTGTATGCCGGCATCACTACGGTGATCGTCTTATTATTAATCATGTCTGTTGCATTTCAGGATAAAAATAGCAGAAAAACTAGAAAACAAACCTACACATAATCGCAAAAATTGTACAAGCAATATTTTTGGATATCTTTGTTTTTTTCTTAAAAACCGGAATCAATGGATATTACCACACTTAAAAGAAATTTTATTGATCGCTATGGCAAATCAGCCTCCGATTCCTTTCTTTATTTCGCTCCCGGAAGAGTAAATCTGATCGGAGAACACACCGACTACAACGGAGGATATGTATTTCCATGTGCGTTGAATTTCGGTACTTATCTTGTCATAAGAAAGCGCGACGATGATCTTATCAGTATGGCTTCGCTGAATTTTGAATATACGGCTTCCGTGAACAAGAAGGATATTGTCAGAAAACATGAAGGGCAATGGGTTAATTACCCGCTTGGTGTGCTGAATGAATTTATTAAATTAGGAACGGAGCTTTCGGGGATGGATATGTTGTTTCTCGGTAATGTGCCTAACGGAGCAGGACTCTCATCATCGGCTTCCATTGAAATAGCAACCGCGCTGGCCATCAATGAGCTTTACAGTGCAGGTTTAGACGGCATCGCTCTGGCTCAGCTCGGACAGCGGGCAGAGAACTTGTTTGTTGGAGTAAATTGTGGTATTATGGATCAGTTTGCATCTGTTATGGGGAAGAAGGATGCTGCCATTTTGCTGGACTGCAACACACTGCAATACAAGATTGTACTTCTGAAACTAGGAGATTATAAACTGATTATTTCCAATACCAACAAACGCAGGGGCCTTGCCGATTCAAAATACAATGAAAGACGTGCAGAATGTGAAAAAGCAGTGGAATACCTCAGAAAAGTAAAGAATATCTCCTTGCTGGGAGAAATTGCTGAAGATGAATTTTACCTGATTGATCAACAGATTCCTGATGAAACGATAAAAAGAAGGGCACGGCATGTGGTCACTGAAATAAAACGTACCGTTGATGCAGTGAAGGAACTCAATGCTGGTAACCTGACGGAATTCGGGAATCTTATGAACGTATCCCATGACTCCCTGCGTGATGATTACGAGGTAACCGGCATTGAACTCGACACCCTCGTTATGGAAGCACGTAAGATTCAAGGGGTTATAGGATCACGCATGACCGGTGCCGGATTCGGAGGCTGTACCGTAAGCCTGGTTGCCGAAAACCAGCTGGACAATTTTATTCGTTCAGTAGGCAATAACTACATAGAAAAAACCGGCCTTAAAGCTGATTTTTATGTTGCTGAAATTGGCGACGGAGCGAAATGCATTGAGACTTTTTAGCATAAGGATTGCCTGTATTTAATGCAATCGGCATGAATAACACAGAAAACTGGGAAAAGCGCTGGCATCCGTTATTGCAGGAATGGGTGATTCTTGCGGCCACCACCAGTGAAAGGCCATGGTCAGGTGAAACCTTAGCCTCAGGCGATGCAACAGAACCGGAGTGGGATCCGGGTTGTTATCTTTGTCCCGGTGTTACCAGGGCATCGGGGAATAAAAATCCGCATTATAAAAAGCCTTTTGCTTTCACCAATGATTTTGCATCCTTTTCATTCGAAGCTCCGGATGTAAACCGCAACGACCCGTTTGAAATTACGCGACCCGCTCACGGCATCTGCCGGGTAATATGTTTTACTCCGCGCCACAATGTTACCTTAGCAGAAATGAGCCTGGAAGGGCTGCTTGATGTAATAACCATTTGGAAGGAAGAATTCCTCGAACTGGGCAACAATCCTTCCATTCATAATGTTTTGATTTTCGAAAACAAAGGAAAAGTCATAGGGGTATCAAATCCGCACCCGCACGGACAGATCTATGCAACAGGCTTCATCCCGAAAATAGTGCAACGCGAACTGGATTCATTTATTGAATACAAGGCAAATCATGGCAGGGGATTGATGGAAGATCTGGTTGAGCACGAGCTGAGAAAGTCCGCCAGGATCGTATGCAGTAATGAGCACTTTGTCGCTTTTATACCATTTTTTGCACGGTTCGTATATGAGACATATATCGTACCACGGAGGCATATTGCCCGGATTACTGATTTCTCAACAGAAGAAACAATAGCCTATGCAGAAATACACCACCAGCTAATTGTAAAATTTGATAACCTCTATAACATGTCTTTTCCCAACATCACCATGCTGCATAATGCACCAACCGAAGAAAATGAAAGGAATGAGAACTTTCATTTTCACACTGAGTTTTATCCTCCGATGCGTTCCCCGGATAAGCTGAAGTATCTTGCCGGTTTCGAATCAGGAGGGGGCAATATCATCAACCCCGTTAAGCCGGAGGAAGCAGCTGACCGTTTAAGACAGGCTTCAACCATACACTATAAATACCGATAGTATAATCAAACCGATAACAGTGTAAGCACCGGGCCCGTTTATTCGTGATTGTTTTACTGCGTGACTTTATAAATAGCAGGTGCAGTATATCCTTTCTCACATGATATCAGGATGTCTCCATTATCGGTAACGATAATGCCTTCCGTCTGCAATCCCAGGTTTTCCGGAAATATATACTTCTGACCATGGCCCGTATAAGCTTCTTCCGGAACATAGTTATCCAGTATCAATAAAAAAGGGACATAATCGTTGTATCCCAACAGGTAAAGGCATTTCTTATCCGAAATGTAGGAAGAAGCGGTAATCTGACCTTCCACCTGCAGTTGTCCAACCTTTGCCGCCAAATAATTACCTTGCTGTGCAGGCATTTGGTAAATGCTTGTGTAATCTCCTGTCCAGTTTTTTGTAAACAGGTAAAGCGTATCTCCCGAACAGATCAAGGCTTCACAATCGTATGGAGTATTATATAAGGCAGGTGTATAGTCAATCTGGTCAGCATAAGCATATTGAATGGTACAGGGTATAATCACTGAATCCTCCAGTTCCGATTTGCTGATCTTATATATCCTGAGGTCCGTACGGGTACCTTCATTGTTCCCGATATCACCCACGTATATAAAGGATTCATCCTGGGCAATTTCTTCCCAATCTGAATTCTCTGTCCCGCTTAACCAGATACGCCTGATGATATTACCTGTTGAGATATCAACAGCATATATAACAGGATCATCACCGCTGTCGTTAATCGTCCAGATCAAGCCGTTATGCCATATCATTCCGGAATTTTCGTTCAGTTCCGATGGCAAATTGACAACCCGGTTGAGATGGCAGATCTTTATGGAATACTCATCCTTATCATTCATCTCACAACTGGTAGATAAACCAAGAAGAGACGACAACAGGATTATTCTGACTGCGTAAGGGAAACACATGAATTGGTAAGATTTAACAGGTTCATCATCTTGTCGAAAACAGCTGTATTTTCGTATACACCTGAAAATTCTGCAGCTCCCGGGCCAAAGGCAAAAACAGGGACCATGACTCCGGTGTGGTTGACAGAAGTAAATTCAATGTCTATGGTTCCTGTCGTCATATTACCATCCTTTACCACAAGTCCACCGGTTTCATGATCAGCTGTGATTATCACAAGTGTATTACCCTCCTTTTCAGCAAAATCAAGTGCTTTACCAACTGCATTGTCCATATCAATCAATTCTTCCACTACATATTCAATATCGTTGTTATGACCGCCCCAGTCAATCTGTGATCCCTCTATCATTAGAAAGAAACCTGTTTCATTGCGGTTTAATATGCTTATTGCTTTTTCAGTGGCTTCCGGAAGCATATTGCCCCTGCCGTCGGAAAACCGCGGATTATGTAGTGGTGCGGTAAAAACGACAACCTTTTCTGATGAATCAATGTCATAAGAGGAAGGATACAAAATAACTTCATATCCTTTGTTTTGCAGCTGCGCTATCAGGTCAGCTCCATCTGCACGATTGGCAAAATGCTGACCGCCACCTCCAATAAGCACATCTACATCTGTGTTCAGGAAATCTGCTGCTATCGATTCATATTGAAGCCTGCTTTCGTGATGGGCAATGAATGCAGCAGGTGTTGCATGGGTAATAGCACTGGTGGAGATCAGTCCGGTTGACAGACCATTTTCTTCTGCATATTCAAGTATGGTTTTACACGTTATACTGTCTTTATCAATACCCAGCGTATAATTGTTTGCTTTCTTTCCGCATGAAAATGCCGTGGAACCGGCGCCGGAATCGGTTATGTAATGCGATGCCGAGTGTGTCTTAATAAATCCGGTATAAGGGCATTTCATCATGTGCAGGAATCCCTTATTCTTTGTATAAGCAGCGTATATGTGCGCCACACCCATGCCATCCCCAATAAACAAAATGATATTGCGTGGTTTTACAGTATCCGTTGGGGAACAATAACCTGGTGAGGGAATATAGCCTATAAGGATGAAAAACAATGCGAAAAATGTATGTATTCCTGCTTTCATATCTGCATGCTTAAATATATGCGAAGATATACTACTCATTTTAATAATAAGAAATGCTGTGTCTATATTTTAATTGATAATCTTATTCGCATGCATCATGGAGGCAGCCATAGTGGATAACTGACAATTCATTCCCGGATGCAGCCGATCATGTAATCACTATTTTATTACTTTTGCATCAAAATCAGCATTGGGTTGAAAAAGCGCGTAATAGTCGGGATTTCGGGTGGCGTTGATTCGAGCGTCGCAGCTTATCTGCTGAAGCAGCAGGGATACGATGTGATGGGAATATTTATGATCAACTGGCACGATACTACCGGCACCATTTCGGGTGACTGTCCGTGGCATGATGATCTGTTATTTGCTGAACTGGTAGCCAGAAAACTCGATATACCATTAAAAACCGTTGACTTTAGCAAAGAGTACAAAAAGCGCATTGTCGATTATATGTTTTCGGAGTATGAGCGGGGACGTACTCCTAATCCTGATGTCCTGTGCAACCGCGAGGTTAAGTTCGACGTGTTTCTTAAAGCTGCGATGGATGAGGGTGCAGATTATATCGCCACCGGGCATTTCTGCCGGAAAGAGGAATTGCAAACAGCAGAAGGAAAGGTATACCGGCTTCTTGCCGGTGTCGACAAACCAAAGGACCAGAGCTATTTTCTTTGCCAGCTTTCTCAATCCCAGCTTGCCAAAGCATTGTTTCCTGTTGGCAACCTTACAAAAAATGAAGTCCGTCAAATAGCCCGGGCATCGGGTTTGGCCACTGCTGAAAGAAAAGATTCACAGGGCCTTTGTTTTATAGGGAAAATACATCTTCCTGACTTTCTTAAACAAAAACTAAAAAGCAAACCGGGCGTTATCATTGAAATTTCTGCCGACCTCCCTGCTTATAACGAATATTCCCGGTTGCACCGTCACTTCCTGGCATCGGGTGAAGGTTTATCCAACCTGACAAAAGATTTCGTATATACCCGTGAAGATGGCACGATAATCGGAAAACATAACGGAGCTCACTACTATACGGTAGGACAGCGTAAAGGACTGAATGTTGGGGGGAAAGCCGAACCTCTGTTCGTGCTGAAGCCCGATACCGCTACAAATAATTTGTATGTCGGCATGGGTCATGGGCATCCCGGTCTCAACCGTTGGGGGCTTTTCATTCCCGGTAGCGACATCTACTGGATAAGGCCCGACATGGCTCTAAAACCCGGTCAGAACAGGCAGGTGTTGGCCAGGGTACGTTACCGGCAGGCTTTGCAGCATGCAACGCTTTACAGGGAGGAGGAGGGATTGTATGTAATTTTTGTAAAAAGACAACGCGGAATAACACCGGGTCAATTTGCGGCATGGTATGAAGGTGAAGAATTGCTGGGATCGGGAGTGATCTTTTAGGTAATTTTCAGTTTGTCGCACCAGTCGTAGTCAAGATGATATGCAAAATATAAACAGGTTAACAGGTTAATCTGTCTTCGTTCTTTAATCTTTAATCTTAAATCTTGAGTCTACTCCGAAAAGTCAAAGATTCACGAATAGCTGAAAATCTACCATGATACTCTTCGGAGTAGTCTCAATCTTGAATCTTGAATCTTAGATCTTTGATCTTTGATCTTTGATCTAAATTTAAAAACGCTGTCATATGAAGAAGTATAAATGCCTGATCTGCGGATACATTTATGACCCGGTTGAAGGGGATCCCGATGGAGGTATAGCCCCTGGCACTGCTTTTGAAGACTTACCCGACACCTGGATCTGTCCGGTCTGCGGAGTAACAAAAGCAGATTTTGAGGTGGCGGAATAAAGTAAAAGTCTGGATTGCAAAAATCACTGATACTCTAATGGATTAAGATGACTTTTGGTATTGATCTGCCTGTGGAATATGCTTCAACAATTCCAGTAAAAGTCTCCAGAATTTCTGAGTTGTCTTTATGCTAATCATTTCGTTTGGTGAATGAGCATCAAGGATGGTAGGTCCAAAGGAAATCATATCCAGGAAAGGGTATTTTTCCAAGAACAATCCGCACTCCAGTCCGGCATGAATGGCTTTCACTTTGGGATCGACTCCAAACAAGTTCCGGTACACCGTCTTTGTAACCGATAAAATGACAGATGAAGGATTGGGATTCCATCCGGGGTAGCCTCCGGAGTGTTCCACCTTTGCCCCGGCCAGTTTAAATGTACTCCTCACCTGATTGGCAACAGACTGCCGGGACAGATTGTCACTGCTTCGCTGGCTGGTTGTAACCACAACAGTATTAGGCGCTTCAAATTTTATAGAAGCAAGGTTTGTAGATGTCTCAACCAGGTCAGGCAAGGCTTTGCTCCATGAAATTACGCCATTAGGACACACATATATAGCATTCAACAGTTTTTCCTGTGACTTTTTCTTCATAATTCTTGCAGGTCGTTTAACTGCTTTCAGGGTGATTGAAAAATCAGGTTCTTCAATACGAATAGTAGCCCTCAGCTTCTTTGATGCTTCATGGAAGTATTCCTCAAACACCTCCGTATATTTCTCAGGGACCACAACGATTGCATGAGCCTCGCGGGGAATGGCATTTCTCAGGTTACCCCCTTCAAAAACAGCCAGGCGCATGTCAAAACGGTTTCTTGCTTCCCAGAGCATTTCATTCATCATTTTAATTGAATTACCGCGATCTTTGTGAATGTCGGATCCTGAATGACCACCCAGCAATCCACGGATGTCAATCCTGTAAGCCTTGCTGTCGGCCGGTGCAATCTTTGATTTATATTTAAGGGTAGCTATGGTGTTTACGCCACCTGCACAGCCAATGAATAACTCGCCCTCATCTTCCGAATCAAGATTAATAAGAATACGGCTTTTCAATAAATCACTTTCCAGACACTTTGCCCCGTTTAAACCGGTTTCCTCATCCACGGTAAACAAACATTCCAGGGGGCCGTGATGAATGCCGGTATCCGTCAAAACAGCCAGCTGTGCGGCTATACCAATGCCATTATCAGCACCCAGGGTTGTATCCCTTGCCTTAACCCAATCGCCGTCAATATATGCCTGAATAGGATCCGTATCAAAATTATGTTTGCTGTTGCTGTTTTTTTCACACACCATATCAAGGTGACTTTGCAGGCAAACAGGGATGTGTTTATCAAAACCCGGTGTAGCTTTCTTGCTGATCAATATATTACCCGCCTTATCTCTCACATGATCCAACCCGTATTTTTTTGCCACTGAAATAATAGAATCACCGATTTTGACTTCTTTGCCTGAAGGACGAGGAACCTGCAAAATGTCATTAAAATATTTCCACAACGTTTGAGGATGTAATTCAGTCAGTTTTTTCATAACAACCTTATTTGATTTTTTTAAAAATAGGCAATTCCTGCCGATTATAAAAGTACATTGTTGTATCACTGCGCAAGCCCAACAGGATTTCTGCTTCATAACTCTATCATTCCACCATTCCTTCCATACATAAGTTAACTTTTTTTCCAATCAATATTTACTACAGCTTATTATATTTGTTACTTTCGCTGAGTCTGGGATTGCACATAAAAGCATTTGACCAAACAAATCTGATGCATGATTAGCTTTGATCTGATATTGGTATTTCTGGTACTGGCCTTCATTCTGGTTTCTCTGTACAACAAGCTTCTTGGTGTTGCTTTTACCCTGTTGATTGGTGTCATTACCCTCGGCGTATTTGGTGTTCTTACACCGGTTGAAATTATCAGTGGATTTGGTAATGAACAGGTTGCTGTTGTAATCCTCATATTACTTTTCGGCGAGATTTTGCGAAAAACCAACATCATTGAAAACACCTTTGACCGCCTTTTCAAAAAAACTCAGACATATCGGGGTTTTTTAGGAAGGATGGTTATGTATGTTGCTGCGTTTTCAGCACTACTGAGCAATACATCCCTTGTCGCTGTCCTGATGCCCTATATCCACAATTGGTCAAAACGTAACAATATATACCCTTCCAAGCTGTTGATTCCGCTTTCCTATGCCGCTATCCTGGGTGGAGCTGCCACCCTTATCGGGACTTCCACAAACCTGATCGTGAATGGCATGGTGGAAGAACAGACCTTGCTGCCCGATATGACCCCCCTTCAAATTTTCGATTTTGCCTGGGTTGGTATACCCATGATATTGCTGGGAACGGTTTACTTGATATTGTTTGGGAACCGGCTTCTTCCTTCCAGGAAAGTCATTACGGACGATATCCCAACACATAGCCGGGAATATGTTATCGAGGCAAAAGTGAAATCCAACTCACACCTGATTGGCAAAACCATTGCAGAAGCCGGCCTTGATGAGATACAGGGGATGAAACTGATTACCATCCTAAGAAAATCATTTAAGATCACCTCAGTTCCTTCAGATATTCTGCTGGATAAAGGAGATACGTTGATCTTCACCGCTGAAACCAAGAATATAGCCGACCTGATAACGACAAATTCAGGACTGATATTGCCTGAGATTGGGACACTTTCGAATATAAAAAAGGCTGAGGTGGTGGAAGTTGTTTTATCACAGAATTCAACCCTTATAAATAAAACCGTGCGTGATTCGAATTTCAGGGGAAAATACGATGCTGCTATTATATCTGTACATCGCAATGGTGAAAGGATTGAAGGGAAAACCGGTAACTTGGTTCTGAACGCAGGTGATGTATTGCTCTTATTTACAGGAGAAAACTTTATCAGCCGCACATCCGATTCCAACGATTTCTACTTCATATCGAAAGTCAAGGAATATATGAAACTCGAATGGTGGAAAACAGCCATTCTTATTGGAGGTACACTGCTTGGAATTGTCCTTGCAGCCATGCATGTTATTTCCCTTTTTATGGGCTTCACCATAATAATCCTAACAGCGCTGGTATTGAAAGTGACTCATCCGAAAGAATTGCCCTTGAGCATTGATTATAACCTTGCACTGATCATAGTGTTATCGCTTGCCCTTGGTACTGCTATGATGAAATCAGGTGCAGCATCAATTATGGCAAACGGTATGATCTCTTTATTTCTGCCTATGGGAAAGACCGGGATATTATTCGGTATCTATCTGGGTACGGCTATTCTAACGGTTATTATTACTTCGAAAGCTGCCATTGCCATTGCATTTCCCGTGGCGCTAACCGTTGCATATAAATTAGGGATTGATCCTGCACCTTTTGTGCTGACAGTTGCGTATGCCGGGGCGTGCATTTTTATTTCCCCGCACGGGTATGTAACAAATCTGATGGTCTCTGGTCCGGGAGGCTATTCAAACCGGGACTTTCTTCGTATCGGATTTCCCCTGACCGTTCTTTATATGATCATCGCGGTAATGATCCTCTCGATGGTTTACTTTTAATACTTATTATTGTACCAGTACAATATCAATATAGGAATAACCTGGTTTTTTATCCATGTACTTTACCAGTATATCGTAGAATGCCGTTTTATTGCAAACAAAATTAAGGATTTCGAAATATTTCTCATTAAGATAATTTGTCAGGATTAGTTTATCGGCATCCATAAGTTCAATTACAGCCTTGCCGGCATAATTATCGCGGTGATTGGATATCTTGAACTTATAGGTAGATCCCTTGTTGAGTTTCAGTGTCAGAAAATACTCATTTTCATAATCAACATCACTGACATGCTGAAGCTTGAACTCAATTTGTTTTATAAAGATTTCTTTTTGGGCATAGGTAGTTCTGTAGCCAAAAAAAAGTGAGAATAATGCAGTGAGACATATCAATTTCCTCATATTCGCACATTTTAAAACAAAGTTAGAAAAAGTATCTGAGCATTGAAAATCAAATTATCAACCCTGTCTGACCGATTTCATTGTAATCCATTCAAAGTCGATGTCCATCAGTATCAGTTTGGCATTTTCCGAAATTCTTTTTAAATCATCTTTTGCCAATATCCTTACCACACTTTCAAGATTGGTCTTGTAGAATTCCCTCGTAAGCCCGCTGCAACGGGTCTTTCCATTCCGCATATAAAACAATGCCTTTACCTGGCATTTTTCGTTGTCCGACTTAAGAGCATCAACCAAGGCATCCAGCCGATTCCAGTTTTCAGATTTCTTATTCCACCATGTCTGCGCTGCTTTTATGCTCAGTGACCGAATAAGCTTTCTTTTTTCATTTGCCGACATATTCTCAAATTCCTGCCGGTTACCCGAACGGTTGTAATATTCTGCAAAATTATTCCTTATAAAATCATTTAGCTCATTATCAGGAAGATGAATGCCTGAAAAGCCAAAACTCTGAAAAGACAGATCTTCCAGCAACCAGCCTGCACGGATACAAATTTCATCAATGTCGTATGTAACAATTTGACCATGGCCATAAAATTTCTTTGTCCCCGGATAAATAAGATCTCCCGTATTTTTCAATCTTCGGACAGAAAAATCATCCAGCAGGCTCATCAGTTGGGGGATTCCGGCACCTTCCATGTTTTCAATTTTTTCCTTTGCCTTTAACACGGCAGGCCAGTCAGCCGACTTAAATTGCGATAACAGGTTATCCGGAATCTTATCCATAGCCAATGCAAGCATACTTGTACCGAAAAGGATCCAGAAGGCTGATAATGCAAGTTTTTTCATCCGTATAGAATTTAATTATTAAAAAAGAATTTGTTCCCTATAAATTTATTATAAAAAATAGAATTCCCGTATGACTTATGAACAATTTCCCGAGATGTTATTCGATTATTTTGACTTCTGTCCTCCGGTTTTGTGCTCTGCCCTCTTCAGTTTCATTGGAGGCAATCGGTAGTGATAATCCATAACCCCGACAGACAAGTCTTTCTTGTGCAATATCAGCTTTAGTCAGGTAGTCAGCTACGGATTTCGAACGGCTATCCGATAGTTTTATATTGTAATCGGCAGTTCCAACATTATCGGTATGTCCACTGATTTCGATTTTAATATGCGGATTATCCCTGAGAAATTTAACCAGCTTATTGAGTTCAACAATCGACTCTTCCTTTAGAGTATAAGAATCGGTCTCATAAAAAATATTTTTCAGGATAATGACCTCGCCTACCTTAACGGGACTCAATGGAATATCCTTAAGGAATGGTTTATCGAACAGATGTATTCCTTTTACAGAGAAGTTTTCAGAGAAGAACAGATAACCATTTTTTGAGACATTCAGCAGAAAATTGCGTCCTACTGGAATACATACAAGAAATTCTCCCGTTATGCTGTCAGATTGCGATTTGTTAATCAGGTCACGTGTTTTTAGGTCAACGAGTTCAAAACTGGCTTTGAGCCTTCGTCGGGTTTCTTTATCGTAAACAATACCTTTCATATAGGAAACATAATTTGGCTTAACCGATTCAGGTAAATCAAAATAATAAATATCACGTCCGTTTTGTTCATCAATATCAGAAGCAAAATATGCACGGTTTCCGGACGGATTCACGATGAGGCCGAATTCATCTTTATTGGTGTTGATCGGATATCCCATATTTTCTGGTTTGGTCCATCGACCTGCACTATCCTGACGGCATATAAACAGGTCATATCCCCCAAGTCCGATATGACCATCTGAGGCAAGGTATAATGTTTTTCCATCGGGATGGATAAAGGGTGACATCTCATTTCCGGAGGAATTAACCGTATCACCCAGATTAACGGGTTTTGTCCACTTGCCGTCATCCCCTTCCCGGCATACCCAGATGTCAACAGCACCACATCCCCCCGGTCTGTCACTGGCAAAAAACATGGTTTTTCCATCAGCCGAGAGGGAAGGTTGTGTTTCCGTGAAATTACTGTTAACCGGAGTACCTATGTTGACGGGTATCGACCAATTCTCACCCATCTTTTCCGAAAGGTATAAATCACAGCGCCCCAGACCGTCTGGCCGGTTGCATCCGGTAAATACCATCCGTCGTCCGTTGGCCGAAATGGTCTGGGCACCTTCATTATCCGGAGAATTTAGCGGATACCCCGCCTCTCGTAACGGACCCCATCCCTCTTCTGTCCAGTTGCTGATGTAGAAGTCCTCCTGCTTATTTCCATGGATGAATTTCCCTTCCGTCAGCCGTGTTATAACAAGGATTTGTTCATCGGCTGAAATACTCGGCCAGTATTCATCTTCACCGGTGTTAATTGCCGTGCCAAGCGTAACGGGTTTGAAATTTACCGGATTATCGACTGCATGTATAGAAAAATCGCATCGTGCAATGCCATCTTTTGCTTTTTCAATATGTTTTTCATTTTTGCTCCCCGGTAGTTCAAGAAACTGCTTATAATGATTCCGGGCTTCCTTGTATTGTGCCATTTTATACTCAAGCCTGGCCAGGTGCACCAGCGCATAAGGGTAATAATCAGGTTTTATCGATACAACCTTCCTGTATATGGCAATGGCTATTGCAGATTGTTTCCAGTCTTCATAAACCTGGGCCAGTATAAGCCAGGCCTTCACAAATGCACTATCTTCACTGACTGCTTTATTTAAATAGTCAGCAGCCCGCGCATAATCATTTAATGTGTAATGGTGAAGCCCGCGATTATAATAGTCAATTGCCTTCTTCGACATAGAGGCAGGTTCTTGTCCGTATAACAAAGCAACCAGAGACAATTCAAGGATCAATATTGCAGCGGCATTCTTCATTAATCCCAAGAAAATTAATAACATTTCGGGTCTTCTACCGGGATGGCCGAATGAATTTATCCGTATAGATACTGGTTTCATCTTCCAGCAATACCACAAAGATTCCGGGCTTATATCCTGCCAGATCAATAGTATAAGGAAAATTTTTGGTTTTATCTTCGAATACGATTTTCCCTGCCGAATCGATAACATATATTTTCTTTTCTTCCAGCGAATCAGCAAAATATATACTAATTCTGTCTTTTGCCGGATTAGGAGCCAGGTAAAACGTTTTATCCGAATCACGTTTCGAGAGATTGTTAACACCTTTTACGGTGAGTAACAGCCAATGCCCGGGATCAACTTCAACGCTTTCAATATTTCCGGGCAGATACATCTTCCATTCGTCGTAATTGGTTGAGTGCCTCCTGTATACCGTTGTGTCTCTATAATTAAGCTTTATTTTATAACCGGTAAGCAGATTATATACAGGTGTAACCGGTGCAGAAGATGTCAGCAATGCATATAAATACAATGTATCCTTTTCATGGTTCCAGTTAAGCGTAATGGACGGATATCCCTCTCCATAATACCATTGATTAAAAAAAGTGCTGAAGTCGTTTTGCGTCTTTTCCTCCAGCAACCGTTTAAAATCCTCCCCGGATGCTAAATCATTCTTATGTCGATTCAGGTAGTCACGGATAACGGCAAAAAACAACGAATCGTTTTGCAATTCACCGCGAATCATATGAATGATTGCAGCGCCTTTTTTATAAGATAACCGGTAATCGAAGATTCGACCCTCGTCATCAGCATCTTCCTCTGGAACAAATACACTGCCGTCATCCTGACTTTTAATGTATTCATGCGCATCAGCCATCCAGAGGTAGGCATCCGTCTGGGTCTTAAGATACTGACAGGCAATATATTCGGCATAGCTTGCAAATCCTTCATTAATCCAGATATCCTGCCAGCTGCTGCAAGTTACATAATCACCAAACCACTGATGAGCAAGCTCATGTGCAACAAGTAAAAAACTGAAACCCGACAGGGTAGTCATGGTTTGGTGCTCCATACCACCACCGAGGGGAGCTACACAATGTCCGTACTTTTCCTTATAAAAAGGATATATACCAAACAAATCCGAATACAGGCAAAGCAGATCAGCTGTTTTGTCAATATCTTCCTTGTTTTGCTGAAGATAGTTGAGGCTATCAAAGATATAGTTTTGTACCAGCAGGGAATCTCCGGAACCGGGCAATCTCACATAGAAGCTGTAATCGAAATAATCTCCAACCGCAAAGGACAGAAGGTAATAGGCAATGGGGTAGCGGGTTTTCCACTCATACCGTATCTTATTTCCCGGAAGAACCGTTGTATTTTCAAGTATCCCGTTTGATCCGGCTCTTAGGCCCTTACCGGTTGTAAGAAATATATAGGCTGAATCGGCTTTGTCGGATAACACCTGTTTACAAGGAAACCAGTTACGGGCAGCAAAAGGTTCCGACAGTGTCCATGTTATATCTTTTTTCCAGGCATCCTGATTGGCGTAATACACACCTGAAATCCACTGCAATTGCTGTCCCAGACCGGAATAATATACCGTAGCGGAGACCGTTGATTGTGGTTGTATTGCTGTTGACGGTAACACCTGTAACAGATTATTTTCGTGCAAAAAAGAAGTATGCTTCCCGTCCACCAGAACCGAATCGACAGCAATATCCGACAGCAGATCAAAAACCAGTTCGGTTACCGGTATGTCAAGAACCTGAAGCAGAACAGATGCCGATCCGGCGAGAAAGGTCGAGGTATTGGTTACTTCCAGGTCAATCTTATAGAATTTTACATCGTACAAGTCCATGCGCTGATCATATTCCTGATGCGTGATAAAGGAACTCTTGACATCGGCTCTACCGGTTGTTGCAACAGCCATAGAGCCGGTAATGGCCATTCTGAATGTCAGCAGTATAAATAGAATGTACGGCATCGTATCCATTACTTTATATACAGTGAATACCCGCAAGGATCATTCCCGGCGTGCATCAAACTGATAGACGGTTGTTTGTTGATAGACTTCACCGGGTTTAAGAACCGTTGAAGGGAACTCCGGGATGTTGGGCGAATTCGGAAAATGTTGTGTTTCAAGACAAAAAGCATAATACTGAATGTGCTTCTGCTCTTTCTTCCCAATTACCGTGCCATTAAAATGCGTTGAGGTATAAAACTGAACTCCGGGCTGATCGGTATATACCTTCATTAACCGTCCGCTGACAGCGTCGTATATTTCAGCTGCCAGGGCAAGTTCACCCGGTTTTTTATCGAGGACATAATTGAGATCATAACCGCCAGTACGGTCAATCTGCTGACCTATTCTTACAGGTGTGGTAAAATCCAGATCAGTTCCTTTCACCGGCAATATCCGGCCTGTCGGGATAAGATTTTTGTCGGTCTCGGTGTATTGCGAAGCATAGATTTTCAGCACATGATCACGGATATCGCTTATACCACCGTTCAGGTTGTAATATCCATGGTGGGTAAGGTTTACATGGGTTGCTGCATCGGTCTTTGCAGTATAAACCAATCGTATCTCATTTTGATTGTTCAGGAATATTTGTACTTCAACATGCAGATTACCCGGATACCCTTCTTCCATGTTTTTGCTGGTATAGGTGAGTTTTACTCCGGCATCGTTCACGTTGTCAACTGGTTCAGCATACCACAATACCTTATGAAATCCATTTATCCCTCCATGCAAATGATTTTTTCCTTCGTTGGCCGCCAGCGTGTAAACCTTACCGTCAAGCTTAAACCGGGAATCTCCTATCCGGTTCCCCACCCTACCAATGAGTGTATTTATATAGGATGTATCTCTCAGGAATCCTGAGAGATCATCAAATCCAATAATGATGTCATCAGCTTTGCCATGTTTATCCGGAACATTGAGCGATGTAATGGTTCCTCCATAATTAATAAGTTCACACGATAAACCATTGTCGTTAACCAGTTGAAAGAGTTGCACCTTTCTGCCATCCGGCAGGTTACCGTAAGGTTTTTCTTTAATTTTCATGATTTGCTGAATTGATTTCCGGTAGTAAATGTAAGAAAAATAATGGCAGCATAAGTCCGGATTGAACGAATCTCTGTATGTTTCGCTATCGGGTCAACCCGCCTGCCTGCTGCAGGCAGGTTCGCGGGTACGCTCCTGAAAACTGAGCCTCATCCCGATACGCTTCGCTATCGGGATCAATTCGACTTAATATTTTCAATTCGCCTAAGGCTCTTGAAAACATAGTCTCATTGAAAAACCAAAGCCCCGGATACTCTGAAGTACCCGGGGCATCCCACACCTAAAACTAATTAAACCCTATCAAACCAAAATCTTGAAAAAATCACCAATTGTTAACCCTAATACTAACTAAACCCAAACTAAACTATGAAAACTACTTTTTTTCTATTGAATTATTCTCTATACAAATTTACGATCAAAAACCTGTTAAGTTCCAGTATTTTGTGGTGATTTTCATTACCTTATAAGATGATTTTCGTCACTACTTAAAATGTTGAATTGTAATTCTTTACGATATAAAGAAATATTACGCTGAACCTATCCTCCAATGTATTGGCACCATCCTTTTTTTTATATAGAAATCTTGTTTGATTTTTTGTATTAATCATCACCTATTTTACTATCTGTCACTTTTAAGGGCAACTGCATGTATGCAATTATCCTCATTGATATGCAGGACAGGGAACCGCACTGCTGTTTTCCCCACATAATTTCCAGCCCAGCATCAGGGTATGTGATCCGTAACTGTGGCGCTGCATGGATGAAAATCCCAGTCCATAGGAATAGGCTATTTCCAGACTGCGGATCTGGATTCCTGCCGATGGCAAAATCTCAACTCCCGATGTAAAAGTACTTATGAAGTATTTTCTCAGCGAGAATCCTATCCAATAACGTTGTCGGTATATACCTTTTAAATTCAGATCAATCCGGCCGTACAGGGTTTCGTGGTATATAAAGACAACGGACGGCTCAACCTCAATATCCGATTTCCGGGCTTTGACTTTTATACCCGCTATGGCAGTATACAACCGCTGATTTCTGTCGGCTGTCTGCGGATCGGCTATGTAATCAATCGATGGCAGCAAATTGGCAGCCGTCACACCGCCAAAAAACACATTACTATATAAACCAACACCCACGGCCAAATCGGGATTCCATGCACTCAGTCTGGCACCACTGATAACAGGATCGTTATTGTAATTATAAAAGTCACCTTCATCCAGTACGGTCTGTTCAATGGCTGCTGATAAGCCAAGCGACAAAAACATTTTTCCTGCATCAGATAACCTTACATGATAGGCATAAATCAGGTCGGCTTCCATGTTGCGGTAAGAACCGTTCTGGTCGCGTGCAAGTATTATTCCCACTCCATGATAATTAGATGCTTTCTGCATGGTAAACCGGCCGCGTGCATAGGCAAACTGTGTATTGGGCGCCGCTTTTAATCCCAGCCATTGATGATGATCGGAAAGGGTTACGGCATAACAATTCTGTTTACCCGAGAAAGCAGGATTAAGGATTTCATATTCAGGAAAATATTGATTGTATACAGGCAGATCCTGTGCTCCGGCAATTGCACAAAATGATAATGTAAATAAAAAAACGTGCACTTTCATAGTTACCTGACTACTGTCACATATCCTGTTACCCTGGGGGATCCGTCATCAAAAGATATTACGTACCAGTAGGAATCGGATTTTACCGGACTGCCCCGGTATGTACCGTCCCACCCCGGATCACTGCCACGATAGGTGGTAATGAGAATCCCGAAACGATCGAATATTTCGATCGTGGCTTCCGGATTGATACGGAAATACTCTATTTCCCATCTGTCGTTATAGGTATCACCATTGGGAGTGAAAAACTTCGGTATATAAAGCTCCATCGTGATGGTGATGGAAGCGATTGCTGTACATCCGTTGGAATCGGTTACCTGCACACCGTACTCACCGGGATGCGATATCTCCACAGAGGAGGATGACTCACCGGTGGTCCAGTTGTATAACCGAAAATCGTCGCCCGGACTCAAAACGATGGATGTTCCCGGAAGCAAGGTAGTGTCGTTGCCCAGGCTGATAACCGGATTGTCGAAAACAATGATGTTTTTACACAAAACTTCCTGTGTTGGCAGTCCTTCATCGAGCATGAGGGTAATATTATATTCACCCGGCTGATTATAGCTGATGCGGGGAGGATTCCTGTCGGTAGATGAAGATTGCGATGCGTTATCACAGGGAAGGAAGTACATCCGTGTAAGCGTATTGTTTATATTAGCCGTTAATACATAGATAACATCATTGTCGCGGAATACTTCCGATAAGCCATGCGGCTGATACATATCTCCTATGTTGCCCAGGTTTTGATAAACAGGTTCAGCGTATAGGTTATCTCCGAAATCAATCCTTACCAGCTCACTCTGGTAATGATTTACCACAAGGCCAAAAATACGTTCACAGTCCCTGATCATCGTCAGGTCAAAAGGCGATGATAGGGTACCCTCTCCGCCTAAGTTTACGCCCGAGGGTGAATTCATCAGGGAAGTGCCAAAGTCAATTCTCGACAAAGTGTGCGAACCGAAATTGGTAACAAACATTACCCAGCTTCCATTCTCAGGCATGACATGCAGACCACAGGGATTGTACATGGAAGCCGGATTACCGAGATTCTCGCCATCGGGATGATTCTCCAGTCCGTTTGTAAATACCAGCCTCGATAATGTACTTGTGGTATAGTTAACCGTGAGACCAATCCAGGTATCATTTTCGCGGTACATGAACAAATCGATGGGATAGGATAAATCACCGATATTTCCAAGGTTGGTGATGACGGGAGCCCCGTCCGGAGAAGATCCGAACTCCAGGCGTATCAGCGAAGATTCCATACCGATGCCACCCGTTATAAACCCATACCACCGGCCGTTTTCTTCTATCACCTGAATGCCTTCCACATGGTCTATGCCAATAGATCCCAGGTTAACCGATACCGGGGCATTCAGCAGGCTGTTCCCGAAATAATTTCGTGTCAACGTGCCATCCACATGATTGGTGACAAAAGAATAAAAACCATCCGGTGTCTGAACAATATCAATGAAAGACGGTCCATTAACATCCCCTATGCCGGAAAGATTTTCACCTTCGGGAACATAGGCGAGGTTGCCCGAACAGAAATTCCAGTAATACGATGAAGCCTCCCTGGACAGGTTCACTGCCTGCATCGAATCGCGCATGCAAACGGTATCAGGCACGTTAAAGTCAATCTGGGCTTTACTGATGCCTGCGATGCTGCAGCTCAGTACTATAATCCCCGTTTTTATCCGAGATAACATACCGGTTATGAATGTATGCAATGATTAATGTTTCACTTGCTTGATTTCTGCTTGGAAGGCCATGCCGTTCCGTTCCGTTCCCCGGATAAGAATTACATAGATACCATCCGGTAAGCTGTTGGCCGTCCATTCCACAACATGGGAGCCGGCATCCCGCGGCATTCCGTCAAGCTGCTGAATTGCATTGCCTCTCAGGTCATGAACAGATATAACAAGCGATGAAGCCGGTTTGTCAAGATAATACTGTATCCAGAGCCTGTTGGTGAAAGGATTCGGATAGGCACTCAGAAGCTTCCCGTTTTCGGCTGCCATTGTATTGATACCATTTATGTCTTCTCCGGCTTTGAATCGCAGCTGGTTATTAAGTTCAAAGACTTCCAGTGTATGATCACCATCATCGATAATGGCAACAAATTCAACTTCCTCATCGGTCGGCATCAGGTATTCACCATCAAGGATGATTTCTCCGTATGTGTCTATGGAATCAACGGTTATCTCCGCCAGCGGAAGTTCCGCAATCCCCCCGCCCACAACGGGGTAGATCCTCAATGCAATATTTGTTGCAGGAAGACCCCTGTTGACAGCTGAAACCTGCATAATTACCCGATTGCCTTCGACACGTGAGGTAGCAGCATACAATTGAAAATCATGTATTCCAAACATCACCGCGTCGTTATCCTGGTATCCGTATGAAGCGTCTATTGATGTCCCTTCATAGCTAATCGCTGAGGAAGCGATGAGTTTCATCAGCTCGGTCTTGTCCTTGATGTCCTGCTTCAGCCTGAGATGTAAATATACTTTTTTCATTTCTCCTGGCACCAGAGCACCCATTGACAGGGTGATACGACCATCCGACATGGAAGCAAATACAGGCAAACTGTCAGCCAGTATCTCATAAAACTTTCCGGCAAAAACCTGAATCTTTGTATTGGAAGAAATATCATTACCGGTGTTGGTGATTTCCATCAGGGTCACCAGGAATATATCCTTATCGGGCTCAAACAGCAGCGTATCTTCAATCCTGTATCCGTTTACCGAATAAATCCTTTTATTGATAACCAGTTTTGGACCGACAGGGGTTACATGCAACGGACCATGATTCACCTGCACATCTCCCAATATCAGGTCGCTGAACAATAGTGCCTCATGGTCAACAACCGTAAGCTTTTCACCGGTATTATAACTGTTCACAATGGCTTTCTGAAGTATATAGAATTCAGTAGTATCTATAACCGGAAAAGGATTAAAAGAGGTAAGGCTGATGGTCTCGGAATTCCCTGCAGAAGTAACAGGCAGCGTTTGGGTCATGGTTGCAAAATCATCCGGTATGACCTCGTCTGTCGTCCATTTCACCTCTCCGGTAAAGGTGAGATTACCCGTACCTTTCACTTCAAGGTTCTGCAGGCCGGCCTGTTGAATGATGAACTCCTGAAATTCCTGAACCAGACCGTTTTCATCTTTGTCCACTATACATATCTTTGCCTGCGGCACGTCACAGCTGTAATTTCCGTGACTTTCCCCTGTATAATACTTCCTTTCCGTGTTGAGTTCAAAATCGATATCATAAAGTTTTGATGCAAGATTATTATCAATCTTAAACAGGAAAATGAAATAGGCTCTTCGTGAAGGTTGCAACAACGGAAGAACATTACCCGGTTTAACCAGCACCTCTCCTTCGGGTTGGTTGAACCGCCAGCCGGCTTCAAAAGTACCGATATCATCCCCGGGGACGAGAGGCCGCGGGTAAGCCACATAGCTCAGCTCAACCGATGTACTTCCCAGTTCTGCGGGTATGACGGGTGTCAGGGTAGTATTCTCCCAGTTATCCTCCGTACCGTTCATCACTTCAATCTTCACCTCGACAAAAGCGCCGGTCAGCGTTTTCGGAAATACACTCAATTCCGGAATGGAAGCATCGGGGTCGGGTATCAGGGTAATGGTTTGCTGATCTTCCGAAGGATCAATGATGGATGACATGGAGATGGCCGGTTCAATCAGGCTGCAGGGATCCTTGCCTCCAACCAGCGTGGTGACAGCAGATTCGCCGTACCCATAAGACAGGTGCCAGGGATCAAACCGGCCGTCGTAACGGTGCGGTTCGTTTTCATCCAGTATATGGTGACGGATAAAGATGGTATCCGTACCATAGCGCACCATAGATGGCAGAGCTTCCGATTCAACGATGATATCGGTTCCCCTTGCAAAGGATGAAAGCACGTGCGAAAAGATAACCCAGGGTGAGCCGCCGAATATCTCTTCCACAACCAGAACACCTCCCTTGCTGATGTCAAGGGTTCCCTCACGGCCTTTGCCTTCAAAATTTGCATGTATCCGGAAATGCGTTTTGCCGAGTTTTTCAAAAAAGTCGTCTCCGTAAGTTGTATCAGCACCATAATACCAACCCGAATTCACGGTGCCATAAATATCGTCTGTAAAAGGTACCGCAGGAAAATCCTCATAATCTTCCCCGTTGCCCGGCATAAAAGCATCGTGCAGGTAACCGGTTGTTGATTCAAACCGGTCACCACGGTCGTCGATCCAGTCGTCGGTGCCGTCAAAATCATCATCATCAAGAGCCGGGGGGATCAGCACCTGAGGCAGATAAACATGGTATTCAAACGGGTCTTCCCATATCTCGATGGTATTTCCTGTATTCGGATTCGTTATCCACGGCTCAAAAGGCCTTCCGTCAATCTCAATAATAGAATCGAGGGCATAGCTGCCGTCTTCATTACGCGGCAGGGTGATGCTGTAGCCACCCATCCCTTTCGGAATGTCGTAGATAAAATATCCGAAAACACCGTCTCCCAGCGGATCAATTCCGTCAATGGCAAGTGAAGGATCATTGAAATCAACATCATATCCGACATTTCTTATCCAGTAATAAGAATATTCCGTTGTGGCATCGATGTCAAAAGTAAGTTTTGCCTTACCGTTTGAAGGCAGGTAATGAATAATGTTACCCAGGGTATCTTCAATCATGAAATTGTTGGACAGGTATTCAAACTGAAGCGGATTGGGAAGTGGAGCCCAGTATGTGTAAGTTGTCCGGATGGGTGTAACACGGTCTTCGTTAAAAATTGTTTTGTAGTCGATCTTCGAATACATACTTTGTGAAGGCACCGGATGAACCATATCGATCTCCTCACCTCCCAGTGACAGCACTGCAAGGAACTCGTTATGCGGCTGGGGAGTGGTACCGGCACAGCTGTCGGTTGGTCTCATCTGATAACCGGTTGCAGCCGTATCGATGAAGGTGTATCCTTCATAGTTGCCGATACGCTGATATATAAGCTGTTTCCAGATAACATCACCATTATTGTCCCTTTCCATCCAGTGTTGCCAGGTTGTGTCGGCAAGGTTCGCATCATTGATATCGGGAGTATATGGATAAAACATACCACTGACAGGTGAAGGAACGGTACCGCTGACATATCCCACACCGGCAGCCATGGCCACCAGGTCCGGAGGATCGACCCATATCTCATACGAGCAGTAAGGATCGTAGTATTGATATCCCTGAACTTCCCCGATGTTCCAGGTCACTTTCCAGACCCTGATTTTATCACCCGGTTCTTCCACGTCAATTACACCGTCTCCGTTATTATCCTGGGCACGTTGTCCGTCGTGGTCAATATCTTCATACACAATCTCATCAAATCCGGTTTTCAGGTGGCTCCATGGATTAGCCCAGTACACTTCTTCTTCCGTGATGGTATATCCTTTCGGGTAAATGGAAGCCGTATCGAGCCAGACATCCGGATCACCGTCCGAATCGATATCGTACTCCGGATTGTTTTGATCATTGCTACCCTTGAGCACATCGATGAACTTACCTCCCGGGGTTTTCAGAATCGGAATATTCAATGAGCCGTCGCTCTGATAGAACGGTACATCTTTGGGTATGTATTGGGTATAAACGGTCTCTTCGGCAGGAGTCCGCTGCTTGTTTTCCATGATCATGAAAACCTTAAAAGGCTGGTAGTAAAGACCCAGGAAGTTTTTCCAGTTGACGTCGGTGTCGGCAAAAATACGGGCACTGAACATTACCTCGGCATAGTCATGCTTTTTCCCGAACGCTGATTTTTCGGCAGTCGGTTCGCTATAGGTAACAACCCCAAAGGATGCAGTCAGGTATTTGTTATCCACCAGGTAATCGTCAATCCTTTCATGTACAGGGTCGTCGGGATCGGGTGTACGCAGACGGTATACAATGCTCTTTTCCTCTTTCGGTGCCAGTGTAATATCGCTGAATACCAATACAGTATCCTGCTGGTTGAAAGATCCGGGAGAAGATACAACCTCAACAAATTTAACATACTCAGCAAGGGATTCATGGATGGTTAACGATTGAAGTTCGGTATTACCAAGGTTTCGCAGAACGACGGTGACATCAAATGTATCCACACGATCGAAGGAGATCGCATTCCTTCCTGCGCTCAGGTATGCAGGAAGCTGATTTTCCACATGTCTTGTGACATCTATTGTATAGGATAATCCGTACAATATTGCATTTAAGGTCCACTGTAACTGTCGGTTGTTCTGACCTTCTGCCATACCTCCGGCTGTCGGCAAACCAAGGTTGGATAAGATCTTACCACCGTTGGCCAGTATTTTTTCAAAAAGTACAGGACGGTTGTCCTGGCCTGCTGTGGCAATAACCGATACGCCTGAAGGATTGAAATACGGAATCGTTCCTGAATACAATTTACCGGAAGCATCAGCAGCATTGAAACCAACCGGGTGAGAAGGATCGGCAACAGAAATGTCCACAAGACCCTCAACACCACTGTTTAAAGAATTGGTATAATCAACAGAAGAACCCGCAAAATAGCCCAGCTTTTCAAGCAGGTATACAGCATTGCCTTCGGCATAGATCATACCTCCCCTTGATAAGAATGGTTCGATTTTTTCGTTAAGTGCAGGAAAGCTCAATGATATCTGGTCTATATAATACTTTCCATCGTCGCCTTTAAAATTACAGGAGGGAATTACAAGCAGCTTAACCGAATCGGACAAACCATTTTCCATAAGCTGCACCTCATCGACCACCTGAACAACATCGGGAAAAAGATAGGTCTCAAAAAGGTTTTTAAAATAAACGGCTTCCCAGGTCACAGAATTATCATTTGCCTTTATGCTGCTTCGCAATATGGCAATCCGGTCGGATTGCGCATTGAACTGAACAGACTGGTGATCGACAGCTTTCCAGTTGTAACTGCCATACGAACTGCAGGTTACGGTTGAAAATGCATCCGGCAGAGCAACCGGCAGGATAAGATTGCCTTTATTACCGCCTGAGGTAATCCAATAAACCGAATGTTCACCGTATTCAGCAAACAGTAAGGGATCGACATCGGATTCGTGGTATCCGTTGCCGGAAACCGATAAAGCAGCTTTGTATGCTTTAATAAAATCACTCTGTGAAGATCCGGTTGGAATGATAACGCCGGGTTGAGAGAAAGTTGAAGAAACAATAAGGATAAATGAACAGGTAAAGAATAAATTTTTCATAATTAACGGTTTAGTAGTTTTGAACTGATATGTTTGCCTGCCTTTCAGCATGGCCTGCCCAAGAATTATTATACGTCAAATATAGACTTTATGTTGTGTTTCGAAAAGGGTTTTTGATTATCAATGGATAAAAAGAATAGAGGTCAAAAACCGCGAATCAGCATGTAGGCGGGACACCTCACCCCTGACCTCACCCCTTCCCCTCTCCTGAAGGAGAGGGGTTCATTCTGCTCAACGATCGGTTGGTTCAACTTAATCAGTGCCTGTGGTCGTTTCAAAGATTCGCACTACAAGCCCGAACCAGCGGGTGTGTAACCTGTAATTGTCAGAGACCTAAAGAAAAATTAGGATTTTGATCTTAAAAAAATAATAAAACCTGTATAATTCAATCATTTTTATTACTTTAATACCTTAAATTCATCCAAAATCATTAACTAAATCTTATCGGCCATGAACCTTATCAAATCATTTATTCTGCTGGTATCCCTGACAGGAATATTATTACCGGCTGAAGCCAGACGTGCAATTGAATACAGGGATATTGTACTTAAAATAGAGTCGAACAGCAATATCACTTATGCAGTAGCTGTACTGGACAAACGCGAAGTAATAACCCTGAAAAGACAGGAACCTGATTTTGTTGGTTACCTGCGCTCAGCAACTGGCATTGCATATCCTATCTGGACAGCAAGTGGGAACACCTTCGCTGATGATGTTACATTTACCATCAGCAATGCCATTCAAGAACCGGGAGCAAAAGTTACACAGGTATCCACCAGTTTCTCCATGAATGCTGAAGAAGTCATTGAAAAGCTGAAAGCAACAAACGCCGATAAACTTATACTGGTGATCATTGATGAATGGAGAAGCGATACAAGACCCTATCATTTGAAGGTTGCGACCGAGATGTTATGGAATTTAAACCTGAAGGTATTTGATAGCACAGGAACACTGAAAGCGGAAAATAAAGCAGAAGGCAGAGACGGAGGAATCGATCCTTCAGCCACTTCAAGCACAAATAAAATAAAACCAATCACCGACAGGTATTATAAGGAAAAAATGGAGATGCTTTTTTCCGGAGCAGGCATTGTTGAAAACCTGAAATAAGATACAAACAGCACCCATTAAATTCAGGATAAAGCTGATAAAATTTCAACTTAATTTTATACATTTGTATTACAATAATAATACATTTGTAAAATGAAATCCAATATACGCAAAATAGGAAACTCAAGGGGTGTGGTCATTCCTCCTGCTTTTCTTGCTGAGTTAAAGCTCGATAAGGATTCGGATATAGAAATTGAGCTCAAAAAGGAGGGCATATTAATAAAACCCGTGAAAAATCCCCGTGAGGAATGGGAACAAGTATTTGAAGCAGCAACATACGAGGTGAATGAAACCGAAAGCGATTATTTCAACGGTTTATCCAATGATTTTGATGATGAAGAATGGACATGGTAAAAAGGTTTGAGGTCTGGAATATTGAATTAAATCCGATAACGGGTCATGAGATCGGCAAGATCAGGCCCTGTGTTGTGGTTTCACCGGATGAAGCAAACAAATACCTGAAGACCGTCGTAATAGTTCCGTTAACCAGCACCATCCGGAAATATCCTACCCGCATTCATTGTATGTTCAAAGGCAGACACGGGCAACTGGCAATTGATCAGATAAGAGCCATTGATATCAAAAGACTGAAGAAAAAACTGGGTTCCCTTCCTGAAGAAACATGCCGGCAACTATGCCAAACCATTGAAATCATGTTCAGGTTTTAGATTATTTAAAGGCATTTCGCAATTTTCGCAGGTGCAACCTGCATATGGTCGTTACAAAGATTCGGGCTACAAGCCCGAATCAGCCTAGAGGTTTATTCTTTCTTATCCACTAAAGGAAAATTTTCAGGATTTTTTATCGTGTTAATATGAAGGTCAATATCCAGCAGCGGCCAATAAAGATGAGCCTGATGCAGCAGTTCAATATGAATTATTTCTTCAATGCTGGCCTTACGAAACCACGGAAATTTTTTAAAAGGCAAAAAAAACTCATCACCTGAAAGATATAACCAGAAACCATGTTTTGAGATATTGGTAACTTTAGCCTCCAAAGTGTTTGTTCCATGCGTCCTTGATTTCATGTTTGTGCTCTTTAATAATCAGCATCATTTCTCTAATCTTACTTTCCGGAATGCCAAATACATGGGCAGCTTCAATAACCGGCTCCAGCCAGAACTTGGCTTCACCCTCCGAACAATATACATGAATATGCAGATGATTCTCCTATCTTGAGAAAAAGAAAAATCTGTATCCTTTATAAAGAAAGACTGTTGGGCTCATCAATACATGCAAAGTTATTAAAAACATTGATATCGTAAACATATTCCCGATAAGTTGCCCGGCAATGCCATGGAGTATACCCGCTTGTTTTTGCGCGAAAGACTGCTGGTGCAACCACCAATCAGCTACGGGTTATTTGCTTATAGCTCCCCTCTTTTTATTTTACCAAGAATATGGGCTGCAGCAATAAAAACTATTGTTGATAATACAACATACGATACCACAGCAAAACCACCTAGTACTTTCTTTTTTTTGGAGTCATTTCCCCATTTTTCATCCATTTGCTTATAACTCTTAAACCTTGAGTATCTTATATAGTTTGGAATGATAAAAACAAGAAATGAAGCGTAAATAACATATTTATGAACATGCATATTTAAATCAAGGAAGGTATTTAAAATAAAAAGTATCGTAACTACATTAAACTGTTGCATAAGTGATACTAAACCAACAGCATACATATATGGCATATTATCAAAATTCTTATATGCTGAATATGTTCTATAATAAATGTAATCAAAGAAATTTAGAATCATTTCATTTGCATTTTATCATTTAAAGGCATCTTTGCACTTTCATTATTTACTAAAATTCCATTTGCAAAATAATTATTGCTATTACTAATTCTTGTGAGATTATAAGTTTTAATCGATTTTTCAATCGTAACAATATTGACAACCTTTACTTTTTTTAATTTGTTACCTTTGGTTGTAAGACATAAATCAGAAATTTCAATCTTTTCTACTTCAATTCCATAATTCTGGAAAGTTAACTCCGGATTTAAAGAACTCCATCCTTTACCTTTTACATAATATGGATGGTCTTCAGTACTAATAACTTCGACTCCATTTGAGAAAACAATTTTCACGAGTTTATTATGAATTGGGGCATCAATTTTAAGTACAGTATTTTTTTCAATCTTTTTCTCCCCAAAATTGTAAGTCAAAACCGTATCACCAATTTTAATAGACTCTATGTTTTTATATATTCCTTCCCCCATTAAAACCTTTGTTCCTTCAACAAAACAATTAAAGGGAGATATGGTATATGTATCAAAAGCTTGTGACCAATACCCTGGATTTTTTGGAATATCATTAATTACTCCTTTATAAAGCGGTGAAATTACCCAACCAAAAACAGGCACAAATGAAGTAGCTCCAGCCATAAAATCAAGACTGTTTTCTATATTCAGTCCATTGTTATATATATTTATACCTGTTGGAACCATTCCTGCAAGATTGCCTGCAAAGCCAAGGAATTTTGCCGTTTGACCTATCTTTAAAAATGTAGTTATTTTACTGTTTATTAAGATTGAACTCACACCATGCAGCTCCTTTAAAATGGCTTGTGATTTAGTAAGACTTCTAACTTGTGCTTTAGAAACAACTCTTGTCCATTGTGTCAATGCTGACCAACCTGCAAAATACAAATATGAATTATCCGTTTCACTACCCCCTTGTCCAGAGTAAACAACAACTTCAGGAATATATTCCCCCAAACATTCACCAGTATCACCATCATAAACATATATCTTACCACTTTGCATATCAATAACATAAACAATAGTTATTGAAGGAAGAAAGTCAACAGGGCTATAATCTTTCAACCAATCTAAGAGATTTGGAAGATCTTTAATATTTTCTTCAAATGTATTTCTTATTGATGTTTTAGTTCTTAGTAATTTTGGGAATCCATAATGCCTTTCGAATCCAATTTTTTTCCAGTTATTTATTTCTGGAGTGACACGGCAAGCATAGTTGTATGATGAAATTAAATTACCTGTTGGATCAGTATATTTTAATGGATTATTAAAGCAGAAGGCATATCTGTTATAAGACTGTGTGTTAGACGGATTCTGGATATAAACATCCGGGCTTAAAAAACGTCCCAGGTATGGATCGTATACACGGCTATTCATATTTATTAGGTTGAAGCCATCCAAATGTTCATGTCCTGTAAAGCCCCTTGCAAAAAGAAAATTGGCTGGTACATTATTATTGCTCCAGTAAGCCGGGGTTAGAAGACCTGACAGAGTCCGTACTCTATATCCCGGAAACACTCCCGAATGATTGCAGGACCTGTCAGTGTCTATGCAGGAAAAGGTATTTGCCAGGCGGCCTCCGGACTTTTCCCTGTTCAACCGTGACCCGACCGGAAGGCATGCATCAAAACTGTATTTCTGTAACACTTAAAAATAATTTTACCAAAAAACATTATTACCAATAAATATAGCAATTCTTGCCTGGCTTTTGCTAAAACAAAAAAGGTACAAGCTACACTTCGTTAAGCTTGAACCAGTTTTTTGTTTTTTAATGCTTGCGAAAGAAAGGGAAAAGTTGCTTCATCACACGCACGCATATTGTATCCCAAGTATCACAACTACCAAAACCACCACAACCCACACTCACACTCACACAACTTGTCACTTGTCACTCGTCACTTGTCACTATCTTGGAACTGCTACATTTATCCGGACAGTAAGTTAAGCTAAAATGCTTAATTTAACGGATATGAAAAAAAGAAAAAAGTACGATCGTG
>JAFGKY010000064.1 GCA_016928305.1 Bacteroidales bacterium
CAATTTGTCTTGCTCTTCGCCGCAAGCGGCGGGGAATTAACCCAATCCCGATACGCTTCGCTATCGGGATAATTACTCACTTCGTTCATGAGATAGTTCGGCTTCCAGTTTGCAGCCTGCCTGCAGCAGGCAGGTTCGCGGGTACGCTCCTGAAAACTGAGCCTCATTAAAGAAACACGGATCAGCTGTTACATTGTATCAGAAATCGCCGGATACCTATCCCGGATTTCAGGTCCGGCATGACAACTGGAACATCATTATTGATAAAACAGGGATCGAAGAAAGGATAAATGTCCCTTTTATAGGAGTTAAACATTGACTATTACAAAAATTAATCGGGATGATCGACGATTAACTGAATCAATAACAGAATGTTCCTGTGCTTATTTTTTATCAATGAGTTGACTGGTCAATTTTTCATAAATTTCTATAAGCCTGACCAGTTCATTCCAATTAGCAGCACCTGCGTGCTTGTTTATCGTCGATTGCGTTTTGCCGAGCTTTCTGGCCACTTCCACCTGGGTGAATCCCTGAAGTAATGAATGTATTACCGCTGCCTGTTTAACAGTCATCTTTTTCAACAAAAAATCGGTGAAAAGGGCAATGGCAGATAATCCTAAATCGGCTATATTATTCTTGCAGCGTATGGAAAGCCTGGGACCTTCTTTTTCTAACCGGTCCATTTCTCTGCCCGATAATACAAATGCATCACCCTTGGCGGTTCCGAGATCTTTGAAAGGTTCTTCAGCGTTTCCTATGCCTATGGCCATGCGGATATCAATCTCCTTCTCACTTTCTTTTTCTGATGCCTGTATGGCAATAGTACGCAGGAGGCAGGCCGATATAAATGCAACGCTTACGTCACAAAGGGCATAAAAACTGTCACCCCGGTAAAAACTGTAAATTATTTCAGCGGTATTAAAAAACTTTTCAATTGATTTTATAAGGGCATTAAAAGCCCCTTTCCCCAGCATACTTGAATTAACAATGTCTGCCGTAATGACGGCCCTTATTCTTTTCATCCGTTTAAAATTATGCAAAATTAACAATCAATTATATGTATTAATGTTTCACCCGGTATTTCGGGGGGGACACCCGTATTTTGTATGCGCTCATTTATATACGTTTTTGCATATATGTTTCATAACACTACGAATATAGTGTAAAAAGACGATATTTCCAAAATATAGTCTATATAGTCGATATTTTTTAAATACCGCCTTATCAGACGATATTTTCCACGCATGTTTTCTCCCTTTCTTCCCTGGCTGATTACCGGTTGCACATAGCGCGCGCGTAAAACAAATGCATTAATTTTCACAATCGGCTATATTCAGCATAATCATTATAAAATACCTGGATTTTTGATTTATAGTATTAATTCACTAACTTGTTAGTGAATTTTTTAAGACAGGAGAATAACCTGCATGCTGCTAAGTATATCCTTTCATTTTGATTATTTTCCGCTGCTGGTGGTGGCTGCTATAGCCTGGGGAACGCCAATCCTTTTATCGCTGTTTAAACTAAAGAAAATACCCTCGGTAATTGTCGAGATTATCCTGGGCTATTTCATCGGAAAACATTTGCTGGGGTCTGTCGATCATGAGAGTTTCAGAATACTGGAGTTTTTTGCTCTTACCGGTTTTATTTTTCTTATGTTTCTGAGCGGCCTCGAAATTGATGTGGACATGATACTGGCATCATTGCCAAGAACAAGGATAACGTACGGGCGCTTTATTAAAAATCCGTTGCTGGTAAGCATGACTTATTTCATCCTCTCACTTATACTGGCATGTACCGGCTCCCTGTTGCTCGCGAAATTCATCCCTATCTCGCATATCTGGTATTTTTCATTGATCATGGTTACTACCTCGGTGGGTATCGTGGTACCTGTTCTGAAAGACAGGGGGGAAATCAAAAGCCGCTTTGGGCAGATGATCATTATGGCAGCTGCAGTTGCGGATATATTCAGTATTGTGTTATTCACCTTTACAGCCTTCATCATTAAAAATGGCTTTCAGATGGAATTGCTTTACATCGTGGGCTTATTCATCGTTTTCATTGTTTTCTATCTGATCGGTAACAAGCTGAAAAATCTGCCTTTGTTAAAAAAGCTGGCTTTTCAATTATCGCACGCTGCATCACAAATACGCATCAGAGGTACCATTTTGCTGATCATGCTGTTTGTTGTTATTGCCCAGTTTATTGGAGAAGAGGCTGTGTTGCTGGGAGCATTTTTAATCGGACTTGTCATTTCAAGCATGCTGCACCGTGAAAGATCGGTAATGCTGCTTAAACTTGACGGCATGGGTTACGGTTTCTTCATTCCCATCTTTTTTATCATGGTAGGTGTCGAATTTGAACCTGCAGCCCTGAAAGAATTTGATAAGTCATTGATAGGGGTCCTGGCATTACTGATGATCACCCTTTTTGCAGTCAAGTTTTTTCCGGCATTGCTTTGGAGGCAATTATTCGGGATAAAAAAAGCCATGGCCGGAGGTTTCCTGATGTCATCAAGGTTAAGCCTGATCATTGCAGCATCTGCCATCGGGCTCCAAATGGGAGTGATCACACCGGGCATCAACGCATGCTTTATCATTATGGCCATGATCACCTGTTTTATTTCCCCTGTTTTATATAACTGGTTGTCGCCGTCAGATCTTTTAACAGGATCGAAAACCTTCATCGTCGGAGGGAGCAGCACGGCGGTTCTGCTGGCCAGACGATTGACTATGCATGGCCGAAAGGTCATTATCATTGAAAATAACAAGACCCGG
This sequence comes from Bacteroidales bacterium, assembly GCA_016928305.1. Lineage (GTDB taxonomy): Bacteria > Bacteroidota > Bacteroidia > Bacteroidales > UBA10428 > UBA5072. The sequence continues at coordinate 2,778 of JAFGKY010000064.1, forward strand.
GCAGAAGAAATCTCAGCCAAAGGATTGTACTGTATTACAGGTGACGGATTGGACGCGGGTTTATACAAAGAACTAAAGATGAATTTATCGGATTTTGTCATTGTTGAAACAGGATCTCCGGAAAAGAACCATGAAATCTGCAAGCTGCTCCGGGAAGAATTACTGCATGATAACATCATAACACGATCCAGCACATCCGATATTGAACTTAAGCTCAATAAGCTGGGAATTAAAACCATTGATGTAATCGGTGTTCTGGCTACAACCATTGAAAACCTGATCTTAAGGCCCACCACCTATCATGCACTGCTTGAATCGTTCGAAAACTTCAGGGTGGAAGAAATTCTGATTACCAACAAAGAGGTTGACGGATTGCAGGTTAAAGAAATTCCTTTCCACAAAGATGCCATTCTGATCATGGTCAAAAGGGATAATGCTTTCTTCATACCGCATGGCGAAACCTATTTCCGCACAGGTGATATCCTGCATGTATTCGGAACGAACACTGCCCTGCAAAACACAAAGGAGAAAATGGGCGGAAAAAAATAAAATGCCCGCCTTCGGCTCTTTCCCTTTGAGCTTATCATTTTAGAAGCCGGATCGTCCCGGAGCATGCATGGGAATATCTGCCCTGTCGTATCTGCAGCAGGCGGGTAAAGCGTTGTACACATCATCGTTTGCCCGGTGCATTTCGGTATCATGGCCCGCATTGGCGATGGCCATATGAACTTTATGCACATCGGTTTTCACACTGTCAAAAGATACATCCATCATCTTTGTTTCTTTGTTCCAGTCAGCAAAGGACACACCTTCAACCGATTTAGCAGCCTTCTCAATGCGTGTCTCACACATACTGCAATTACCAAACACCTTGAATTTTTCTGTTTTTAACTGAGCGGACAGAGCACCTGTGCTCATCAGGGCCATGATGATGGCCACATAAACTGATTTTGTTTTCATAATAATAAAGTTTATAAATTAATGATTTTTTACCTGTTTCTGTATTGGCAGCATTCCGGAAGGCTGTCATAGACCTTCTGCGGCGCTGTTTCTTTGTCGGTATCATGACCTGCAGCGGCAATGGTTTTATGAATAGCCGCAACATCGGTCTTTTTTTTGTCAAATGAAATATGGATTTGCCTTTTTTCAATATCCCATTCGGCATCGCTTACGCCAGTGACAGACCGGGCAGCAGATTCAATGCGGTCCTTGCACATCTCGCAGTTGCCTGCAACGCTGAACTCTATCCGTTCAATGTTCGCATTCATATTGCGCACTGCACTCCTGTCCATGACCTTCATTTCCGTTGTACTATGACGCACCTGGTCACTCTTACTGCTGCTTTCAACGTTCATATCAGCATGGTTATGTCCGGCTGCAACTCCTGTCTCTTCCGGATTCATCATGCTGTGTTTCCCGGCCAGCTGGGCTGCTGCATCAACACTAAAAGCCCCGTTGGTAACAATCTCTTCTCCATCCTTCAAACCTTCCTGTACAACATAGGAATCTTTCAGGGAGGCTCCTAGGGTAATTTCCCTCATCCTAAATGTCGGATGCTCTGTACCCGGTATTTTTACATAAACAATGGAACGTGTTCCTGTCCATAGAACCGACGAATGTGGTATGATCAACTGCCGGCTGTTTTTTTCAGGATCAGTCATCACCGTTCCGTTCACAAAAAGTTCCGGTTTAAGCCGTAAAGAGGGATTGGCTAATTCGACCCTCACGCTGGCTGTACGTGTGACCGGATCAATAACCGGGTCAACGAAGGAAATACGGCCTACATAGTTTTTCCCGGGAATGGCCCGGGAAGTAAAACTTATTTTTTGTCCGACAGCTATCCAGGGGAGATCAGATTCATATGCCTCAAACACAGCCCAAACGTGCGATAAATCTGCCACATCAAACAATACATCACCCCGTGAAACATAATCGCCCTGGTCTACCCTGCGGTTGATGATCACTCCCGATGTATTTGCATAGATGCTGAATGATGCGCTTACTTTTCCTGATGCCTCAATATCACTGATCTGCTGGTCAGACAATTTCCAGTTCCTGAGCTTTTCACGTGCTGCCTCAGGCACATCGGGATACTTATCCCCTAAGGTAACCGCTTCCAGTAATTCCTTTTGTGCTGTAACCAGTTCCGGTGAATAAACCTGCGCAAGCAGCTGACCTTTTCTCACGGTCTCGCCTGTAACGTTCACAAATAGCTTTTCTATTCTGCCCGGCACATGGGCGGTTTCCGATTGCAACAAACGTTCATCGGGTTTTATTTTACCATATAACAGGACTTCTTTAGATGATTTACCTGCTGTTACTATTGAAGTTTGTACTTCAGCCAATTTCACGGCCGACTCACTCATTACAACGGCCTGATCATCCGATTCAGCGCCCGGTTCACGAAGTACGATCAGATCCATTCCACAAATCGGGCATCTGCCCGGTTTATTCATTCGGATCTGCGGATGCATTGCGCATGTCCAGATGGTCAGTTCTTCCTGACGTTCACGGGTCACCTCCTGCGGTCTCTTTTCAGCAGGTCCTCCGGAACGGGAGAATATCAACCATCCCAGCAACAGGCCTGCAAAAACAAGCAGGCTGCTTTTTATATATTTGTTCCTGATGAGATGTAATGCTTTCATGGCTTCCAAAACTTAGTATTTAACCGAATTCATTAATTTTTCTGCCAGTGCAACGGATGTATTGTAATCAACCACAGCCTCCAAATGTTTAAAACCATAATCAAGTACTTTTTGCTGCATCCGCAATACTTCTTCATAATCGGTGCCCGATACGGTAAAATCCGAAACAAGGATGTCAGCGGTTTTCTTTGCCAGTGCTTCCTGTTCTTTATACAGGGCGATACGCCTTTCAGCGTCTTCAAGATCCTGAATGAGCAGCCGGTATTGTACCTGCAGATTGTTTGTCAGGTCAGTGACCCGTTGATTTAATGCTTCTTTCATCAAACGTGCTTCATGTTGCATGGCCTTGTATTTATTTCTGTATATCGGCAGTGACACAGAAATCATTGGCATCAGCATATCTTTGCCATTCATCATGGAGCTGTTGCCCTCGCGTTTGCTGATCAACATATAGTTCAATCCCAGGCTGAACATGGGCAAGCCCATTTTTTTTGCTTTCTCTTCCATGAATGAATAGGAACCGGCCTCATGATTCAACATATTCAGCATCGGGTGATTGCTAAGGATACTATCGGCAACGGCCTGCTCTTCAGCGGGAAGCATACGTATGGTCAATGAATCCCCTATATTTACTATAGTATGCAGATCACGGTTTAACAATGAATTGAACTTCACCTGCTCGGTCAATCTCTGTTCTGATAGCAGGGTAAGTTTGTTATTGTATTCAAGGATTTCCATTTTTACCCTGAGTACATCCTTAAGACCTGATCTCCGGGTATTCATACCTGAGGAAGATGCAGAGGCATCGGGTGAACCATATTTTATCAGTGCCAGTTTCTCCAGTGATGTCAGGAATTCAATATTTTCCGTTACAAGTTTGATCTCCCGGTCGTATTTCATCAGCAAATACCATGATGATGTTACGCGGAAAAACAAATCGGCCCTGGCCGCATTGTATATTTCATATTTTGATTTGGCCATCATGGAAGCTTCATCCTTCGATGCTCTCAAGGTGCCGAACCAGGGGAACATCTGCATCACCTGTAGATTGGCAACCTGGTTTCCTCCCGGCAATTCCATGGGTTTAACATAATAACCCAGTGAAACCTGTGGGTCGGTCAGAGCACCCGCCCGGGGCACTTTTTCCAGGGCTGCCAGGTACTCGTTAAAAGCAGCATGCACACCGGGATTATTCTTCACTGCCATCATAAGATATTCACTGAGATCGTTGATGGAATCCTGTGCGTATTCATACCTGTAAATCAACAATACGGACAACGCTGTTATATATAATCTTAACCTTTTCATGATTTCAATGCGTTTTTTGGATTTGACAGCTTTTCTTCCTTTCTTGTCGCGGCTTCACGCCAGAAGCTTTGAAGGACGGGCACAACGAACATGGTCATGATCTGAATGATCATTCCGCCAAAAACCGGTATGGCCATTGGAATCATTATGTCGGCTCCCTTACCCGTTGACGATAAAACCGGCAGTAAGGCAATAATTGCCACGGCCGCTGTCATCATGGCCGGTCGCACCCTTTTACTGCCTGCTATCACAACCGCCTCACGGACTTCTTTAACCGTTTTAGGCTTCACAACTAAAAAGACCTGATGGATATAGGTACCCATGATCACACCGTCGTCGGTGGCAATGCCGAAAAGTGCTATAAAACCCACCCACACAGCCACACTCAAGTTAATGGTATGGATCTGAAACAAATGGCGCATTTCAACGCCTGCAACGGTAGCATTCAGAAACCAGGGTTGACTGTAGAGCCACAGCATGATAAATCCGCCTGCAAAGGCAACAAAAACACCCGAGAAATGAATGGAGGAGGCAGTAAAAGTTCTGAACTGAGAATAAAGCAGCAGGAATACCAGGATCAGGCTGACAGGGATAACGATGGACAGCTTTTTGGTAGCCCTGATCTGTTGCTCGTAATTACCCGCGAACGTATAGCTTACGCCTGCAGGAAGCACCAGCTCTCGTGTATCTGTTTTTTCCCTTAAAAACCGTTGTGCCTCTTCAACAACATCAACTTCAGCCTTATCCTCAACTTTGTCGAAGATCACATACCCATTCAGAAAAGTATTTTCGCTGCGGATCATTTGCGGACCCCGGGTATAGGTAATATCAGCCAGCTCGCCGAGAGGCACCTGTACTCCTGTCATGGAAGGCACCAGGATCCTTTTGATCTCCTCAGGCGTACTGCGAAGTTCACGGGCATAGCGCACCCTCACCGGAAATCTTTCACGGCCCTCTACTGTGGTGGTTAATGACATACCACCGACTGCCACCTGCAGGACATCCTGAACATCTGCAATTGTCATCCCGTAGCGTGCAATAGCCTTCCGGTTCAGTTTAATCTCGATATAAGGCGCTCCCACTGCGCGATCATAAAATACCGATGACGACTGAACCGAAGGGACTTCTTTCAGCGCAGCCTCAAGCTGAATGCCTGCTTTTTCGATGGTCTCAAGGTCAGGACCGTACACCTTCAGCCCCATAGGTGCCCGCATTCCCGTTGACAGCATCACCAGACGGGTCTGTATTGGCTGAAGTCGCGGTGCAGAAGTTAATCCGGGGATACGGGTAACGCTGACTATTTCCTGCCAGATATCATCCGGAGATTTGATTTCAGGCCTCCACTGCCTGAAATTGTCACCCTTTTTGTCAGGTATCAGCAGTTCCCGTCTTATGCGTTTAAAACCATCCCTTCCCGGATTGTATTTTGTTCCGTCAGCCAGTATGAAATTTCCTTTTTTGTCCACTTTGAAAGTCATACGGTGCCCATTCTCATCCAGTAAATATTCAGGTATGTAGTTGATGGTATTTTCGAACATCTGCACAGGTGCCGGGTCTAATGCCGAATTAACACGCCCCCATTTGCCAACGGCCAGTTCGACCTCAGGGATGGCAGATAACCTTTTATCGAGCAATTCCACGTACTCCTGATTCTTCTCAATTCCACTATGAGGCATGCTGGTGGGCATTAGCAGAAATGATCCTTCATCGAGTGCCGGCATAAACTCCTTGCCCATACCCGGAAAGGCGTGGGAAAAAGACTGCCAGGCTTTTGTCCCGGTTATGAAATCCGGCACGAAGCTGAAGATCCGGTTTGCACCCTGCCATGCCAATATGCCAAACAGTACCGTGAAAATGGGCAGCGCCATAAATTTCCATTTGTTTGCCAGCGCCCAGCGAAGTAGCGGAACGTAAAAATGAACGATGAGCAACAGGATACCTAATACCAAAGCAACCAGAAAACCAACGAACAGGTAATTTGTAAGGTCGCTGTTTCGTGCCCCGAGAGGCAGCCATTCTGTTGAAAGATACCAGAGGGCCACCAGCAGCGTAATGCCAATATTGGTATAATGGGTCATTTGTTTGCCTTTCTCATTCCATTTATCAGCAAAAAGGTTATTAAGACCAATCAATACCAGGGCAAGAGCCGGAACCTGTTTCCACACGATGGCAATCAGTATGCCGGCAGCAATGAGGATCGTGTTGAATATCCGGCTGATCCTTTTATGATCGGGTTTTACCGAAAAAAAGATGTTTGCCAGTGTCGGCAATACGATGATCCCGAGAAGAAAAGAAGCCAGCAGGGCAAATGTCTTGGTAAAGGCAAGCGGTCTGAAAAGCTTACCCTCTGCTGCTTCCATGGCAAAAACCGGAAGAAAACTGATAATGGTTGTTGCCAAAGCAGTAACAATGGCTGAAGAAACCTCAGTGATGGCAGTGTATATGACCCTGGCCAGATTTTTCCCTTTGGCATTATTATTTTCGGGCATCTCAAGATGACGGATGATGTTTTCAACAAATACAATACCAACATCCACCATCACGCCAATGGCAATGGCGATACCCGAAAGTGCCACAATATTGGCATCAACACCTGCCCATTTCATTACGATAAAAGTCATGAGTACTGCTACAGGGAGCATGGAAGAAATAAGGGCAGATGCCCTGAGATTCAATACCAGAATTATAATGACAATAATGGTTATGAGAATTTCATGGGAGAGTGCTGATTCGAGTGTACCAATGGTCTCACGGATCAAACCCGTGCGGTCGTAAAAGGGGACGATCGTAACCTTTGATACAGTGCCATCGGCGAGTGTTTTTGAAGGCAATCCGGGTGCAATTTCAGCGATTTTTGCCTTTACCTTATTAATGACCTCCATAGGATTTGATCCATACCGGGCCACTACTACTGCACCCACAGCCTCAATGCCGTCTTTATCCAGACCTCCCCTGCGGGTTGCCGGGCCAAAGCTCACCCTGGCAATATCACCTACCCTCACCGGGACATTATCCCTTACCGCCACAACAGCCTCTTTCAGATCGTCAGGCGTTTTGATATATCCCAGTCCACGAATGACATATTCGACCTTATTCATTTCAATGGTCTCAGCACCGATATCAAGGTTGCTTTTCTTCACCGCCTCCATTATTTCCATAATGGTAACACCGTATGCTTTCATGGCATTGGGATCAATATCCACCTGGTATTCCTTTACAAAACCACCAACAGAAGCAACCTCCGAAACACCTTCTGATGATGACAGGGCATACTTGACGTAAAAATCCTGTATCGTTCTTAATTCCTGTGGATCCCACCCCCCGGCCGGTTTACCTGTTTCCGGATTGCGGCCTTCCAGGGTATACCAGAAGATCTGACCAAGTGCCGTGGCATCAGGGCCCAGTGATGGCTGCACTCCGTCAGGCAGGGTACCGGAAGGCAGCGAATTCAATTTTTCCAGTATACGCGAACGGCTCCAGTAAAAGTCAATATTATCCTTAAAAATGATATAGATAAATGACATCCCGAACATCGATGTGCTGCGGATGGTCTTAACGCCGGGGATACCAAGCAGGGAAGTTGTCAGCGGATAGGTGATCTGGTCTTCAATGTCCTTTTGTGATCTCCCCATCCATTCAGTTGCAACAACCTGTTGGTTATCTCCGATGTCAGGAATGGCATCAACCGGTACAGGGTCCCTGGGCAACAGGTTAATATTCCAGTTAAACGGAGCATATACAATGCCAAGCAGGATGAAAACAGCAAATAACAACAGGGTTATCAGCCTGTTTTCCAAAAAGTATTTTATGATTTTATTTAACATAACACTATCTAAAATGATTTCAATGGCACAATTACGGATAAAGGACTGACAAACCAATTCCGTTCGGGATGGTCATCAATCAATGATCATTTTGAATCATAAAAGGTATGCCTGCGTTTTTGCTAAAACAGTCTGTATTTTGGGAGGCGGGGAACCATTTGTGAAACAGCGCTGATTACCCGGATATCCTGCACAGTCGTGAAAGTCAGCAAGAAATCCGGGTAAAAGTTGTGAATCCGTTGGAAACAGATGCTCGAAGTCAAATTGTGTTTGCGTTGAAACAAAATCCTCTTTAAGCTGATAATGTTCACTTTCGTTATGACAGCAACTGCCTGTCTCAGCATCGCAACACTTTTTTGCAGCTTTGTCGATGGAAAGGGAAACGAGCTCACTGCCGCAATAATGTCTGGAAATGGTAAAACCCGTTGTCGCTGTGAGCAACAGGAACGAAACGAAAATATTTACCAGTTTCTTCATCATGTTTTATCGGATTAACCGTGTTAACAATAAATAAACACCTGAAATGTAAAAGAGTTCATCCTGGTCTAATCCTGGATGAAATTATAACCATTATGAAATCTTCCTCAATTACACCACGGATTCCGGTCTTTTTCCGGTATTGTTTTCCTTCACCCTGACTGATTTGTTTTAAGACTTCTTGGAACCAGACTATTGCCATCATCCTGTTTTTTACGATATTTGATAAAGGGACAGGGAAATAACCGGAATTTTATCAGTAAAATGCAAAACAATAATTCAAGCTGATGAATCACAGTTAAATGTGAGGTGAAAAGACTTCTTGTGATACTATTGTTATCCGGTTGCAACATCAGCAGGCTGACCGACCGGATTGAGATACCACCAGACCAGGTATGGGAGGTATACAAAGAGCTGCACGTAATAAAGGTCGACAGCTTTAAACACTATCATCGGATTACGGCCATTCCTTATGGTAAATCGTATCCAAAATATTCATACCAGTGGAAAGATCATTACCGTACCGTTTGTGTAGGTGATATAGTACCGCTGACAGATTCGCTGAGAAGCCGCATTGCCTATAAACATCACTGGAAAAGAACCCGGACAAGACGGTAACCTGATTAACTTCTTTGCAATGGAGAGTGTCCTTCTAGTTGGAGGTTGCACTCCGTTAACGAGTGCCCCCAACTACTCTTACTGCCTGCATGATTTTAATCCTGATCGTTGAAAAGCACACAGATATATTTATGCATAAGTTTATCCAGGATATTATACATTATATCATTGTTTAACCTTATTAAATTCTGTTGACTCAGAATTTCAGTTTCCGATTGTGTGTAATTCCCTTCGGTTATTTCATTGCGGCCATTTTCTAACATTGCTTTCAAGCATATTTCTGTAACTTCTAAATGAAATTGAAGTCCCAATACATTTTTTTTATATAAAAATGCCTGATTCTCGCAGGCCCTGGATGATGCAAGGCGCTTTGCTCCTGAAGGAAGGTTAAAAGTTTCACTATGCCAGTGAAATGTTTTTATGGTCTTCAGATCATTGCCGAAAAGATCATTATTCCTTGCATCATCTTCCAGGGTAATATCAAACCAGCCCAGCTCTTTTTCAGGATTTTTATATACTTCGGCCCCTAAAGCATCTGCAATAAGCTGAGCACCCAAACAAATTCCGATAACAGTCTTTTCCTTTTCGATGGATTTTTTTATTGCATTTTTCTCCTCTGTAAGCCAACTATATTTATCATCGTTATAAACACTCATGGGCCCTCCCATGATGATAAGGCAATCATAGTCTTCAGGCTCTGGAATGGTATAATTCTGAAAGAACCGGGTATAGGTTAAAAAAGTCCCGGTTTTTTTAATCCAGGTTTCAATACATCCCGGATCTTCAAAATCAACATGTTGAAAGCAATGTATTTTTAAGGGTATCATATCTTTATACGGGTATAAGCCCTGGGCTGTATATACTCATTTTCTTTCTCATTCTCATTCCCTCTCAGTTTTGCGAGCACTGGGTTTAGTTTGTTTGCTTCGTTCATGATTTCCCTTCGGTCGGTTTCAGGACTAAACCTGAATTTTAGCTCTGTATCTGTTACGATATAGGTTGTTCCATCCTGTTACGCTGCAAATTAAGTTATGGCTTTTGGCTAGGTCGTGGTTGCAGCGTTTTATGCTCCTTATCCTATACCCCGGGTTGCACCCGGGGCTACCAATATGTCACCCCTAATGGGGCTTAATACAACAAATCTCACGAACTTTCCACCTCCGTCATACGATGCAACGTCCTTTTAAGGGCTTCAGCGGACGCAGTATAACAATCCCGCCTGCGCCAGGGTGGAGGACACGGCTATTCTATCAACAATTTCCGTGAGAGACTCCCTTCACCGGTCTTCATTTTCAGGATATATAAACCGGAATTAAGGTTTTCCCTGTGAAAATCCAGGTTATGGGTGCCTGCCGCATATTCCTTGTTGGTTATTTCCTTCACCACAGTGCCGCCTGCGTCATAAACATTTATCTTAACCAGCGAAGGTTTTGCGATTGAAAATGTTATGTGTGAAAAATTTTCAAATGGATTCGGTATCGGAGGCTCAAGTTTAAAATCGGGTGATACAATGACAGGTATGCCGCTGATCAATTCTTTGGTCGTGAATTGCCATGTTGGTCCGGTCACCGTTCCCAGGTCGTTCTTCGAATCAACACGCCAGTAATAGGTTTTCTCCGATTCCAGGTCAGTGAGCTCTTTACTCAGACCAGCCTGTTCAACAAGAAGTGAAACCGGATCGGGAAGTGTATCAATGTATACATCAAACATGGAGGTAAATACTTTATCTGCGCCCCAGGAGATAACCAGACCGGATGATCCGGAGATGCTGTCCCCGTCTGCGGGATAAGGATCGAATGCAGGAAGAGGTAAACGGTTGTAATAATCATCAATACTGAACCAGTCGAAATCGGCATAACCCGGATCTCCTGTATTTTCATAGGGTCTGTGACAATACAGGCCAACCTTGGCGCCTATCCAACGGCCTTCATCGGTTAATGCAGCTTTGCCAACCGGTAAAAAATGATAATTATCAAGGCTATAGCCGAAATTACAGGTTCCTCCGCCGGTAACGGCAACCCTCAGATATAACACAGAATCATCAATCGATATGGCGGAATTAACGACTGTTGATTCTGCCAGTCCCGCCCGGGCATCGGAACACTGTTTCTGACTAATTACCAAACCTGTATCCGTCTGCATTACATTAATCGAAGTGTATCGTTGTCCCATCACCACCAGACCTGCATTCTCGCCGTCATTCAGGTGCAGTTTTATTTTGGTGGTTGCCGAAAATTTTTCTGCCGGCAGTTTTTGAAGCAACATGCTTCCGATATCCCAGAGGTTTACAAAATCTTCAGGCAGGCTGACCGCATACAGACGCATATTACCGGGATTTGCATCCAGACTGAACCAGGCTGAGTCAAAATTGGAATGCCATTGCCATTGCAGTCCCAGGGTATCCGTATTAAACTTGTCGGACGTCTGAGGGTTGACAATCGGCCAGGTCTGACCAACATCGGGCTTTGTGTAAGATGCCACAGGTTCCCCGATTTCATCGCCATCATTATCGATTCCCATCACGGGCCAGTCTTCGGTCCATACAACCGGCTGAAGATGCACGATCCGACCGTGAGGCAATTTTTCCTGGAAATGGATAAACCACGATTCACCCGATTCCAGTTCAATCCATGCCCCCTGGTGCGGGCCATTGATAGTGGTGCTGCCCTTTTCCAGCACAGTTTTGTAATCATAAGGTCCGGGAAGGGTATCCGAGCGCAATACAGCCTGATAGCCATTGGCTACACCACCATAAGGAGCAAATACATAATAATAGCCGTTTCTCTTATACATTTTAGGTCCTTCAATCGTCTCAAGCGGGTGAGCGATATCGTTTCCATCAAAAACCATGATGGAATCTGCCGGGTCGGTGGAAACCGATTCCCCGTCGCTGCTCATCCTGCGCAGTGTAAGAATGCTTTTAAAACCGACCCTGCTGTTGGCCCAGGCATGAACCAGGTAAGCGCTGTCGTTATCATCCCAGAACGGGCATGGATCGATCCAGCCGTACGCTTTCTGCACCAGCTTATGCTCCCATGTACCGGCCGGATCATCGGTTTTTGCCATGTATATACCGAAGTCCGGATCGGCATAATAAACATAAAAATGACCGTTGCGGTATCGTATGCTCGGAGCCCAGACGCCCAGTCCATGACCCGGTTTATTGTATACGCTGTCGGGCGGTTGTCGCATGAATACATGATTGATAATCGTCCAGTTCACCAGGTCCTTTGAATGGAGCACTGGAATTCCCGGGGCACAGTTAAAGCTGGAGGAAACCATATAAAAATCGTCATTTACCCTTATCGCATCCGGATCGGAATAATCGGCGTAGATAACGGGATTTTTATAGGTACCGTTACCGTTATCCGGCACATACACCGCATCCATTCTTACGGCTGTGTCTTCCTCGGCCTGTGGTAATGCCGCATTGCCAATTGCAAAGGCAAGAATAACCGATATTGCAATATTTTTTGCGCCAGCGTAAATTTTTGATTCCATAACCGTTAAGATTTAATCGAATTTTTGCATGAGAATGTTGGTAGTTTTATCATCATAAAAATAGGTTATTTCGTTTAAAAGTTTGGATGATTTGATTGGAAAAGATAGGATATATATTACACCTGCATAATTCATAAAATCAAAAAAAATGTATATTGGACCTGCTTTTAATACTTATTTTAATTTACTCTGACAGATTGAAAAAGCAACCTGTTTTACCCTTAATCCCTAAAGGGAACAGGTTGATTTTTCAGCTTTCTCCCCTGCCTGACTGCAAGGCAGGTTTTAAGGACTGGAGTAAAAAAGCTGAAAAATTACTGAAATTCCTAATCTGTTAAAGTAGAATTAGTATGTATCCCGAGATGATAAAATGAAAATCTGAATTGTCTGCAATCCCCTATAAAAAACCACGTCATGAATCAGGAACATTCCTTAATATGGGTTATAATATGCATCGTCACGCATGTTATAAGGAGTATTTATGAGATCTTAAAGCAACTTCCTTATGATCCACAAAATCAATGTCAGGATAATGCTGATAAGGATCATGGTGGTGACGGGAAAATAGAACCTGAAATTTTCCTTTTCGATCCGGATATCCCCGGGCAAATGACCGATCCAACTGAATTTGTTCCCGGCAAAATACAGGATGAGACCGGCAATAACAATAATAATTCCGGTTACTATAAGGATCTTACCAAGTTGAGGCATAAAGATGTTTTTCAATCACAAATTTACATGAAAATTTTATCCCCCGATCAGTCCTGAGGTTATTCGAAAATAAAAACGGAATGAAACCTGTTTTTGTATAAATGTCGATTGATTGAATGGTCAAAGGGCGATGTATGATGAAACCATCAATTAGCCAGAAGGCAATCTCATGTTATCAATCCCTTGCAATTATGACGACGGCAGAACAGCCACCAGTGAAATCCTGATCTGATATAGCAGCTTTTTATATCATGCATCCTGGTTTCTATTTTTCCGGACGTTAGCAGCTCTGACAATTTCCTGATGTTTTTCAGCTGCCTTTCCATCATTATTTTATTGACAACAGAAAAAGTAAAAAAGAATCCTTTTGAGGATATATCCTTATTGCAATAGCCCTTTATCTTGCACCATAAACGGGTATCCGTTCCGTTTTCAGCAATCCTGTATTCAATATACAGGTCCTTCATGTACAGGTTGACCGGAGGATTGATGGGTTCACAGAAACGACAAACAATAAACGAATTTTCTTCAAATCCGAAGATGTGAAATGCCAGTAAAAAATGTGTATTAACTTTCAGGGGAGGCAGGTTTTCAATGATATAGCCGGGTGATTTTTTACCCCTGTTATCCATAAAATCATAACTATAGGGTGCAACACGCAACTGTTTTAACCATGCGAAAATGGCTGATGCATCTGCATGTATCTCAATACTCCGAAGTAATTCCCTGCAGTCAGTATCTGGAATACCGGGTAAGGAATCAACAAAAAAGTCAGGTACAGCAATAGATTTTTTCTTCATTCTGGTCCGGTATTATACTTTGCCATTCTGCTTTGGCAGATTGGAGATTTAATTAATTCTTCAATTTGTTAAAACAGTATCAAATAAAGATAATCATCTCCCATGAAGTTACCAATACTATGATTGCATACAAAACAATCCATAATAAAGCGGTTTGACCTTATGCTCAAGGCTGGTAAGCCATTCCCGGATTTCATGCAAAAGGTGAATTCAGCCGTTATAAGGGGCGTCACGGTATATAGAGATACAGGTATGTGAAGATTCGGAGTACAACCCGATCCGTATACGGGTGAAGTTAAAAATATAATCTTATACCCATTGTACTGTATTTTTTACCCGATACATCCCTGTCGATCCCGAATACGGGTACCAGGGAAAGTTTGTTTTGCTTTTCTTTCGCTTCACTTGCCGTATTTCCTGCATCAATTGCAAAAAATAAGGTGGCCAGTGTTCCTGTTAATGTAATACCTATAGTGGACGCTATAACTCCTCCTTCATCGTAGAAATCTGCCCAGGCTGCTCCTGCAGCCAGTGATATAGCACCCGCCATGCTTACCCCGTAGTTGATCCAACCCGCTACTCTCAGTCCTGGTATACCACTAACGCCAGTTTTTTTCCGGGTGATACCCGGTAGCATGGCCCCGATCGGGACTCCTATCCCGGTAAGTGCAATGGCAGCTGACTCGGATATTATGCCAAATTCTTCATCGAATATAATACCATCGTATGAGAGGGTGGACATAGTTCCCAGTGTTAAGATCGGGACGAGCAGGATGTAGTTCATAACCGCTCCTGCATTTGCCGGTTTTATATCCTTTTCGGTGATGACAGGTGTTGGTGTTTCAGCAGGTCCTCTGCGAATGGGTACCGGCTGATCGGCAAACACGTCCTTGCTGCCGTTTTCATATTTTATCATAAATATTTCAGATTTGGAAAGAATATATAACGGGCCCGAAAGGTTCTCAAATTTCCGGTATGTAATCTCTTTATCAGATACCTGTTCCACCCTGGCGCTGATCTCTTCACCGTTCTTTTTGACAATGATATCCTGCCCTGAGACCCGGTGCGGGGTATAACATACAGACAAGACTAAAACAAGCAAAACAACAAAGTAAGTATTGGATTTCATGTGTATAATGAATTTGGATTAGTAATGTTGATAAAGCGGGGAGAGCTTCGGGGAAATTTTATGATTTCTTGTCCTGCAATCCGCGAAAAACCTGAAAGCATCTTATGAAAGTTTATGGAAGCTGTTAATCATTCAATGATTTAGCGGTGCAATATAGATAAGAAAATCCAATTCACAAAATAATTGGTTTTAGGTTGTAATGTATGTTGACAGGCATAGCTGCTTTATCATACTCAGTATTTCAGGGAGCAATAACATCGGGAGGTTTTATGGTCCGGGGAATATACCCACGAAATTCAATCCGTTTGCTTTTCAATCATCTTTCCGCTTGTGTATATCATAGCCGAATACCAACCTGCAATACAATGCCATATTTATTTCTTTGATATGTCCAGTCCCAGTGTAAACCGCATGGTATTCGCAAGCGGATTGGTCTTTCCTGAAGCCGATATGAGGTAGGAGAAATCAAGATAAAACACATTGAGTTTCACACCTACTCCAACGGCAAAGTGTTTCCGGTTACCCTTCAGCTTATGTTCATGAAAATACCCTCCGCGAATGGCAAACTGCTTCCGGTACCAGTATTCAAGACCCGCGGAGATCATAATCTCACGCATTTCTTCGTCAAATCCGCCCGGTGCGTCGTAAAAAGACTGGATCCAGCTCATAGGCAGTGATGTAGGAATGGGTTTGCCATAGAGGATACTGTCACCGGTTTCACTGTTGACAACATAGATCGGTGGCGTAGGAACCAGTAATTTACTGAAGTCCACCGCTCCCGAAAGGGAATTGTATTCATCCGGATGCAGTGTTACACGGGCTCCAAGGCGCAGGTTAGCCGGAATGAACTGTTTGTCGGAACCTTCGGTATACGATATTTTGCTTCCGAGATTGGAAAAGCATGCCCCCCAGGCAAACTCACTGTTTATTTCACGGATGCTGAAAGGTCTCTGATAGTAAATCCCCAGATCAGCTGCAAAGGAATTGCCGGGATAAAATTGCTGCCCGTCAATGGTCCCTCCTCCGGTAATATCAGAACGGATATAACGTAATACCAATGCACCCGAAAAACGCTCAGAAAAAAGGCGTGCATATCCGGCATCAAGCGAAAGTTCATACGGAGTGTATTGTCCGCTGTATTGTCCATAAGAATCACGAAAGATCACCTGCCCAAGGGAGAAGTATTTCATCGCGACACTGATGGCCTGTTTTTCATTAAAGCGGTAATAAAAACTCAGGTACCCCAGGTTTATATCCTTGACAATGGTCCGCAGCCAGGGTGCATAGGATACCGAAACGCCCATTTTGTGTTCAATAAATGCATACCTGGCAGCATTTCGTGTCTGTGAATTTGCATCGGGTGAAGTTGCAGCGCCCAGATCACCCATCGCACCACCCCTTGAATCGGGAGCTATTGCAAGAAAAGGAACCGTGGTCTGAAGCGCATTCAGTGAGTTTTTCAGATCTTCGGGAATGGGCCCGGAATTCTGGGCAACAGTTACATTAAAAACCAGTAACAATATGCAAAAAACGAATAATATCTTTCTGCAAATCATTATCTTTTGTTTTGGCATAATAAAGTTAAAACAATTATTGCAATATTATTCCTGTAAACTTGCCAAATGGTATACCCAGTATTTCAATCGCTCACTGATGGATGGTTGCACCAAAAACAACCCGCTCCCTTAAGTCTCCTTTCCGGTTGATTTTTATAAATGCACGCGTGTTCAAATCCTGAAAACCTGTTTGTGGCTGTCATGAGAGAACTGTGTATGTTTAGGAAAATCTCCGTATGAGCTCCTAGTATAAAGTCAATATAAGCTTCTGATCCTTTGCACTATAATTGGCATATTGGTATTCAAAATATTCGGCATTCAAAAATATTATTCAAAAACAAGACAATAGTAAAAACGAATAACTACCTTTGTGCAAATTATGTATTTGAGAAATTGTGCAGAAATTGCTTCTCACTGTTGCACTTTGTTAATTCAGCCCTTTTCCCTAATCCATTTTTTTAAAGCATGTTAGATATACTATAATTCTGTTGGTCAATCCCCCAACAAAAGATTTTCAAAAGCAATCGGGAATATTCATAATTACTAACAGTAATCATGATATGAGATTGCAAGTAATTAATTAAATAAATTTTTTTAAAATGAACATTTATGTAGGAAACCTCGATTTTAAGGTTAATGAAAATGACCTGAAAAGTATTTTCGAGCCTTTTGGAACTGTAACAGAGGTTAAAATTATTACAGACAAATACACTGGTAAAAGCAAAGGTTTCGCCTTTATAATTATGGAGAACCATAAAGAAGCATCTCAGGCTATTGAGGAGCTTAATGGAACCACGTTGGAGAACAGGGCAATAACTGTGAATGAAGCAAGACCGCGAAAACAGTATTAAAAAAAGCAAATGAACAAAGGAAAAGTAAAATGGTACGATGAAGCCAAAGGATTTGGTTTCATTGAATGTGAAGATGGAAAAGATGTTTTTGTCCATCGTTCGGGATTAGTCAGTCCCTATGGAGGCCTTGAAACAAACCAGGAAGTTATCTTCCAGATTAAACAGGGCGAAAAAGGAGATATGGCCATTAATGTAAAGTAAACAACGGTAATAGCATTGAAATCTATTCATAAATGGAGACTTAGCAATACTCATTCCTTTTTACACAGGGAATGGGTATTGGAGTTCCTTTGTATTCATGAACAAATAGCGGAAGGATATATGAAAGTTAAGGAGACGGATAACCAAATGCAACAGCTATGCGTCAACTAAAAATAACTAAAAAAATTACCCAGCGGGATGAAAATTCAATAAACAGGTATTTTAATGATATCAACAAATACCCGATGATATCCGTTGAAGAAGAGGTTGATCTTTCGATACGTATAAGAAATGGAGATACGGAAGCATTACAAAAACTGGTAATGGCTAACCTGCGGTTTGTAATTTCAGTCGCCAAACAATATCAAAATCAAGGATTATCATTTCCTGATTTAATTAACGAAGGTAATATCGGACTGGTAAAAGCTGCCCGCAAATTTGACGAAACCCGTGGATTTAAGTTTATCTCTTATGCCGTATGGTGGATACGGCAATCTATCATACAAGCTATAGCAGATCAAACGAGGATTGTAAGGTTGCCTTTAAACAGGGTCTCAAATATCAATAAAATCAAGAAAGCAATTCTTCATTTGGAACAACGCTATGAACGTGAGCCAACAGACGGCGAGCTTGCCGAGTTTCTGGAAATGAACGAGGAAAATATTACAATTGCCAATCAGATAAAAAGAAGACAGGTTTCTTTTGATATGCCTTTAACACCTGACGACGAGAATCCCTATAACCTGTACGATCTTATCCAAACCAATACAATACCCTCACCTGATGATTGTTTGGTGCGGGAATCCCTTAAAATTGATATTAACAGGGCATTGAATAAACTTTCAAAGCGGGAGGAAGAAATATTGACTTTATCTTTTGGTCTGAATGATCATAAAGTTCATTCCTTATGCGAAATGGCTGTAAAATTCAACATAAGTCCTGAACGTATTCGACAAATCAAGATTATAGGATTAAATAAACTTAAAAAGTATATAGAGAGCCAAAGCGCTTTCTTAAATTAGCTACCTGTGAACCATGTCACAGGTTACTCCACAAGCCGGATTGATCATTAACACTACAATGAAATCAGAAAAACAGTGCCAAAAATCCATTAAATTATTTTAAACGCTCCCGGGTTATACTGTTAATCAACCCCTGCCCGCTATTTCTCATGCCCAATTTATTATCCATATGCATACACGTTTAATTCTTGTCTCAGCCTGAAAACCGATCCGTACGATTCTTTATTTTCAGGTACAGCTTGTTGGTTTCTGATTGCGGATTTTCGTGATGATATATGTAGGTCGGCTGTTTCACCTCTGCCATGGAAATCCCGGCCTTCTTAACCCTTTCAAAAAGGTCGGCATCGGAACCCAGCACGATATCGCGAAATCCGTCCAGGGATAACAAAGCTTCCCTTTCAATGATAAAAGTCCCCCCTATCACACAATCTTTGAGGTTGATAGTGGCAGCCGGATTATCCTTGTCGGGCACGTATGGATTGCCCAGTATTTTTGCTCCTCCATACAAAAACATGACCGAAGGATTTTGAGACAGGTGTTTTCTTCTGGATTTCAGGTGATCCGGGTGATATTCATCGTCTGAATCAAGAAAAGTAACAAATTTCCCAACGGATGCCCGTATCCCCTCGTTTCTGGCATGGACCGCACCGCTGTGCGATTTCCGGATGTACTTCATGTTAGGGCAGGACAGGAGATAAGGTTTTATCATGGAAGAGGTATCATCGGTGCTTCCGTCATCAACGATGATGGCTTCCCAGTCCTCTTCCGTCTGTGATATCAGTGAGTTAAGAGCTCTTTTCAGCAGATTGGCCCTGTTGCGTGTGGTTATAACCACCGAAAACAGGGGTCGAGTATTCTGTTTTGCACGATCGCCTTTATCCGGTACAACTTTTTTATTCAAAGCAATAAAGTCAGATTCACCATTATTCACTTAAGCTAAATAAAGAAGAAGTATATATTTAAATTCAGGTTGATCATTAATCCCTGGCTGATTGATACATATTGCTAAGTTAAAGAGTTTTTGTAATTTGGATTACCAGGTTGTAAGGATTCTTGATGCAACAAATAAAAATGTAATTTTACAGGCAATCTTACCGATAGAATGATAAAGTTGAAAAAAAATGGAATTACTGGTAATTGCTTTATTGCTGTTATGTAACGGGGTCTTTGCTATGTATGAAATAGCGCTTGTGTCTGCCCGGAAGTCGAGACTTGGAGAAGAGGCAAAATTCGGCAGTATGGGAGCAAAGACCGCCCTGGATCTTTTAAAAGAACCTGAAAAGATACTTTCCGCCATACAGGTAGGTATTACACTGATTGGTATCGTTGCCGGTGCTTATGGAGGAATAACCATTTCAGAAGATGTGGCTCCGTGGTTCACGCACATCCCGTTGCTGGCCCCTTATGCTGACACCATTGCAGTAATACTGGTAGTCGGTTTTATTACGTATTTTTCGCTGATAATTGGCGAACTGGTTCCAAAAACCATCGCGCTGAATAATCCCGAGAACATAGCCATGTTCCTGTCCCCGGCCATGAGAATATTGGGAGCGATAACGTATCCTGTTGTATGGCTGCTAAGTGTGTCAACAAAGATCGTAATAAAAGTCACGGGCATCAAACAAAAAAAGGAAGCACCTGTAACGGAAGAAGAGCTCCGCATACTTTTAAAACTGAGTTCGGAGCTCGGCATTATCGAAAAAGAGGAATCCCAGATCATCAGTGAAGTGATACGTTTTGGCGAAAAAAATGCGAGGATGATGATGACACACCGCGTGGATTTGGAGTGGATTGACATTTCAAAGAGCAATGATGAAATGATTGAAAAGGCCCTTGCATCCTCTTTTTCAAAAATGCCTGCGTGTGACGGTTCGGTTGATGAGGTAAAAGGCGTGATTGCTGTTAAAGATTTGCTGACCGAATATATCAATAATAAAAACTTTACTGTTGAAGATATCATTGTTGAGCCTTTTTTCATTCCCGCACAAGTATCGGCGCCAAAGGCTCTGGAATTCCTGCGAACATCGAAAAAGCATTTCGGGTTTGTCATTGATGAATATGGCACGTTGGAGGGCATTATTACATTGCATGATGTAACTGAGAATATTATTGGCGACTTGCCGGCTTTGGAGCATGATAATGAGCCGGAGTTCATCCGGCGCAGCGACGGATCATACCTGGTTGATGGTTCCATGGGAATCGAAGATCTAAGGGACCTGTTGAGCATTCGTTCATTCCTCGGTGATGAAGATGAGGAAACAGGTATTAATACTGCCGGTGGACTTGCAATGCATATACTGGGTCATATACCTGTTGCTGGAGACAGGTTTACCCTGAAAGGATACCTGTTTGAAATAATGGATATGGACGGGAACAGGGTGGATAAGATACTGATCACCCTGCTCCGATAACACCATAAATCAGGGTCGGATCAGACTATAATAAAAATTATCCGATATTTAATCTGATTCTATCCCCGTTTCTAAGCCGTTGCGGTTCATTTTTGACTTCAAAATATTGTTTTAAACGCTAAAAATGGTTTGTTCATTCCCAAACAAGATACCAGCCGCCTCCTTTTGAACCATCTTTATTCAGATTATAACCTCCCCATTGTTGTTTCCCGTCATCACGGGTCTGGGCATATTCCCTGACGGATGTTACGATCAGTTCCCCGCAACGGTTGTATCGTAACAGATTTCCGTTGCTAACTACAAAGTACTGATTACTGCCCTGAGACAATATCCAGTACTTGTCTCCGTCTCTGGCATAAGGCGCTCCTCCATAAGGCGGTTCACCCAGAAAAGCATCCTGTCGGGGCAGTGCGTTATCCGACCATGATGGACCCCGGCACGGGTCTCCCGCGCCGCCAGGTGCAATATCCCATACAATATACCAGCCGCCTCCTTTTGAACCATCTTTATTCAGATTATAACCTCCCCATTGTTGTTTCCCGTCATCACGGGTTTGCGTATATTCCCTTACCAATGTTACCATCAGCTCTCCGCAACGATTATAGCGTAACAGATTTCCATTGCTGATCATAAAGTACTGATTACTGCCCGTATATAATATCCAATACTTGTCTCCATCTTTGGCATAAGGCGATCCGCCATAAGGGGGTTCACCCAGGAAGGCATCCTGTTTGGGAAGGGTTTTATTTGCCCAGGACGGATCTTTGCACGGATCATCCTTTTTATCACGCCTGATGTAATGTGTTATTCCTGCAGAAACATTCGCCTTGAACGGCCCTTCCCAATAATCCGGATTCGGCCCTTCCGGGATGAGAACACTAGTAATTGCCCCCTGACCATCAATAAAAATCAATTCGTTTCCAATAAGCCAGTAAAAACTTTCATTGAAATTGCATGATTTTAATGTTCTGCCCAATGTACCGGGAGCTTTTGTCAGTACAAAATTTGAATTAGAGCTTGTATTACCGCATAAAACCACTTGAGTTGGCGTAATCCTTCCAAATTCATAGGCATCAGAAACGGCATCGACATTCACCTGGTTGTTCGCATAATAACCACAATAGTTTTCACGTTGAAAATTGTTTTCAATGGTTTCAACCAGGCCTGCATATGCATTGTAATCAGGCCTGTTATAAATTCTGCGTGACACATTCACCAGGCGCCGGGCAACCTCGATATAGGAATGCCCCGGGAATATATCAATGGACTTGTATGGATCACATGACATACATGGTTCCCATTGCAGGGCGCCGAAGTTCATGACCTGCTCGAGATTATGATAAGCCGTGAGCAATTCGTCCTTTGCTATGTTTTCAGTCTGTGCCCTTTCGGCCCTATCGAGCGCCTCAATTGCATTAAGCACACTGAAATTTCTACTGATATCGTTTCTGCATGGTGGTGCAGGAATATACCCCAGTTGTGCATGCAGCTGCATGGAAAGATTTATGATCGTAAGAAAAACAAAGAGAATTGCTCCAATGAGTCTTTTAAAAATTGCAGGTTTCATGACAGGATTTTTGTTTGCAATTTAAAAAATATTACGCATACTGTTTTCATATCCCCGATATGATTTATTCCTTATTTTCATATACCATAGCCGTATGTTTTAATACGAACCGACTCCTCCAAGTTCTGCAAAACACCTTTACCCTCGCTAATCAATTGATAAACCATCTGTCCTCACTGATGTTGTGTTGCATCTTGAATCATCTCTTGCCCGGGTGATCTCACTCCTTGCCTCAGCCTAAAAACTGTAAGTAACGAATGGTTGATTTTTTATGTCGATAAAAGAAGCAGGTATACCCTTCCCTTAGTTCACAAAGAATCCGACCCAGGTCAGTATAAAAGGCTGGAGGTGCAACTTCCAACCCGTTGAAGGGCAATAGTGGTTCGTTAAAATCCTGTTCATCCTTTAATCATGACCACCTGTCTGACGGTAATCAGGTCACAATTCGGATGAAGATGAAACCTGCATGTTGTCCGTTCAAAAATCCGGATATTAGCCCGGATGAAAAGGTGGAGTTGTAATCTCCAACTGCCGTGAGGAAAATTATGAACTTTTGAACAAGACACACATTGCTATTTACAAAGTACTCCTGTAAATTTGAATTACACTATATTAGCATATTAATCACATCATGTATGAAAAATCTTTGCTGGTTTGGGGACTGAATCCCTATCAGGAATTGAAGGACAAATAAACCTTTGTAACCAGGTGCAAAGTGTATTTACTTTTTTAAAATGACATCCGATAATCCGGTTTTTATAAAATCAATAATAAAGGAATAAAATGAAAGAATTACATGTTTGTGTTCTTACATCGATTTGCTGTTTAACACAACTGTTAACCGGCTTTGGCCAGTCACCTTCCTTTAAAACGTATATGAACCCTGTGATTCCGGGGGATCATCCGGATTGCACAATCTCCAGGATCGGTAATGATTTCTATACGACCGGTTCATCCTTTAATCCAACACCGAAAATTTATCATTCTACAGACCTTGTGCATTGGGAGGCTATTGCCCGGCCGGTAAGCGCTTCGTGGGCGAATTATGGTGATGCTCCCGGAGGCGGCTGTTGGGGAGGGCATATGGTTTTTTATAAAGGGAAATACTGGGACTTTTTTGGCAGGACCGGTACAATGTATTTTGTCACTGCCGAGAAACCCGAAGGGCCATGGAGCACCCCCACCCAAATGATTTGTCCTGCCAGCGTGCCCGGGTTAGGTGCTGATAATTCGATTTTTATTGATAGTGACAGTACCTGGTATTTGCTGGTTAAAAACGGTCAGCCCAATAACTGGATATTACAACTGGGTCCGAACGGACAACCATCCGGAAACATATACAACCTGACCTGGCTTAATCCAGCACCCGACTACCCATATAGCTGGGCAGAAGGACCTGTTATGTGGAAATACGATGATTATTACTATTACTCTTTTGCGCGCAATCTGGCGGGAGGACAAAAGATAATGAGGAGCACGGTCCTTACCGGCGACCAATCATCGTGGGAAATGCTGGGAGATTTTTTTAATGAGAGTGATCCGTTGAAGCCGGGCTCCCGTTTTACCAGTCCCAACCATTGTTCCAATGTTATTATGCTGAACGACAGTACAAGCTGGACCCTCCACCCCCTTTACGCAAAGGGGGAATGGAAAGGACAGGGACGTCAGGGTCTGCTGAACCAGGTTCGTTATAATGCAAACAGCAGGCCTGTCGCCGATTACCCTGTTGACAAGCCCTTTACAGCCCCGAATCTACCAAGCAGCGGTATTCCATGGATGGTGCCAAAATCCGATTTTTTCTCATCGGATGAGTTAAATCCGGAATGGTCGTTTCTGGGCCGTACCCTTGATAATACCTATTCACTTACCGACCGGCCCGGATGGTTGCGTTTAACACCCAAGAGCAGTAAAAAGGCAAATACGGTGATAAAGTATGACGGTGAGCATAATTACTCACTGATAACACGTCTTGAATTCGATCCGGAATCAATAACGGATGAAGCCGGACTCAGAATTATGAGAGGCGATGAATCCATGTACGTGAAATTATACAGCACAGTAAATGAATACGGTCATAAGGTAGTAATTTTCAGTTTTGAGAACATTAACTATGAGGCCGATAATACCCTGGGAAACACATTGTGGCTCAGGATCATCAGGGTGAACCACAGCATCAGCGGCTATTTCAGCAGCAACGGCCAGGAATGGTTCCAGGTTGGCCAAAATATAGATGTTTCCAAAATCGATTCGTATTCCGACTTTGTCACCTTTACAGGAACCCTGCAAGGACTGTATGTTAAGGGAAGCAAAACATCCTATTTTGATCTGTATATCTATCGTGATGCCTATACACCCATACTGGCCGAGTGCCCTGCTAACCAGTCCGGCACCGTCCGTATTCCTGCCGATCAGGGTATAAGCGTTTTGGATGATATCCACAATAACGACTGGGTCATGTACGCCGGTGTTGAATTTGGGAATAATGAATACCTCAAGGCGCCTAAGATTATTGAAGTAACCGCCTCCAGTGGCAGCTCCGGTGGAATAGTTGAAGTCTGGCTCGATTCAATAGACACCGGAACAAAAGTAGCCGGTTGTACAGTTTCAAATACCGGTGACTGGAACACTTTTGAAACTTTCAGTGCCCCTGTCAGCCACGTGGAGGGGAGGCATGACGTATACCTGCGTTTTACCGGTGCTGATAACGAACGACTTTGCCTGTTAAAATGGATAAAATTTATTGCCGAAACCGCACCTGAGCTTGTTTCAGCAAGCATGGAGGATGATGACACGCTGCAATTGAAACTCAGTCAGCCGGTCGTAACACCTTCCCTGCCCTCAGGCCTTACCGTTGAAATCAATGATACACTGGACATGGTCATCTCGGACATTTCCCTGGCTCAAGATGATTCCAGCCGCCTGATCATTGCATTGGATTCGGCCATAACATATACAGACAAAATTACAATCTCATATACCCCCGGAACGATTACCAATTCAGCCGGAATAAGCCTTATGCCTTTTAGTGTTCTGCCGGTCGACAATCTCTTGCCGGGTGCGATTCCCGGAATTAAATTGTTGGAGACCAAACACGAAGGGGATACGGTATGGATGCACCTGAGCAAAAAAATGAATTCCCCTGCCTCTTACACAAACGATTTTACCATTATAATAGAAGGGAAAGAGGATATCCCGATCAAAACAGCCAATGTGCTGGAAAATGATTCTGCTGTTATAATCCTGCTTCCTGATAGCAGAATCCATTATGAAGATATGG
This sequence comes from Bacteroidales bacterium, assembly GCA_016928305.1. Classification (GTDB taxonomy): domain Bacteria; phylum Bacteroidota; class Bacteroidia; order Bacteroidales; family UBA10428; genus UBA5072. Next base: position 28,676 of record JAFGKY010000064.1, read on the forward strand.
TTTCAATGAGTTATACCGGGACCGGACTCGAATCGGTGAACGGAGGGGCACTGGATACCTTTACCTTCAAACCGGTTCAGAATACGGCCGATGGTTATCCACCTGACATCCTGTCGGCAGTAACCCGAAAGTACAATTCGAACTTTCGGTACATCGATCTGACTTTTGACAAACCATTACTTGACGCCGGTAATGAAATAAGCTTTTTTTCAATCACAATAAATGATGTGCCGGCAACCATTGGTTCACTCGTTGCCAGCCTTAAAACCCTGAGCTTTGATATTACACCCTACGTCCTGTACGGAGATGTAGTTAAAATAAGCTACTCCGGTGGAAACGTAAGAAGCAAGTATAACGGCAAACTTCAGGATTTCAGTGACTATCCGGTAACAAATACTGTTCCTACGGGGCTGGACATAAATCCTGGCGATGATAAAAAAGGATCTGAGATACTGGCTTTTCCGAATCCTTCCTGTTCCGAAATACAGATTTCCTGTGGATTCTTATTCCATACACTGACAATATTCAGCATCGAAGGGAGAACACTGGTTCACAAAGAATATGCGATACCCGTCCGGACGGCACATCTATCAACGAATCTAAAGGCCGGCATATACATAATCATGCTCAGTAATGACAGTACAAGGAAAATGAACAAGATAATCATGGAGTAAAACGAAACCTCTTCTGCCTTGTCACATAATCGCCGGATCTGGTCATCCGATTCTCGTCGATGAATGGCGGCACTGCTGGCCATTCCTCACCATATCCATTGTTATGGATTCAGTAAAACTTCATCAGGCATGATCTGTGTCACTTAACGCTATGACAAACACCCCTCCTGATTTCATCACCTCCGAACTCAGCTTTATTCCCGCCTGCCTGCAAACATAGTGAATGCCGCCATTACGCATGTAAGTCCTGAAGTTCCGGTAATGCTCACACCCCGCGAAACGTTCTATGCCCCATATCACCGAACGTCCCCACCCCCGGGGTAAATGATGGTTATAATCAATGATCATTATCCGGTTGGCGATCCTCTTCATTTCAGACAGTACCCTTACCGAGAGGTCGGCATTAAACTGGTGAACAGCCATGGACGTGACGGCCAGGTCGAACTCCTTATCCGTGTAACACGACAGGTTACCGGCATCGCGGAGTTCAAAAACAGCATTGGTCAACCCCCTGCGCCATGCCATGCGCCGTGCAGCAAGTATATGCCCGGCTGAAAGGTCTATGCCGGTCACACGCCTGGCCCTGCACGCCATTACCAGCGCCAGCGCACCTGTACCACAGGCTACATCAAGTACATGATGCGACGGCTCCACATGCTCCAGTATACTCCGGCGCAATCCCGAAAATATGGGATCAATGATAATCCTGTAAAAGATGTTGCTGATGGAAAAGATCATTGGACTCACTAGGTTATATCACACGGTTAAGATACGCAATTTAACTTTAGGGCGCAGCTAAATCCCAACATAACTGCACACAGTAATTGGTTCTATTAAAGCCAGCAGGCAGGGTTTATTACAAAATGACGCACATTTGTAACGCATACCATAATCCCTGCTGATTTGGGATTTTAATCCCAGCTGGAGGTACAAATTGAAAGCCTGCCTACCGGCCTCGCTCCGCCGTAACGGTTACGCGAAGGCGATGCAAGGCAGGCCTGCACCGGCACGAAAACCTTCAGGATACAACAAAAATCTTTTTTATACTTTATTGGCTATTTTTCAATTGGTTGTGAATTCGATACAAATTAAATTTTATAAATTTGATTCCGCTATTATCGGGTTTACATCTTGTCCAGTATTGAACCAAATATTAACCTGTTTGCTTTTCTTATCCTGCTAGGCGTGATCCAGGGACTGATTCTTACGTATTTTTTCCTGAATAAAAAGCACAGGATGAACCAGCCAAACATTTTTCTGGGTTTGCTGATGCTGGTGTTTGCAATTATCTCGTTTGATATTTTCCTGTGTTACACCAGATACATGATCCGTTACGCTTACCTTGATAATTTCAGCGAAAGCTTTTCATTTGCCATAGGACCCTTGTTTTATCTTTATATCTACACAAGCACAAAAGGGAAAATAAGGCCCTCCCAGTTGTGGCATTTTCTTCCTTTTGTTCTCTATTCAATCTATATTCTGCTGTATATTGTGCAACCAACCGATTTCAAATATTATGCTTACACCAGCACCTATTTTCCCGGGCTGGATAATAAGATTGTTTATCCTGCCTTTGATCCCGATCCACTTCTCCTGAGAGCAAATATGGACGCATTGGTAGTACTTCAGGTACTCATCTATATTGTTCTCTCAATTATAAAGGTCCTGCGAACTTTCAAGGCTGAAAAAGTCTCGGTATTTGCAAAGAAATACAAAAACCTGAGCTGGTTGCGGAATTTTACGATCGGTCTCCTTATCATATTGTTTGTGTTTATTATCGTGGACATGAAATACGGTAGCGATATCGGGGATTACCTTATTTCATCCTGTTTTGCACTTTTAATTTACGGAACCAGTATCAATGTGATCAGGTCATCGGACTTTTTCACCGATCATCTGGGTACTGCTTTTTCAGGAAATAAAAAATATGCCAAATCTTCGTTGAGCGAGGAGGATAAGGTTGAGATCCTGAGGAAACTGAAAGACAGCATGGAAAATGAAAAATACTTTAAAAACAACATGGCCTCGCAATCCCAGATCTCCAGGAAGCTTCTTATTCCGGCTCATCATATTTCACAGGTGATCAACGAAAAACTGAATCAGTCGTTTTTCGAATTTATTGCATCATACCGGATAAAGGAAGCTGAAAAAATACTGCGGGATCCTGATATGAATCATTTAACGGTTGAGGAGATAGCGGAGGAAGTAGGATACATTTCGAAATCAGCTTTTAACAAAACCTTTAAAAAAATCACCGGAAAAACGCCGTCTGAATACAGAACCCTCTGCTGAACACAGATTCGGTGACAGAACCTCACAAAAAAGCAATCCTCATCAGACCGATAAAACCATTCAACCGGCCGTCCATAATAAAGAATGCACGGAGAAATTCATCCTGAATTTTTTCTTACGTAATCAGAACATTCAAATTATTTTGCTCCCGCTGTACATTCAATACGGCATTTTAATGCCGGAAATCAGTTTTTATACATTTATTTATAATATTAATTATCAACACCTAATAATTTTTTTCAGTACGTCCTTATAAGCGGATCTTCTTCGCTTATAAGCGGATTCCCTTGTACATGGCCACCGGTTGTATGTTTGGCGTAAAATTTATGTTTAACCAAAAATTTTATGTCATGAAAACTTTTACCATAGTAAATTCAGGATTAACGAAAATTATCTTGACTTTAGCAGCAGTTTTTCTGCTGGCAGGCAATGTTTTTCTGTTCTCACAGGAAGGACGTTCTGTTATTAATGCTGATGTACCAACCCGGTTTGTCTGGGGTCTGGAACTGAAAACAGCCAGTATTCAGGATGAATACGGTACTCAGTGCGGAGCATACGCCGGTGCGTTGTTCAATAACTCGCTGATGGCCGGAATGGTCGGAGCGCTTAATGTAACCCATCCTGCAGTGAATTACGGTTACCTCGGATTTATGGCCAGGTACATTTACAAACCCAACAGTATAATCCATATGAGCGGTCAGCTGACCCTTGGTGCCGGCTCAACAAGAGACTACCAGAATGACAAAACAAGTACGTTTGACAATTTTGGAAATGTATACGGTACGGCCTTCTATTTTGTCGAACCGGCAATCAACAGTGAAATTAACCTCGGGAAAAAAGTCACGTTGGTCATCGGACTGGGATACAGACTGGCAACCGGCATTAATACCGGCAGTCCATACATCTCCTCAACCCATGTAAATGACAGGGATCTGTCGGGTTTTACGGTCTCGGCAGGCGTTGAATTCGGATTGCAATAACAAATTTCAAAGCCGGCAGCTGTTTTAGCATGCCGGCTTTTTTTGTTCACCATGGATACCACAGCGATCGATATCATTCCTGCTCTGATGCTGATCATTCCTTTTCACGGCATTTTTCTTTCCGTATTCTTCTTAATAAAATCACAAGGCAATTTCACATCCAACTTTTTTATAGGATTATTGTTGCTTGTATTATCCTCACTTTCATTGAAGCCGCATATAGGTCTTCTGAATCCAAACCTCATACCTGTCCATCCTTTCAATTGCGATACCTACACAGATTTGCTGCTAAGCCCTTTTCTGTTTCTCTATACTGCCTCTTTTACCTGCCCTGAAACAAATCATAACATCCGTTTTCATCTGTTTGTTATACTTATGAATCTTCTGCTCTTGGTTTTATCAGGCTTTGTGCATGGCCTGATGAATGATTTAATAGTTGTCACGATCGTTATCATTAACTGTCAATACCTTTTTCATACTGTCTGTTTGTTTACCTGCCTTATTAAAGGACCGGCAGTCGGGTTGAGGGATAGCCTGAGCACGAATTATTCCGTTATTGCTATCATTAACCTTCTGGTATTTGGCAGCATGATTCTTGCAGCCCTGTGCCCGATGATCTGCACCGGCATTTATCCCTATATTGTCCAGTTGCCAAAGGGAATTCTAATCTATTACATTTATTACCTGATCCTTCAGAAGTCTGATTTCAGCATGGGGGCAGATGAACCAAAAGGATAATCTCCCTGCTGATGGATGGCCGCATCGTCAATCCCTTTCCAATGTGCCTTACAGGCAGACAAGCATGAACAATAAAGCTCACAGATCACGCAGATTTTGAGAATTTTATATCAGCGTCATCTGCAAAACCACACTGGCGCACATTTATACTGCGTCATAAACCCCCTTGCTGATTTGGGGTTGTACCCAAACCTCCTCTATCTGCCGCATTTTTAATCTCGGTGAATGGCTATGATTTGTGGTTGTACTACCGGAAGACACATGTTTGATATTTTTTTCAGGTTATTCCTTCAAAAAGAGGATGCACTGTTAATGATCTTTTCAAACTTGCTGTTGTTCTTGTATGAATTAACTCTTTATCAATGATACAGTATTGTACAACCCTATATTGTAAATTCCTGCATATAATTTTATCGTTTCAAATAATTGTTATAAATTGATTCATAGTAATTAATTAATAACAAGAAAACTATGAAAATTTTAAGAGGTACTGTTTTTGGAGGTATTGCATACTTCCTGCTGGGCTGGCTTGCATGGGGAGTCCTTTTAATGGATTTCATGTCAGCCAATATGAATCAGTGTGCCAACAGACCGGATGGCGTAATGATCTGGTGGGCAATGATCCTTTCAACCCTGGTCGCTGCTTTGCTGCTGACTTTAATTCTTTATTGGTCAAAGACTAAAAGTTTTGTTGACAGTCTTTTGCTTGGTGCATTGTTTGGACTGCTCTATGGATCGCTGGTCGATTTTTCATTCTGGTCGATGACAACAATGTTTAATAATATAGGAACATTGCTGATTGATATCCTGGTTTCAACCGTTGTTTTTGCAATTGTTGGTCTGGTAATTAAACTAACCTGGGGAAAAGACAAATAAGCCCTGGAATATATTTTCTTTTCTGTTTTTGTCACAAGTTACAGCCCGGAGTACCGGGCTTACGCGACAGAAAGGGGGGGAGGGGTATTACATGATACCACTTATTCTTCGATCTTTATCAACAGATGATGATCCGATATCTTAGTGATCGTCTCACCTGTAAGCATTTTTCCTGATCCGGCCGATATCGTTTCAGAATCCCAGCTATGAAGAGAGGCAAATGCATTCCTATCCTCTTCGCTCAGGAAACGGACAGACAGTATTATCTCGGTCTCATGCCGTAATATTATTGCATAATAGCCTTTTGCATCGCCAAAATAGTCAACCAGATCCGGAGCGCCGTTCATAATACCCAGCTTCCCCTTTACCAGGACTGCTTCGCGGTTGATGGTTTCAGGTGATATATCCGGGAGGTAATAGGTGATATCAGCCGGTTTTTCCTTTATTTTGCCGACAATCGCCTCTCCGATCTTCAGGGATGTAATACTGTCGGTGGAATTACCTGTTTTATTGATAATGTTTATATAAAATGATCCTGCACATATTTGTAACTGGTATGGTGTCTGACAGGTAAAGGGTGACATTGAGGGTGTACTTCCGCATTGAAATCGGGATACAGAGAATATCCCAAATGCCTCTTCGGGGCCTTTCATCCTGTATATTTCCGTTATATACTTTCCTCCCATCAAACGGATTTCATTAACCCATGCGTCGGAAAAACCATACTCAAAATAGAGTTCAGCACCTCCGTTAATATATCCCAAAAGGGAGGCTCCGGTGTATGTTTTCGGGATTTTAAACGCGGCATCCGGAAGATCGCTTTCGTCAACAGAAGGGAAAGAGTCAGGCACCTGCGAAATACAATGAACGGAAACGAAAAACAGGAAGCATAATATCCAGTAATATTTTGTCATGATCAAATGCTTGTTGCCATAAATCCATTTACTTCATCCCAATTCAAACAGGCGCAGATCAATTTTTGTTTTGTCGGATATACCCAAACCCAGGTCAGATGATTGGGTAAGAAATTTTAACAGTTCAGGTGTGGCTGCTTTCTGAATACCCTCGGCAATCCGTTTTTCGGCAATGATGTCATAACCGATCCTGTCAAGGGCAACAGGGTCGGAAGCCATAAGGATGGAGTTGTAATTACAGATGAACTGCGGATTGGCACCCGGTCCGCCGTTAAAGCATCCCCGCAATGCATCACATATGTTCAGCACCACTTTATCCCGTATAGGGGCGAATGCACAGACCTCGGCAGAGGTTTCGTTCCAGAGCTGAGCATGAAGCCTGCCGGTATTGGATATGGAACCATAGGCAAGGTTTTTCATGGCATTGGTAATGGAGCCGCCCGCATTCTTGAGGATGGGTATGTTAATGATCTTATCGAGATCTTTTGTGACGATTTTAGTGAAATAAGAATACTTTCCGCCATTGATCATGTAAGGCATTGTCTCAGCGTCGTACTCCCCTTCCACATCGGCCCAGTAAAACCATTCCTTATCTATATTGTTTTCCCCGTAAAGCTTCCCGTCCTTGTCATAAAACGATCCGTTCTCATCCTGCAACTCGGTACCAGTAATTTTTATACCGGGATAATTTTCAGCCGTAAAGCCGACATCTTTCAGTTCCATATCCCGCCTGTCCCATATGATGATGTTCTCCTTTTCAATACCGCTTTCGATAAGCTGTTTTACAACCGACCGGGTAACGGCATGACTGGTTGAAAGAAGCTTCCCGGCAACGGGATTTACTTTTAATCCTATTCTTTCACCCGGACTGACAAAGGTTCTCCATGCCTTTTCCAGATCATCCTGCCCGGTAAGCTCAAGCATAGCCTTTTTTATCATCCGGTAGGCTTCCTGTTCAACCGGTTCATCGTTGATGACAGCCTTTGGATTTCGTATGTGGATCACCCTGCCCGGATATTTGCCCGGCATTGACCAATCCGTTCTTGGAATTTTAACTGCATCACCGATGTTTGTTGCAGGTTTGTCCTGGTTCGGAACAAGTTCCGAAGCAATCAGTGACCATGGCCTGGCAGCAAGGGCAGCACTTCCGGCTCCGAGAAGTGTAACAAATTTCCGGCGGTTGAGTGAATTTCTTTTCATGGTGATCAAAAATAAATGATTCCAAATATATTAATAATCAATCATAATCTGCATTGAAGGCCTGTTATTACTTTATTAACATAAATTATACCAAGCCCTCGATAATAGACAATGATCGCTACAATAGCAAAACTCGTCCAATTTCTGCCTCAGAATGCAAATTACTACAAACGGTTAGTTGGCTCTTGATGTTGGTAAGAGAGGCTGGTGCAACCACCAATTTGCAGAGGGGGTAGCTTTCTGAACCTGAGATTTCTTATAATGCTCATTTTTGAGCTGAAAACAAGGTTCTAAGCTTCAAAAAGGATTCATTTCTGTTATCAATCAGCTATGAATCAATAATATAGTCCGGTCCGACCCCCCCATATGCACTTAAAGTTTTCCAGCTTTTTTAACAATTTAACATACGGATTTTAGGTTGCAAAGCGTGCCATAACCACTCATTGATTGATGATTGCACTGCTGTTAACCATCCTCACTCCTTTACCACCTTAATCACTTTTTTATATTCCCCTGTTTCTATATGTATAAAGTAATTACCATTGGACAGATTGTCAAATTCAAGTGGAACCATATTCCCGGTAAAAATTTTCTTCGTTACTATTTTCCGGCCATTGGCACTATAGAGCGAGATCTGCCTTTCTTTGAGATCGCTCTCATTGAAAACAAGGTAAACTGAATTTTCAAAGGGATTCGGGAACACAATTACAGGTTCGTCTTCATCTGTCCACCTGCTGGTACCTGTTGGTTCCAGAACATAAATGGATTGATTAACAGAGGCACTGCAATTATGATGATCCACAACTGTAAGCACAATCTCGTTTGCTCCCAGAACCAGGTTGGTGTTATTGGCCAGAAAGAACGTATCACCAGGAACATCGTTCCAAAGGTACCTGACATAACCATCAGCCACTGAAATATGGATGCTCTGGTCAAAGTCTATGGTATCATCAGATCCCAGCGTGATGACCGGGTTCGGCATCACAACCAGGTTCATGGTGTCGGCAGAATTTCCACAGGTGTTGCCTGCCTCCACCCACACTTTTTTCGACTGGTCACAATAGACCGTGGCAGAAGTGCCCGAGCCGCCGACAGACCAGCTTTGCCATGAGGCATTGCTGATACTTGCCTGTACTTCTCTGCTTTCTTCGGCACATGCATATAACTCCTCCGGCAGCTCAACTTCAGGATAAATGCCGGAGGCCACGTGTAATGAATCTATGCTTTTTACATCAGGTATTTCAGGCATAACATGGTCGTTTATTATTTCTCCCCTGAGCGTGCGTCCGGTTTCAGATGCAAGTCTCAGGTACCAGTCGCTTGGCAGTTCATACCCGTCGGCATCGAGGGTCACCCAGAATCCGGTGGTTGGGATATTCTCCTGGTGGGGCTCCAGCTTATACATGGCTGTGCCTTCATCCACCTCATCGTACATAGCTATAAAAATCATATTCACGCCCGCCTTGTTTACGTTGTATGACTGCCTCCAGTAATAATTTCCTCCGTTCCTGGGGAACTGGTTCTTCTGGTATTCTCCGTCGCGCTGCAAATTATACCATGAGAATCCGGGCCATATCACAGGCAGGTAATCCATGTTGTGGGCATCACAAAAACCTTTATCAGGTAAAATATACTCGTTCAGATAATTATCAGCGGAACCAAAATCGTTATAACGGCCTACGCTCCATGGTTTGATCACATCCACCGTGGAATAGAAATCAATATAGTCAGCCTTACTCCTCCACTCTCCTGGTACGCCACACATGACAGTTGCACGGTATTTCTCAGGCGCCCCTGAGTGAAACCAGTCGATAAGCCCCTGTGCCTCTTCAGCGGTAGCATAAGAATACATACTGAAACCTATTCCGTAAATGCCCACCAGTGGCCGGCCCTTATGTCTTAAATACCAGGGGTTAAGTGTTACATTCAGGTCATCAACCAGGTGCATCCAGTCATTTTTTATTACCTCAACCCAGTAATCTTCATTCGCCTGTATACAAAACTCAACAGCAAACACACGCTCATATTTATTGCAGCTCTTCATCACGTTGGTTGTCACCTTATCAACAAAATCAAGGCTTGCATCCCAGAGTGCGCACGAGATAAACCTCTGCAGGAAGACTCCGTCAAGCTGGTGTTCATACATCCACTTGAAGTGACGATCAACGGTTTTGTAATTATACGCCGAATATAATTTTGCAGGCGCTCCGGTTGAATATTCCATATCCGTTTCATACAGTTCATCCTCATCGTATTCCGACAGGTCTGGCCAACAGTCAAAAGTAGCATTATCTGCATCCGGCATATTATTATTAAACCAGTGCACCCAATGGTTGTATTGCGAGCCGTCGCCCGGAGCTGCAAACCATCCCTGGTAGCCGAAAAGGACCTTGTCTTGAAGGGTATACGGATTGACAATGTTCGACTTTGGCGGGGAGTTCTCGGTAAAGCGGATGTCATCTATTCTGAGCAGAACACTATCGTTCATAAAATTATAGAGCCTGAAGTAATTTATTGCTGTAAGGTCAGGATTGCCTATTTTGTTGGCATTGTCAAGCTTAAGGAATACATAGTTCCATCCGTTTTGCAGATCGAGACAATTTAAAGGCCAGCTGTATTCATCTGCATCATTTCCTCCCGAGCTGGTGATCTCTACCTGTCCGGTTGCATCCAGAGCCGTTATATCCGAAACATAAAGCCAGAAGGTAAGGTAGCCGTTTTCGAAAGAGACATTTGCATCTATCGGACTAAATACTTTGATAAACCTGTTAGTGCCTTCCCCCAGGGAAGCGAGGCTGGCATAGCCATCCATTTTGTTGTCCATGTCCAGGTAAATGTCGTCATTACCGGACCAGTCAGTTGTGCTGTTGCACGGGTCAACCACATTTCCCGGGAGGGGCATGCCTACATCGTCATCGAAAATTATATCATCAATCTTAACAGTTACCAAACCGGTATAAAAGCCGTATACCCTGAAGAAGTTAATTGCAGATAAATCGGGAGAGCCGCTTTTATTAGCCGAAGCCAGGTTCAGTACCATGTAATTCCATCCGTCCTTAAGGTACAGGGTATTCATATTCCAGCTGTATTCGTCCACATCAAACCCGCCGGAACTTGTTATTTCTATCTGGCCTGTATTATCAAACAGGGAAACATCAGAAATGAAAAGCCAGAATTTCAGATAACCTTCTTCTTCGCTCAGGTAAGTATTACGCGGGGTATAGACTTTGGAAAAGGATACAAGGTTATCGCCCGTGCTGCTGATACAACCGGTTCCCTGCATGTTGTTTTCTGTATCAAGTATAATATCATGGGGCCCACCCCACCCGGTAACATTGTCACAATAGTCCAGGGGCACATATTCAAGTTCTGCTCCGTTTGAAACTGCATTGGACAATAACAATAACATGAACAGCGTCAGATATTCAATGAAAGCATTTGCTTTCCGGGTTGTTTTGTGCCCTGTTGTTCTCATAGCGCAGTGTTTTTTATTATTAATCTTTTCAGTTCTGTTTGATAAAATTTATGATTATCCTGAGAAGTTTCATACCGGTCGTCATTTTGTTGTACCCAATATAAAATTATAAAAAATTACTTTCTCCCGATTAAAAGTCTGGGGTACAACCGGAGCTGGGTGTAGTTTAGTCCCGAGGCCTCGGGATAATTACACCCTTATATATCCCAGGCTGGAGAAAACCTGCCTTACATCGCTTTCGTATAGCCACTATGGCGTAGCGAGGCAGGCAGGCTTTCAGCTTGTGCCCTGTTCGGCCTGCTGGTTTGGGATGCACGCCATATCTTCCTTTTATTTGCAGAAGAATGTATTCTTTTGTTTTTACAGTCAATAAGTTGTAAATTTACTTTGAAATTCATTCACTGGCAGATGAATAACTGAGGAAAAGCATTTTATTGATGAATTTATTAACGGATTAAAAAAGACCATGATACGAAAAACAGGATTGTATCTTTCTTTCGTTTTTCTCTTCCTTTTTGGCTTTTACCAGCCTGTCCGGAGTTATATTGTTACAGGCACCGTACGTGATATTGGTGGTGCTACTGTGAGTTCCGCACAGGTTACCTTCATCCTTGTATCGGATACAACCATTGCGTTTCATAGCCTGACCAATCAATACGGTAACTATATGGTTTCCATTCCCGGGAATCCCACATTCACTCCGGATCTCACGGGCGATAACATCTCAGGGAGCGTTGCGCTGTTTCAAAACTATCCCAATCCGTTTAATACGGTAACCTGCCTCTCATTTAAGCTTGAAAAACCCATGACGATTCGTATGGCAGTTACCGATGTGCTTGGAAGGACCTGCCGCATTCTGATAAACCGAAGAATGGATGCCGGTACACACATTGTAATGTGGGACGGGCTGTGTGAAGGGGGGATGAAAGCCGGTGCCGGTCTCTACTTCTGCCGGATGGAAGCCGGGGGAAATGTTTACACCATCAAGATGATCCTGTCGGATGGAACCGCAGACCGGCAGGTGACGAATCCATCCATGCTCAAATCAACCAGCAGGGATCACACAATCACAGATAATAACATGTACAACGTGGTCATCACGGGCAAGGGAATTATCCCGTTTACCCGGGATAATGTTGAGGTAGAGGGAGACATTCAACATGATTTTACGGTTGAAAGGGCACCTACAGGAAAACTGGTATCCGATAAATCACTGTCGTTGGATGGAGGGTCACAGGGGGATGATGCGGCCTATGGTTTTATATTGGATGAAGACGACAATATTTATATTACAGGCTTTGTCACCATTACCGATGAAGGCCGGAATATCTGGCTGGCAAAGTATGACAGTCAGTTTAACCCGGTTACCGATACGATAATCAACGGATCAGCCGATGGTGAGGATACAGGCTATACGTTCGCCCTGGATGAAAACGGCAACCTGTACATCATTGGCTATATTACAGAAACAGGACAAGATCATAACATCTGGATCGCCAAATACGATCCGGATCTGTATCTTCAGAAAGAAATTACTGTGAATGGTTCAAAAAATGAAACCGATGACGGCTACGGTATCCTGTATGACGGCAATGGACATCTTTATGCTGCAGGTACTGTCAGGGAAATTGAAGGCGAGAACAATATCTGGCTTGCCAAATACGACACCGATCTTAACCTGATCAGGAGTATAACCATGAACCAGACAGACAATATGACGGATAAAGCCCGGTTTATGGTTCTTGACGGGAACGGTCATCTTTTTGTAAGCGGATCGGTAACGCAGGAAATTTCAGACTATGATATCTGGATTGGTAAATTCGATACGGATCTGAATTTAATTAAGGACACAGCTATAGCCGGTCCGGTAGCAGGTGAGGAGGATAAAGGATACGGTATTTGTCTGGATGAATTTGGAATTCTTTATTGCACAGGTACGTTGACCGAACCTGACCAGGGCTACAACATCTGGCTTGCCAAATTCGATACAGCCCTGAATCCCATAGGGAATATCACAATGGATGGACCGCTGCACGGAGAGGATGTGGCATACATGATGAAAATGGACGATTCCGGTTTTCTTTATCTTACGGGTGTCTATACAGAGCCATCCGGCAATGAAAACTTATGGATAGGTATTTACAACAGGGATCTCCAGCTGATGAGCTATACGACGGTCAACGGCTCTGCTGACGAGTATGATTCCGGTATCGGTATTGATTGCAGACAAAATGATATCTATGTCTCGGGATTTCTGACAGAAACAGCAGAAGGGAGTAACATCTGGTTTACCCGTTATATACTTTCCGATCCATAAGATTTTTCCTGCCGGTAATTGTTAACAGGATCACACCTTTTTCAATACCTTCTGTAACTCCTGTATATCATTGCTCAGGCTGCTGAGTAACCGGTGATTCATGTCGGCAAACCGTGCCGCTACATATTGTGCGTAGAGCGCCATATCCTCCTCAGCACGTTTTCCCGTGTCTTTAATGAAGTCGTCCCTGAACTCATTAAAACGACTGACTGGTCCAAAAAATGCCATAATATTTGTTTTGTTTTTATAGAATTATTTTATGATCATACCGGCTATTCGCACCGGTAACAGTTAAGATGTACAAGCCCCGGGGAAGACCGGCGATATCCAGGTGCTGCTCCGAATAACCGGTTGAAATGCCTGCTATGCTTTTCCTGCATTCCCTGCCGGACGAATCGAATAATTGTATCTGCAGGTTTTCCTGTTCCATATTCTGAAAGGTAACAACCAGTTCATCCCCTGTATTTCTAATATCACAATGAAAAGGATCGGTTATATCATTAACAGAAGAGACCGTCCCGTATTCCATGACCAGTTTGAGATCGCCAAACACCGAAGCGTTATAATAACTTACATTTCTTTCATAATCCGAATCCCCGGGTACAAACTTCGAACCGATCATATTCTGGCGTATGGTCCCCATGTCGTTGTCATTGTATGCTATCGACCAGCCCATCAGCTTGCCTTCCGTTAATGTGACCGGCGTGCTTTCCACACCGTAGACAAACGTATCATCAAAGATCTTTATCTCATATTCATAATGAAACGTATCACCGGAGACCCGCTTCATTTTATAAAAGATATGATCATCCAGCCTTTCCCAGCCGAATGAACCGTTGGCATAACAGACACTTCCCAGTGTATCCATATGGTATGCAAATGCCTTATGGGAATTGGCATAGTTCACATCACGGGAATGGTTTTCATCAATGAATATTTCAACACAATCATAATTGTAAATATTGCTGCAGACATTTACCAGTCCTGGATCCTGCAACCGCAGGGAATCATCCACAACCTCTATCAGCACATAAACCCGTGAGGCGGTCCACAATGCCTTAAACCGCCCCGAATAATCTTCAGCCGTGTAGGATGGGCCGATCCACCGCTGGTCGATCGGCCTCCAGACCGCTGAATCCCAGCAGCTCTCATCACCAATGCCGTCAATCACCGGAACCGAATTTATAAACAGGGCTTCATAATATCCCTGTGCCCAGGTTTCAGGATCGGATGCAGAAATGTTCAGGGTTGTGGAAAAGCAGAAGATCAACAAGGAAAAGTAATATCGGATCATAATGATTTCGTTTTAGAAGATGCCAGAATAACTTCTGCAAAGGTATAATTTCCCGGCAAAATCTTATGATTGTCTGAACCGGAATTTGCAGGATCAAAGGATTACAGAATTGCCTCTGTTACTGCTGAGTCCTCACTCGCGCGCTTTTATACCTAAAATCCGCATGTTAAATTGTTAAAAAAGCTGGAAAACTTTACACGGTAAGGTTTCCCAGCTTAAGGTATTTTCACCTAAATTGGTGTTGTCCAAAAAATACCAGGTATGAAGTTATTAAAAAGTGCATCAATTTCAAGCTTCAGCGGGATAAATTTTGTGTTAAATGAACTGGAACGTGCGGGGGTAGGTACACTGCTTAACTGTCACCTGCCTGCGCTTCCTGCACAATGCCAGTATACATGGAAGGAATTGTTGTACAGCTTCTGGTCAATTTTCTTTTGCGGTGGTGACTGTGCCGAGGACCTTTCAATCCACTTAAGGGATAATTTTAAAGGCAATCCCTTTGTGAAAGTTCCCAGTCCCGACAGAATTCTTGAAAGGATGAAGAGTCTGTCGGTACCTACAAGAATATTTTCAACACCAAGAGGTCATGCAACACATCAGTTCAGCATAAACACATCACTCAACAGACTAAACCTTAAATTGATCCGGAAACTATCGAAAATCAAACGAGGGGATGTTGTTCTGGATTACGACAACCCTTTTATTTAATTGATTTGCACTATTAATCACCCCTTCCCATACCAGTCTTTCTATAATCATTACCAGACAGACTTTATTACCGGCAGGTTAGTTTCATACTGTTTTGCTTTCGCAATTATCGCAAGTACAACCTGCTTGTTGTCTGTTCAAAGATTCGGGCTGCAAGCCGAATCAGCAAGGGGAGTTTAATTCGATAGGATTCACCACGAATAAAACAAGGTTAATATCTTACATCCGTATAATTAAAATTTTGCATAAATTGAACAATTAAAATAGAATAGCACAAAAACTGCACTACATTGAAATCCGACAGAAAAAAATGGATTGAATTGATTTCGGTAGCGATAACAGGATTATTGAAATTTGTTATTATGGACTGGCTTCAAATGAGGGCATTTTATATTTGCGGGGCATGCTTATCCTGGCTGATATATGTGATTGTTAAGTATAAATCGGATAATACAATTTTGATTTACTGGGGATTTAAGAAAGAAAACTTCAGGGTATCCTTTTTGTTTCTTCTTCCTTTTACCCTTCTCAGTATACTCGTATTTATTATTTACGGGCTGTCAAATCATCTATTTATACCGAACTGGCATATTATACCTGTTTTTGTTTTATATCCGATATGGGGCTTAATTCAACAATTTATGATGGCAGGTATACTGGCAGGGAATTTAATATCCATCAGAAATATTCATTTTAAAAATTATCAGGTGATTCTTCTGACGTCATTAATATTCAGTATGGTGCATTATCCCAGCTTTTTTCTCATGATCTTTGCCTTTATTATGCAGTTGATTTTTACAGCAGTATATTTGAAATGGAGGAATTTGTGGACATTGGGACTGATCCACGGATGGGTAGGAACCTTTCTGATATTCTGTGTTCTTAAACGTGATCTTTGGATAGAACTATTTGCTTGGTTCTAAATATGAAAAAAGCGCTTTAAGTTAATACCCTTTTTTAACCTGTAATGAATAAAAAATAATATAGATGAAATAGGTATCAAGCAAACGATTACAATTAAACTCCAATGCAGATAAAAAGTATTTTTGTTATAGAAAGATATAATACCATCTATACAGATGGTGATACCTCCAACAGCGATGAAAAAAAAGGCCAAAATATTAAATCCTCGTTGTTTTGAAGACTTCAACAATAATGTCAATATCAGTGCAAAAAAATAAAATGAAAAAAGAAATGGTATTCCAAGTTTAACCCCCCACCCTATATTTAAAGTAAACATATCAAGAAGTACTAAGAGAATCGAAGTTGATACAAAACTTCCTGCAAATAATAACAGTATCCTTTGACGCCAGAAAGAAATAATTGTTGTATTCACAAATAATACCAGGCATATGGTAACGGTGTACTTTGACCAGGTAATATGTTTATTTATGATCAAATCCATAATAAGCGTAACGATAATTCCTGAGCCAAGGATAATCCCTGATAATTCCCAAAACAGTTTGCGCCTTTGTTTTTGAGTTAAATTTTCATAGTCAGAAAGCAGGTTTTCCCTTGAGCTGTTTTGGATTTGTTCTATAGGTTTTATCCCGTTCACCTTTTCATCAACAGAGTCTCCGCACAAAGGACAAAAATTCATATTGTCTTCCAGATCAACTCCGCAATTTTTACAAAATGCCATGGTGTAGTTGTTTTAATATTTTGTTATCCTTACTCTAATTCCTTGCTGTACAAGAAAATGCAGGAATTTTTTTTCCAATTCTTTAGTTTTTGTAATATTCCCAAAACTTAGAACAAGATTGTCATTGAATCCGATTGCTCCGCAGTTTATCTTAAGCTTTTTATTGGGTGGCGGAGGTGTAAATATGAAATATTCAATTTTATTATCTATTTCCGGTGAAATATGAGCTTTTCCAAAATTTGTTACTACTCCGCTGTACTGGTTTGCTCCCATCGAATAATACTTATAATAAAGGATTATGCTTTTTAAAAATAACGGAATTCCTCTCACGAATAGTTTTTTTTCACTTCCTACGTTTCTTGCAATAATTTTGTTGATTAGTTTTTTATCAGTTTCAAGCTGCATCTTGTGATATACAATTTTTACTATCTCATCGAATGTAAAATAACCCAGCCTTAAATCAATTTCAGGCATAATGAATAAGGAAAAATTCCGCATGGACTGTGAGGGATATATATTTCTTAAATTAACGGGTACTTGTATTCGTAATCTCTGACACTTTTTATTATGGCCAAATAATTTCAGGTCTTTAAAAATATCCTGCAGAACGAACAAGTATAAGGCAATAAGATAGACATTGATGTTAACACCCTTTTCATCAGCCTTTTTTTTAATCTCATTTACAGACAGAATGGCTATTAACACATCAAAGCGAGGAGCTGTAGCAAGAGGAAAAGGCAAATGGCAGGCTTTGGGAAGTTTTAAATTGGGGGGGACATCATCCTTGAAATAATAATTATAGGAATCTTCAAATTCCTCTTTTGAAACAAGTGAATCCGGATGGTGATATTTCAAATCATCAGGAATGACAGTTCCTTCCTGTTTAAAATAAAGTACCAGCAAGGTTTTTAAAAAAGCAAAAGCCCCTGCCCCATCCGTTAGTACATGGGAAAATTCTATACTTATTCTGTTATTAATAGCCAGAATTCTGAATAACAGTTTGTTTGTGTCCTTTGTATTAAATTCCCTGCAAAGCCTGGAATTATCAACTTCAAGTGTTATCGGCACATTCAGGTGTTCAAGATAATACCAGAAAAATCCTTTTCGTAATTTAACTTTATAGTAAGGGAATCGATCTTCAATAGCGTGAATGGCAGCCAGCAAATGTGCAATTTTTATTCTCTCCTTTAATACTGCAGCTATTCTGAATACTATTGTATGCTCTTTGGATCGTATTGCCGGAAAGATTTTGGCGGCATTATCAAGTGGATACCAGAAATCTTCTCCTTTTTTATATGGATCTTTTATACTATTCAAAATCGATTTTGTTGTAAATTAAACAAAGATATTAAATCGTAAGTTGACGTTTATTAATTCGTCTACTAAAAACAGAAAATGCCTGATTTACAATATGTTCAATTTAAAAACAACTGGTACTAAATGAAGGAAATTACCATTATCTTTTTTTGTACCTGGAAATTTGCTGCTACATTTCCTCTTGCGGTCCTGGCAATGAAAATGTCTTTTATAGAAACCCTTATCTATACTAATGCCGGAGGTATCCTGGGAGTACTGATCTTTGCCTTTTTCTCCGATATTCTCATAAGAACCTGTAGTAAATACTGGCCTGAAAAGTTGAAATTTTTCAGAAAATCAAAAAAGGTATTTAAAAAGAGCAACAGACGTTTGGTCACTTTAAAGATGAAATACGGATTACCTGGGATCGTAATATTGACCCCCGTATTGTTATCAATTCCTGTAGGTACATTTCTTGTAACCAAATATTATGGCACAAAAAAGCTTAATCTTTTCTGGTTGATAGCCGGAAATGTTTGTTGGTCATTTATTTACATATTTTTCTATACACAAATTGCATGATAAAAGCTTATGGCTGCCAGACAGGTTAAACAAGTCATAAAATCGGGGTCGGAACAGACTAAAATAAAAGTTATCAGACATTTAATCTGATTTTATGCTCATTTCTAAGCCTTAGAGGCTTATTTTAAGCTGTGAAGAAGTATCTTCAAGGCGAAAATATTGCAGTTATGCCCTGAGCAAAGAAGAGTATGCGCTTTCATAATCTGATAATTCATTACAACGCTCATTTTTGAGCTAATAATAAGATTCCAGGCCACGAAAAAGTCTTGTTTTTAGTATCTATTAGCTGTTTATCAATGATATATTTTGTCCCTTGCTGGTAATGGTCGCCCCACACTGTTACAAGCTTTCAGCCTGTGCCTTATTTGGCAAGTTGTACCAGAATTCGGGTGCAGTTTAGCATTAGCGTAACTACACCCCTTGCAGGTATCAAAAAATCGTTAGCTTTGTGGTTGATGTAGTAATCACGAAACATACAACAATAAAGACAAACTCAAATATGCGTTTCATCGGAAATATTATCTGGCTTTTGTTCGGCGGACTGTTTACGGCAGTGGAATACGTACTGGCAAGTGTGGCACTTATGATCACCATTATTGGTATCCCGTTTGCCCTTCAGACACTTAAACTGGCCATGCTGGAATTATGGCCGTTCGGGGCGGATATCCGCACACGCGAAAGCCAACCCGGATGCCTGTCAACCCTAATGAACTTCATCTGGATATTCGTGGGTGGCATCTGGATCTTCCTCACACACATGTTCTTCGGCATCCTGCTGGGTATTACCATCATTGGTATTCCCTTTGCCAAACAGCATTTCAAGCTGGCACACCTGGCGCTTACCCCATTCGGACGTGAAGTCATTTATCCGTAACCGATCTGGTGCTGAAAATCCCACACTGGCGTGCATTTGTAATGCGTACCATAACCACCCCTGCGCTGGTTGGAGGTTGCACCTCCAACCTACGAATATTTTAATCATAACCATTATACAAACATAAGGCAGGTTGCACCTGTGTCACTTACTTCCATCTGACACAACTTACGGCCCGGCATACCGGGCTTAAGATTGTGACATAAGAGAGGTACATGTTGAAAACTTGGGCCAGTGAAGAGACTGATGGGAGGGAGAAAACTCACAGAATACTTAAAAGCATGGTGTTATTTTCAGTTTATTTATTTAATTTACCATCGAAACTCAAGCTATAAAACCTTTAACGTTATGAAGATCATAAATCTGAAAAACCTGCTGATCCTTGCTGTATTATTTGTATTCAGTCAATGCAAGGAAACCAATAAGCTTCTTCCTTACCAGGATCCGGACCTTTCGATTGAAGAAAGGGTTAATGATCTGGTATCGAGAATGACCCTCGATGAAAAAATCAGCCAGATGATGAACGGGGCCGATTCAATTGCACGTCTGGGAATTCCTGATTATAACTGGTGGAGTGAAGGCCTGCACGGGGTTGCCAATTCCGGTATCGCCACCGTATTTCCCCAGGCAATAGGGTTGGGGGCAACCTGGAATGACAGCCTGATCTACCGGGTTGCTGATGTCATATCAACGGAATTCAGGGCTAAATTCAATGATTATCAGAGACAGGGCGACCATGGCTTGTTCAAAGGACTGACCGTATGGTCACCGAACATCAATATTTTTCGTGATCCCAGGTGGGGAAGAGGACAGGAGACCTATGGTGAGGATCCTTTTCTTACTGCACGCATTGGAGTGGCTTTTGTCAGAGGATTACAGGGTTCCGACGCGAAATATTTTAAGGTAATCGCTACCCCTAAGCATTATGCTGTGCACAGCGGTCCTGAACCCGAACGCCATCACTTCAATGCCGTGACTGATTATCGCGATTTTGCCGAGACTTATCTGCCTGCATTCAAAGCCTGTATTGTTGAAGGAGGCGCATATTCAATCATGGGTGCATACCAACGATACCTGGGGACACCTTGTTGCGCCAGCGATCTGCTTTTAAAGGAAGTGCTCAGGGACAAATGGAATTTCGGGGGTTATGTGGTATCCGATTGCGGCGCCATCTATGATATATACGCCAACCATAAATTCGTTAAAACTCCTGAAGAGGCTGCCGCGTTGGCTGTTCTGGCAGGATGTGACCTCGAATGCGGTGATACGTATCAATATCTGAAAAGCGCAGTAGAAAAAGGTTTGCTGAAAGAATCCGATATCGATATAGCAGTAAAGCGTTTATTTACAGCCCGTTTCAAATTGGGATTGTTCGATCCTGCCGACAGGGTCAGCTATGCGCAGATACCGCTTTCGGATAATGACTCACCAGAGCACCGGAAACTGGCTCTTAAGACAGCTCATGAATCAATGGTTCTGTTAAAAAATGAGGATAATTTCCTGCCGTTAAAGAAAGAAATTAAAACAATTGCCGTTATCGGTGCCAATGCTAATGTACCCGAGGTTCTGTATGGCAACTATAACGGAATCTCGTCTTCACCGGTCACCCCGCTTGCAGGAATAAAAAACAGGGCACCAAAATCCACTGAAATATTATTTGAAGCCGGGTCGGATCTGGCTGATGATTTTCCTGTCCTGTTGGAAGTTCCTGAAGACGCATTATCCAGCGGGGATGAAAAAGGATTGAAAGCCGAGTATTTCGATAACATGGAATTAAAAGGCACGCCGTTTCTGACAAGAACCGATAAAAATATCCATTTTGATTTTATCAGTAATGCACCTTTGCCGGGTAAAAGCACCCGATTCTCGGTACGATGGTCAGGTAACCTTTCGGTACCTGAAACAGGTACTTATTTTCTTGGTTTCAGAGGAGATGACGGCTATCGTGTTTTTCTTGACAACCGGCTCCTTTTTGAATCGTGGAAAGATCAGGCTCCGACCACCACCAAGGTAAAGGTTGAACTGGTAAAGGGTACAAAATACCGGCTCAACATTGAATATTATCAGAATCTGGGTGGTGCTGTTGCGAAATTCCAATGGTCAAAAGAAGATAAAGATTATATAAACCGAATAGTGAATGTGGCAAAACAGGCTGATGTAGTTGTTTATGTCGGAGGTATCTCTCCCTGGCTTGAGGGGGAAGAAATGCCTGTGGAACTTGAAGGCTTTCAGGGAGGTGACCGTACTTCACTCAATTTACCGGCTGTTCAGGAAAAAGTGCTCAGGGCTATAAAAGCGGCAGGAAAACCCATTGTACTGGTCTTGTTGAACGGCAGTGCCCTTGCCGTAAACTGGGCCGATGAAAATGTTAATGCCATTCTTGAAGCCTGGTATCCGGGTGAAGAAGGGGGTAATGCCATTGCAGATGTGTTGTTCGGATTTTATAATCCGGCCGGCCGCCTGCCGGTAACCTTCTATAAATCGGTTGATGATTTGCCTCCGTTCGAAGATTACAACATGAAAGAACGGACGTATCGGTATTTTAACGGGACACCCCTGTATGCATTCGGTTATGGCCTCAGCTATAGCACATTTACCTATTCAAATCTGGTTGTGCCGGAATCGGCTAAAACCAGTGAAAGTGTGATGGTTCATGTTGATGTTCAGAATACGGGAAAGATGGATGGTGATGAAGTTGTGGAATTGTATATTAAGTTACTGGATGCCCGGGTACCTGTTCCGAAGTATGCACTGAAGGGATTTAAACGTGTGCACCTGAAGGCTGGTGAAAAGAAAACCATTGCATTTACCCTTCAACCGGAACATCTGTCCCTGATCGATGACAACAATAAACGGGTTGCGGAGCCTGGGAAAATTCGTTTATACATCGGGGGCTGTCAGCCCGGACCAAAAGCTTTGACTTCAGGTGAAGTCCTGACTGCCGATTTTGAAACCACGGGTAAGGTGCACTTGATAGAATAAAACGGAACACCTTCCTCATAGCTCATTGGGGATTGAACCGATAAACATATAAATATCTTCATTCTCATTCTGTTTCTCATTCTGTTTCCCTCATCTGCCGCAAGGTATAACGCAGTGTCCCTTGTGGCACTTATCCTCCTTGCTGATTGCAGTTTAAATGTACACTACCAGTAAAATGTATTGGATATATAGAAATTTCAACAGATTCGAACTCAGCAGCAACAGATTATTGGTAATTGACTTAAAGGTTAAATTGTTAAGTGATCTCATAATTCAAACTGTATTTTAAAATCTTCATGTTTTAACTAAAGATGATAGGATTTCAAAGATTATAGGCGCTATTTTCAAGGTATGTTCATTGAATAGAATTTAGTTTTGAGCTGGTAAATATCCACAAAGCATTTACAATTCTAATTTATAAATACCTGCAATTTATAAAGACATATAACTAAGTTATTCATTATAAATCTATTAAATTGTATGAAGAACATATTACTATTAAAACCCGACCATCCATGGGTTAGAATAATGCTCACGTTTCTGCTTTTAATCATTTTTCATGGGAACAGCTATTCACAGGAACGAATAATTTCAGGTTCAGTTTCTGATGCTACAACAGGAGAGTCTTTGCCAGGCGTAAACATTATTGTTGAAGGGACAACATCAGGAGTGGTAACTGATATCGATGGAAAATACAGCATTAAAGTCGCGAATTCCGATGCCGTATTGATTTTTTCAATGGTAGGCTACCTGACTGAACAGATTCCTGTTCAGGGAAAAGAAAAAGTGGATGTTAACCTGGTAACTGACATACAACAACTTGATGAGGTGGTTGTGGTAGGTTACGGTACCATGAAAAAGAAGTTAAGCACAGGAGCCAACGCGCATGTATCAAATGATGAAATGGATCAAAAACATAGCTTACGGCTGGAACAAGCTTTACAGGGTTTGACATCAGGCGTTCAGATAACTTCAAATTCAGGCCAGCCCGGTTCCAATTTTAAAGTCCGTATCCGAGGTGTTGGTACCATCGGGAATGCCGATCCGCTTTATATCGTCGATGGCGTGCCTACCGGTGATGTATCCTATTTAAGTCCTTCTGATATAGAATCCGTCGATATTCTTAAAGACGCTGCTTCTTCGGCCATATATGGTGCTCAGGCAGCAAACGGAGTCGTGCTTATTACCACTAAAAAGGGGAAAGCAGGTGAAATGCATATTTCATACGATGGATATTACGGGATTCAGAATGTTATCCATAAAGTTGACGTGCTCAGCACAAGGGAATATGTAATGCTCATGGATGAGGCTTATATCAACTCCAATCCGAAGTACAGAACAAACAGAAAATATCCGTATAACCTGCCGTTTCTTCCTCAACTGGATGCAAACGGGGATATTGTCTATGGCAGTGACGGAAATATCCTGATTGATCCATCGGTATATGATTCCGTTAAAACTGTTTACTGGCAGGATTACCTGTTTAAAAAAAATGCGCCCGTTCACAGCCATAGCCTGAGCATTGAAGGCGGTACTGAAAAAAGCATGTATTCAGCTTCAGTGAACTATTTTGCACAGGATGGTATAATAGGCACACACGATCAATCCTCGTATGAAAGGATTTCAGCAAGAATAAATTCCGAGACCAAAATTTTCAAAGACATTTTTACGTTTGGTGAAAATATAACTTTTGCCCATGTAACAAGCCACGGCATTGGTGTTGGAAACATCTATGGCAATAATGTAAAAAGCTTCATCAGTACTTCTCCCACTTTCCTTCCGTACGATGATTCCTATCCTGATGGTTTCGGCAGGTCGATATATCCTTCAGAGAGTAATCCGGTTGCTAATATGTATTATCGGTGCCAGAATCAAACAACAGAAAATAAGGCGCTTGGTAATGTATATCTTCAGCTTTCACCGATAAAAGGATTAAAGCTCAGGACGGATTTGGGATTTGATGTTTCGATAAACGAAAACAACAGTTTTACGCCTGTTTATAATTTATCCACACTGGACATCAATCAACATTCGACTGCAAATATGAGTTTTTACAGAAATTTTAAATACAATTGGGAGAACACAATCAACTACAGTTTTTCATTCCGTAAAAATAACATGAATATACTGGTGGGAAATACGGTTCGTGAAACAACCAGATACAATACCGGGGGTGCAGCTTATGATCTGATCATTCCCGATTTTGAACATGCTATTTTAAGCAATGGCACCAATGACTCCCTGAAAACAAACTTTGGCTCAAAAAGTGAGGAATCGTTCCTTTCATATTTTGGAAGGGTAAATTACAACTATAACGAAAAGATTTTATTTACAGGTGTGTTCAGGCGTGACGGATCCACAAAGTTTGGTCCCTCCAACAGATTCGGGAACTTCTTTTCATTTTCAGGGGGTTATATCATAACCGAGGAGGCATTCTTTCAATTTACCTGGCTCGATTTCTTAAAAATAAGGGCAAGCTGGGGACAAAACGGTAACGATAACATCACTCCTTTTGCCTACCAGTCGTTAATCAGTTTATCTGATAAAAATTATTATTTCGGTAACCCGCAGACAAAATATATTGGTGCAGCACCCGATCAGATTCCCAATGCATCGATAAGATGGGAAACAGCAACAATGACGGATATAGGATTCGATGCCCGCTTTTTAAATAGTATTACATTGACTTTTGACTGGTATAAGAAATTTCAGAAAGACTGGTTGGTAACCATAAGGGTTCCTGAACTGACCGGAATACTTAATGACAATTCCTATCCGATTGGAAACGGAGGCGATGTTTCAAACACAGGGGTGGAAATAGCGCTTGGATACCAGAAAGTAATAGGTGATTTTAGTTTTAGCGTTAATGGCAACTTTTCATTCAATAAAAACAAGGTACTGCATATTCCTACGGTAGACAGCATAATTCATGGCCAGACCGGTGTATTGTATACCAACTTTGAAGAATTTTACAGGGCAGAAGATGGTTACCCTTTGTCCTTTTTCTGGGGGTATAAAACCAACGGAATATTCCAGGACTCGGCACAAATAAGTCAATATACCAATAATGACAAGATCATTCAGCCCAACGCCAAGCCCGGTGATGTTATTTTTCAGGACCTCAATGGCGATGGGATAATTAACTCGGAAGATAAAACAATGATAGGAAACCCATGGCCGAAGTTTGTTTATGGGTTATCATTTAGTTCAGCATACAAAGGTTTCGATCTTTCGTTTGTTTTGCAGGGAGTATATGGCAATGATATTGCGAATGGGATAAGCTCAATGAATACCTTAAGTCCCAACAAAACAGCCGACGCTTTAGACAGATGGCATGGCCCGGGAACATCCAACAGGATGCCCAGAATGACAGACGGAGCCGAAGCCAATAAAAACTGGAGAAACTTTTCTGATTTATATATTGAGGATGGCTCCTTCCTCAAAGTCAGGAGTATCAATTTCGGTTATGACTTTTCCACGATTATACCTAAGTTCATTGTAACACAATGCAGGTTGTATGTTTCTGTGGTCAATGCATTTACTTTTACCAAATACAAAGGATTTGATCCTGAAGTTGGATATGGGGACCATGATTATTCCCGATACCAAAATATGTCTACCGGCATTGACCTGGGTACATATCCGCAATCACGTCAATTTCTCCTCGGATTAAATCTCAAATTTTGAACGAAAACCTATTTAACACAATGAATATGAATAAGATTAAAATATTGGCCGGGCTGTTGTTCTTTATCTTCCTTATAGGATGCAATGAAGATTTTTTAGACAACCAGCCTTTCGATAAGGTGACATCAGGAACCTTCTACAAAACAAGAGAGGATATTGAACAGGCTGTTACTGCAGTTTATGATGTATTGCAGCGTGATTCCTGGAACGCCCCGAATTTAATTGCAGAATCAATGTCCGATAACTGTTCAGGTGGCGGAGGAATTGTAGACGGTTTTGGGCAGAATGAGTTTGATCAGTTCTATTGTATAGATCCAGACTTAGCTGATCCGAATTGGCAAAATGGTTATCTCGGTATTTACAGAGCTAACCTTGTTATTGAGAATACAGGAAACGTAAAATGGGCTTCCGGTGAGAGCGGATTAGCAGCTCAATATGCCGGTGAAGCCAGGTTTTTAAGGGCTTATTTCTATTTCAATTTAGCTAAAATATTTGGTCATATTCCCCTGGTAACCAAGATTCTCACTCCGGATGAAGCATATATTCCACAAGCAGATCCTGAAGATGTATATAAATACATTGCTGAGGATTTGGTTTATGCTATTGAGAACCTTCCTGCTACCCCTCCGGGTCCAGGACCTGATGCCGGGAGGGCGACAAAATGGGCTGCAGAGGCAATGTTAGCCAGAGTATGGCTTTTTTATACCGGTTATTACAAAAAATCTGGTATTGCCGGAATAGTAACAAAATTACAGGTTACAAATTATCTGGATGATATTATTACGAATGGTGGTTTTGAATTGTTGCCAGACTACTCCGATTTATGGGAGTTAAACGAAAGCAACGACTATAATAAGGACAATATTGAAACCCTCTTTGCCATTAAATATACATATCTCGGGCACAGTGACTGGAATATTAATGATGGTAACCGTTGGCAGGTTATGGTGGGCCCCCGAAATAAGACTTATGTACCCTATGCCAAGGGATGGGGTATTTTTCCTGTAAATCCCAGCATTTATTATGCATACGATACAGCCGATACACGAAGGGATGCTACGATTGTCAATTGGGAGGAATTCCTGGGTCCTGGTGTATACGATATTTCAGATCAAAGGCAATATACCGGGTTTGGATGGAATAAATATTGTGCAAGAGCCTTATCTGCAAATCAGACTGTTGCTGAAGGATACGGAGGCAATTTTATGATTGACAATTTTCAGGATCTGACCATTCTTCGATATGCTGATGTTTTATTGATGGCGGCTGAATTACATCTGGGTGACGGGAAAGACATTGAATATTACAACATGATCAGGAACAGGGCATTCCAGGACAATGCTCATGAAAAAACATCATTGACCTTCCAGGATATTATGGATGAAAGACGATTTGAATTTGCATTGGAAGGACTACGGTATTACGATTTGCTGCGACAGGGGCTGGATGTTGCCAAAGCTGCCATAGATGCAAACAGCTTGCAAAGTGATGAATTTCCCGTCTCCTTTCCATCTGATAAAGGTTTTGATGGGTTTCTCAAAATACCTGAAACACAGGTCGGCTTATCGAATAACACCCTGAAACAAAGTGATTATTGGGAAAGCGCAGCCAGCAATTCACCTAGACATTAATGAGGTTGCATTAATCATGTGAATTAAGAGTTGAAACCATTGCCTAAAAAGATACAATAAAAGTTAATTCAATAGCCCCAACCTTCAGGTTGGGGGAATTGTATAGAAAGTTTTCATAATTTAGGGTTTTAA
>JAFGKY010000065.1 GCA_016928305.1 Bacteroidales bacterium
AATGGTGGAATTGGTAGACACGCAGGACTTAAAATCCTGTGGCCAGTAATGGCTGTGCGGGTTCAAGTCCCGCTTCGGGTACAAAAACAGAGCGAGAATGAGAATGAAAATGATGAATTAAACGCATGTTGAGCTCTGTTTTTTCTTCATTCTCATTCTGTTTTTCATTTTGCTTCTGATTCTTCAGCCACCCTGCCAGGGTGTCTAAGGTATCGTGTTTTCAGTAAACTTCGGGTACAAATGTCTGATCAGTTATCGGAGGCCTCACATAGGCCTTCCGGGGTCTGCGTGGCGGTAATTTCATTGGTTCGGGAGTGAGGTCTTTGTACTTGATAAGGCTTAATAAATGTGTAATGCAATTCAGTCTCGCTCTCCTTTTATTATCAGCCTGAACCACATACCAGGGAACTTGTTTGATATCGGTGTATTTGAACATTTCGTCTTTTGCCTCGGAATATTCCACCCATTTCTCACGCGAGGCCAGGTCCATAGGACTTAATTTCCAGCGCCTGGTTGGGTCTTCAAGCCGGGACCTGAACCTGATCTCCTGCTCCTCGTCAGAAACAGAGAACCAGTATTTGATAAGAATGATGCCCGAACGCATCAGCATCCTCTCAAATTCCGGACAGGTACGCAGAAATTCACTGTATTCTTCTTCGGTGCAAAAACCCATCACATGCTCCACGCCGGCCCGGTTATACCAGCTTCGGTCGAACAGCACCATCTCACCGGCGGCCGGCAGATGAGCCACATATCGCTGAAAATACCATTGTGTCTTTTCACGTTCTGTGGGTGTGCCTAACGCAACAACCCTGCAAATGCGGGGATTAAGCCGCTGGGTGATACGTTTGATCACACTCCCTTTCCCTGCCGCATCACGTCCTTCAAAAATTACCACGACCTTCAGCCCTTTGCTTTTTATCCATTCCTGGAGTTTTACCAGCTCGATCTGCAGCTTGGCCAGCTCGCGGTTGTATAATTTCCTTTTTAATTTTTTACCTTTTTGATTTTTGCTCTCCGGGAGTTCCTTATTCAACGTCTTATCCTTTCCGGTATCTTTTTTGTTTTTCTTTTTCTGGGTTTTTTTCATAAGAATAAACGTATAACCTGAATCTTTAATAAACTGTCCCGCCTCAAGGAACGGGAAACTCTTATAAACTCAGCTTTATTAAATCCGTTCGGGCTTGTTATTTCTAAAATTAAGCAATCTGTTCTTCAAATACAAACAACCAGAAACAGATTTAGCTGAATACCCTTTCGGGTGTACAAATTCCTCTCTCAGTCGCTCGGTTCTGCCGAGTGACTGAATTTCAATATTGGCTTTACCAATATACTTTACATATAAAAAGCAACCAAAATACAGACTAAACCTATCGATATATCAATCACTCGGCAGAGCCGAGCGATTGATAAAAGTTGTTGTGAGGCAATTATTGAATATATCCAACTTCCTTTTACCTTTACAATGGTTGTAATTATTTTTACAGTTATCCTATTATACCTTTCATGCATCAGCTGCAACATAATACGGGCTTTAACAAGAACATTCTGCTTTTCATTATCATTCTCACCTCAGTTGTCAATCCCTTTCTTGGAGCTGCGGTCAACATAGCTTTACCAAAGATTGGGGAGGAGTTTTCAATGAATGCCATAACCATGAGCTGGGTAGCTATGGCTTTTTTATTATCATCGGCCGTTTTTCTGGTCCCGCTGGGAAAAGCAGCGGACATACTGGGACGGAAAAAAATCTTTTTATTCGGGAGTATCATTATAGCCCTGTCCTCATTGGGTTGTGCATTTGCCACCAGCGGGACAATGTTAATTGTATTCCGTGTTTTGCAGGGCTTCGGAAGCGCAATGACATTTGCTACGGGGATGGCCATACTGACCTCCGCATTCCCTCCGCATGAACGCGGCAAAGCCCTTGGCATTAACGTTTCGGCTGTATATTTAGGATTATCCGTAGCTCCTTTTATCGGTGGCATACTTACACAAACCCTTGGGTGGAGAAGCCTTTTCCTGGCTACTCTTCCTTTTGCAGTATTGGTTATCGCAATAATCATCTTTACCATAAAAGTTGAATGGGCCGAAGCAAAACATGAAAAATTTGACTACACCGGCTCCCTCGTATATACAATAGCCATCTCCGCACTTATGTATGGTTTCTCAAAATTACCTGAACCCCATGCTTTTATTGTTACCGGATCAGGATTGGTGGGACTGGCTGTATTTACACGGGTGGAATTGAGACAGTCATGGCCGGTGCTGAATATCGACCTGTTCAGGAACAACCGTGTTTTTGCGTTTTCCAACCTGGCTGCACTGATCAACTACGCTGCCACTTTTGCCGTATCTTTTATCCTGAGTTTATACCTTCAGTACAGCCAGGGATTATCACCCCTGCAGGCCGGATCCATATTAGTCACACAGCCTTTTGTCATGATGCTGGTGGCAAGCATCTCCGGGAGGCTTTCCGATACATATGATTCAAGGATCTTGTCCTCGCTGGGCATGGGCATTACGGTGACCGGACTGGTCATGTTGTCATTTCTCGATGATGCAACCGGAAAAACCTATATCATAACAAGCCTTGTGGTTCTCGGAACCGGATTTGGCCTTTTTTCGGCCCCCAATACAAATGCAGTGATGGGATCAGTAACAAAAAAACACCTGGGAGTGGCTTCAGCAACAGTAGGTACCATGAGGCTTACAGGTCAGATGATGAGCATGGGAATTGCCACCATGATTCTCAATATTTTTATCGGAAAGGCAAGCATTGGCCCGGAGAATCAACATCTGTTCCTGTCCAGTGTGAAAGTCATCTTCCTGCTTTTCGGATTGTTATGTTTCATGGGAGTGTTTGCTTCACTGGCGAGGGGGAAGAGGCAAAGAAGTGAAAAATGAATAACGAAAAGCTGTAATTTACTGAACCGGTGAAAAAAGTAAGATTATGAAAGTCAAGAAAATGTATAGAGACGTGATTCATCGCGTCTTCACCAATAATGTATTAACCAAAAAACAAAGCCATGACATCCGATGAAAGTGTAAATATTCTTTTTACCGAGATGATAAAGAAACTGCCGGAGGCCGATATTGATTTCAACGGCATAAAAGGCTGGATCTTTCAGGGACAGGACCATCAGATCGTATTTCTTGATATTGAACCCATTGGCAAGGTTCGTGAACACGCACACGGCGCGCAATGGGGAATAGTGATAGAAGGCGAGATGGAACTGACCATTGGAGGTATTGCCCGTACATACAAAAGGGGTGACTGTTATTATATTCCGGATCAGGTTGTGCATTCAGCCGTATTCAACAGCCGGACGAAAGCAATGGATTTCTTTATCGATAAAGACCGGTATAAAGCCAAAAAATGAATTACAGACACATAACGGAATATCGAAAAAAATGGATAACATCATAAAATATGTACACACCAATATCATTGCCAGGGATTGGAAAAGACTTGTCCGGTTCTATGTCGATGTTTTTTGTTGTGAACCGCTTTATCCTGAAAGAGATCTGTCAGGAGAATGGATCAATAAGCTGACGAAAATTGAAGGTGCCAGAATCAGGGGGATGCATTTAAAACTGCCGGGAATTAAGGATGGCCCGACCCTTGAGATATTTGGATATAATATTATGCCGGAAACAGAAAATGATCCGGTTATTAATAATCCGGGATTTGGTCATATTGCATTTCGTGTAACTGATGTGGAGGAAACATTGAACCAGCTGATTGCACATGGAGGAAGTAGATACGGGGAGCAGGTAAAAAAAGAAATTGCAGGACTGGGAATCATTGAGGTTATATACGCCAAAGACCCGGAAGGGAACATTATCGAAATACAGCATTGGGAGAAATAATGCTTACGGTTCACTGTTAACGGTTAACGGTGAACTTTTTTTAATCCGATCCATGTGGTAGTTCGCTCATTTCAACCGTTCCTGTTGCGTATTTCAGGTCTAAGTTATTGATTTTTGAATTTTTAATTTGTAACTTTTATGGTTTTTCCATCGTGATACGTCTCATCATACAATTTCTTTTTCGGTTAATTGTTGCTTTATAGTAACCCTTTAAACATGGAGGAATTTGAAATGGCAACTTACTTTCTGTTTGGAAATTATACATCCGACGCATTGAAAGGGATCAGTGCCGGACGTACTGAAAAAGCCGTCAATCTCATCAACAAATATGGCGGTGAAATGAAGTCAATGTACGCATTGCTGGGGGAAAAAGATCTGGTGATCATCACCACATTCCCGGCTACTGAGAATGCTGTAAAAGCCTCTATTGCCCTGAATAAATTAACAGGCATCTCATTTTCAACGTCCCCTGCAATCGAGGTGGATGAATTTGATAAACTGATGAATGATGTCTGATAATAATAATAACCTGCCCGAAACATCAGATTCAGTAATGTCAAAACTTACGGGAGGTGTACGATAATACCTCCCGATATCTTAATTGTGCTGAAAATCAATAATCAGGAATTATTCATTTTCAGAGGA
This sequence comes from Bacteroidales bacterium, assembly GCA_016928305.1. Lineage (GTDB taxonomy): Bacteria > Bacteroidota > Bacteroidia > Bacteroidales > UBA10428 > UBA5072. The sequence goes on from JAFGKY010000065.1 coordinate 4,516, forward strand.
ATGCTTTATTTTTTTATATTATTTTACTGTCCGTTCTCTAATTTCTTATATTTCAAATTTTTAGTCCGCTCTGAAAAGTCATAAAAATATGGTCACCTCAAAGACACTAAAACACAAAGTATTAATAACCAATCATTTATCTTTGTGAATTTTTGTGCTTTAGTGCTTTGGTGGCTAATAAAACACTTTTCGGAGTAAACGCAATTCTAATATGAAAACTTATAACTGGGGGATCCTGGGTACCGGTTTCATTGCCCGGAAGATGGCCGAAGCGCTTCTGTTTGTGCCGCAGTCAAAATTGTATGCGGTGGGATCACGGAATATGGACACTGCGAAAGCCTTTGCAGGCCAATATAATGTTGAAAAAGGCTATGACAGTTACGATGCACTTGCACGGGATCCAAATATTGATATCGTATATATTGCAACACCACACAACCTGCATTATGAAAATACCATGATGAGTCTTGACCACGGCAAACATGTGCTGTGCGAAAAGCCATTTGCAGTAAACGGCCGTGAAGTTCGTGCTATGATAAACATGGCCATGGAGAAGAATTGCTTTTTAATGGAAGCAATGTGGACACGATTTTTACCGGGACTTATCAAGGTTAAAGAATTGGTTGATTCGGGTCGTATTGGCAGGATCAGATTGCTGACAGCCGACTTTGGCATCCACCTACCGTTTGATCCCAATCACCGCTTATACAATAAGAAGCTTATCGGCGGATCTTTGCTGGACCTGGGCATTTATCCGCTTTTTCTGTCATTGTTGCTCTTGGGGAAACCCAAAAATAGTAAGGCTATGGCCGGCATGGGAACAACCGGAGTTGATCATAATTGTAGCTTCACCCTTGGCTATGATAATGATACCCTGGCTGTTCTGTACTCCTCGATCGTAGCTAAAACAGACATAATGGCTTCCATATACGGGGAAAACGGGACGATCGTCTTTGACAACTGGTGGTATATGCCCGTGCCTGTTAAGCTGATAACGCCGGATGGCAAGGAAGAATATTTAAATCGGAAATCGGTGGGCAATGGATATAATTATGAAGCGACGGAACTGATACAATGCCTCGAAAAAGGTAAAATACAAAGTGACCTGATGTCCTGGGAAAACAGCTTGTTACTGATTGACACGCTGGATGCCATCCGAAAAGAGATCGGGCTGGTGTATGAGGGACATGATGATGTCCTCTGGCTGAAGCCAGGGGAACAAAGGTTTCTGTAAATTTATTTTTACAGCACATCCTCCTTTCCTGATTTTGATTATTTTTAAATTCCCAATAACTCATTAAATCAAAATGTGGCAGATTTTCTTCGGTAGTATTTTATTAAGCATTATTCATGCGCTAATTCCAAATCACTGGCTTCCGTTGATCGCCATTGGGAAAACCGAGCAGTGGACACAAAAGGAAACACTGACGGCTGCAATAATTACAGCATTTGCCCATATTGCAAGTACCATAATCATTGGAATTGCAGTCGGATTCATCGGATATAAACTGTCGGATGCTTTTGAATTAATATCTTCCATTATTGCCCCTTTGATTCTGATCATTCTTGGACTGGTTTATATAATCATTGATCTGCTTCATGCAAACCGTCATATGCATGCTCATCTTTCCGTTAACAAAAACACTAAATCCCGTCTTGTCATCCTGGCTTCTCTGAGCCTGGCCATGTTCCTGTCACCCTGCATTGAACTGGAAGCCTATTATTTTCAGGCAGGAACATTGGGCTGGATGGGAATCCTTATCGTTTCGGTCGTTTATACGTTGATAACACCTTCCCTGATGGTGTTGCTTGTATATCTCGGCATGAGGGGACTGGACAAATTCAACTGGCATTTTCTGGAACACCATATGAGAAAGATAACAGGCATTGTATTGATTGCATTGGGATTGATGGCATATTTTGTACATTAAATAAAAACACGCTGATGATTTTTAGAAAAGAAGATGTCCCTGAGTTTGAGAAACAGGGAGTAAAAATGAGGGTATACAACAATAAGGAACAATGCCCTCAGGCAGCAGTTGTTTACCAGGAAACGCAAAAAGGACACCTGGAGGAATTTTATCACAGCAAGAGTTATTTCATTTTTTATATCATCGAAGGTGAAGGTACCTGGTATATCGAAGATGAACCCAACAAGGTGATGGCTGGCGATGTAATCATCATCCCGCCCAACAAGCGGTTCTATTATCTGGGCTGTCTGAAGCAGATTTGCATTACATCACCATCCTGGGAAGCCGAGTTTGAATATCATGTCAGAGATATTGACTGATTTTATTGCAAAAAGTCATAATCCATAAAACAAATGTATCTGTTTGGGTTCTGCTATTACGGACAAATTGCCGTATCACGCACAAGCCCCGTCCCAGAGGTCATTGCGAGTAACCATCTTTGTGAACAGGAAAAAAAGGAATGAAGTAAAATTTTAAATGCTTTTGGATATGTTTAGATTCTGCTTTTGCGGTAACAGAATGCTTTCATTAAAAATACATCCACCCGATTCACTCCTTTAAAATGTCCCGAAAAACCACTATATTGTATTAAAATTTTAAAACATGATCAATTTTGAAGCTCTGTTCAAGGTATCCTATGGTCTTTACATTGTCAGTTCAGGTGATAACTTCAAAGGCAACGGATTTATCTCGAATACGGTATCCCAGGTGACTGCTAAGCCTGCCCGGTTTGCGGCCTGCTGCAACAAAAATAACTATACGTCTCAGGTCATTCAAAAGACAGGTGTTTTTTCCGTATCCGTTTTGCACAAGGATACTTCTCCCGATATCTTTAACCGGTTTGGCTACAAAAGCGGAAAGGAATTCAACAAGATGGAGGGTATGCAGGTACGGTATGGTGAAACCGGCGTCCCCATCGTTCTGGATGATGCCATTGCCTTTCTGGAATGCAGGGTTATCCAGACTTTTGATGTCGGCACTCATTGGATATTTATAGGGGAGCTGGTTCAATCAGAGATCCTGGATGACACCCGTGAACCTCTCACCTACATGTATTACAGGCATGTTAAAAAAGGCGTTGTGCCCCGGAATGCCCCGACATATATTGACAGGTCAAAACTGGAGAATAAAGCGACTGGTACAGACCTTAAAAAATATAAGTGTACAGATTGCGGTTATATCTATGACGAGGCCAAAGAAGGGAAGAAGTTCTCTGATCTCCCCGAAAATTGGGTTTGCCCGGTGTGTGGCGCGCCAAAAAAAGACTTCGTGGAAATATAGCAAAGCGGTTTCTCGTAAAGAAAAAGATAAGAAAAGATTTCTATCAAAGATGCAGAGACGCAAAGTGGAGGTAAAAACATCTTTGTATAAAAACCTTTACGCCTTAGCGCCTTTGCGAGAAAAATATTAAGCTTCATCGTCGCCATCTGTTGTCTCATCCTTTTCACCTTTGTTTTTCCCTTCACTAAGTCGCGAATGCCTTACAATTTTTGCATCAACGATGAAAATAATTGATTCGGCAATGTTCTCGATATGCCCAATGATCCTTTCCAGGTTACGTATTATTAAAATTAAATCGGTAGCAATAATGATGACATTTGATTTCTTTGTCATCTGGGCCACGATTTCGTTGAATATGGTTTTACAATCTTCCTCCCTTATTTTACATCGTGCGATAATATCATAAGCAAGCGAAGAGTTTCCGTTCATGAAGGATTCCTGCAACTGAACAAATAACTTGCGGATCTGATCAAGCAGCCCTGGTATTTCGTATTGGCCGAGTATTTCGGGATACAGGCTCACCGTTTCCGAACGTCTTGTGATTTCATAAGCCATATCACTGATCCGTTCCATCTCATTCCCGATCCTCAGGGAGGCCATGATAAAGCGCAGGTCACCTGCCACGGGCTGTGCCAAAGCAAAAATTCGCTGACATAATTTATCAATTTTAATATCCAGTTTATCCACTTTATTTTCATCTTTTTTTATCTGAGCGATCATTTCTGTATCACCGTTCAAGAGCACCTGAAATGATCTGTCGAGCTGGCCCGACACCAGATTTAGCATTTTTGTTATACGCTTTCGCAGTTTTGCGAGTTCTGATTCAAAATAGGTTTGCATGGATGTTGTTTTAATTTTATTTTTTTACAATTTATTATGATCAAGTAGTTAGAAGTTAGTAGATAGTAGTTAGTAGAAATACAAATTCTTCTCCTGATCTTCCCTACTAGCTACTAACTACTAGCTACTGTCTACTAGCTACTTACTACTTCTTCATTACCCAAACCTCCCCGATATATAATCTTCCGTATGTTTATTACCGGGATTGGTAAAGATAGTTTTTGTCCTGTCCATTTCCACCAGTTCACCCAGGTAAAAGAACGCGGTAAAATCACTGGTTCGGGCTGCCTGTTGCATGTTATGGGTTACGATGATTATGGTATACACTTTCTTCAGTTCATGAATCAGCTCTTCTATTTTGGCAGTCGATATCGGATCGAGTGCGCTGGCTGGTTCGTCCATCAGAATAATTTCGGGGTTTACGGCCAAGGTGCGTGCTATGCATATACGTTGTTGCTGACCGCCGGAAAGGCTAAGAGCCGACATGTTTAACCTGTCTTTTACTTCTTCCCAGATAGCGGCCTGTTTAAGCGAAATCTCCACGATTTCGTCCAGCTCATTCTTATCCCGCATACCATTGATTTTAGGTCCGTATGCTATATTATCATAAATGGATTTGGCAAACGGGTTAGACTTCTGAAATATCATACCCACTTTTTTACGCAGATTGACGACATCAACATTTTTGTCATAGATATTAACATCATCGATCATCACCATACCTTCCACCCGTGTATTATCAATCAGGTCATTCATCCGGTTGAGTGTTCGCAGAAAAGTTGACTTGCCGCATCCTGATGGGCCGATAAATGCAGTAACCTGATTTTCAGGAATAACCACATTGATATCCTTCAGGGCCTGATTCGATCCGTAGAAAAAAGATAGGTTTTTAACGTTTACTTTGTTTTCTTTCATGTCGATTGAATTGCTTTCTTTCTTATCCTGTACCTGAGGATGACAGCGATTAAACTCAGTGAAAATGTCAACAGCAAAAGCACCATTGTGGTGGCAAACTGAATAGGGAGTGTTTCGTCCACATTTGTGGACTGTGTCGACATAATATATATATGGTAACCCAGTGACATAAACTGTTCATTCAACGATTTGGGCAGTTCCGCCACGTAATAGGCTGCTCCGGTAAATAAGATCGGGGCGACCTCTCCGGCACCCCGGCTGATGGCCAGGATGGTACCTGTCATAATACCGGTCATGGACCCCGGTAATACCACATTTTTTATTGTCTGCCACTGGGTGGCGCCCAATGCCATGCTGGCTTCACGCATATCCCGCGGGATGGTCCTTATCGCTTCCTCTACAGCAACAATTACTACAGGCAGTGTTAACAATGCCATAGTGAGACTGGCCCACAGCAGATTAGGTTGTCCCCATCTCAGTTCACCGCCGTAAAATACATTGTCGATATTCAGGCCTACAAATTTTATGAAAAAGCCCAGGCCAAACAGTCCGAAAATAATAGATGGTACAACCGCCAGGGTTTTAACTGCAAAACGGATGGTCTTTGCAAAGACTGATCTTTCGGAAGCATACTCGGCCAGATAGATGGCAGTGATCACACCAAGAGGTACTGCTGCAATGGTCATGATGATGGTCATCAATGCTGTTCCTACAATAGCCGGAAGTATTCCTCCCCGGGTCATACCATCTTCGGGGAAGTGCGTCAGGAATTCCCAGTTAAAACTCTTCCAGCCGCCGGCAATGGTTATGCCCAGTATCGAAACAATAACAGCGATGATCACAAGCACGGTAACACCGGTCAGTGACTTGATCACTGCATCTTTAACGATCCTTCCTGAGACGGGTATTTTTCTTTCGGAATTCATCTTTATGGTTCATTTACCCTGAATTCGCCTTACAACCTTATTCTTAAAATAGAATTCAGCGATAGCATTCAGTGTAAAGGTGAATATAAATAATAGTGAACCTATCAGGAACAACACACTGTAATGGGTGTCACCGAATACCACTTCAGCCATTTCAGCACCGATGGTGGCGGATAAAGTCCTTATGGAATCAAAAGGACTGGCGGAGATCAACGCCGCATTACCGGTTGCCATAAGGGCTATCATAGTCTCTCCAAAAATCCTTCCGATACCCAGTATTACAGCAGCAAATATGCCCGGCGTTGCAGCCGGGAGAATAACAGAGAATGCCGTTTGCCGGATGCTGGCACCCAACCCCAGGCTGGCTTCAATGTAAGTCTTCGGCACTGCGGTCAGTGCATCTTCTGTGAGTGTATAGATGATCGGAATGGCAGCCAGTCCCATGGCAATTGCCCCCACAAACGCATTTAACCGGCTCGCATAGCCGAAAATCTGTTGAAAAAAGGTAGCCAGCACAGTCAGCGCAAAAAATCCAATTACCACGGATGGAAACCCGGCTAAAAGTTCAATGACCGGTTTGATGAATTCCTTCAACCGCTTAGGTGCAAACATAGCCGTATAAAGAGCGGCCATTATGGCCAGCGGTGCGGCAAAAAGAATGGACAGCAGAGTGACTTTCAGGGTTCCCACAAACAGGGGTAACAATCCGTACCGGGGATTATCCGACACCGGCTGCCAGTCTTTTGAGAATAATGTCTTTACAGGATTCTCAGCTTCCTCTCCGATTTTATAAACATCTGCTGTAACAGTATATTCATCCGTCATTTCTTCAGCAGAATAAGAATCCGGAATAGCGTTACCATATCGTTCGGGTTTCAGTTCCTCCAGATCCTGCGTTTCTTCATAAGGTGAATAGATTTCAGGTTTAAGTTCGTTCTCTTCCTGTTCCCTTTCATCCGGTGAATATACTTCCGGCCTTAGTTCACCCCCGGATTGTTCTTCTCCACCTGTAACATAGCTCTCAGGCTTCAGCTCATCTGCATGACCGGTGCCGGTAATTTCAGTCTTTTCTGAACCCTGTTTTCCGCCAAACAGCGGCACTGTTTCTCTGAAAACAAACAGAAAGATCAGGATAACAAAGGCAATTGAAAAAAAAGAAACCGTTTTGATCAGTTTTGAAGCAAACCAGTCGGAAAAACGGAATTGTTTTTCTCCGATCGACCGGCTGAGAGCTGATTTGAATTCAAACTCCTGGTTACTTATATCGGGAAGATCCTTGTTCATTTGTTATTTTTCGCTGTTCAGTTGTATTATTAAATTGAACACTGAACAAGGAACATCGAATGTCGAACACTGAAGATAAGACCGAATATATATTATCTTCGAAATTCATTATTCAGCATTCCTTGTTCGATATTCATATAGCTTGATGTACTGATTGTCTTTACTTCAACTTTATTTCACAGGAAAATATCCCACCCCCGACACCACTTTTTGTCCTTCGGGGCTCAGCACCCAGTCAACAAATTTTTTCGTATCCCCTGTTGGCCGGTTCCGCATGTACATATATAAGTACCGTGTTATCGGGTACATGTTTTTCGCCACATTTTCTGTCGTCGGCAGGTAGGCAGGACTCTTGTCATCCTTTTTTACCATGCAGTGTTTTACGCCCTCAGCATATGCGGCACCTCCGTAACCAATCCCGTACTTATCCTTTTTTACTGCATTAACAACCGCTGCAGTACCCGGAAGGGTCTGGCAGCTGGCTGCATAGTCGGCCTTTACCACGGCTTCTTTGAAATAGACATAGGTTCCGGAACTGTTTTCACGGCCATACAGGGTAATTTTTGCATCAGGTCCACCTAGCTCTTTCCAGTTGGTCACTTTAGCCGTATAAATGTCACTGAGCTGCTTAACGGACAGTTCAGCTACAGGATTTGACTCATGCAGGTAAACTGTAATGCCGTCTTTGGCACACGGAATTTCAACACCAAGCGTATTATACCGGCTTTTCAGCTTTTCGATTTCCGACTTTTTAATCGGGCGGCTCGAATTGGCAATATCCGTTGTTCCGTTAATTAATGCGGCAATTCCGACTCCCGAACCGCCCCCGGTAACCTGGATGGAAGCATCGGGGTGTTGTTTCATATAGATCTCAGCCCAGCGTTGAGCCAAAATAACCATGGTATCCGAACCCTTGATGGTGATTTTCTTTTGCAGCATAAATGCAGCACCTGTAAAAAATATTACAGCAAGCGCGATGATAAATGACATTTTTTGCTTTTTCATTTTTGTCTTTTCTTTAATTAATTAAATAATTTTTGTCTTTAATCTTTGCTCTTTGTTCTTGATTCTTGGCTCTTGCTCCTGGTTTATCCAGACTCTGACAGGTCCTCCGGACCCTGTCAGGTCTTTATTCTCATCACTTGTCACTTATTTAAAATTTCGCCTGCACCCTTACTCCAAGAACATTATCCTTTTTATCATCGGGGACAGCAGCATTCGTTTCATTCCATGGCATTTCATAATTCAGGCTTATGCGGATATAGTCGTTCAGGTAAAATTGCCATGCCAGTGTAAGCGTATTATAGCTTACCTCTTTACCCGCATCATCCCCGGATAGCCGGGTATTCGGATCATAATGATCGAAACGGGTAACAAACTGATTCTTTTTGCCCACATTCTTAATTAAATAAGCATAATAGCCAGCAAAATTGCGAATCCTGAATGGATTATCTTTTGAATCCCCTGCAGTGGCATTTTTCCCCTGAATATATTCACCTTTCAGTGACATTCCTCCCAGAAAATCAAAGTACACTTGCACTTCTCCCCCTATCCAGTTCTTTCTGTAAAATGAACCGAGATTGTCATCCAGGCTGTCTATCCGGGCTTTCTCATCAGAAATATAATTTGTACCTGAAATCAGGGAACCAAAATAACTATGCGCTCCCACATCAATTCCGATACCTGTGCTCGGAAAACTAAAGGAATAGGTAGCACGGGCCATGATATCTTTTTTCTTATCCACATCCCTGGCTTCACTTCCGGTGAAATTACCATTCAGCACAGCTAGTTGCAATTTCAGGGGAATTACTTCAGGCTTAAATTCCAGCTTGGCGCCAATTTCCCTTTCACCAGGGTAAATAGACCGGATCACCTTTGACCGTTCCAGCACTTCCCGCTGGCTTGAGGAATATTCCACTTCGTAATTGAGCCGGTTAAACTGACCTGCAGTAAGGGAAAGTCCTTTAAACTTTGGTATGTTAACAACAGCATAAGCATCCTTCAGGGATAATTTTCCTGTACTGAAGTCAGGCTGAAGCACAAATTTCACACCGTCGGTGGCCTGGTAGGTAAATTTTATCCTGGCCCTTCGTATATAAAAGGTGTTAAGCGGATCATTTCCCTTTTGGTAATGATCATATTGGGCCTGGATATACCCTGAAACTTTGATTTTCTTTAATTTGTCAAGATCACCTTCATTCAACAATACACGTTCATCAAGGGCATTGATCCTGCCTTCATGGTTACTGATCTGTTCCTTTAACGAATCGACATGAACCTGCGAATAAGCATTAAGACTGCCGGTAGCAATTAATAACACAGTGATAATTTTTTTCATCGGAATTCATTTTAATGATACATAGTTTTCACAATGCAAAATTGCCAGCAGATTATTACAAATTTGTTTCATTCAGATTATAAAGTTGTTGCATAATTTTTAATAAAAGGTTACTCAACCGGATCAAAAGTCAGCAGATAATGTTTCATAGCTGTTTCGTTTGCATTACATCATTGTTACAATTATGTTACAATTGTGTTACAATTGTTTTTTCGGTTTTTTGTAACAATTTTGTAATGAGAATGAAATGATACTGTAATGGATATGTTATTATTTTGCAGAAAGGAAATTGTTTTTATAAATTATGGGAGCTGAAAGTTGACGTCCTTATTTTATAAAGCAATTTCACAACGAATACATTATGAGAACCACAGACCAGCCATTAATATTAGTCGTGGATGATGAAGAGGATATATGTGAGATCATCAGGTTCAACCTCGAATCAGAAGGCTTCAGGGTTGACACAGCACATTCAGCGGAGGAAGCACTGCAAAAGACGCTGAAGAAGTATCATCTGTTCATATTCGACATCATGATGAAAGGCATGTCGGGATTTAAGCTGGCCGATGAAGTCCGCAACAGGAAGAAACTGAAAACACCGGTTATTTTCCTCACGGCAAAAAACACAGAAAATGATAAACTAACCGGATTTTCACTCGGTGCAGATGATTACATCACCAAACCTTTTTCCGTGCGTGAACTGATTGCCCGAGTGAAAGCGGTTTTGCGACGTCCCAATCCGCAAGAGGTTGCAGAATCTGCCAGTTTGAAAATTGCCGGCTTTGAACTCGACCAGGAGAAAAAGAAATTATTCATTGAAGGGGCGAGGGTTGAACTGACGCCACATGAATACTATATCATGAGGCTGTTTTTAAACAACCCCGGGAAGGTATATACACGTGAAGAAATTTTAAATTATGCCTGGAACGAGAATATCAATGTACTCGATCGTACTGTCGACGTGCATATTACACGGTTACGGAAAAAACTGGGGAACTACGGAAAATGTATTGTAAGCCGTTCCGGACACGGCTATTGTTTTGAAATTGAATAATATCGTATGAAAATATTTTCAACCTATACACGTAAACAATTGCTGTTTTTGTTCCTTGTTTTTATATCGTTTACGCTTATCGTGCTGTATTCAGAATACCATCACGAAAAGCGTTATCATGTGAAAGCGTTGAATAAGGAACTGAACGGATATGCCGAACTGATGCACAATTATATTTCTGTCAATGCTTCTTATAAAAATGACACCTTACAGGGACTGGATTCAATTATCCGTATCTTACCTGATAAAAATATCCGGATCAGCATAATTGATTATGATGGCCTTGTGCTTTTTGATTCGGAAATAAGCAACAGCATGGATCTGGAAAGTCATTATCTGCGTCCTGAGATTCAGCAAGCTTTGTCAGACAGCGTCGGAACAGATATACGAGTTTCTGCAAGCACCCGTGTCAAATACTATTATTTTGCCCGCCAATTCCCCGATTATTTTATCCGGTTATCTGTTGTTTATGAAACCGAAGCACGGCATATTATTGAACCCGATAAAACCTCACTCCTTTTCATTGTGTTGTTATTTTTTCTTACTTCACTCACCCTGGTATTATTGACAGCAAGACTCGGAAAGTCGATCTCAGCGCTGAAGAAATTTACCCTCCGGGCATCCGGCAATGAATCCATTGACAGTAACCTGACATTCCCGAAAACCGAGCTGGGGAATATCGGGCAGGATATCGTAGATCTTTATCAAAAGATGGATAAAGCAAAGCAGGACCTCGCCTCGGAAAAGGAAAAACTCATTCACCATCTGACCATCCTGGAAGAGGGGATTGCCATCTTCACGCAGGATAAGAAAGTAGTTGCCAGCAACAGTAATTTTATTCAATTTATAAATCAAATAAGTGATAATCTGATTTATTCTGCGGAGAATGTATTCAGTATCCAGGAATTCTCACCCGTTGTCAGTTTCATAAATTCAAAACTTACAGTGGAAAAGGCAGGAAAACCAGATCAACCATCATACGAGATATTCGTAAACAAAAACGGAAAACATTTTGCTGTAAAATGCATTATTTTCCAGGATAAAAGTTTTGAGATTATTATCCACGATGTAACAAAACCTGCCAAGCGTAAACTATTGAAGCAACAGATAACGGAAAACATTGCACATGAGCTGAAAACTCCGGTAAGTTCCATAAAAGGATTTCTTGAGACCGTTCTGAACAACAAAATAAACAGATCTAAACTGCTTGAATATATTAACAGGGCTTATGCACAAACCTGTCGACTGGCCGACCTGATTAATGATATATCATTGCTTACAAAAATAGAAGAAGCCGGTCATTTATATCCGATCGAGAAAGTCAACCTTCACCAGGTAATTGATTCAGCGATTCAAGATCTGCAGGAAAAGATCCGGGAACACAACATCAATATTCGGATGAATATCCCAGGGGACATTGAATTGCAGGGAAATTTCGTTTTGCTTTACTCGGCCTTCCGGAATTTACTTGAGAATGTCATCAATCATGCCGGAAATAATGTGGTTGTCAGCATTGAAAATTACCTGGAGGATAAAGATCGTTATTATTTCTCCTTTTCCGACAACGGTACGGGCGTCCCCGAACAGGATATCCCACGAATATTTGAACGCTTTTACCGGGTCGACAAAGGACGCGAAAGGAAAAGCGGCGGTACAGGACTGGGATTATCCATCGTCAAAAATGCCATTCTCTTCCATCAGGGTGATATCTCCGTTAAGAACAGGAAAGAAGGGGGACTGGAATTTTTATTTTCATTGGGCAAGCATACGGGTTAGTTGATTGAATCTCCAACTTAATTATCATTTTCTTTCTATTTATCTTTTCAATTACCGGTTGTTAAATGCATATCTTATTCAACCGGGCTTAATATTCCTGTAATCTTTTCTTCACATAAACTTCACGCTTTCTTCATCTTATGATAATATTACCCATATAGTTTTGCAGTAGCATTTTAAATACTTACTGCTATGTCGAAAACTATATTATTCTGGAAGGCCAATAAGAACATTTATCGGATTGTTCTTTTTATTTTTTTGAATAACCTTGGAAACGTTATAGCTCAGAGCAGCGGTATCAAGGGGAAAATTGAAGATGCCGCAACGGGTGAGAGCCTTATTGGTGCTACTGTGGTAATGCAGGGAACAAATAAAGGCATTACTACTGACTATAATGGTTTGTTTGCTTTGAATGAGCTGCAACCGGGTTCATACAATCTGGTTATCAGCTATGTAACCTACGAGCAACAAATACTGCGTGCAGAGGTTAAAAGGGGAGAAACGCTCGAACTTGATGTAAAGCTGAAGCCTGTTTCCGTTGAACTGGATGAGGTTAAGGTCACTGCCACCAGGCGAACCGACACAGAACTTTCCCTGATATCCTCCATCAGGGCCAGCGACGTGGTTTCAAGCGGGATTTCAAAACAACAGATCTCACGTTCACAGGACAGGGACGCATCGGAAGTCATTTCCCGGGTTCCGGGTGTAACGGTGAGGGATGGAAAGTTCATAAATGTCAGGGGATTGGATGAACGGTATAATACCGTATGGCTTAACGGAACGGGAGCGCCCAGTTCGGAAGCCGATCGCAGGGCGTTTTCTTTTGATATGCTACCCAGTTCACTGATCGATAACCTGGTATTGTATAAAACTCCCGCTCCTGAACTCCCGGCTGATTTTGCCGGTGCTGCTGTGCAAATCCTCACAAAAAGTACTGTGGATGCCAACAGTATTAATATTTCCTATTCAGCAGGCTACCGTCAAAATACCACATTCAGGGACTTTTATACTTACGACGGAGGTAAAACCGACTGGCTTGGTTTTGATGATGGTAACCGCAGTCTTCCGGAAGGTTTTCCATCTACTTCCGAATTCAGAGAACTGGCCGACAATCCATCTGAAGAAGACAGACAGAAGATTACGGAACTGGGAAGGGCATTCAATAAAACCTGGTCGCCAGAACTCACACAGGCTTCGCCCGATCAGTCTTTTATGGCTACTATTAACCGAAAATTCCTGGTCGGAAAGGCATCCCTTGGTAACGTAACATCAATTGGGTACAGCGCAGCTAACCAGTTGCGTGAGGTATTCCGTGCCGGATATCAGGCTTATGACAAAATAAATGATCAGCCCGATACATCGTATTATTTTTACGATGACTTATATGCTACCAAAACAAAACTAAACGGTCTGTTTAACTGGCTGCTTGTATTCGGCAATATTCAGAAGATCGAATTTCGTAATTTTTTTAATCAGATCAGCGATAAAACGACCATCCTTCGCTCGGGCAGGGATTTTTACGGCGGAAGTTATAAAACTGCAACCGAACTGGGATTTCAATCCCGTACCATTTATTCCGGTCAGCTTACCGGCAGCTTCAATTTCAATAATTACAATATTAACCTGAGCTGGTTATTGGGTTATGGATATACCAACAAATTGCAACCAGATACCCGCAGGGTTGAAATGAGCCGTAACGAAGATGCAGGCGCATCAGCTCCCTATACTACTTCACTGAATTTCAACGCTGATCCTAAATTACTGGGACGACTGACCCTTAATAATCATGAAAACATATGGGTTGGTGGATTGAATTATTCTAATAAAATAATCTTCACCGGCTTTACTCCTGAAATTAAAGCAGGGATATTTGTTGAACTGAAAGACCGTGCTTTTAGTGCAAGGAACATAGGATATGCCATAAGCAACGTTATGAACTTCAACTGGGACCTGGTCTATCAGCCGATAGACAGTTTGTTCCAGGATAAAAATATCAATTATACCAATGGTATCAAGGTTGATGAATCGACCAACCTTTCCGATTCTTATGATGCCAGTAATAAACTTTATGCTGCTTATGCAGGATTGAATCTGCCATTCAATAAGCTGAAAATATATTCAGGTGTCCGCATGGAAAAGAATATACAACAGCTCAACGGATTTGATGAAAACGGTGATTCGGTTGCTGTAGACAACAATCAACTTGACTTTTTTCCCTCTGTCAATATAACCTATAAAATAACAAAACGGATTGCAGTCAGGGCTGCATACGGACGTTCGATCAACAGACCGGAGTTTCGTGAAATAGCTCCTTATACCTACTATAATTTCGAGGAAAAAGCCACTTATTACGGGAACCCTGAACTGGTTAACAGTTACGTGCACAACGCAGAGCTGCGGTTTGAATATTTCCCTGAAGAAGGTGACATGATAACTGCAGGGGGATTTTATAAGCAGTTCAGTAATCCCATTGAAGCCCACATGATTGAAAGCGGCACGGGGCTGAACTATTTTTATGATAATGCCATTTCAGCCGAAAGTTATGGACTTGAGGTCGATTTACGCAAGTCTTTTAAAGTACTGGCAGGCAGTGAAAGCTTTCTGCGCATATTCCAGGATTTCGTCATTGTCTTTAACGCAGCCATCATAAAAAGCAAACTGAAAACCGATTTTGCCAATGCAAGAGATAGCGTAAGGCAGATGCAGGGTCAGTCACCTTTCATTGTTAACACCGGTGTTTTTTATGACAATGCGAGGAGAGGACTTATGATCAGCGTGTTATATAATGTAATCGGTCCCCGTATCGCATACGTGGGCAATCCTACCAATCCTCACATTTATCAAATGCCGCGTAACCTCCTGGATATCACCATAAGTAAAAAGATTGGTAAATATTTTACCGTAAAGGCCGGTGTCAAGGATATTTTTAATCAGCCGATTGAACTGAAGCAGGATGAATATGTACAAATTATACCCAATAATTCAGATACGGAAGTTAAGCGGGTTCAACAGACCCTGTTGTACAAGCCAAGTACTGCATTTACTCTGGGTATTTCATTGAATTTCTGATAGTTATTTATGATGAATCAATCTATGAACATAATAAAAATTTAGTAACCAATTAAAATTATCATGAAAAAGAGATCTTACACGATGTTAACGGGTTTGGCAATGATATTGCTGACCGGTATTATGCCTTTAAAAGCCCAACCGACTATTGATGATTCATTTTTTGACAAGGTCAACTATATTGGTGCATTCGGTAGCTCCGACTGGACTGACGGATGGGCTAACTGGACTCCACAGAATACCTTTTATCCTGCTGCCACCATCAACATTCCAGCAGGTGATATCACAACAAATACGACCTGGTCGCCTTCTTCGGTTCTTATGGGTTCGGCTGATTTTACGCATGCTAAACTTAATAATGCATTTTTTGAAAAAGTCAGTTATATAGGGGCTTTCGGATCGGTTGACTGGACTGAAGGCTGGGCCAACTGGACTCCGCAAACCACGGCTTATCCTGCTACCACGGATGTTATTGCAGCAGGTGATATCACAACCAATACAACACTCTCTGCCAGTAAGGTATACCTTCTCGACGGATGGGTTTATGTGAAATCGGGGGCAGTCCTTACCATTGAACCCGGTACCGTTATCCGCGGAAGCAAGGCCAACAAGGGTGCCATAATCATTGAAAAGGGCGCTAAGATCATTGCCGAAGGAACGATTGATAATCCTATCGTTTTCACGTCCAACCAGGACCCTGGTTCAAGGTCATACGGAGACTGGGGTGGACTGATTATTCTCGGAAATGCCCAGGTAAACAAGATTGATCCTGTAATTGAAGGCGGACCCACCTCCACCTATGGAGGGTTGGATGATGCTGACAGTTCGGGTATTCTCAAATATGTACGCATTGAATTCCCCGGTATTGCCTTTCAACCCGACAAGGAGATCAATGGATTGACCATGGGCGGTGTGGGAAGCAAAACGGTCATCGATTATATACAGGTATCGTTCTGCGGTGACGATTCCTATGAATGGTTCGGTGGCACGGTGAATGCCAGGCACTTGATCGCATTCCGCGGCTGGGATGATGATTTTGACACCGATTACGGGTACCGCGGCATGGTTCAGTTTGCTGTTTCTCTCAGGGATCCCTCAGTAGCTGATGCCGGATCAGGCTCCAACAGCTTTGAGTCGGATAACGATGCTTCGGGTTCCGAAGAGACACCTATTACAGAACCGGTTTTTTGCAATGTCAGCTCGTTCGGTCCACTTGTCACTCCCGAAACTTCAGTAAATGCAAACTATAAAAGAGCCATGCACCTTCGCAGAAATACAAAATTGAGCATCTTCAATTCGGTCTTTGCGGGGTATGTTACAGGACTTCTAATAGACGGTACTGCTGCACAGGCAAATGCAACAGCCGGATCACTTAACGTGGTAAATTCTGTGATGGCAGGTTGTAAGGATTTTTATGCAGCTGATTTTGACAGCTTATACTTTAACGATGCCTCCCGAAAAAACATGGTATTATCTTCCAACACTGATCTCGGCCTTAACAGTCCTTTTCTTCTTGATAATCCGGACTTCCGTCCTTCACAGGTCGCCTACCTGCTGAATGGATGGGTGTATGTGAAATCCGGTGCTACCCTTACCATTAAACCCGGCACCATAATCCGGGGCGACAAGGCTAACAAGGGTGCTCTCATTATTGAAAAAGGGGCAAAGATCATGGCGGAAGGAACAGCCGACAGCCCTATAGTGTTTACTTCAAACCAGGATCCTGGTTCCAGGTCATACGGTGACTGGGGCGGTGTGATAATCCTTGGTAATGCCACCGTAAACAAAGTGGATCCGGTCATTGAAGGTGGTCCTACTTCAACCTATGGTGGCTCAGATGATTCCGATAATTCCGGTATCGTGAAATATGTTCGTATTGAATTCCCGGGCATTGCCTTTCAGCCCGATAAAGAAATCAACGGTCTGACTATGGGTGGTGTTGGAAGTGGAACCGAAATCAACTACGTTCAGGTTTCATTCTGCGGAGATGACTCCTATGAATGGTTTGGCGGCACCGTGAATGCAAAACACCTGATCGCTTTTCGCGGCTGGGATGACGATTTTGACACTGATTATGGTTACCGTGGTATGGTTCAGTTTGCTGTTTCCCTCAGGGATCCGGCTGTTGCCGATGCCGGTTCGGGATCAAACAGCTTTGAGTCGGATAACGATGCTTCGGGTTCCGAAGAAACTCCTTTTACACAGGCTTTGTTCAGCAACGTAAGTTCCTTTGGCCCGCTGGTAACACCAGAAACATCAATTAATCCAAACTATAAAAGAGCCATGCACCTTCGTCGCAATACCAAACTGAATATTTATAATTCGCTGTTTGCAGGCTACGCAACAGGACTGCTTATTGACGGAACAGCTGCACAGGCCAATGCAACAGCCGGTGACCTTAAAATCAGCAATACATTCATGGCAGGATGTGGTGATTTTTACAGCGCTGATTTTGACAGTACTTATTTCTTAACACAAAATCTTGAGAATCAGACACTGGCCTCCACCGATGATCTCGAAATTACCGATCCGTTTAATCTCAATTCCCCCGATTTTCTTCCTGAAACAGGCTCTCCGGTGCTTACTGCATCCTTCTGGTACGATCCGCTCAGTATTGAAAACAATACCGACGAACAAAAATCGACTGTAATGGTATATCCTAATCCTTTTGCAGGATCAACCACGATCGGCATTGACCTTACATCGCTGTCACAGGTAAATATCAGCCTGTATGATATTACAGGTGCCCGGATAGGTGAAGTGATAAACGAATCCAACGCCATGGGATACAGAGAGTATTTCTTAAACATTGATAAAAAAGGAATATGCTTTGCTATTGTTACCGTGAACGGTGAAAAGCAAATAATTAAGCTAATAGGTAAATAGTTTTCGTTATTAGTAATTATTTTGCCAACCTGACAGTTCCTTCCCTGTCAGGTTTTTTTATTTACCGGGCTTAATCTGTAGCAATTTTATAACATTTTTGTCATTGTATCATCATAAAATATTTGTTTTTTAATCTACAATATAGCTTAAAATGAAAAAGAAAAAACGCCGGATCGATCTGGTTGTGATCTCAGATGTTCACCTTGGAACCTATGGTTCTCAGGCAAATGAATTACACCGGTACCTTCAAAAGATCAAACCGGATATACTGATATTGAACGGCGATATTATCGACTTTTGGCAATTCTCAAAACGTTACTGGCCAAAATCGCATATGAAAGTGATAAAGTCCATCATTAACCTGGCAGCAAAAGGTACCAGGGTATGTTACATCCCTGGGAATCATGATGAGATTCTCAGGAAATTTGCAGGTATGCGAATAGGAAATATTGAAATTGTAAATAAGCTTGAACTTAACCTGAACGGAATGAAAACCTGGTTTTTTCATGGCGATGTTTTTGATGTGATCATGCAGCATTCAAAATGGCTGGCCAGGTTGGGTGCTATAGGATATGATTACCTCATATTGCTCAACGTTTTTGTTAATTACCTGAGCAGGATACTAGGCCGGGGAAAAGTGTCCCTTTCAAAAATAATAAAAGAAAATGTCAAAACTGCTGTTAACTATATCAGCAACTTTGAAAATACCGCGGCATCGCTTGCCATCCAGAAAGGTTACCAGGCGATTGTATGCGGGCATATACACCATCCCGAGATCAAGGATATCATTCTTTCAAAAGGAAGCCGGATTATGTACCTGAACTCAGGGGACTGGATTGAGAACCTGAGCGCATTGGAATATCATGAGGGTTTATGGAGTATTTACCGTTTCCCGTCTGGTGAATGGCATAAGCATAATCCGGATGATGAATCTGAAGATCAGTCATTCCAAATGGTGGAAATGGAAAGTAAGGAAATTTTCAGGATGATGGTTGATGAATTCCAACAGTAAATGAAAATACTTTATGCCATACAGGGCACCGGCAACGGCCATATCAGCAGGGCCCGGGAAATCATTCCCTTGTTGCAAAAAAAGTGCGAAACCGATATTCTTATAAGCGGATACCAATCGGATATGGAATTACTCTTTGAAGTGAAATACCGGATGCATGGCTTAAGCTTGATTTTCGGGAAAAAGGGAGGTGTAGATATCTGGAAAACATACGGCAAATCGAATATCCGGAAACTTCTGACCGAGATAAAAGAGTTGCCCGTATCGGATTATGATTTTGTATTGAATGATTTTGAGCCGGTGTCCGCATGGGCTTGTTACCGGAATAAGATTCCCTGTATTGCACTCAGTCACCAGTCGGCATTGCGTGATAAAAATGCTCCTAAGCCCCCCTTTGCAGATGCTTTTGGAAAATTCATTATCAACTATTATGCTCCTTCCAACCTGCAGTTCGGATTGCATTTCGGCAGGTACTCAAAAGAGATATACACCCCTGTGATCCGAAGTGAGGTAAGGGAGGCAGAAGTTACCGATGCTGGTCATTATACGGTATATCTGCCGGCATACAGCGATGAAATACTATTAAAAACACTCGAGAACATCCCCGAAGTGCGATGGCATGTTTTTTCGAAACATTGCAAAAAACCGGTGATACAAAAGCATATTTTGATCAAGCCTATCTCCAATAGAGCCTTTATAAAAAGCATGGCATCCAGTCAGGGTGTATTATGCGGTGCCGACTTTGAAACACCTGCCGAAGCCTTGTTCATGGGGAAAAAGTTAATGGTAATTCCAATGAAGAGTCAATATGAACAGCAATGCAATGCCGTGGCGCTCAGAGCAATGGGCGTTTCCGTATTAAAAAAGCTGAAAAAAGGAAAAACAGACCGGATTAAAAAATGGGTGTTTTCTAATTATAATATCGAAGTGAATTATCCCGATATTACAGAAAAAATCATCAACCGTATATTTAAAATGTACGTAGATGGATCCATGCACAAAAAGAAATGGAAAAAAATACCAAGGAAATTCAAAATACGGTAACTGTATTAGGGGATCCTTAGAATTCCCCGTAATGCTCAGCCAGGCGCAGCATTCCCCTCAGTCCGGGAACATAATCTTTAAGCCATTCGGATTCATTACGATATTCAAAGGTTACTTTGTGCTTTCTGCTACCGGCCAGTTCAACTTCGACCCACTCAGCTCCGCCGTCTGCACAATCAGGGCATCCGATTATTTCAGGTAATTCAAAAAATGAATTGATATCCAACGCTGTTTTAAATGATTCCCAGCTTTCATATCGCAAAGGTGTTCCGAATTTATAAAAAACACTCGCAACACTTCACCCCTCTCCCTTTGGAGAGGGGCTGGGGGTGAGGCTTATATTAAAAACGGCACAAACATCTTCGTCCGCTTCATATATTCCTTATATTTTTCCCCGAAAAAAGCGATGTTCTCCTTTTCCTCAATTAACGCCGTTGCAAAGAGGAAAACCGTTGACAACAGGGTGATAACCAAAAGGGTAACAGTGGTATGCTTAAAAAAGATGCCCCATGTCAGGAATAAAAGCGAACTGTAAAGCGGGTGACGGATATATTTAAAAATTCCGGTCTCAATTAATTCTGTTGTTTTTTCAAATGTATGAAGGGAATCCTCTCTTGTTTTATCGGGTTTTCCCATTTTGTTCATAAGCAGCATACCCGCAGTCACAGGGTAAATGCTATAAAACAGAAAAATCCAGGAGATAATTTGTTTCATACCGAAAGGATCCTCAAACCAATAGGCAGCGTTATTTACACCGAGCCACAGGATGCACTCCCAGGTCAGGAAACGGTAAAGTCCATGATGTTTAAAACTGAAAATACTTCTCCAGGAAATGATAACAACCGGAATGCTCAAAGCAATGAAAGCAATAACTTTATACATATGTTGGTAATATCTGATAAGGATTAATTCATCGGTAATATACAAAAAAATGATATATTCGTTATGAGTTTATTTTTCTGACATTGTTTTTCAGGTATTATGAAAACCAGGTACATAGTATTCCTTTTGGGTATATTTCTCCTTGCCTGCAATGATGAAACAACCAACAATCCTCCCAGTCAAAATCCGACGGATTCAGATCCTGTTCAATACGGAGTGCCGTTTGCCGGTATTCCGGAAACAAATGAGATCATTATGTATGAAGTCAATCTTCTGGCGCTCGGGACATCAGCAAATCTTCAGGGGGTTACCGGTAGAATTGATTCGATCCGGTCACTGGGAATCAACGTGATCTGGCTGATGCCAATCTATCCCATCGGAGAACTTAACTCCGTCAACTCACCTTATTGTGTCAAAGATTACACGTCCGTTAATCCTGATTTCGGTGACCTGGATGATTTAAGAGAGCTGACCGACAAGGCACATGAACGGGGCATGGCAGTTATACTTGATTGGGTGGCCAATCATACATCATGGGATAATGCGTGGATTGAGAATACAGACTGGTATACGCAGGAAAACGGTGAGATCATCTCCCCGGCAGAAACAAACTGGGCCGATGTTGCCGACCTTAACTATGACAACCAGGAAATGCGTGATGCTATGATCGATGCCATGAAGTATTGGATTCTTGCCGCCAATATAGACGGATACAGGTGTGATGCTGCAGATTATATCCCCCTTGATTTCTGGCAGCAGGCCATCGACTCACTGCTTGACATACCTGGAAGAGAAATCATATTGCTGGCAGAGGGAGGGAGAAAGGATCATTTTACAGCCGGTTTTCAGATGACCTATGCCTGGGACTTTTACAATCAGCTGAAGAACATCTATGCCGGAACAACAGCCACCTCCATTTTCACAGTTCACAGCTCGGAGTACAGCGGTATTCCTGCCGGCAAACACAAATTGCGTTACACCACCAACCACGATGAGTCAGCCTGGAATACCACACCTATAGCGCTGTTCAACGGTAAAGAAGGAGCCATGGCGGCTTCGGTGATCACCATCTGCATGGGGGGTGTGCCGATGATATACTGCGGGCAGGAGGTAGGAAATGCCGGTCTTATTCCCATATTCAGCACATCTTCCATCAACTGGGAACAAAATCCGGATATGCTGGCCATGTATAAGGCATTGCTGAACTACCACAAACAGTCCGCGGCACTTAAAACAGGCACGCTGCAATCCTATGCTGATAAAGATATTGTTGCTTTTCAACGAATAACGCACAATAAGCAGGTGCTTGTTTTCGTGAATGTCAGGAATTCCCTGATAACTTATGCTTTGCCTGCAGCTGTTCAGCAAACGGAATGGGAAAACGTACTGACAGGTGAAACCGTGTCACTTGATACAAGCCTGTCGATGGAGCCTTATTCTTTTATGGTTCTGCATAATAATTAAAATCCGCATACCTATTTCAGGGATCGTCAACTAATTCCTTATCCCTTGCCCTACTTGTCACTTGTCACTTGTCACTTGTCACTTTTTTGTCACTCGTCACTCGTCACTTTTTTAATCGTTCTTTCATCCGCTCCCACCCTGATCCATATGTCATATCCATTGTCCTCAACCGGGATAAACCTGAGATTTGCATTCATTTCTTTTGCTACAAATTCGGTTTCGGATACCGGAAACAATTCCACCTTATTCTGACCACCGGGCCGAGCAAATAACTTCCCGTCACCGGCTGTAATAGTGATGATCACATCGGACTGGTACTCATAATTGCCTGTATATTTATCCAATACAGCAGAATCAAGGATAATCGTCCTGATTTCAGGCAGTTTGTTTACATTTAATTCACGTCCGCCCTGATAATGGATAGCGCCGGTAATCTCACCTTCATCATTTCTTCGAAATTTAATCCGTGCTTCAACGACTTTCCAGTAAAATTCATCATTGCCCCGTGGAAAAATTTCAAATCTTGCCTGGCCTGTCATCTGGGCATACAGTGCACTGTCTTCAGACACAACAGTGAGCACCATGGCATTCCCATAATCATACCGCCCTTCGTATTTCTTCAGATCCTCCTTATAAACGGATGAGTCGGTTGAATAGGACTGCTGCCTGCTCATCTTCGGCCACAACATATATTCGGCAATGGAATTTGCAATCTGGTCCGGAGATTTCCCATCTTGTGCAGGTGTACAGTTTGTCAGTACAACGATTGTAATTTTATTTTCAGGCTGACGCACAAGCTGACTCAGAAATCCTTGTAATCCGCCGCCATGCAGGATAAAATCCATACCACGTATGTTTGTCATGACCCAGCCATAGCCATAGTTCATTTCCTCAGGCTTCTTGCCATTATTTAAGGTAACAATGGTAAAAGCAGCTTTTCGGCTTTCGTTATTTAATACTTTTCCGGTAAAGACAGCTTCATTCCATAAAAACAGATCTTCAACCGTGGAATAGAGTGATCCTGCTCCTCCGGCTCTCGACATATCCCAGTTCAACGCTTTTTCAAATTTGTTATTGTTCATGGTATAACCTGTTGCTTCGTTCTCCAGTATCAGGTTTGAAGCATGCACTCCTGTATTTTTCATTCCCAGGGGATCGAAAAACGCTTCTTTCAGGTAATCCCCGTAAGACTTCCCGGTGACCTTTTCAATGATGAATCCCAGGATAAAATATCCTGAGTTATTATACCGGAAATTATCACCCGGATTAAAATCGTACTTTTCTGTTTTGATAAGATCGATCATTTCCTTGGAGTTGGTTTCAGCGGCAGCTGTCTTCAGAAAATCAGGCCGATTTGTAAAACTGTGGATACCCGAGGTATGAGTAAGCAGATGATGAACGGTGACCTCATCACCCCGTGGAAAATCAGGAATAAATTTTGACAGCTTTTCGGAGACAATGATCTTACCTTCTTCCTGCAGCTTAAGGATGGCAGCTGCAATGAATTGTTTGGTGATGGAACCAATCCGGAATTTTGTCACCGTGCTCACCGGGATATTATACCCAATGTCAGCCAGTCCATAACCCTCCTTAAACAGGATCTTACCGTTCTCAGAAACCAACACCGCCGCTCCGGGAGCTTTTTCCCTTTTAATAACCGATAACAACAGATCATCAATGTAATTATCGAGTGGGGGAAAATCCTCTGATGTTAAAGCGCCTTTTTCTTCGAGATATTGGGCAATATCTGCGCGTCCTTTAATGGTTGCAAGCTGCCACGCATTCAGTCCGGTTTTATCTGTTTTACTGTAATCAGGGGAATAATTTACAAGTGTTTTCACATTATCAAAGTCACCCGTTTCAGCAGAACGGAGCAGCAAATCAGAAACAGCTGATCCGCTAATGGAACGAAATGCGAAGCCATAGTCATACTGTGCATTCAGTATTTTTATCAACAGCTGATTGTCACCCTTTTCAAGGTATATCTCAAAAATATCGTCGTCGACAACCACAGCCCTGTCAATATAATTCCGGTGCACTTCCCTGCCGTTCAGCCACATTTTTACACCATCATCACTGCCCAGGCCGACAAGGACTTTTACAGGTTCTTCCACAACTATTTTGGCAAGGGCATAACAGATCACGTAATTGGTATCGCCCAGTAATTCGTTCAGCTTAACCGTCTCACCGGCTGATGCTGTATAATTCCATTCATATTTCCTGCCGTCATATTTCAAAGGACTGATAGTCTTTTCCTCATCAACTAAAACGGAAGTCAGCATATCAGTGTCGAATGCCTTTTTCATTGTTTCCCGGTCAGGGAATTCCCCTTTTTTATCTGCAACCGGTAAAGGGCCCAACAGCATCCACCGGGTCATAAAAATGTTGTCCTGCATACCATTATATACAGCGTCACCATATCCTTTTACCGGTATTTTCTGCTGGGCATCTATAACAGGTACGAAAAGAAAAACCAGGATCCCCACCATGATTAATACGCCTGTTTTATTAACACTCTTCGATTTCATATCATTAATATTTTTTGAACATATTATCAAATGTATCTCATATCCGTTTCATCAAAAACAAATCAGGCTAATTTTTAAATCCATCCCCTGATTTTATAATAGGCAATAGCGAAATATTCGCGAACGACGATGATCTCATAGATCATATAACTCCAAATCCGGTAACGCAGATGGAGTCCTGTTTTTTCCGCTTTTTTATGGATTCCCTTCATTAGTTTTTCCTCTGCGATCACCTTCTCAAAAGTCGGCGTTCCGCTTGCCATGTTAAAACCGGCTTTATGAAAAGTTCCTATCGCCCTGAACATATGTTCCGGAGAAGTGATGATGCGCAAGGTCATTCCTCCGGTTGCATCCTCCCCCAGCATATCCCGAACATTCAATGCCTGTGTACGTGTGCTGTATCCCAACCTTTCGAAAAAAATTTTTGTGCTGTCCACACCCCTCATTTTCAATTCACGGGCCATTAAAAACTCAGGTGAGTTCTTTCGGAGTAAAGTATCCGCCGGAAAGGCGATGATCACTTTTGCCTGCGGTGCTTTCTTCCAAGCATCAGCGGTATAATAAATACGCATAAGATCTTCGGGACTCGGAATCCCCATACTTCCGAGCATAACAATATAATCGGGGTCCTTTTCAATTCCTGCATGTGTTGTTCCCAGACGATGATAGGCAAAGTAAGGAATATCTGTCAGGGCCAGAATAAGACCGGCCAGCAGGACAAAGCCCAATACTTTTATTAAACCGTTGAATGCTGCAAAAATACGTTTCTTATACAGCCTGAATGAAGCGTTAAATGTTTTCATAATGGTTTCAGCATAAGTTTTGATAGTTCAACACAAAGACTCATATAGGTCACTAAAACACCATAGTATCAAATATGGGTGAAACAATATTCTTGACAACAATATTATTCTTTTTTCGTGTTTTTGTGCTTTTGTGGCACAAATTTAAATCCTTAATTTTTTTGGTGGTAATTTAATGTTCATCCGATAGCATGGATACAATTGAAGCTTAAGATATAGTAATAATATCCAATAACACTGCTCAACTTGATACGATTCGCTTCAAATTACGCTCAAAGCACTACAGCATACCTTTTCAGACCTCCAAACCTGTTCAACCATGCTTTTCTCATAGCAGCCAAAATCAGTTACATTCAGATCCGCTATCGGGGCAGCAATATTTTCCTTGCAGAAAGGATAACAATAGTTAATAACAAAAATAAAATCATACTTGTTTTTTAAACATGAATCCAATATTCCTCAGGGATACATAATGCATTCATAAACGTTATCCGGTATTAATTAACCGTATGCAGACAAGCAAGAGAGGGAACGTTTTTATGATACCTGATTGTTTTCTCAGTTTTTGTAGCAATCCAATAATACAATTCTCTGGGAACAACTGAAACCAACACCACCAGGATTCGATTTAACATCCCGGGTATGCAGATAACTTTCCCGTTCTTCAGACTTCTTATTGAATATTCAACAACTGCTGCAGGATCCATCCAGGGGATCAATTTCTGCTTCCTTTTGAGATCCGTCGCATCCAGGTTCCGGTGAAAATCGCTGTATGTAAAACCAGGACACAGGCATTGAACACGTATTCCGTATTGCCTGACATCCATATGGAGTGATTCCGTAAAATCCTTCAGAAACGATTTTGTGCTTGTGTACATAGCACTTCCAGGTGACGGGAAATAAGCTGCCAATGAAGAAACATTAATAATAAAACCCTGCTTCTGTTCTATCATCTGAGGCAGGACTTTATGTATCAGCATTAGCGGGGTATTAATATGTACTTTTATCATTGCCAGCTGATGATCAATATCTTCTCCGGTGAAATTCAAATTCATCCCATACCCTGCATTGTTTACCAATACGGTAATCTTTCTTTTCGATCCAACGATACCCAGTAAAAATGATATATCTTCGCTATTAAACAAATCGGCAATTACAACTTCGATATTAACACCGTATTTCGTTTTAATGTCATCGGCAAGATCCTTTATTATTTTTTTTCTTCTTCCGGTAATCAGCAGATCATAGCCCTGTGCAGCAAAATAACAGGCAAATGCCTTTCCTATTCCACTTGTGGCACCGGTTATAAGGGCTACCTGACGGATTTCTTTAGCGACCTCGAGCTTCGGATAATAAACAACCGGATAACGCTTATTAAAGAAATGAAAAAAAGAGGACTCATCCAGCGGATTTATACCTGGTGGCAGGAAGTACTTTATTCTTACCAGTTTTTTAAGTTCCTGTTTCAGCTCAGGCAGGTGACCCGTTATCTGCATAACAAAACTCAATAGCCTAAGTTTTTTAAGATCAACAATCCCTGACATATTGGTATTATTTTAGGTGATTATAAAAACATATAACTGATAAAGAGACATCATATTGTTGGAAAAGTTGCAATCTGTTCTTCTTCTTTAACACTTTTTAACATATTTATTTTTAATCGACAGGAATTCTCATTCGAAATAAATGACACCTTCCGATTAAAAAAGGACAGATGCAATTAAAGGATTATCAGATAATAAAAACGAACCAAGATCAGAAATTAATGCAAAAAGAAAATCTGAATGGCTGTTTTAGAGTATTTTCCCATTCATAACACCAGCTAATGTGGCACCGGGGATTAATCTTCCCGGATAGGCCAACAAACCCCTCTTCAGGCATTCCATAGCCTTTCTCAAGTCATCAATATTCAGCACGTAGGCGACCCTCACCTCCTGCTTTCCAAGGTCGGTATTGAAATAGAAACCCGAACCCGGTGCCAGCATAACGGTCTGGTTGTCGTAAGAGAAATCCTGCAGCATCCACATGGCAAATTTTTCTGCATCGTCAACCGGTAGTTTCACCATGGTATAAAAGGCTCCTTTGGGCACCGGACAGAAGACCCCTTCCATGCTGTTCAACTCTTTTACAATAAAATTCCTGCGTTTCAGGAATTCACTGTAAACCATATCAAGGTACTCCTGCGGTGAGTCAAGAGCTGCTTCGGCAGCAATCTGTCCGATGTTAGGAGGACAAAGGCGTGCCTGGCAGAATTTCAAAGCAGTTTGCAGTAATGCCTGGTTTTTCGAGGCCATAAGACCAACGCGTAAACCTGTGGCGCTGTATCGTTTCGATACGGAATCGATGAGGATCAGATTTTTCTCCAGCCCTTCGATATGCATAGCCGAAGTGAAACGTTCACCATCATAACAGAGTTCACGGTAAACCTCATCGCTGATAAAGAACAAGTCGTGTTTCAATACCAGGTCACGCAGTTGCTCCAGTTCCTTGCGTGAATAAACATGTCCGGTAGGATTGTTCGGATTGCAGATGATAATGGCCTTTGTCCTGGGCGTGATTTTTTTCTCAAATTCGCTGATAGGAGGAAGGGCAAAACCACTTTCAATGTTCGATGTAACAGGAATTACTACTACATCGCTGGCTGTTGCAAAGCTAAAATAATTGGCATAAAAAGGTTCGGGTACGATGATCTCATCACCGGCATTCAGGCATGTAAGCAAGGTCAGTGTAATGGCTTCCGATGCACCGGTGGTAATGAGAATATCGGAATAATCAAGGTCAATATGTATTGATTTATAAAAAACAGCGAATTTCCTGCGCAGTGATTCATTGCCCGCACTATGCCCATATTCGACAACCTTAGCTGCCAGGCTCCGGATTGCTTCAATCGCGTTGGGTGAGGTAGGAATATCGGGTTGACCAATATTTAAACGGTATACAACGTTCCCTTTCCGGATTGCCTCTTCGGCAAGCGGGACCAGCTTACGAATAGGTGAATTGGGCATTCGGTTGCCCCTTTTTGAAATCTCAGGCATTTGATAAGAGTTAATATGATTGAATCCTTTCGCTTCGTCAACGTGATAGGTGAACGCAATCTATTAAAGGATGCGTGATATGATTACTTTGATTGTTCAACAGGAATCACAGTTCCTTTAATGGTTAGCGTTACAGTGGAATTGCTCGCGTTGGAATATACCGTGATTGTTTTGGCAAAAGGACCAAGGATCTTTGTATTGTATCCTACTTTCACAGATGATTTTTCACCCCTTTTTACAGGTTCGGCTGACCACTCAGGCCTGGTACAACCACATGATGATCTGACATTATTTAAAATCAATGGATCCTTCCCGGTATTCTTAAATACAAAATCAAATGTTCCATCGCCTCCCTGTTTAATGGTGCCAAAATCATGCACCAGCTTCTCAAATTCAATCTTAGGCGTGCTCGTATTTCTTTTTAACAGTGAATCGGGCGATTGCGAACAACTCATGGAAATGGTAAATACAGAAACCAATAAAACTGTCAGCAACTTTTTCATTTTACATTTTTTTTAAAAATCGATAGCAAAAATAGATGAAATAGTGATTTCTTAATAAAAATTGTCAAAAAACATACCATTTTTTACGTAAATGGTGAGGAAAAAGTTCATGATTCACGGATCTTATTCGTAGCAAAATATAATGTGAACGGTGAATGGTTAACCGTGAACTATTTACAAATTTACAGGTTAACAGATTAACAGATTGACAGATTATCCGTGAACTGTAAACTACAAGTGGACTGTGGACCGTCGACTGTGGACTAT
>JAFGKY010000066.1 GCA_016928305.1 Bacteroidales bacterium
AAAACCTTTGGATTTCCAAAAATGCTCATGAACCTGGTACTGGAATATACCGACGGTTCGGTTGAAGTCATCCGTACGGATGAAACCTGGAAAGGAACTGCTGACGGGCCGATCCGCTGCAACAATGAATACGACGGGGAAGAATATGATGCCCGGAAAGAAATGCCCGGCTGGAATACAGTTGATTTCAATGACTCCTCCTGGCTAAACGCTGAATATGTCAGAGAACCCGGTGGTAAATATAAAGCCCAGATGAATGAAAATATGCATGTTATGGATACCATTTATCCTGTAACGATCACACGTCTGGATGCTGACAGATACATACTGGATATGGGGCAGAATATGGTTGGATGGCTTCAGTTAAAGGTGAAAGGACAAAGAGGACGGCAGGTAAAACTTCGTTTTGCCGAAATCCTGAAAAAGAATGGTGAGCTTGATACGGATAATCTGCGCGATGCCCTTAATACTGATATATACACATTAAAGGGAGGAGAGGACGAAACCTGGCATCCGGTATTTGTATACCATGGATTCCGGTATGTTGAGATTACAGGATATCCGGGTATACCTGAACTGACTGATTTTACAGGCATGGTCGTTTTTGACGCCATGAGCACAACGGGGAGATTCGAAAGCTCAAGTGACATCCTTAACCGGATCTGGAAAAATGCCCGTGAGAGCATCCGGGGAAATTATAAAGGCATGCCCGTTGACTGTCCGCAGCGCAGCGAAAGGCAACCCTGGCTTGGTGACAGGGCAGCCGGTTCAACAGGAGAAAGCTATCTTTTTGATAATGCCAAGCTTTATGCAAAATGGCTTGGTGACATTCAGCAATCCCAAAAAGAAGACGGTTGCCTGCCGGATATGGCACCGCCTTATTATAATTATTACAGCGATAACATGACCTGGCCCGGGACATACATCCTGGTCGCCCATATGCTTTACAGACAGTTTGGTGACAATCGCGCTGCAACCGAACATTATCCTTATATGAGAAAGTGGCTTGAATACATGAGAGATCGTTATATGGACAACTATATCATCACCAAAGACAGCTACGGTGACTGGTGTGCACCACCTAAAACCATTGAAGAGGGAGAAGGCATAAGCGCCGATGTAAAAAGGCCCAGCCGGTTGATTTCGACCGCCTATTTCTTTTACTTTTTGCAGATTATGCAGCAATTTGCTGAAATCACGGGTAACACAAATGATATTCCCGGTTACACCGAACTTGCCGACAGTATAAAACCGGCATTTAACAAGGAGTTCCTGAGAAATGACACCACATATTACGAAACCAGCCATCTGACAGATAACCTGCTTCCATTATATTTTGGGATGGTTCCGGCAGCAATGCGTGACAAGGTTCTGAAAAATATTATTGACATCATTATTAATAAAAACGATGGTCATTTATCCACGGGAATGATAGGAACACAATGGCTGATGAGAGGCCTGACTGAAAATGGAAGAGTTGACGTAGCATACCAATTGGCCACCAATACCACTTATCCCAGTTGGGGTTATATGGTTGAAAACGGGGCAACCACCATCTGGGAACTATGGAATGGAAACACAGCCAATCACGAAATGAACTCCCACAATCATGTGATGCTCCTCGGTGATTTGATTGCCTGGTATTATGAAAATCTTGCCGGAATCAAATCCGATCCGGCCAACCCCGGATTTAAAAAAATCATTATGCATCCTGAGTTTATCGATGGGATTGGTTTCGTAAAGGCCTCGTTCAATTCGATTCACGGTACAATAAAAAGCAGTTGGACCAAAAACAATGGAAAGATTGAATGGAATATCACCATCCCTGCCAATACCACTGCCGAAGCATTCATTCCGGTTGCCACAACAAAGGCTATCACGGAAAACGGAGAACCTGTTAACAAGGCTTATGGTATACAACAGATCCGTACTGAAAACAATAATACGATCCTTACAATAGGATCCGGGGATTATCATTTCATGATTGACCCTGATTCTTTAAAATAAAACAGACATAATATCGTGTAAGAGAATGAAAACCAAACCTAATATTCTTTTGCTCCTTTTTATTCTTTTTATAAGTGTTGGTTGCAAACAACAATCTGCCTTCAGAAAGGGAATTATAACCGAGGAGTTTATATTCGATTCTGCTGCATTCCCGTCATGCCACTCCGCCACGATTGCCGAAACGCCGAAAGGTCTTGTTGTGGCTTTTTTTGGCGGTACATACGAGCGTCATCCCGATGTATGTATATACGTAAGCCGGCAGGAGAAAGGAAAATGGACAGCTCCCGAGGAAATTGCCAACGGTATTATTAATGACACATTGCGTTATCCAACATGGAATCCGGTTTTATTTCAGGTTCCCGAAGGTGATCTGATATTGTTTTACAAGGTTGGACCAAGTCCCTCCTCCTGGCAGGGAATGCTTAAGCGTTCAAAAGATCAAGGCAAAACCTGGTCAAAACCCGATTCACTTCCGGAAGGCTTTATCGGGCCGGTAAAAAACAAACCTGTCCTGCTTGACAATGGAACGATACTCTGTGGTTCAAGTACAGAAAACTACGGGTGGAAAATCCATTTTGAAACAACGAAAGATCATGCAATCAGCTGGGAAAGAAGTGATCCGGTTAACGACGGTATTATTTATCAGGCCATTCAACCAACCATTCTGAAATACAATAATGGCAGGTTGCAAATACTTTGCAGGAGTATGAACTGCATGATCCTCGAATCATGGTCAGCCGATACGGGTAAAACCTGGTCCTTGTTGAAAGAATCCAACCTGCCTAACAACAATTCAGGCATCGATGCAGTTTCACTGGCTAATGGCAGGCAGTTGCTGGTATACAATCATGTTAAAACTCCAGTAAACGCGAATAAGGGATACCGTACACCACTAAATGTTGCCATCTCCAAAGACGGGAAAATATGGTATGCCGCACTGGTATTGGAAGACTCAGAAACCGGACAGTACTCCTACCCATCCGTTATCCAGTCTGCCGACGCAATGGTGCATGTGGTTTACACCTGGAGAAGGGAAAAAATCAAATATGTTAAAATCAATCCAAAGAAACTAACCACAAAAAAAATCAAAAATGAAAAATGGCCAATAAAAATTACAAAACATTAATATAGGACGCCAAAACACTAAAGTACCAAAAATATGATCAGAAAAGAACATAAACCGATACCTGCAGAACTGGATGTAATAGGCAAAAAAATAGTAGATACAGCTTATGCAGTTCATAAAAAACTGGGCCCTGGATTACTTGAAAAAATATATGAGGTTTGCTTTTGTCATGAGTTGGATAAAAGAAACTTATTTTTTAAACAGCAAGTAGACCTGCCAATTTATTATGATGGAATGGTTTTTAATGAAGGATTAAGATTGGATGTTTTTGTAGAAGAGAAAGTAATATGCGAGCTTAAGGCAGTGGATACAGTAAATCCAGTTTGGGAAGCACAGATTTTAAGTCATTTGCGTCTTACCAATAGCCGCCTGGGCTATTTGATTAATTTTAATGTAACCAATATAGGCCAGGGCATAAAACGATTTGTCATATAGTTTTTTTGTTTTCAAGCCTGGTTACTTAGCAGTACGTATATTGTCGAGCACAAAGCAAATTTTTAGTGTTTTGAATTTTCAAGGTTATATAATGTACTATGCGACGAATATTAAGTGATAAAAAAGCAATCTTATTTTTCGTGTTTTCGTGTTTTGGTGGCTGTATAAACTTAAATGATGTTGTGGTTTAAAATATGAAACAAGTCTCCCGAAGAAACCGAACAACTGAAATAACCATAATTTTATATCTTTTGTATTGATAGTAAAAAAATTAATATGAAAACGACAGCAACTTTTTATGTTTTATTTTCTATTAGTCTCAGCGGTTATGCGCAGACCTCTGACACACAATATGCAATGCCTTTGTCAGACGTTATTAAAGATATTGAAGAACGTTATGAAATTACGATCCGCGACCCTGAGAATCTCATCTCCGGTAAGACAGTCACCTATGCCCAGTGGCGCTACAGGGTTGTCGTTGAACAAACACTCAGCAACGTGCTGGCTCCTGTCGACCTGGTGGCGCAGAAAGAAGGGGATAAAAAATACAAACTGAAAAAATATCAGTACCACCGAACCACAGTTGAGGAAGGCAAAGAAAAGCTGGAATACCTGTCCGGTCTTTATCATGACCAGGCAAGCTGGGAAAACCGTAAAGCTGAACTCCGAACCTGCATGCTAAAAGCACTGCAGCTTGATCCCTTGCCTGAAAGTCCCGGGTCAAAACCATTCATTACCAATAAACGCAAGATGAACGGCTACACCATTGAAAATATAGCCATTGAAACACTTCCCGGATTATATGTCTGCGGCTCCATTTATAAACCTTCCTTAATAAAAGGCAAGGTTCCCATAATCCTCTCTCCCAACGGGCATATACCCATAGGCCGCTATCATGAGGCTGTCCAGGTTCGCTGTGCGATGCTCGCCCGCATGGGAGCTATTGTGATAAACTACGATCTGTTTGCATACGGGGAGTCATTGTTGCAGTTCAAACCCGAAGATCACCGGCGAAGCCTGGCATCATCCATTCAGGCACTGAACAGCATCCGGATCCTCGACTACCTTACCTCCCTTCCTGAAGCCGATGTTGAAAGAATCGGCATTACAGGAGCCTCAGGCGGCGGCAGCCAGACGATGCTGATAACAGCATTGGATGACAGGATAAAAGTCAGTGTGCCTGTGGTCATGCTTTCCTGCTATTTTTATGGCGGATGCCCTTGCGAAAGCGGCATGCCTGTCCATCTTTGCGGTAAAGGCACCAACAACGTCGAAATGGCCGCTATGGCGTCTCCCCGTCCTCAACTTGTGATTTCCGACGGAGGCGACTGGTCGGATCATGTTCCGGTGATTGAATACCCGTATCTGAAAACCATTTACAGTTATTACGGCAAGGTTGGCAACGTCGAAAATGCACATTTCCCGGATGAAGGACATGATTACGGCATTTCGAAAAGAACCGCTGCTTACAGGTTTTTGGCAAAACATCTTGGACTTGATGTAAGAGTCGTGTTAAACAAAGCCGGTGAATTTGATGAATCAACCTGTACCACCGAAGATAAAGAAGCAATGCTTGTTTTCGGCAAAGGAGGGGAACTCCTTCCCGGTAACGCCATAAAGAGTTTCGACGAACTGCAAAAAGTATTTAATGAAGCATTAGGTTCAACCTCCCACACTGAATGAGAAAGAACACGAATACATCATCAGGCAGACTGTCAGGACGTAGAAGTTTTATCGGCACAGCTGCTGCATTTACCGGGATTGTGTGCCTGCCTCCTTGGATCCATAATGCTTTGGAAATAAGCATAACACAGGTCTTCGGAAAATCCAAAATAGATACATACCAGCGATACAAAATTGGAGTCTGTGACTGGATGCTTCTGAAACGTCAAAAGCCCGGAGCTTTCAGCATTGCCAGCGAAGTCGGCGCTGACGGACTGGAAGTGGACATGGGAAACCTGGGGAACAGGCCTACTTTCGACAATAAGCTGCTTGATCCGGTAGAACGTAAGAAGTTTCTGGAAGAGTCAAAAAAATTCAATATAGAGATATGTTCCATAGCCATGTCGGGTTTTTATGCCCAGTCTTTTGCTGAAAGAGAGACTTTACCCATTATGGTGAGAGATACCATAAACACCATGGTGATGATGCGGGTTAAGACCGCATTTCTTCCGCTGGGAGTTAAAGGTGATCTGAACCAGTACCCCGAACTCCGTCCCGCAATCGTTGAAAGATTAAAAATGGCAGGTCAGATGGCTGAAGCCGCAGACGTGACGATAGGCATTGAAACAGCGCTGGATGCAACAGGCGAAGTTCAACTGCTGAAAGAAATAGGTTCACCCGCAATAAAAAGTTACTTTAACTTTGCCAATGCATTACAAAAAGACAGAGACTTAATCCATGAATTGAAGATTCTGGGCAGGGACCGGATATGCCAAATCCATTGCACCGATGAGGATGGTGTATGGCTTGAAAACAATACGCGTATCAATATGCCTGAGGTAAAAAAGGCACTCGATGAGATCGGCTGGGGTGGATGGCTGGTAGTTGAGCGTTCCCGTGACGCTCGCAATCCGGGTAATGTTGTTGGCAACTTCGGGTCCAATGTAAAATATTTAAAATCCATTTTTCAAACTTAACAGACAATAGTATGACAGACGGATCTGGAAATATAAAAAGGAACCTGATGATACTACTTTTAATTTCTATTCCCGGTAGTATCCTGGTCGCTCAACCTGCGCAGATTTGGGTATCCCCTGATGGATCGGACCGAAATCCGGGAACGAAAGCATATCCCATGGCGACATTGACCATGTCGCTAAGAAAAGCCCGGGAAATGAGACGTTTGGATGATCCACTCATCAAAGACGGTGTGGAAATAATCTTAAGAAATGGCATTTACCGGCTTTACGAACCCGTATACATTCGTCCGGAGGATTCGGGTACTGAATCATCTGTTACGGTCATCCGGTCTGCTGAGGGTGAAAAACCTGTTTTTAGCGGAGGAAGAATTGTAGATAAATGGTCAAAACTTACCGATACTCTCGACCGCCTCCCCGTAAAATCTCAGGGCAAAGTATGGGTTACAGATATACCGTCTGTCTGGGGCAATCCGATCAATTTCAGGGAACTTTGGGTTAATGGAAAAAAGGCCACAAGGGCCAGCTCATTCAATGACGGTGAATTGAGCCGTATTATAAGAAGCGATAGCCTGAAAGAAGAGATGTGGATTCCGACACCTGAAATACCACTGCAACATGCCGTTCAACTGGAATTCATAATAATTCAATGGTGGACTATTGCCAATTTAAGGGTAAGATCATATGATGTTGCCGGAGATAAGGTCAAACTGACATTTCATCAACCGGAAAGCCGGGTGGAATTTGAACATCCCTGGCCCATGCCGGTTGATGATTCAGCCGATATATATATGGCCGATGATAAATATCCGTTTTGCGGAAATTCACCCTTCTTCTTTGCCAATTCAATCGAATTACTGAATCAACCCGGAGAATGGTGCCGTGATCCCGTCACCGGAAAGATCTATTATTGGCCACGTGATAATGAAGACATGACGAATGCCGAAGTTGTTGTTCCGATACTGGAAACCCTCATCCAGATCGAAGGTTCTCTTGATAATCCGGTAAGCAATATTGTGTTTCATGGCATTCGTTTTGAACATACGGCATGGATGAGGCCATCGGAGGCAGGACACATACCGGTTCAGGATGGAATGTATTTTATCGATGCCTATAAGTTAAAACCGGCAGGAACACCGGAAAACAAATCGCTGGAAAATCAGGGATGGCTGGGAAGACAATCATCAGGAATATCGTTGCAGGGTACACATAACATCCGATTCGAACGATGTACATTCAGTCATCTGGCTGCTACTGCCCTTGATTTTATTAGCGGTGCCAATCACAGCCATGTTGAAGGTTGCATCTTCAAAGATATTGGCGGATCAGGAATCCGTATCGGATTTTACGGTGATCTCTCAATCGAAGATCATATTCCTTATGATCCAAAGGATTTTCGTGAGGTATGTCATCATATTAGCATTGCCAATAATCTTATCACAGATTGTTCCAATGAATACTGGGGATGCGATGGCATTAATGTGGGTTTTGCTCATGATATTACCATTGAACACAATGAAGTAAGTCATTTGAATAATTCGGGAATATCTGTGGGATGGGGTTGGACGGGAACAATTAACTGCATGAAGAACAACAGGGTACATGCCAATAACATTCATCATTTTGCCAAACAACTGTATGATGTTGCAGGGATATACATGCTTTCAGCTCAACCCAATACGGAAATAAGCAATAATCGTATTCACCATCTCGAAAAGGCACCGTACGCGCACCTTCGGGAACACTACCAGTATATCTATCTTGACCAGAACTCCTCATACATAAGGGTAATCAATAACTGGACAGAAATGGCAAAATTCAATGCCAATGCCAACGGACCAGGTACCGAATGGAAGAATAACGGCCCGCAGGTTGATCCAGCTATAAAAGAGAAAGCAGGTATACAGCAGGAATACCAGGACCTGCTGAATGAATACAACATCATAAAAGAGTAACCTGTTATTTTGAGCCAACCTGAACAACATTATGGCGCCATCTTTCAAATATCGTTACAATCCTGAAAGCGCTTTACTTTTGTTATTCCTGCTTTTCTCACCATGCCTCCATGCAAACAAAGGCATCCGGCCTGTGCACCTGAAATGTGATTATAGTGAAAACCCCACAGGTGTTGGACATATTCCCTCTTTCAGCTGGGAATTGCTTTCTGACGAACGTAACCAGGTACAAACTGCATACCAGATCCTGATAACAGAAAATCACAGAAATATTGACAAAAATATCGGAGAAACATGGAATTCAGGGAAAGTAATTTCCGATGAATCCATCCATATCCGGACAGATAAGCTGAATCTTAGAGCCGGAACGGCCTACTATTGGAAGGTTAAGGTATGGAACAGGAATGATATTGAGTCCGATTGGAGTGCACCAGCAAAGTTTGTCACTGCTCTTTTTGACACAGCCGATTGGGATAACGCTCAATGGATATCCCATGAAAATATGCCTGATTCATTAATGCTTGTTCCCGGTATTCAGCCCTGGGGCAGAGATGTCCGGCATATGGCAAAGAAACGGGCGGTTGTGCCCTTATTCAGGACTGAATTCAATATCAAAAAGAAAATTCAATCAGCTTATTTACATATAAGCGGATTAGGACATTATAAGGCAACAATTAACGGTATTCCGGTCAGTTGTGACTTTCTTTCTCCGGGATGGACGCATTACCAGAAAACCTGCCTTTACAATACTTATGAGGTAACTTCGGTTTTAAAAAGAGGAAGAAATGCACTGGGTGTCATCGTGGGGAACGGTTTTTACAACATCAGCAACGAACGTTACCGTAAGCTGCTGATCACATACGGAATGCCTAAGATGATCGCCAAGTTACAGATCAATTTTGCCGACGGAACCTCAAAGACGGTGGTTTCTGATACCAACTGGAAATCAGCCCCATCTCCGGTTACATACAGCAGCATATACGGAGGGGAAAATTATGATGCCCGTATGGAACAGAAACGATGGAACAAACCCCGGTTTGACGATACAAACTGGAACAAGGTTTTCCTTGCCACGCATCCGGGTGGCCGGCTGACCGCAGAGACCACTTATCCGGTAAAAACCATGGAATGCTTTGATCCACTAAAGATTACACAAACTGGTAAGGATACGTTTCTATATGACTTTGGCCAGAATGCTTCGGGTATTATTTTTTTCCAGGTTAACGGAAATAAGGGTGATACCATACGTTTATGGCCCGGTGAACTGATCCATGAAGATGGTCGTGTCGATCAGGGAGCAACCGGTAAACCGTATTATTATGAGTACATACTTAAAGGTGATGGTTCGGAAACCTGGAGACCACTTTTTACTTATTACGGATTCAGATACGTTCAGGTTGAAGGGGCCCATCCTGCCGGTTATGAGTCAGAAAGTATGAAACCGGAAATTGAGGTCATGCGCTTTTTGCACACATATAACTCAGCTCCTCACACCGGCAGTTTTGATTGTTCAAATCCTTTGTTCAATAAAATTGACACCCTTATCCGTTATGCCATTCAAAGCAATTTGCAGAGTGTAATGACCGATTGTCCCCACCGTGAAAAACTGGGATGGCTCGAACAGACATACCTTATGGGAGGATCGGTTCAATTCAATTATGAATTATATCACCTGTACCGCAAACTGGTTGATGACATAATGGACAGTCAACGTAAAGACGGACTTATTAGCAGCATTGCTCCTGAATTTGTTGTGTTTGCCGGTGACTTCACCGACTCACCTGAATGGGGAAGTGCAATTGTGATTCTTCCCTGGCTATTTTATCGATGGTATGGCGATATTTCCGTTATGAAAAAGGCATGGCCGGCTATGGTCAGCTATGTCAAATACCTCGACAGCAAAGCAAATGACAACATACTCTCCTATGGATTAGGGGATTGGTACGATCTGGGACCGGAACGTCCCGGTTATGCACAGTTATCACCAAAGGCTTCCACAGCAACAGCCATATACTATTTTGATTATAAGTTACTTTCCGAAATGGCTACCCTGTTATACAAGAAGGAAGAAGCAATAGCGTTCCATCGGAAGGCTCAGGAGATCAAGCAGGCTTACAACAAACTACTCTTTAATCCCGAAACCTATATGTATGCCACCGGCAGCCAGACTGCCATGGCTATTCCATTATCCATGGGCTTGGTATATGAATATTATCACGCCGGGGTGCATAGCAATCTGGTCGATTCCATTGTTGCAAACGACAAAGCCATAACAGCAGGCGATATCGGATTTCATTATCTGATTGACGCATTGACCAAAGACGGCAAATCACAGCTTATCTATGAAATGAACAACCGTGACGATGTTCCGGGATACGGATACCAGATAAAACATGGAGCTACTGCATTAACCGAATCATGGCAGGCATTACGGGGCGTTTCAAACAATCACCTCATGCTGGGACATATCCTGGAATGGTTCTATACCGGATTGGGGGGTATCGGTCAGGAAGAAAACTCGGGTGCATATAAAATGATAATTATTAAACCCGCCTTTATAAAGGGACTTGATGAAGTCAGGACTCGTTACCATACACCTTACGGTTATGTCAAAAGCGAATGGAAGAATACAGGAACTGCACTGGAAATGCATATTGAAATACCTGTTAACACAGAAGCAACTGTTTATCTGCCTGTCACTGATATTTCCAGGATAATTGAGGGTAATCGTTACCTGAAAGAATTACCTAAAATAAAAATCCTTGGCACGGAACAAAATCAGCTTAAAGTAAAAATCGGTTCGGGAAACTATAATTTTATGATCATCAAATAAAGACATGGATTATTATGAAAGATCAAAGATCAAAGATGAAAGACTTAGGGTACAGACTACTGGCGACAGTATACAGCATTCAGCATTCAGCATTCAACCTACTGTCTGCTAACTTCTAACTACTAACTTCTAACTTCTAACTTCTAACTTCTAACTACTAACTTCTACAACAATGATCCCCCTGAAACTCCCATCAATATTTATCACCGCATTCTCCTTAATGATCTCAGCCTGCCATAAACCCCTTCCCGAAATGGTGCCCGATAATGTGATGAAACAGGTGTACCATGAAATCAAAACCCCGTATAAATACGGGCTCATCATGGTTCCTGACAGCAATTCTTATAAAATAGACTGTCCCACGATCTTCAGAAAAAACAACCAGTGGTTTATGACTTACATTGTTTTTGACGGTCGCGGATATGAAACCTGGTTAGCGGAAAGCAATAACCTCATCGACTGGGATATTAAGGGAAAGATATTGCAATTCAGTGATTCAACCGAATGGGATATGAATCAGAAAGCCGGGTACCCTTCCCTTATAAGCTATAAATGGGGTGGCTACTATTCGATCAATTCCTGGAATGGGAAATACTGGATGAGCTATTTTGGAGGGAATTCACGTGGTTATGAAAGAGGTGTGTTATCCATTGGAATCGCTTATACCGAAAAAGATCCTACCACCGCACACAAATGGCAGCGGATAGAGAAACCTGTAATCATGCCTAATGATTCAGATGCACGCTGGTATGATAACAGCACCCTTTACAAAAGCTCCGTTATCCGGGATGAAAAGAAGTTAACGGGTTTTCCGTTCGTGATGTTTTACAACGCCCGCGGTGACAGTGTCAATCCGGCCAAAGGCGCAGAACGCATCAGCATGGCCGTATCGAATGATATGGTCCATTGGAAGCGCTTTGGCACCGAGCCGGTTATTAATCATCATAAAGGCATTTCAGGCGATGCCGTCATTCAAAAGATCGGGAAGGTATATGTGATGTTCTATTTCGGGGCATTCTGGCCCGATCAGAATGCAGCAGCTTTTAACCGCTTTGCCTGTTCGTATGACCTGGTGCACTGGACTGACTGGACAGGTCCGAATCTGATCGAGCCTACGGAAGAATACGACAGGCTTTTTGCCCATAAATCATGCATAATAAAACATAAAGGCATTATTTATCATTTTTATAACGCCGTTGATAAGAAAGGGAACCGTGGCATTGCACTGGCAACCTCAAAGCAGATAGGAACAAGCAACATCAAATTCAAATAAGAAACCCTCAGACACCCCGAAAGGGTACCCCCACCCACCCCCACCCTGCCAGGGTGTCAAGGGTGTCAACCTATAATATAACAACAGAGCCTTAAATTATAGTGTACCAGGGCTGAAAACCGAGATTTACTTATAGGTGCCGAAAGCCATGACCGGCGAACCCGGAAAGGCAAGGGCATTATCCGTATGCCCGATAATTATGCCGTCTGCAAGAGCAGATATTGTCTCAATATGTTTTCCAAAAGCATTATACACCCTAGCTATTTTTTGACCTTTTGTAACCATCTCACCGGGTTTTTTTATAAACCTGATTATTCCGCTGGTTGAACTTAATGGCAAACTGGAATATCTAAATACAGTGTTTCCAACCTGCTTAAGGATCGGATATTGGTAATAATCTGCATTATCAGGTACCATTCCCAGCCTCATCAGAATATTCCAGATCGCACTAATCCCGATCTGAATATTCTTTTCATTGATAATAAATGACTCGCCCAATTCAAGTACTATAGCAGGGATATTCTGTCGGGTGAGATTGAATGTTAACGAAGAATGAATTTTCTCTGTGTCTTCTATCTGCAACAAGCCGGTCATTCCTGAATAATAAAGAATAGCCTGGTCAACTTCCCGGTTGCTTGAGGGATCATTCAATACATAGGGGATGGATTTGTTCCAGTCATTATGAAGATCAATAACCAATGAGGGTTTTGAATTCAAAATGTAATTAAAGATTTTTGAAGCAATCCTTTCTCCCAGAGAACCTCTTTCATCACCAGGAAAAGACCTGTTAAGGTCCTCTTTTGAGATAGCAATATTTCTGGAAACCGTTTCGAAACCAAAAGGATTCATCAACGGAAAGGCCAGCACACTCCCCTTTAGAAGGCTATTTTTTAGTTTCTTAAACAATTCATGAATCACCACGGTACCTCCTATTTCATCGCCATGCATACAACCTGTTAACCAAACAGTTGGGCCTTCCATATCACTTTTTATTGACATGAAGGGAATCCTTCTTCTGGAGAGGTCTGAACCTGTAAGGATTTTAATAAAGGAATAATGTTGTTTTATCCCGGGCATGGGTTAAAAATATAACAACCAAATTTATACTTTGTTTAGGGGATTTTATCCATGCATCAAAAAAATATATTGCATTAATTTATGAACATACCCTGACAGGGAATACTACCCTGCCGGGGTATTCACTCCCTGTCAGAGTATTTTATTGCTTTTTTATTAAATTTGTATTTGGGCATATTGGAATAAGTCCCTGTTTATCCCGTATTAAGTAAAATTAACCGGGCATCCTTCTCGAATTATTTGCATATCATATATTATTTCCTCATTATGGGAATAATGAATCTTGAAAACACTCAACCATGGCAGCCTATCCACAATTAGATCAGATTGCAATAACGGTGAAAGCCCATAAACTGCTTAAACAATTATTGAAAGAAAATCCGAAACTGGATGAAATTATGCGTAGTGCCCGCAATGAAACGGAAGCGTTGATCGGAGTAAGAAACTGGCTAATGGCCGACCTGAAAGGCAGAAGAGATGCATATCGTTTTTACAGGTATGAGGTCCGTGGGCGTGAAGCATTTGAAAAACTCAACTGGAAAGACTTTGCAATCATAAGAATACTGGATTATATTGATAATGCCGGGAAAGAGTATGAAGATCTGAACTTGAGGGGCGAAGTTGCCGTGAGTAATCCCCTTAAAATGATATGGCTGGCGGTTACTCATGGTACCGGTGGTGCCAAGCCTGCATTTTTCAAGGACATGTTATACCTATTCAGGCAATACAGGGGTGAATATAAATGTGAAATGCCTTTTAGGGAAATGATAGAAGAATGGATGGACAGGTATCCTTCCGGACTCGATCCGCGCATCGTAAAACTCAGGGAAGAAAACCGCGAAAGGATAATCAATATCCTTATTGATAAAATTGACAAAGGTGAAATAAGCAATTCCCAATATCAATTCACCGGGAAAATGTCGCAGGAACAAAAGTTCTTACAAGTACTGGAATGGTGGGAAGATTACAGGTTTCATCTGAGATTTGCCATTCGTTCTCCTGAATTGCT
This sequence comes from Bacteroidales bacterium, assembly GCA_016928305.1. GTDB lineage: Bacteria > Bacteroidota > Bacteroidia > Bacteroidales > UBA10428 > UBA5072. The sequence continues at coordinate 14,355 of JAFGKY010000066.1, forward strand.
CAACGAATTACTCGGAAATTCTCTCGATCCGGATACCATGAAGATTCTGTATGAAGCTAAAGAAGCCGGTATTCCATTTTTTATCAATCCCTATTATTTATCCCTTCTGCATGTTAGGGTACCCTATTTTGCTATTGGGGCCGATTTAGGTATCCGTTACTATATCTTATACAGTAAACAACTTGTAGAGGAATTCGGCCACATCATTGCCTGGGAAAAAGAAGACAAGGTGGAACCCGGGAAACCCAATGCAGCGGGATGGATTCTTCCAACGCATCATAATGTGCACCGGCGTTATCCTGAGGTTGCTATTTTAATTCCTGCCACTATGGGACGTGCCTGTGGCGGACTGTGTGCTTCATGCCAGAGGATGTACGATTTTCAGCGGGGTAATCTGAATTTTGATCTTGACAAACTTAAACCCACAGAAACATGGGATGAACGATTAAAAAGCATTATGGAATACTGGGAAAAGGACACCCAACTCAGGGATATCCTTATTACCGGCGGAGATGCATTAATGAGCCAGAATAAATCTCTGCAGAAAATTCTGGACGCTACTTATCAGATGGCCTTAAATAAAAGAAAGGCCAATGACAAAAGAAGAGATGGTGAAAAGTATGCAGAGATCGTCAGGGTAAGGTTAGGCACAAGAATACCGGCTTATCTGCCTCAACGGGTTACACCAGAACTGACAGGCATATTAAAAAATTTCAAATCCAGGGCATCTGAAATTGGTATTAAGCAATTCCTGATCCAAACGCATTTTGAATCGCCTATGGAAATTACGCCTGAAGTTGAACAGTGTGTGAAACAGCTTATTTCAGCAGGCTGGACAGTAATCAACCAGCATGTATTTACTTCTGCCTCCTCACGCAGAGGGCACACAAATAAATTAAGACAGGTGCTGAATGACATAGGAATTCTTACCTACTATACATTCACGGTGAAGGGCTACATGGAAAACAACTTTAATTTTGCCACCAATGCAAGAGCTGTGCAGGAGCAGGTAGAAGAAAAAGTGATCGGGCTGATTCCCGAAAAATATCTTGACAGCATCAGGGAGTTCCCATTGGATGCAGAACATATGGTTGAAAACATTAATGACCTTCGCAAAAAGGCGGCTATCCCTTTTCTGGCCACTGACCGCAATGTATTGAACCTGCCCGGAGTCGGCAAAAGTCTTACATACAGGGTTATTGGCATCACCCGGTATGGAAGGCGTATTCTGGAATTCGACCATGATGCGAACCGCAATCACAGTCCCATTATTCATAAGATGGGTAAAGTAATCATTATAGAATCCAAATCCATAAGCGAATACCTGCAACAGCTTGAAGATATCGGGGAAGATATTACCGAATATGAAAGCATATGGGGCTATTCCATTGGAGAGACCGAACCAAGAATGTCAGTTTATGAATATCCTGATTACGATTTCAATGTTATGAAAGAAATGACAAACCTGGAAATAGAGGCCTGATATTCAGGTATGGCTTCAGGCTTTTAGTTTTACTATCTAATATAAATGCATTCCTTTTCAATGACTTCTCCATTCTGAATATCAATAAAAACATTCATGGATGAACCATATTCATCAATTATGGCATATCCTATTTTTTTGCATAGCTTATTATATATAATCCAATATCCTTCTATGCTCAAAACATCAGGTATGGATAACACGGTATTATCATCCTGAAAGTATGTTCTTGCCCTGCTTTTCAATTCAACATCAGGCAGCTTCTGACGTATGGCATCCAGGTTTTTATACCATACCGGAATTTTCATGAAGTTTATTTTGCTCGTATCTCCTTCCAGTTCAGCTGTAAAATATGGATATTCGAGGGTATCATTGTGGAATGTTTGTGTGCAGTTGGCCTCAAACCATTTTATTTTATGAATTCCCCCAGCACATTTATTTATACGGAACATTTCATTATTCTTCTGGAAAAATCCCAGGCTAAGAAACAATTCATCCAGTCTTGCCTGTATCTGATCATCAACAGGACCCCAGTCACCTGACTTTGCCTGCCTGTAATCGCAATAGGTCAAATAGGCTAGTTCACCGTTTTCATCTATCCAAATAATGATGGACTGATCTTCTGAATTAATAAATTTCTTACCGCCAGTTATCCAGTCAATGCCTCCCATACTTACACCTTCCCATGTCGGAAGTGTATTATCCGAAAAGCTGAAAGGACTCAGTGATAATAAGCAGGCAATGCTGTCAACCATCTCATTATCCGTTAACATAAAAAAATCAACCGGTTCCGGATCTGTGTATGCCTTATCGTCATTCGTATTCTCTTCACAACCAATTATTACAAGAAATAAAGCAAAAAAACCGAGTACTATAAAAACGTTCCTTTTCATATCATAACTCATTTTGTTCTTATGAATAAGATGAAAAATCATATGTTTTAGTTGCGTCGGCCTTGCAAACAGAAACTTACCGTAATAAGGCTAACTCTATTACCCCTGTGTTCTATCAATCTGGTATATCTCCATACATTTATTTTTTAATTACTTTCTGTCTTAACACCAGCGCTATAATAAAAACAGAGGTATTCAATATGAATGCGACCCAGGCAAACGGATTATGATACATATATACAACTGACAAAACACCAGCTACTAAAAGAAATGTGCTTATTATCAATATCGGAATCGTCAAGATCACATACGATTCAACAATCCTGATCATTACTAAGATCAAAATACCGTTCACTATAAAAAAAGTACCGCATATTAAACTCATGTAAGTCATTGCTTTCAAAGTACCGGGACTTAAACATGATAGTCCACCCCGGATAAGCGGCATATATGTCGCAACATCATGTATAATCCCTAAAATCAGTATGGCCACAGCCACAACTTTTCCAATGGAAATAAGTCTATTGGTTTTCATATAAATAGGCTTTATAACGTATTAATTCTACTAGGAATAATTACAGATTTAACGAAAAAGATAATCAGTAATGATATTTCTGGAGACAAATTTAAGATTTAATTCATTTGACCTTATTTCCATATATTAACAGCCAGCGCCTATATAACACTTCTGGTTTATTGAATTTTATTTCCCCATAATTCTTTGATGATCTTCGCCATAAATTTCCGAACACCCTGGCAGGGTGGGGGTACCCTTTCGGGGTGTCATCCTATAAAATGTTTATTTTCAGGAATATTCGGGCTTTCCGACTTTTCCTATGAAGATGATGGCGCCGGTAGAGTTCTCTTTGATGAAATAGAGGAATGGCCTGTCAACCCTGAACATAACCGGAGTATCTATTGCGCTTGTATAGCACATTTCAACAATGGTTGCTGCGGCTGCCTCTGTACCTTCTTCCTGTACATCGATAAAAGTCTGGTGGATAACCCGCGAGATAAAAACACCTCCCATAGGATTGATCCGGGTGAAATCGGCATCACCCGAGAAGGCAATACCAAGTCCAAGATTAATCATTGGTTCATTCAACAAATCCTTGAATCCATATTTGAATTTGGGCAATTCAACCTGAACATTCGTCATCATAGAACCATTAAACCATTCATCCCATTGTTCCACATCCAGTTTGTTCACCAGGTCATTAATCTTATGTTCACCCGAGGGTAGCATCACCACCATGCTGAAGGCACTATCACCATATGGCATTTCAACAGCCTGAAAATCGTCGTTGGAGGTATAAGCAAAGGTGCCGTTGACCGTCATAAAGTCAGTGGAATGAACGGAGCCATCCGATAAAATGAATTTATCATCATGGGTCTTTTCCTTATCAAATTCATACTTCCATTGGGCATTGAAATAAATGGCATTGACGAGATACATAACGGCATCAGCCGGAATATAGTCAAGCATATCTTTGATCTTACCGTTGGTCTTAGTTTCAATCCACTGGTTGATGATCCTGAGTGTCTGCGGATCGGAAAAGTCCATTTCTTCAATGGCTGCATCAAAATACAACCGGTTGGTCTCAATGAACTCAGTCAATACCTCAAATCCCAGTTTGTACCAGATGCTGTTGGCAATGGAGAACTCCACCTTGTCATCCAGCGTGATCAGCTGGTCAATCAGATCTTTATAGGTTTCATTAATTTCCTGATCGCTAAGATCTCCAAAATGCAATACATCCTTAAAAGCATCCAGCGTAGTGCCGGCAGCACCGTTATAAGTCATGCCCAGTGCATAGGAAACGCTGAGGGGAGAGATCATCAGGTTAACCTCGTCGCTGTTATTGTATACTTCCTGGAAAAGCTCAAAACCAAATGTTTTGTCGGCCTCAATGATCTGGGATGTATTTTTCTGAAGATTGATTTTCTGCGGTTCTTTGTCCAAAGGCTCAGATTCCTCACAGGACAGGAAAATGCAGGCAGAAATTATAAATATTACTGATAAAATCAAATATTTTTTCATGGTGTTTGATCATTTGGTTCTGATTTTTAGATGCAATAAATATATAAAAGGTTGCTTTGGAAATATTTTTAAGCAAGTGCTGTTGTCATTATAAAAGCATCCCCTACCAAAATGGAATTATGTTTCAAATCAATTTCATCCATAACAGGTAGTTGGAGATGCCGAATCCGTTCGGCATAATGTTACAATTGCTGATAGTGATCGCATACACCCAAAGCGGTAATTTGAATGGAATAACCTGTTATATATTTATTAGATTTGTATAGTCCATCGCGCTGTTGCATTTGTTGGTATAAATTTACTATTAATTACTACAAAATGTTATGATTAAAGTCTTTGCTGTTCACACCGCTCTGGCCATGGTAGAGCCGATAACCATCCTGTTTAAGGAACATCTTCCCGATGTAAAACTCAACCATATCGTTGACGACAGCCTTATCCAGGAGGTTATTGCAAACAATGCAGTTACATCATCGGTTTCTAAGAGGCTGATCAGTTGCTTTTATATGGCTGTTGATGCCGGTGCCGATCTGATCTTCAACACCTGTTCCTCTGTCGGTGAGATTGTCCAATTGGCCAGGAATCTTATTCCGATCCCCTTACTGAAAATTGATGATCCGATGGCCATAAAGGCTGTTGAAACAGCAAGCACAATCGGTGTGCTGGCCACGTTGCCCTCTACCCTGACACCCACAGTCAATTTGCTCAAGGCCATGGCGGCAGAAAGAAGCAAGCGCATTGACGTGGTTGAGGGCATGGCAGAAGGGGCTTTTCAGGCTGTAATGAACGGTGACAGAGAAAAACACGACAACCTTATTTTAAAAGCCTCTGAAGCTGTTGCCGGTGAAGTTGATCTGTTTGTATTGGCACAGGGATCCATGGCAAAGATAGAAGGCAGGCTGGCCAAAGCCACAGGTAAAAAGGTATTATCAAGTCCGCTCTCAGGCGTACTGGCTGTTAAAGAATACATTGAAACACATACCCTTTAATCCTGCCGTAAAAGATTGAAAAATCAACCTGTTTTCTTTAGCCTTAAACTGTGAAAAAAAGAAAGATTGTCCTCATCCTCCTGATGATTGTAGGAATTATAACGTTCCTCGACCGTATCAACATCACCATGGCAGGCACCAGCATCATGCAGGATTTAAGCCTTTCAAAGAAACAATGGGGATGGGTCCTTAGTGCTTTTATCCTTTCATACGGGTTGCTGCAGATTCCGTTGGGAGCCTGGGGTGATAAAAAAGGTCAGCGTACCGTTCTGACCGTAATTGTTCTGTGGTGGTCGATGTTTACCGGATTTACAGGCCTGGCCGGAGGATTTATGGCGCTTGTGCTCATCCGTTTTTTCTTTGGCGCTGGTGAAGCCGGTGCATATCCATGCATGACAGGCACTATCGGACGATGGTTCCCAAAATCGGAAACTGCAAGAGCCCAGGGTTTTGTTTTTGCTGCCAGCAGGGTTGGCGGCGCATTAACACCGTTTGTCGTTATCCCGGTTATTGTGCATCTTGGATGGAGGGCGGCTTTTTATATTTTAGGGGCAGCCGGGTTGTTTTGGGTTTTTATATGGTATTACTGGTACCGTGATCACCCTGCACAAATTAAAGGCATTACCAAATCTGAATTGGATGAGATCGGGAATCCCGATGGTGCAAAAGAAAAAATAATCATTCCCTGGAGAAGCATGCTGAAAAGCAGTCAATTCTGGATCATTATATCCATGTATTGGTTCTACGCATGGGCATCATGGTTTTTCTTTTCCTGGTTTCCTACTTTTATGGAGGAAGGCAGAGGATTTGAACTAAAAGAGCTCAACTGGGCCGTTGCGGTCCCCTTCCTGATGAGTATGATCGGCAACATATCCGGTGGATTTCTGAGTGATAAAATCTCGGTAAAATACGGGTTGAAAACAGGGCGGCGTGTTGTAGGTGTTTCCGCCCTGGCACTATCTGCTGTTTTTATGTTTCTGGCTGCTTTCATACCGGGAAAGATGCAGGTGTTTATTTTTCTGTCGCTGTGTTTTGGGGTCATTGACCTTATGCTTCCCTGTGCATGGGCTGTTTGTCTTGATGTTGGCAAAAAATACGGCGGCGCTGTTTCCGGTGCCATGAATACAGCAGGCAATATCGGGGGATTTGTATGTGCTTCCCTTTTCGGATACCTGGTGGATAAAACAGGGGATTATAATTTTCCTTTGTATGTGATTTCAGGGATGCTGGTAATCAGTGCGTTGTTGTTTTCCAGGATTGATGCATCAAAGCAGTTGATACAAGATCATTGATCATTAGGGCAGGTTCGATATAATTTTATCTTTTGAAGGAACCGAAGCAACCCTGGTTGCTTATTTCATCCTATCAAATAAGGTCACAAGTGCATTTTCATCCCCGACATTTCCGGGGAAGATAATATACGGCATGGAAGGGTATTTGTGATCATTTCCCGTCAAGATAACAGGTACTCCTGCCATTATTTGCCCCGCCACACGGGCAAACCACAGGTTTAATCCCCGTGTTAAGATATCATGCGCCGTGATGCCTCCCTTGGCAAGTATATAGGATGGTCTTACAGGCAGGTTTTTTACGATTTCAACCAGAAATCCCGAAACCTTTTTCCCCAGGTCCAGTCGCTCATGTTTATCCTTCATCCTGACCTCCTGCCGTGAAGTATAGACGACAGGCATAAATCCATGCTCCCAACTATGATAAATAGAATCAATTGTTGTTGCCAGCATATCATCCGGAGTTTCCAGTAGTCCGCGAACATCAACTTCAATACCTTTTATTTCCTTTCTTCCAAGAAGTTGATTCAATTGACCGGTTGTTTTTTGTACATGAGAGCCGATTATAAAAATTCCATGGCGTTTCATTTCGACAAGATCCTTCTTTGTTAGAAGAGGGATATCCTTTATGCCGCTAATGGCTTTGGGCATTGAAGAGGAAGTGCGCAAAAGCAAGGGTTTCCTTTCTTCTGATGCCAGGGTCAGCAAGGCCAGTGAAAACTTCTGCAAGTCAGAATAACTGAATGCATTGATTATAATAAACTCCTTTTCTCGAGAATCGGTTACAATCATCCTTATTTTTTCGATTTCCATTTCTCTTAAATCGGCAATTGATACCGAACCGATGGCATTCCTGGAAATCCTGTTATTGGATTTTTCAACAATATAATCCACCAGGTCCGAACTATGGTATCCGAACACATTATCCAGGGCAAATTCAGTCTCGCCCACAGGTACAAGCTCATCCCCGCTCTTCATATAGTGGATATTATTCACTGTATACCGGCCAGCCTCAAAAAGGGCAGGAATAAAAAAGACAGGATAAGAGGGCATCGTATTATATGCCGAAAGGACACTTATTATGGTATCGGTTTCAAGCGGAAAATGACCGCGTAAGGTAGAGTCACTCCGGCTGATCAGAATCAGTTGAAATTGAAAAGCAGTGTTAACCTTAATGAGCTGCTCTACGACGTTCCGGTTGACGATACTTGCATCTTCAACATTCAATGAACGCGAATTCGTGAGGATATAAAAAAGGGGGAAATCATCCTCAAAAGCCATCCTAAGTGTTTCCTCATCCCATTTGGTAAGCAGCAAGCAACCATGTACGGTCTGGATGCCGGTCGGATCATCATCCAGAACTACTATTTTCAGCCGGTTTGAAGATAATATACGAGCAATTTCTTCACGATAACCTGTTGATTCCGGTAAATGAATATTTTTATATACTTCAGCATATTTCAGATGTTCTGCCATAGCGGTCTTATTTGCACAATTTATCAACACCCAGGATTACCCTGGCTTCAGCAGGTGTTGCAGGTTCAATTCCCAGGCCCCTGATCAGCATTACCAGGTTTTCCACCAGAACTGCGTTTGAACGGGCGGCTTTTCCGGGAGCATAATAAAAGCTGTCCTCAAAGCCTACCCTGATAACACTGGCACCCATCGAAACAGCATAAAGCAACATGGAAAAATCCTTCATGCTGTCATGTGTAAATCCCCAATGAGAGCCTGGTTCTATCATTGATTGCATATACCCGAGGTTACGTACATTGGCAGTCAGGTTACTGGCCTGTCCCGGTCCCAGGCAGAAATTGTATTGCAAGGGGCGGTTCAGAATGCCTTCGTCGGCCAACCGGGAACATGTTTCTGTCATGCTGAGATCAAAATTTTCCAATTCAGGCACAACTTTTTTCTCCCTCATCCTTTCAGCCCAGAATCGTATATCGGGTAAAGTGTTGATGTAAACGGTCTCACCAAAATTCACCGATCCCATGTTTAATGAGGCGACCTCTACTCTTGACTCATCCAGGCAGACACATCGTTCTTCCAGGGAAAGGTTGGAGACCCCGCCTGTCGATCCCTGGATCACAATATCGGTTTTAGCGGAAATCATGTCGAGTGTTTTTGAGAAAGCGGAAAGATCAAAGGTCTGTTCTCCGTTTTCATCTCTCGTATGAAGATGCACCATTCCTGCTCCGGCTTGTGCACATCGCAAAACATCATCGGCAATATCTTTCGGAGAGATAGGATTTTTACTTTCAGAGGGAACAGATTTACCTGTATGACAAACCGGGGCAACAGTAATAACAATTTTTCGGGGAGAGGATTTAGTGCTCATAGTGAAACCTGTTTTGGGTCAACGCATAATCAAATGTAATGAAAGATGACCTAATTAATGTATTATCCATGATGGTAAAAAGAAATAATTTTATTTATATTACATCCATGTTAATCTTAAATAATGCGAACTAAGAGTTGGTGATTTTGCCACAAAGACACGAAGACACGAAGGTTTCACAAAGAATATACTTAGTGTATCTTTGTGCCTTAGTGTCTTTGTGGCAACGATTTACCTTTTTCTACTCTTAGTACGCATTAATAGTACAACGTATAATAATCATTCAGAAACCATGGCACACGTTACACCAGCCCCGGAGGGGCGGCATTATGGTGGAAAAATGAGATTCATATATTTTGATAATTAGTGAACAAAATACATTCCATAGTATTCTTGTTGATTTTCGTTACGATCCTTTCCTCGTGTGAGGAAGAGCCTATCGGAACAAGAATCAATTTCAATTCAAACTGGAAATTTTTTTATGGCGATGATTCCCTGGCCTCCAATCCGGATTATGATGATTCCGGCTGGCGCATGCTCAACCTGCCCCACGACTGGAGCATTGAAGGTGAATTCAGCAAGGAACATCCTTCCGATCCGAGGGGTGGCGCCCTGCCCACCGGTATTGCCTGGTATCGTAAGACCTTTGGCCTTATCAATTCAGAAAAAAACAAACGTTTCTTTATCGATTTCGATGGGATATACCGTAACAGCGAAGTATGGATCAACGGCCATTACCTGGGTAAAAGGGCTAACGGTTATATCTCCTTTCGTTATGAACTAACTCCTTATCTTCGGTTTGAAAAGGAGCATAACATCATTGCCGTCAGAGTTGACAACTCACTGCAACCGAATTCACGGTGGTACACAGGTTCGGGTATATACAGGAACGTTCGGCTGGTAAGCACCTTCAGGCTGCATATTGGTCAGTGGGGCGTTTATATTACCGCTCCTGAAATCAAGGAACAACATACAAAAGTTGAAATAGAGATCCGTTTAAATGGAATGGTGACGGATCTCGAAACAATAAAAATTGTTACTTCCATTTTTGACCAAAACAATATAAAAGCTGCAAAAGTCAGCTCTCATATTAAAGACAACCGTACCTTACACTCCGGAATTTCACAGGAATTATCGGTTCTTAACCCAAAACTCTGGTCCCCCGATAATCCTCATCTGTATATCGTAAAAACGGAGATATTCATTGATGGCAACAAAGCAGATGAATCTATTATACCCTTCGGCATCCGGTATTTCCATTTCAATGCTGACTCAGGTTTTTACTTAAACGGAAAGCCTTTAAAAATTCATGGCGTCAACCTTCACCATGACCTGGGCGCCCTGGGGGCAGCCGTAAATGCCAGGGCCATGGAGCGGCAACTTGAACTCATGAAAGGTATGGGATGCAACGCCATTCGCACAGCCCACAATCCACCAGCTCCTGAATTTCTGGATCTATGTGACCGGATGGGCTTTCTGGTCATCGATGAAGCTTTTGATGTCTGGCAGAAAAAGAAAGTGAAATATGATTACAGCATCGACTGGGAGGAAAACCACAAAAACGACCTGAGGGATATGATCCTTCGTGACCGTAACCATCCTTCGGTCATTGCCTGGAGTATCGGGAATGAGATCCGCGAACAATTTGATTCAACTGGTTTCGTCATAACAAGAGAACTCGTTGCCATAGTAAAAAGTCTGGATACAACCCGGCCCGTTATCTGTGCGCTGACCGAAACCGATCCGGCAAAAAATTTTATTGTGCAATCGGGGGCGCTTGACTTGCTGGGATTCAATTATAAGCACGAAGACTGGGCAAAATTCAGGGAAAATTTTCCTGGTCAGAAGATGATCCCCACCGAAAATATGTCGGCTTTCGCAAGCCGTGGGCATTATGATATGCCATCAGACAGCGTCAGGTATTGGCCGGAAAAGCCCGGGGAACCGATCGTCGGTGCAAACAATGATTATACGGTTTCAGCTTATGATATGGTTTGCGCCTACTGGGGCTCCACTCATGAGGAGACACTGAAGGAGTTTCACAAATACGCTTTCATCCCGGGGATATTTGTCTGGTCGGGCATGGATTATATCGGTGAACCGGAACCTTATGGATGGCCGGCCAAGAATTCCTATTACGGTGTGGTTGATCTGGCCGGCTTTCCGAAAGATGTCTATTATCTCTATCAGAGCATATGGACAGAAAAGCCAACCTTGCATGTTTTTCCTCACTGGAACTGGGAAACGGGGAATAATATTGATGTATGGGCCTATTACAGTCAGGCCGATGAAGTGGAATTGTTTCTGAACAATACATCACTGGGAACACGAAAGAAAGAAAATGGCAATATGCATGTAATGTGGCGTGTTCAATATCAACCGGGCACATTGATGACAATTTCGAGACAAGATGGAAATATTGTTTTGGAAAAAACGATCAGAACAGCCGGAGAACCTGCGAGAATTGAAATGACAGCAGACAGAAGTACAATTCATGCCGATGGCTGCGATCTCAGCTTTATCACCGTTAAGATCACCGATAAAGAAGGTAACCTTGTTCCTAACGCAGATAATTTAGTACATTTCAAAGCATCCGGTTGTGGATTTCTGGCAGGCGTTGACAACGGTTACCAGGCCAGTCATGAATCCTTCAAAGGCAGCAGCCGTAAAGCATTTAACGGGATGTGCCTGGCCATTATCCAATCGAACGGTACAGCAGGAAAAATCACAATCACAGCTTCTTCCGAAGAACTCCTGCCGGCATCAGTCCTTCTTAATGCAAAGTAATCCCGATTATCTATGAAACAAACCAACCATCCGTTGTTCGACTTCCTTGATTCCAGTTCTGAACTTACCGGAGAAGAAAGGCTCTGGAAAGCCTGCAAGCCGACTTCGATAAAAGAAGAGCAGGGCGATATCCTCGTAACCCTTCCCTTTCAGAAGCTTCAATGCTCCAATGATATCACGCCTGACCTGAAAGCGGAAAGGAAGGAATATGGCCTGCGGATCAGGGCTTATGGGAAAAAGATCATAAGGGTTTCGATCGGTTTCGGACTGCCGGATATACCTGACTCTCCGATGTTGAATCTCCATCCGGATCTGAAGCAGACGGCATTAAAAGCAGAAAGATCATCAACTGAGTGGATTATACGGGATAAGCCGGGGCAGCTGAAGGCAAAATTCGATCTCCGTGAGCCTGTTGTCGATCACTGGAGTGATCTGCTTCCCGAACCGCAGGAAACGATCGTTGCCTCCTTTTTTCCGGACGGCATGAAAGAAATTAAGATAAGCGCATACGACCAGTTCTTCCCGTCCCGTCAGAATGCCTTTGCCCTGGCCTGTATAGAAAGGAAGGAGCAAAACCACAGGGCAACAATTTCCTTTTCGGCAGAACACGATGAAGCTTTTGCCGGCACAGGAGAACGCTTTACCAAAATGGATTTGGCGGGGCACACCTTTCAGCTGGAAAACCAGGACGGGCAGGGCGTCAATAACCGACGGACATACAAGAACATACCCTTCTATATTTCAAGCCGGATGTATGGCTTGTTCATGCATACTTCAGCGCATACTAAGTTCTCACTGGCTGACCATTCAACACGTTCGGTGCAGCTGATGACAGAACAGCCCAGGATTGATTTATTTCTTTTTAGTGGTGATAGTATTGAAGAAATCCTGTATCAATACCGCCAGGTAACCGGGTTCCCGTCTGTTCCGCCAACCTGGAGTTATGGCACATGGATGAGCCGTATGTCGTATTTCTCAGCCGAAGAAGTTAACACGATATGCGCACGTCTGCGTAAAGAGGACTTCCCCTGCGATGTCATCCATCTCGACACAGGATGGTTCCGCACCGACTGGCTGTGCGAATGGAAGTTCAATCCCAGGCGGTTTCCCGATCCAAAGAAATTCATTTCCGATCTTAAAAAAGACGGCTTTAAGGTGAGTCTCTGGCAAATGCCCTACATCGCCGAAAAAGCCGAGCAGCATGACGAAGCAAAAGCCAATAAATATATAGCCCCGTTGAAAAAAAACAAGGAACAGGGAGGATCGAATTTCTCTTCCCTTGGCTATGCCGGAACGATTGATTTCACATATCCAAAGGCGGTTGAATGGTATAAAAACCTGCTGAAGGAATTGCTTAAGATGGGCGTGACCTGCATAAAAACAGATTTTGGCGAAGATATCCATATGGATGCCGATTATCATGGCATGGATGCTGATCTGCTGCATAATATATACGCACTGCTATATCAGAAAGCGGCCTTTGAGATCACAAAAGAGATAACCGGGGAAGGTATTATCTGGGCCCGGGCCGGGTGGGCCGGTTGCCAGCGCTATCCCCTCCACTGGGGAGGGGATGCTGCCTGCACCTGGGATGGCATGGCAGGTTCGTTAAAAGGAGGGTTGCATCTGGGATTATCAGGATTCGGTTTCTGGAGTCATGATGTCCCGGGTTTTCATGGTGTTCCGGATTTCATGAATTCAGTGATACCTGATGATTTGTATATCCGGTGGACTCAATTCGGCGTGTTTACCTCGCATATGCGCTATCATGGCACATCGAAGCGGGAGCCTTATGAATATCCTTCCATTTCAGCAATCGTGAGGAAGTGGCTTAAACTGCGGTATGCCTTGATTCCCTACCTGGTTGAACAGGGAAGAAAAGTATCAGAGAGCGGATTCCCTGTACTGAGAGCTTTGATATTCCATCATCCTGATGACAGGATATGCTGGCATATTCACGATCAGTATTACTTCGGTGATGATTTCCTGGTTGCTCCTGTGATGAATTCAGATAGCAAACGCGATGTCTATCTTCCGGAGGGAAAATGGATCAATTTCTTTTCAGGGCAAATAACGGATGGAGAGAAATGGCTGAAAAACCTGAAAGTCCCGCTGGATAAGATGCCCGTTTGGGTCAGGTACGGCGCTAACATTCCTTTTTATCCTCTTCCTGTAAAATCGACTGATGATATGGATTTGGGTAAAGTTGTGAAGATAAAGTTCGACAAAGGATTTAAGGGAATCGGGAAAACGCTGGTGGGAGAAGTAACGGGATTGGGACGATGAGAGGGAGAAGGAAAGCCCCGGAGGGGCGACATATTGGTAACCCCGGGCTTCAGCCCGGGGAAAACAGCAGTGCAAAAAGCGCTACAAGCAGAACCTAACGATAAGCATTAGCCATTTATGCAGCGAAACCAAATCAAAGCTTTTTCCGTGAACCAAATCATCAAATCATCTAATCAGCAAATCAATAAATATTCATGACCTGGAAAACAAACTGGGAAGCATCAAAAAGGCATTACATCGACTGGTGGAACCAAAAAGGTCTTGTCATCAGCATGTGGGAACATCTGGAAAAAGAGGGGGCACCTCATGAAGACATTCCAAAACCGACACCATACAAAGATGCCAACCAGTTGTATTTTGATCCTAAATGGCGTGCTGAATATCTGCATTATCAGCTCTCGAGAAGTTCGTTTCTGGCTGATATCCCTCCGGTGGCCAACACACAACTGGGGCCGGGTTCGCTCTCTGCTATTCTAGGGGCTGAACTCGAAGCAACCGACGATACGATCTGGATCAGGCATCGTATCGATTTCGGTGATGAATTCAACCTGGATCCGCAAAACAAATGGTGGAAGCTGCATCTCGATCTGCTGAAGGCCTGTAAAGAACAATCACAGGGAAAATATTATGTGGGTTGCCCCGATTTGGTTGAAGGACTGGACACACTGGCCGGAATGAAGGGGACTGAAAATGTGCTTACCGACATGATACTGCGGCCGGAAATACTCGAACAGCAGCTGCAGAAAATAAATAATATATATTTCGAGGTCTTTGATCAGATCTATGAAATTATAAACGAAAACGGCGAAATGGCCTTTTGTTATTTCTCTCTCTGGGCACCGGGAAAAGCCACCAAATTGCAGGCTGATATTTCGGGTATGATCTCCGAAGATGATTTCAGAAGGTTTGCCCTGCCCTATTTACGTGAACAATGCCGAAGAATTGATTATACCTTGTATCATCTTGATGGTGTTGATGCATTGCGCCATATTGATGCTATCCTGGATATCGAAGAGCTTAATGCGGTTCAATGGACTCCCGGTGAGGGGAAACCCCAGGGAGGAAATCCGCAATGGTATGGTTTGTACAGAAAAATCCTGTCAAAGGGAAAATCTGTCATGCCCTGCTGGGTGGAACCGGATGAACTCAAGCCATTGCTGGATAATGTCGGTCCGCACGGATTGAATATATTAATGCATTTCAAAACCGAAAGAGAAATTGAACAGGCCGTCAGGATTGCAGATGAATACAGATGAACCTTGTAGTATGCCTAATACATTAATTTAACGATGGAAACCATTCACAGCTTTCTTCACCCTGTTGACTTCGTTGTGGTAATCGCATACCTGCTTGTACTTATTGGTATTGGTTACTGGGTAAGTTTTATCAAAAAGAAAGATGTAAGCGAAAACCTCTTTCTCGCCGGCCATACATTGGGCTGGGGCAGCATCGGCTTCACCATGTGGGGCACCAACGTTGGCCCATCCATGCTCCTCGCCTCTGCCAGCATCGGATATTCCACCGGTGTCGTAGCGGGGAACTTCGGCTGGTATGCTTTTGTGTTTATCTTCCTGCTCGCTGTTGTCTTTGCTCCCCGCTATCTGCATGCCAGGGTGCTTACCCTGCCCGAGTTCATGGGCAAACGCTTCGGCCCCTCAACCCGTACCATGCTGGCCTGGTATTCGCTGGCAACCATACTCATTTCATGGCTTGCACTGACCCTGTTTGCAGGTTCAAAACTCATCGGTCAATTTCTTAACCTGCCGATATGGACTTCAGTGTTGCTGCTGGTAGCCATTTCCGCATTTTTTACCGTGGCCGGGGGATTAAAAGCCGTAGCCTATACCAATGTTTTCCAGATGCTGTTGCTGATCATCGTCTCGCTTGTCCTTACGCTTGCCGGACTGCATAAAGCGGGTGGCATCATGGCGGTATATGAAAACACCCCTGCCCATTACTGGAATCTTTTTTTGCCGCTGGATGATGCCAATTACCCTTGGATTGCCATAATATTAGGTTATCCAATCATGGGCGTATGGTTCTGGTGCACCGACCAGTCGATGGTACAATCGGTACTTGGCGCAAAAAGTCTGACACAGGGTCAGATGGGTGCAAACTTCACCGGCTGGCTGAAAATTCTCGATGTCGCCCTTTTCATCATACCCGGCATAACCTGCTTCGTTCTCTTCCCTAACCTTGCCGATCCCGATGAAGCATACATGACCATGGTAACCCGGCTGCTGCCGGCCGGGATGACAGGTATGGTGATCGCGGTGCTCATCGCCGCACTGATCAGCACCATCGATTCAGCGTTAAACTCACTGAGCACTGTCTTCACCATGGACATCTATATTAAAAATTACCGGCCACAAGCATCTCAAAAGGACATTATCAAAATCGGAAGGATCATCACAGTAATAGGAGCCGTTGTTGCAATCTTTCTTACCTTGGCGATCGACAGCATCAAAGGGTTAAATCTCTTTGATGTATTTCAGTCAGTGCTTAGTTTCATCGCCCCGCCCATGGCCGTGGTATTCCTGTTTGGCGTACTCTGGAAAAAAACAACCACCAGGGCGGCCAATGTCATTCTTTCAGCAGGAACAGCTTTCAGCATAGGCACAGGAATCTTTTACCTGTGGGTATTTCCGCAAGAGAAATACGATTTCTGGCCGCACTTTTTGCTGTTGTCCTTTTACATTTTCGTAATATTGTCTTTTGTGGCCTTTGCAGTCTCATATTTTGACAAGAAAGCAGCTGATAAGGATCAAAACTCCTTAAGTTACGGAAATCTGCCCAAACCGGCAAAGAAAGTATGGTTGGCCTGGGTTTTGCTGATCATTACTATGATTATGCTGTATATATTGTTCAACGGACATTAGAAAGAACCGCAAAAGAACAGAAAAGTTTTACCATGAAAGTTGTATACAGTGACAAGTGACCAGTGACGAGTGACGAAAATGAAAGTTTAATATTTCTTTTGTGCTTTGGTGTTTTGGTGGTCAATTCTTATATTTCAGAATGAATAATTCGATTGTATATTGTCTTATTGGTATTCTTTCTTTTTCATCCCCCTTTGTGGTTCTACCCCAGACCGTTGATGGCGAGCCGGCACCGATTCCGGTTGCGCCGCGCATTTATGATGCAGAGCCCTGGGAAGACCAGCACGTATGTGGCATCAACAGGGAACGTGCCAGGGCAACGGCTTATTCCTATGCATCCGTTAAGGAAGCCATTGTAAGCAACCGCGAAACATCAGGAAGGATGATCTCACTGAACGGGCAATGGGATTTTCATTTTGCCATTAAGCCTGACGACGCACCAAAGGATTTTTACAAAAGCCGTGTGTCGGGATGGGACAAAATTACAGTGCCGTCAAACTGGGAGCTGAAAGGGTATGATATCCCCATATATGTAAGCGCTGTTTATCCTTTCAGACCAGTTAATCCGCCTTATGTGCCGAAGGATTATAATACTGTCGGCTCGTACCAGCGTAGTTTTATCATACCGGTCGATTGGAAAGATATGAATATTACCCTACATTTCGGCGGCGTAAGTTCGGCATACAAAGTATGGATCAACGGATTGTTTCTGGGTTATGCCGAGGACAGCTTTCTTCCTTCTGAATTCAATATTACACCTTACCTCAAAGACGGGGAGAACATCCTTTCGGTTCAGGTAATCCGCTGGAGTGACGGTTCATATCTTGAAGACCAGGATCACTGGCGGCTGAGCGGCATCCAGCGTGAGGTGCTGCTGCTGGCCGAGCCGAAGATCAGAATTGCAGATTTTCATGTTCAGACGAAGCTTGATAAAGAATACTGCCACGCCATATTCAGCCTTCGGCCCCGCGTGGAGAACCTCACCGGCAAAGCAATCAGCGGGTATCAACTGAAGGCTCAGCTCTATGACAGATCGGGACAATCGGTTTTTCAAAAATCCCTGCAGCGTCCGGTGAATGAATTGCTGAACGAAATTTATCCGCGACTTGATAATGTGAAATTCGGGTTTCTGGAGGATTCCATAAAAAATCCCCGGAAATGGAGTGATGAAACACCTTATCTCTACACCCTGGTCATATCACTGGAAGACAGTCTGGGCAGCCTGCTTGAAGCAAAAAGCTGCATGGTTGGTTTCCGGTCGGTCGAATTCTCAAAAAGTGACAGCAAGCTACTTATCAACGGGAAAGTTACGTATTTGTATGGAGTAAATCGTCATGACCATCATCCTGTAAGAGGAAAAGCCCTGACACGCGAAGATATCATAAATGATATACGCACCCTGAAACAATTTAATTTCAATTGCATCCGCACAAGCCATTATCCCAACGATCCGTACTTTTATTCTCTGTGCGATGAATACGGTATCCTGGTCATTGATGAAGCCAATCTTGAAACTCATGGACTGGGCGGAAAGCTGAGCAACGATCCCACCTGGGCAAACGCATACCTTGAACGTATCATCCGTACGGTTGAAAGGGATAAAAACCATCCTTCGGTTATTTTCTGGAGTCTTGGAAATGAAGCAGGACGGGGACCCAATCATGCTGCCATGGCTGAGTGGGTGCACGATTTCGATATAACACGACCGGTGCATTATGAGCCGGCACAGGGAAATCACAGGGTGGAAGGATATATCGATCCGACTCATCCCGACTATCCCAAAGACCACTCACACCGTATCCAGGTCCCCGTTGATCCCTATTACGTGGATATGATTAGTCGCATGTACCCGGGTATAAATACGCCAAAACTTCTTGCTGAGCAGCCTGGCGATAGCCGACCTGTATTCTTTTGTGAGTATGCACATTCCATGGGCAATTCAACCGGCAACCTGAAAGAATTCTGGGATGCATTCCGGTCTACGTCGCGCATCATCGGCGGCTGTATTTGGGATTTCAAGGATCAGGGCCTGCTGAAAAAAGATTCTGCCGGAACGGATTTTTATGCTTATGGTGGTGATTTTGGCGAAAAACTTCACAGCGATAATTTTTGTATTAACGGCATTGCGGCTTCTGATGGCAGGCCCAAAGCAGCCATGTATGAGTGCAAAAGGGTCTGCCAACCGGTAGAATCAGAGATGATAGACGCAACCGGAGGGATCATAAGAATAATGAACCGTCATGCTGTACGATCACTAAAGGATTACACGATAACACTGATATTGATGAAAGACGGTAAGGTAATCCGGATGAATGAATTACCCTGGCCTGATCTCGAAGCCGGAAGAGATACCTTGCTGAATATACATCCCTGGTTGCCTCAGACCTATGAATCCGGTCATGAATATCATGTTACTATACGTTGCTCACTAACAAAAGAGCAACCATGGGCACCGGCCGGACATGCAATTGCCTCTAATCAGTTTGCCCTTACCGGATTGCCTGAAATCAAAAAGAATCCGGAGAAATATCCAGATGTATCCATTAAAGAAATCGATTCAACCTGGCAAGTTGAGGGAAAGGAATTCCAGGTTGCATTTTCAAAACAGAATGGAGCGCTGGTTTCTTACCTTTCACAAGGAAAAGAGCAAATATATGCCCCGTTGCTGCCCCATTTTACACGTCCTCTGACCGACAATGACCGTCGTGGATGGAAACCGCATATTAAGCTAAAGGAATGGTATGAGCCCGACATGACGTTAGCTGAAATGGAAGTTCAAAAGACCGGAAGCGGGATTGCCGAAATTGTTTCAAGCTATTCACTGGTTGGAAACAAAGCGTCGGTTAAAATCAAATATTATGTGAACGGCAACGGAGTCATAAAAGTGGACTATGATCTGACTGTGCATGACAGCTTGCCCAACATTCCCAAAGTGGGCATGCAATGCGGAATACGGCGTGAATATGACAACATTAGCTGGTACGGAAGGGGTCCGCAGGAGAACTATATTGATCGCAGGTACGGATCCGATGTTGGCACCTACCATTTATCCATTGAAGATTTCCTGGAACCCTATGTATACCCGCAAGAAAATGCCAACCGCATCGATGTTCGCTGGATGTTCCTTGCAGACGATCAGAATAATGGTTTGCTTGTTGCAGCCGACAGCCTGCTGAGCATGAGTGCCTGGCCATATACGGAAGCACAGATTGTTGCGGCCAAACATACCAACAAACTGAAAGATGCCGGGTTCATCACCCTGAATATCGATCTCATCCAGATGGGTGTCGGCGGCAATGACAGCTGGAGCGATGTGGCCCAGCCGCTGGAGAAATATCAGATTCCGGCAAAGAATTATAAGTATTGTTTTTATCTGTTGCCGGTAAAACTAAAACAGGAAGAAGTTAGTGAAGAAGTAAAGAGGTTGAAAAACTATTAACACCTCACCCCTGCCCCTCTCCTGAAGGAGAGGGATACAGGGATAAGGTGTTTTACCGCGCCACCACAAACCTGCTTGTTGTTTTTGCTGTTCCATTCGTTAAATAACACATATACACCCCATTCTGAAGGCCTGAAAGATCAAGTCTGATCTGGTTTTTTCCCTGCAACCGATAGCCGAGATCATTATAACTGGCTACCTGACCCTTCATATCATAGATGTATAAAACCATGTTACCAGGCATTTCAAGCTGAAACCTGACAGTTGCTATAGTTGAAACAGGATTGGGATATATAAACAAATCGCCTTTAAATATGTCATTGTCAACAATACCTGTAGCATCGCCAGCAATAAAACTGATGCAATTACCATAGGCAGTATCCGCACTGTTGACAGCCCATGCCCTGGCATAATAGGTTTGACCTGTTACAAGTCCTGTCAGCGTTACCGAATAGCTTCCTGTTCCTGATCCGGAAGATATTGAATTGGCATCAACAGTCGGATTATAAAATTCAGCCCATGCCATTCCCCTTGATGTTACGGCCGCACCGCCGTCTTCGATAACATTGCCCTGAATGGTCGCCCCTGAAGATGAACTGCTACCTGAAAATACCGTAACTACCGTTGGAATCCTTACGATACCATTAGTAATGCACCATGATTCCTTTACTGCTTTCCGGATGATATCTCCCTCTATATATTGTATCAGCATGTTATACGCAACGGCCGTTGCAACGTCCGTTGGGGTTGATTGGAAAAATAAGGATTTAAGCCTGGCCTTGATAAAACGATATGTAGTAACGAGTTCATTGTTTTTATAAGCCAGGGCTATACTTTTTAACGAGCTTTTTCTGGATGAAGAAGTATCTTCCATCATACTTGAAAAATATATCAATGTTCTGTATATACGTGTGTCAATGCTGTCGATGAAGTATGCATCATCCGGATCGAGAGGTCCGTAACTGTCCATACAACTATCCACATCCTGGCAAAATGCTTCAAAATCCTGATCATTCACCCCTGCCTCGTTCATGGAAAGCAAATATCCGGGATAGGTAGTTTGCACGACGTCGTATGTGGTACTGCCATCCGACCGGTGCCTTTTGATAACCGCCAGCCTGAATTGATCACCCCTTAAATTCTCAAGGCCCTGAGCCATGGACATATCTGCATTTATATTAATAATACTGTCATAAGGTGTATCATCCAATTCATCCAATGCATCATCCATATAATCATGAAATTCTGCTTCTTCAAATTCATAAGTATTTAAAACGGTTTCCAGTGTATCCATAAAGGCTTCAATGTACACATCGTCAAAACCAAAGGCGTTCAAAGCAAACATAAACCAGGGGTATTTTCCGAGGATTTGGAATGCTGAATTATCGGCCATGTCAGCATATGCAGTAGTTTTAAGCAACCGGACAAATTCTCCCATACTGTATTCACAAGAATCTTTTGTTCCATCATCATAGGTCATTAGAGCTTTTCCATGTCGTTTCCCATGAACCATTTCAACCACTTCAGTGAATCCTTTGTTCCCATTCTTAATAGTGACCATACCATGCCATTGTCCCTCCCAATCACGAGGGCCGGTGGTAGAAACCTCGTGACGCCCGACATAATATTTTTCCTGAAAAACACCTTTACTTATCTCCTTTATTGTAGGTTCCGGTTGATAATCAGCTTGTCCTATAAGTAAAAGGACAAAAAAACCCAATGCTGTTATGGACAGTATAAATTGCCATAATGTTTTTTTATTCCGATTCGTTTTCATGATTATGGATTTTAACTATTTTAATTCCGATGATAATTCCGGCAAAAAGCCCTGCTGTTTCCACAGCTAAATCGCATATACAAAAAGTCCCTTTCACAATCCCTGCATACTGAAAAAATTCATAGCCCAGGACAAGAACAGGTATAGTGCCCATCCAGCAGTATCGCAACCACGATTTACTTCCTGCCCAGATCCCGGTAATCAGTAATGCATAAGCAAATGCAAATAATCCGTCGGGCAGAGAAAATACAAACCAATCAGGAAGAAGCAGGGAAGAAAGAGAATAATTTCTGGCAAGGTGGAGCCACTTGCCTAACCCTGCAGCACGGATCCAGTCAAAGAAAATAAATTCTGAAGTCCTGAATAAAATGTAAATCACTCCCCCACACAACAGGGCAAGGGCAGGCAGACAGATGTATAATCCATTGGAATAATGTGATGGAAGGAATGAGAGTTGTTTATTCATAAAAAGCAAGGTCATTATAATTTGGAGGGAATTAGCTCCAAAAAAAAATGATCTATTTAAAAACAAAATACGAAAAAAATTTTAAACAGCAAATAGCGAATTTCAAGAAATTCAAATTTCTACAAATCAGCAAAGGCCTGCAGACCTCACCCCTGCCTGCACGGCAGGCAAGGCTGCCCCTCTCCATTAGGAAAGTGAAAATGCATCAAATTCAACCATTTTTTATAGCTTTATCGTTGGAAAACACTCCAAATAAATTCAATACAAAATCAAAAAATTATTTTATATACACAAATCCTATTTTGTACTTCTTCCCCCTCTCTTTCAGGCATTGCTTCGCCGGAGCTGCGCAAAGGCGAAGAGGAGTGCAGGGGTGAGGCATTTCCCCCTCATTCTCCTTCTCATTCTCATTCTGTCCTCCTGCTCTCCCTCTCCCTCTCACACTCACTCTCCCTCTCCCTCTCACACTTACACTCTCTCTGAGCTTTTCACCCGTCCCCCCGAATCCGCTAAACCATGGGTATTCTGGTACTGGATGAAAGCGGCCATTTCAAAGGAAGGCATTACGGCTGACCTCGAGGCTATGAAAGAAAACGGCATTGGCGGTGCTTACATTTTTACCATCCGGGGAGCTGACGATCCTCCCCTTATTGATCCACCGGTCGAACAGCTCAGTTCAGAATGGTGGGATATGGTTGAGTTTGCCTTCCGCGAAGCCAAAAGGCTGGGACTGAAACTGGCTATGCATGCCTGCGATGGCTTTACCACAGCGGGAGGTCCCTGGATCACTCCCGAAATGTCGATGCAAAAGATCGTCTGGTCGGAGGTCCGAGTGACGGGCAACAGGCGGTTTCAAGACACCCTGCCTCAGCCGGAGACAAGGGAAGGATTTTACCGTGATATCAGATTATTCGCCTACCCCACTCCATCCGGC
Organism: Bacteroidales bacterium; assembly: GCA_016928305.1. GTDB lineage: Bacteria > Bacteroidota > Bacteroidia > Bacteroidales > UBA10428 > UBA5072. The sequence continues at coordinate 37,959 of JAFGKY010000066.1, forward strand.
GCGGAATTCAATACAAACAATATCATTCCGAAAGTAAGTACCGGTTTTAATGGAGTCAATCCTCAATATCTTTGTGATCCTGAGAATAAAGAGGTTTTCAGGGCCGATGAGAGCTGCTGGATTCAATATGCATTCGAAAAGCCTTTCACATGCAAGACCATATATATCAGAACCAAAGGTTTGAACTACCAGTCGCACCGCCTCATCATTGAAAGCAGTGATGACGGCATTCACTTTAACAAGATTTGCCGGCTCGAACCTCCCCGTCACGGCTGGCAGGATTATGAAGCCGGTATAACGCATTCCATTCCATCCACAACGGCAAGGTATTTCCGGTTTGTTTACGATAAAGAGGGTGCCGAGCCGGGTTCCGAAGATCTGGATGCAGCCCGCTGGAATCCGGCTCTTAAAATACAGGGAATAACATTATCAGGTGAAGCGGTTATCCATCAGTATGAAGGGAAAAACGGAAGTATTTGGAGGGTAAGCAATAAAACAACAGACCAACAGGTTCCGGATTCACTTTGTGTACCCATGGACCGGATGATTAACCTATCGGAATATATGGATAAAAGCGGAATGCTGACCTGGGATGTACCCGCAGGGAAATGGTCCATCCTGCGCATCGGCCATACTTCCACCGGGCACACCAATTACATGGGAGGGAAAGGCAAAGGACTGGAATGCGACAAATTCGATCCGGACGTCGTCCGCTTCCAGTTTAATCAATGGTTTGGTAAAGCCTTTGAAGAAATTGACCCTGCCCTGGCCGGTGATGCGCTAAAAATTTTTCATATCGACAGCTGGGAATGCGGAAGCCAGAACTGGTCATCGGTGTTCCACGATGAATTCGAAAGACGACGGGGTTATGACCTGACCAAATACCTGCCGGTAATGACAGGAATTCCGCTCGAAAGCACAGAAGTCTCGGAAAGATTTTTGTATGATATCCGCCAGACCATTTCCGAACTGATCGCCGATAACTTCTTTGGAACGATGGCAGAACTGGCCAGGAAAAAAGGATGCCTCATCAGTGCCGAAAGTGTTGCTCCGGTTATGATAAGCGATGCCATGTTGCATCAATGCCGGGTGGATATTCCCATGGGTGAATTCTGGAATAACAGTCCGACCCATGACAAGCCGACCGATATCCTTGATGCTGTCTCTGCTGCCCATGTTTATGGGAAACCGGTGGTTCAGGCAGAGGCTTTTACCACGCTTCGCATGGACTGGAACGAAAGTCCCGTCAGGTTGAAAACGCTGGGTGACCGGAATTTTGCTGCAGGCATCAACCGGTTTGTATTTCATGTATTTGTTCACAATCCCTGGATGGACAGAAAACCCGGCATGACACTGAACGGTGTGGGCCTGTATTTTCAGCGTGACCAGACCTGGCGGAAACAGGGAAAGGCCTGGATGGAATATGTTACACGATGCCAGGCATTGCTGCAGCAGGGAACTCCGGTGGTTGACATAGCCGTGTATACAGGAGAAGAAATTCCACGAAGGGCGTTGACACCCGACCGGTTGATAGATATCCTGCCGGGTTTGTTTGATCCTGCAAAGCTGGAGGCCGAAAAGATCCGCCTGGCCAATTCCGGCGTTCCCATGTGTGAGAAACCCGAAGGAGTGAGCAATTCAGCTAATTCATTCGACCCGGCAACCTGGTCAGATCCGTTGAATGGTTATAAATACGATGCAATTAATAAAGATGCTTTACTGAGACTGGCAAAGATCAAAAATGGAAAGATTGTTTTACCCGGAGGCATTAAATACAGCATTCTTGTAATTCCGGGAAAGCATAAAATGAATCCCGATAATCCCATGTCGGCAGCTATTGCCGAAAAGATACTGCACCTCATTAACGACGGTGCCACCGTTGTTTTTGCGGACCGGCCTGAGACTGTTCCCGGTTTGTACCAACAGAGACAAAACGACAAAAAACTCAATGCCATTCTTGATGAGTTGCTGAACGGTGAATTCAACAAAACAGGGATATCCGATGATACCTTTTTAATGAAAACCATAGGAAAAGGCCGGATAATAAAAGCTCCCTTTATGGCAGAGTCGTTTGCCGGCATTGGCATTGAAAGAGATTTTCAAGCGTATGGAAAGAATAACAGTCCGGTTACGGATATCGCATGGTGTCACCGCCATTCAAAAAATTTCGATATGTATTATATCAGTAATCAGCAGGAGAAAACAAGAGAAGTGAATGTATCGGTGCGGACAGATGGTTTTATTCCTGAAATATTTGACCCCCTTGACGGGGCAATATACACTGCCCAAAACTGGAGCTGCAGGGGCGGTAGAAACCTGCTACCCCTCAGGCTTAATCCGAATGCTTCGCTTTTCATTGTATTGCGCGAAAGAACCAACCTGAAGGAGAGCAGGAAGGGTGAAAACTGGCTGAATTTCGATACCCTGATGCAACTGAATGACAGATGGACCGTTGTATTCGACCCTCTTTCAGGGGGACCCGTTGGAACCGTGCAGATGACAGAGCTAACTGACTGGACCGGTTTCAGTGATGACAGCATACGATACTATTCAGGAACAGCCACGTATACACGGGCTTTTCAAATGAATTTTTCCGCTGATCGCTCTGAACAGACCTTCCTAGACCTGGGATCGGTTCATGATATTGCCGAGGTATGGGTAAACGGCCGGCATTGCGGCATAGCATGGACATATCCGTATCGCGTGGATATATCTGGTGCCGTCAGAAAAGGCATGAACGATCTCGAAATAAAGGTGACCAATACCTGGAGGAACCGTCTCATCGGCGATCACTCGTTACCACCGGAACAACAGATCACCTGGACAACGGCCCCTTACAGGTTTGAAGGGAAGCAACTGGCGAAAGCGGGGTTGTTGGGGCCGGTGAGCATCATGCGATGCATTGAACAAAAAAATCTTTCTAATAAATAATGATAGAGTTGAATATCATTCAATTTTTTTATTGCATATAAGATGAAGGCTCGCAAGAAAGCACAATGCGAACAATTCATTATCCCCCGGACTGCAGTATCTTTTCCCCATATACACTTCCACAGGTTGTGATGACAAACGACACGATCAGGGTAACCAGGCCGATTATGAGTACCGCATAGGTATCCCGGTTTACCTGTTTCCATTCTTTCATGATCACACCTACAATATAACTGAAGAAGATGAGCATGGACATATGGATAACCCAGCTTACAAACTGGAAATTGCCCATGTTCACGTGGCCTACGGCATAGAAAAAGAACTGTCCGGCCCAGAGGCAACCGGCAAAAGCTGACCACAGGCCATTTTTAAATCGCCGGCCGGCCGGCACGCCTGAGCCGGCAGTGAATTCTTTTAATGTTTTCTCACGGATACCGGCTATGATAAACCATACCAGGTTAACCACCAGGCAACCCGATGTTGAAATAATTTGCTTGGCGTTGCCTTCAAAATGGCCTGCTCCTCTCGCGGCAGCCATATCCGCTATCGGCTGGCCGAATTCCAGTGAGATATTAAAAACACCGGACAATACACCGCCAACGATGGCAAGTAGCAGACCGGCAAGCATATTGAACTTCAAGGTTGCATTCTGCAGCCGGCTGTAGTCTTTTTCTTTTTTAAAGCCCGCCAGTCCGCATACGGCAACACCAATTATGGAAAGAACCATACCGCATAACACAATGGTTCCGCCCGGCCGGTTAAAATATTCGGTCAAGCCTCCAAAAACCATCAACGGGATAATCGTTCCCAGTACCGCCGAAATGCCAATGGCGATGGTGTATGTAAGTGAATATCCGATGTGTTTGATGGCCAGACCAAACGACATACCCCCAAAACCATACACTGCACCCAGGACAAAAGCCATCCAGAATGGCCGGGACGGTGCATTTCTCAGGATATTAAAAAAGTCCGGCACCGTCAGCCAGCCGATAAGGGCAGGCATGATGAGCCAGGCGAAACACGACTGGACAATCCAGAATGTGCCCCACGACCAGTTTTTGGTGCCCTGCGAAGGCAAATAACAGGTTGCTGCCGAAATGCCGCCAAGTGCGTGAATTCCGGTACCGATGAGAGGATTGGGAGTCATTGGTATCTGTTGATTTATTGATTTGTTGATTTATTGATTTGCTTTGCCCTCCGTAGCCTTGGCGAAGGAGGGTTGATTTATAAGTTCACTGTTGTCGATTCACTGTTCTATGTATATCTGTTAATTGGTCCACGGTTGACGGTCCACAGTCCACAGTCCACAGTCCACGGTCGACGGTCGACGGTCCACAGTCCACAGTCCACAGTCCACGGTCGACGGTCGACGGTCCACGGTCGACGGTCGACGGTCCACGGTCGACGGTCCACGGTCCACAGTCCACAGTCGACGGTCCACGGTCCACGGTCCACGGTCCACAGTCCACAGTCCACAGTCCACGGTCGACGGTCCACAGTCCACAGTCCACAGTCCACGGTCGACGGTCCACGGTCGACGGTCGACGGTCCACGGTCGACGGTCGACGGTCCACGGTCGACGGTCCACGGTCCACTGTTCACTGTTCACTGTTCACTGTTCACTGTTCACTATTAACTCTTGCATTACCCGTCACTCGTCACCGTCTTTGATCTTCGATCTTCCTTCTTCGATCTTCCTTCCGTTTCAATCCAAATGAAATATCTCTTCCATATCCGCCCAGAACTCACCGGCTTTTCTTGTTTTCAGCGGTTCCATCAAAGGTTTAACCACATCCCACCATTGTTGTGTTTCGTTGTGCGCTGCCATTTTTTTCATATCGGCATCAAAATTATTTCCGGTATATTCGAAGTAGGCAAAAAGCACAAAGTCCTTAACATAAATTGAATAATTGGAAATATTGCATTCCTTTATCATTCTCAATACGCCGGGCCATACAGTCTGGTGGTGTTTAATATATTCACCGGCTTTTTCGGGTTTCAGCCGGATGACCTGTCCGAATCTTTTCATATTACAATATACGATTTAGTGTTTTAAACAAAGCTTCGATATTGGCAGGAGGAATATCGGGTAAAATGGCTTCGTGGCTGGGAGAAATAATCAGTCCGGTGTTGAATATTTCCACCAGTTCCGACACCTTTTTGCTGACATCAGCAGGTGTTCCGTTAACCATCAGGTACTGAGCATCTACACCACCGCAAAAAGCAACTTTTCTGTTAAAAGCAGCTTTCAGTTTCGGAGCATCCATATCGTGGGCAAGAGCCTGAATGGGGTGGATAATATCGGCACCCAACCGTATCAGATCATCTATTATCGGGAATATCGAACCGCAGGAATGATGCATTACCTTCAAACCATAGCTTTTTGCCTGATCAATGAGTATCCGTGTACCCGGGTAAACAAATTCCCTCAGCAAGTCAGGATCGACCATTAAACCCGTTTGACAGCCAAAGTCGTTTCCTATTAGTATCACATCGAGGAATCCTTTAGTGGCCTCAAAAAAGATCTCATTTGCCTTCAGGTAGAATTCCGTTATCCGGTTGATCACGGCTTTAAACATATCGGGATTGGTGAGCATGACCGTAAGTGCATGTTCCATACCAAATGCTGAACAGGCATCCTGAAAATGGGCGCTCCACAGAATTCCCATCCGGGCATAATTCTTATCAACAGCTTTGGCACGACGTTTCGACTCTTCACGGTCGAGGTATACGGCCGGATCGGGCCATTCAAACCGGTTTATATCGGTGGGATCGTTATAGTCTTCGAAAAAACCCGGAGCAGTGAGGGTGCGATTATCAGGAGTGTCGTTGTGACTTATTTTGGCAAAATTGAAAGCACAGGCAATGTGGTTGAAAGGAGGAAAATTATATGGTACTTCGATAGGATAGATATCATCATTAACCACCTTTTTCAGCTCGTCTATAGAATTTACCCCGAAGTATTTTTTCAGTCCGGGTTCCGCTGCCGGAACCGGCAACCCCAGCCAGGATGCGGGCCTGTCGACCGGTGCATGGGCAATGGTGGCATAAAAGCGATCTTTGTGGTTCATTACTGTTGGTAATTGGTAATTGGTAATGGCACTTCAATCTTTAATCTTGAGTCCACTGCAAAAAGTATATTTTCGCCACTAAGGCACTAAGCCACCAAGATATCACAAAGTATAATCCATTAATTATATACCCTTTGTGATCCTTCGTGATTTGGTGTTTTTGTGGCATTTTTATTATTTGTACATTTCGGAGTAGTCGCAATCTTTGATCTTCAGTCTTCAGTCTTCAGTCTTCAGTCTTTGATCTTTGATCTTTGATCTTCAGTCTTTAGTCTTTCTTCCAGACGCTATCAGGTTCTCCGAACATTGACAGGTCTCACCTGCATGAAACCGGTATCCACACCGTCATATCCCCTTTCCCCCGGTTTCCCCAGGCATAATACGGAATGAACTTTATGACGGCTTTTTCTTGTTTTTCATCGTTAATCTTTCTGTATAATTGTCCCGTCCAGTTCTTATTTTTAGCTGTTAAAACTTCCCCGGTCAATGTTATGATATGGCTTTCCTCTATTTTATCTTTATTGACTTTAAGCTGAACGTCAGAAGGAATCGTAACATCAAAAATTTTATTTCCTTCCGGCAGGTCAGCCGACTCAAGGCAATACACCACAGGTCCGCGCTTTATGGCAACCTGGTTACGGGTCTCTTCCACAAGCGGATTGGCCTCAATAAGCTCAGCCCTCATGGGCAATTCCAGTTCAATACTATCTCCCGGTTTCCATAGATTTTTAATCTCAGTATACTTTCCGGGAATGATGTCTGCATTGCTTTTCTCACCATTAACCATCAGTGCGGCGGTATCAGCCCATATGGGAATTCTAAGGAAAAACGAAAATTCTCTTTCCGGGATTTCTCCAATGACCAGTTTTACTTTGCCATTCCATGGATAATCTGTTATTTGTTTCAGTTCTATGGCTGAGCCATCTTTTAGCTTTGCGGTAAGGATATTCCCCCCGTAAAAATTGATCCGGAGACCGGCATTGGAGACGCTGTAGAAATAATTATGAATCCCGGCAATGGTACGGATCGTGTTTGGCGGACAGCAGTTGCAATAGCTGATGTATGGCTCACGTACTTTTGACCAGCGTAAGGTGTAAGTTATATCTTCTGCAACGAGGAGAGGATTGGTATAAAAATAACCTTTCCCGTTGAGGCTTACGCCCGCCAGCAGACTGTTGTACATAACCATCTCCATGATATCTGCAAATCGCGCATCAGCTGTTGCCAGCAACATGCGCCAGTTCCAGAGCAAATTACCGATATTGGCACAGGATTCATTATGGGCCGTGAGGTTGGGCAGCTGGTAATCACGGCCATAAGCCTGGTGCACCTGTTGCACCGGAGATTGTTTATAGGTGGTGCCATCGGGCGAAACCCCATTATACAGGGCTCCGCATCCTCCGGTGATATAGAGTTTCCGTTCAACAACATCGTGCCAGATGGCATCAAGCGCATTAAAAAGAGAGTCTTCACCTGTTTCCATATAGAGATCTGTGACGCCGGCATAGAGATAGTTGGCACGAACGGCATGTCCCACAGCTTTTGTCTGTTGCCGGAAAGGGATCCTGTCCTGATTATCATCGGTGCCGTCTTTAACCATACTGCGGATGTTGACAAGTCCTTTTGCGAGCTCCAGGTAACGCTGATCATGCAGCGTACGGTACATTTCGACAACACCCATATAATGAGAAGGACATATGGCATTTCGGGCCAACATGGCAGGATTTTTCTTATACTGATCATACAGAAAATCCGTTGCCTTCTTTGCTATATCCAACAGATTTGTCTTGCCTGTAACGCGGTAATGAACGCAGGCTGCCGTCATCAGATGGCCCATGTTATAGGTCTCAAAATCAAGCCGTTCGGTAAATTCTCCTTTCCCTTCCTTTTCATGGTGCTGATTGATCACAACAGGTGTATGAATATAACCATCATTACGCTGTGTCTTGCCTATAACGGTAATTATGGAATCAATTTCGCGGTCAAGTTCATCGCTCCGGCTTAATGCATTGACCATGATCACGGCTTCTAACAACTTATAAAAATCACCATCGTGGAAAGGAGGGCCTTGATGCTTTCCTTCTTTCAATCCTGCTGCTATTTCAAAGTTCGCAAAAGCATGACTTATCGTATCATTCATGTATTTACTCATCATATGCGGCACCATGGACTTGCGGCACACCTCAAACCTCTCCGCCCAGAATCCTTCTGTCCATTGCACATCGGTTATGTTAACTCCATAAAGTCTGGCATAGGAACTGGAGGAAGTATTAACCAGACTCTGCTCTTGTGCCATGGTAATCAAACCACCAAAAAACAGGAACAGGATAACCATATGTCTTCTTACTGCCATGATATTCAAATTTACCACTTAAACATAAAAAAACCATGTTATTGAAGAATCAGCAAACAAGACCGGCAGCCACACGCAATGAGCCTTTCCGTATAATAAAACCGGGAACATGGCAAGGAAGGTCTTCCACCCGTGAAGTGTTTTTTCTGAGACCTGCTCACGTTTATACTCGTACAGCGTATCAAGTCTTTCTACCAGCGTTGATTTCAGATCATTGCGATAAGAAGAGGATTCCGTTGCCATCACTGTAATATTTCTCGTTTGTTGTCCAGAAACCTTCAGGATCAGCCAGGTTAAAAACTATTTATAAAAATATGTAAACGTTTACAATATCTATATATCAAATTATTAATTAGTTAAAAAGTCATTTCTTATAATTTTTGTAAACGTTTATATTGCAATATTAATTTTCTTCTTATAGATTTGCAAATAAAAACAAATAAATCAGGTTCGGCTGCAATGTCATTCCGGTATTTCGTTTTCGTTTTATTTTAACTCTCAGTAAAATCATTTTCATATGCTGATTTTTCACAAAAATCTCTTAATTCCCTGTTTGTTTTTTGCTTTTTCATTTTATACAACAAACGGACAGGATTCTCTTTTCATCAGTGAATTCATGGCTGTCAATAACAGTAGTCTTCAGGATGAAGACGGAGATCATCCCGACTGGATCGAGATCCACAATGCAGGTTCAGCGGATTTATACCTGAATGGCTGGTCACTTACCGATGTCGCCGAAAATCCCGTGAAATGGGTTTTTCCTGATTTCACATTGACAGCCGGCGAATACCTCGTTGTCTTTGCATCAGGAAAAGACCGGAAAGCAGAAAAAAACAAACTCCATACGAATTTTAAACTGAGTGGATCGGGTGAATACCTTGCTCTTGTAAAACCGGGTGGAACTGCTGTAGCATCGGTATTTTCTCCTGCATATCCTCCGCAATTCCAGGACATATCATACGGTGAATCCGAATCCGTTTTCGTTTACTTTTCCGAACCCACACCGGGATCAGAGAATACCGGGATCAGATTCATTTCACCTCCGGAATTCTCAGTAAAGCATGGATTTTTTTCGGAAGCCTTTAACCTCGAGCTTTCCAGCAACACAGCCGGTGCTGACATATACTATACAACAAATGCCGATACACCCGACAAAATAAAGGGGACAAAATATACCGGTCCGGTTACCGTGACAACAACAACGGTTATCCGTGCCATTTCCGTTGTGGAAGGTAGCGGCGAAAGTTATCCGGTTACACAGAGCTATATTTTCCCTGAGGATGTCGTTATGCAATCAGAAGATCAACACGGTTATCCTGCTACATGGCTGTCACCCATTCACACGACGGATGAATATTTTGAGATTCCGTCCGATTACAACATGAGAGAAGAATTCCTGGCAAATCCCGAAGTCGGCAAAGTCATCCTTGAATCGCTGGAAAGTCTGCCCGTGGTGTCCATCGTGAGTGACATCGACAACTTCTTTTCGAAAAGTACACATCCTGATTCCGGTGGTATCTACATGTATAACGGTGAACCCGACGGGCCCACGCGTGATATGAAGTATCACCTGGGACGCGGTTGGGAAAGGCCTGCCTCCGTGGAGTATTTCAATTCGGGTGTGAATGACGGATCCATCGATTTTCAGGCTAACTGCGGTATTAAAATACACGGGGGTGCCACCCGTACAAGGGAAAAGACACACAAGCATTCTTTCAGGCTGTGTTTTAAAGCGGCATATGGTCCTTCGAAACTCGAAGAACAGGTCTTTGGTGAAGATTCACCCGAACAATACGACTGGCTTGTGCTGAGAGGAGGTTTCGCAGGAGCTGTTGTACAGCGATTCGGACAGCAGATAAGGGATCCGTGGGCCAAATCATCCATGCGAGAAATGGGACAGTATGCCGCACGCAGTAAATTTGTGCATGTATATATAAACGGGCTCTACTGGGGTATGTATAACCTTAGCGAACGGATGGACGATAACTGCATGCGCGATAATCTGGGCGGGAATGCAGAGGATTACGACATTCTCAAGGACTATTTTGAAGTTGAAGCAGGAGATACCGTTGCATGGACCAAACTGGTAACTATGGCGGAAGACAATATCGAAAGTCCCGCAAACTATCAGAAACTGCTGGGGAATAATCCCGATGGCACTCCCAATGCTGCATATGAAAAGATGGTCAACCCGGAAAACCTTATTGACTATATTATGATGAATATGCACGCCGGCATGCGGGACTGGGATTATCATAACTGGATAGCAGCCCGCAGAAAAACAGACTCAGAAGGATTTCATTTTCTGGTATGGGATGCCGAAGGAGCTTTTCAACTCAGCAATAATGTTACCTACATAATATCCGGAGGTGAATATAACAGGCCAACCGGAGTCTTTTCTGATCTAATGAAAAATGAACTATTCAAGAACCACTTTATCAGCCGCGTGAACAGGCACTTTTTTGAAGGCGGAGCATTGACACCTGCACCCTGCCTTGCACGGTATAATCGATGGTTTGCCGAGATCGATACGGCCCTTATCAGCGACCAGGCCCGGTGGGGAGGAAGCCATGATATCTGGAACACCACGTATCACCAGTTCCGGTTCAGTTATTTTCCTATCAGGACCGAAACCGTTTTTAAACAATTCATAGCCGCTGGTATCTACCCTGAAATAGGAATTCCGGTTTTTAATACAGAGAATGATGTCATCCCCGATGATTTTCAGCTCATGATGACTTCCCCGGAAGGCGGCGAAATAAGGTATACACTCGATGGAACGGATCCCGGGCATTTTACATTATCCGCTGCACCGTCCATAAAGATCTATGACCATATGCCTCTTCCGTTACACGGGGACACCATAATTGTTTCAGCCCGGGTGAAAAAAGATACGCTCTGGTCAAGCCTGGTTACCCGGCAGTTTATTGTGGGAAATATCCATTCTTCCATCACCGACGCTTCCTCAGCACAGCATGGTTACATATACAGTTATCCCAATCCTGTTGAAGACATAGCTACCATCGTATTCTACGTATCTGAGCCTTCGGATATCAACATAACGATTTATAATATGCTTGGCGTTAAGATAGCAACGGTTATTAATGAAATTGTGGAAACGGGAGAACATACGTTATCATGGGATGCCGGCAATATGCCTGCAGGAATTTACATCTGTTCTTTTGAAAATAAAACCAATAATACAAGCAACAGGATTACACTGACCAAGCGACCGTAGTGGTTTAAAAAATCGACAGGCACCCGGCAAAGCCGAGCCTCTGTTCAAGGTTTCTGATGTTAAAAGTGATTATTTAATGACTTGTGAATGAATAATTACCGGTTTCTGTTTAATGCCAGCCCACACCCTGCCAGCCTGCCTGCCGTCCAGGCAGGGGTTTCCTCCCGCAAGGCAGGCGCACACCGCTTGCAGGGTTTCCGACCTTAGACCCAAAATCCCTAACGGTTCACAGTTCATGGTTCACTGTTCACTGTTCACTGCTCACTGTTCACTTTTCACTTTTCACTTTTCACTTTTCACTGTTTATATATCTGGTTTCCTCTATCACTCCATAATGATCCACATACTCCCCAAGGTCTATTACAATGTGGTCCAGAATTATACCGGGATCAAGGGCTGCTATTTTAAGCGTATGGAGACCGGAGTTAAGATTACCAAAAAAAACTGATCGTTGAGCTGAATTACCCAGCACATTCTGTTTCCATTCTTCACTTCTTCCGTAGGTCGCGAAATCGACAATACCAGGCGGTGAATCATCCATGGAAACGGCCATACGCAATTTGTTGCCGGGATACAACGGGTGAACCGGTAAACAACTGATTACAACAGAACAAGACGAGTTGCTGAAGGTATAAAAATCATATTCAACCATCGGGTAATTTTCTCCGCTTTCCCTTTTAAGGGAAGCATAATTAACGTATGGCAGGGATACCAGTGAACTTCCTGCATGACCCAGTCCTTCCATTTTTTTCCAGTACATAAATGCCGATCCGGTGACTCTTGAATAGTTCGAAGCATATACTGAAACCAGCCCGTTTGATTCAGCAAGGCTGGTTGTTTTCTGAGAGGAGAAGGAATTTACTGTAATGCCAATTGTTATGCTTTTATCAGCAGCATTCACGGTGATATTCCCTTTGGCTTTTTGTGGTCTTCCAAGACGCGTCCAGTCAATGCTGATCCATATTCGTTTTTCCTTATTGCCGGCAACGGGACTCAAAACTCCCTTCCTATCTGAAACGATTATCCAGTCGTCGGACAACTTCACCTCCCAGGAAACTTCCGCTTCAGCGGTTAGAAAAACATCAATAAACTGCCGCTGTCGTCCTGAGGGGGTGAAGACAGGAAGCTCCTGAACACCATCATCTTCCTTGAACAAACATGAATCTTTATGGATGTACCCTTCCGGGATGCAATCCCATAATTCACCGGCTTTTAACGTATCATAATGAATTTCAGGTTGCTGAAACACACTCAGGCTGCGTGGTGCATAATTCATCATGCCGTTCCACTTTCCACCTGCAATTTCCTTATTGTAGCGATCTGTCTCCTTTACTATTTCTTTGAAAGCCTGGCAAGACCATAATGCATAATCTGCTGCACTCAGGCGTTTCTGAAAATTTCCGTAATAAAAAGCTTTATCGGCAAAAAGAAATTTTTTATTCATACAGGATGCGCAAACGACCGGATAGTATACAAGCTGAAAAAAGGCATCCGCTTTTTCCGGGGGTATTTTTGCACGGATTTCCTTTATTCTATTTTCAAGGACTGAATAAGCATCAATGCGTTTTTGTGCCTCATCGCTGTAATAAAAATGGTTATAGGCAGTTCGTTGTGTCGGCGTTGAAGGCTCGGTCCGGCTCCATCCCATAAATTCGGGACGGCGCTCAAAGGCCAGCCTGTAATAATCCCAAAGGACTGCGACAACCGGCTCTGCATAAATACCAAACAGGTTTTCGTGATACCGGATGAGATGTTTTTTCACATCATCCGCCCCGGTAAAAGCATTCATATCATAAGCCATATCCAAAAAAAGCTGGATATTGTACTCACAAGGTTTGATATCACCCACGTTTACGATCCATATCTTATTCGTCCGGGTCTGCCATGCTTTGGACAGCTCTTCCCATATCAGCAATGGATGTGTGGTACTCAGCCACAGATAGTCATGAGGCCTGCCCCAGTATGAAATGTGGTAATACAGGCCACTGCCCCCCTTTCTTCGTGATTCTTCCGGAGTGCTTAGCCTGCGGATATAGCCATAATTATCATCGGTCCACATAATACAGATATCATCCGGCAGGTTCAGACCACTGTCATAAATATCCAGCACCTCTTTATAGGGAATGAAAACCTGAGGGACGGAAGAAACATCCGGATGAAAATGGTCTTTAAGGATCTGCCGCTGATCGGTTATAATCTGTTCAAGAGCTGCCTTTTTTGACAGCTGATCTTCGAAACCTTCCATTCCGCTGTCGTGAATACCCCGCATGCCAAGCGTAAAAATAACTTCGTTGTTCCTGCTTTGTACAACCCGTTGTTCCCAATATTGCCTTACCCTTTCACCATTCGTTCTGTAATTAAATTCACCCATCGAATCCGTCTTCCATTCATCCACGTTATTCCGGAGCATGGGCTCGGCGTGTGAACTGCCGATCACAATATTATATTTCCTGGCCATTTCTATATTGCCGGGGACATGAAAAAATGCCCTTGTGCAATTGTGCATGGCCGGCCAGATAGTATTAGCCCTGAGCCTTAAGAGCAATTCAAAGATCTTTGCGTAGGTTTTGGGTCCGATATCCCCCGTCTCGGGTTCAAATGTGGCTGAGGCCCAGGGGTGCAATCCCCAGTCCTCATCGTTCAGAAAAATACCTCTGTATTTGACCGAAGGTTCACTTGAGATAATATCATTCGCCGGTATAATAAGGCTGTCTTTCTTTACTGGCAGGATATCACCCCACCAATACCAGGGTGACACACCGATTATTTCGGAAAGCCGGAAAACGCCATAAGCGGTGCCCCTGTTATCGCTCCCGAAAATAACAAGCGCTTCGTTACCGTTTTCCGGGAGATGAATAAACGTATGTGAGTAGACCTCCCATTTGTTGCTGACAGGCTCTGGATTTATCAGCTGCAAATCATCAAGATACCGTATTATTTCACTATTAACGGTACCCGCAATAATCAAAGGAGAATGGTTATAGTCAGGTTTATTTAAAACCTCAGGTTTATATCCCGTAATGCGTTCAATATCTTCTGCCAGCAGCTCCGCCGAGAGATCAATAAGGTCATCCTCAGCCGTATCAACCACAATGGCAGGATTTAAACCGGGAGAGTATATCATGAATTGGGAATCTTGCGAATACAGGAAGGTCAGGCTGAAATATCCTAAAATCATTACCTGAACGATTCTTTTTATGGATAAAACATAATTCCACATTGGAACTCTTGTTTTCGCCACAAAGGCACCAAAACACAATGAAACACAAAGTATATCAGGACATTAAATAGTACTTTATGAAACTTAGTGACTTTGTGCCTTAGTGGCCTTTTTTTCTTTGTCACCAGTCATCTGTCCGGAATGAAGATACGGGTATTCCCTCTGTAGTGAACAGATCACCGACAACAAAATCTTTGAAAGCATACCTCACAGCTACAGGTTCTTTCACTTCTCTGCAGGTAAGGACTACCGTTGTACGACGCAAACTGGCCCGTGCAGGATAAAATACCCTGTTGTTCCCGGCAACTTCAAAGGTGGTCACCTCCTTTCCGAACGATGTCAGTCCGTTGGGTATATTATAAAACGAAAGGACTACCGAAGTATCGTTTACCGTCATTTCTTTGAACAGGGGGGATGCGTACCCGATACCTTCAATGCCGTATGTCTTTGCCAATGCCCAGTATGCCAGTCTTTCCGATCCTGTTTTTTTATCCGCCGGGTGTATGCACAGTTCTTCTCCAATGTCCATCAGTACAGCCATTCCGCAATTCGGAATAACATCCATGGCCTTCAGCTGTGCTTCGCGCAGATAAGCCGAATTCAGTTTTTCGTAATAATCCTGACGGGGTTTATATAACCTATTATTAAATGGTGCTATCTGTGCATAATAAAAGGGAAATTCACCCTGTCCCCATAATGCTCGCCATTCCTTTACCATGGTGGCAAAAAGCCGTGCGTATTCATCAGGATTCATATAATTGGTCTCCCCCTGGTACCAGATGGCTCCTTTAAGGGTATATCCGATCACCGGACTCAGCATGCTGTTGAACAGCACTGTCGGAGTCCGGTTCGGCACTTTCACCGAATCACCCGGCTGCGGTATGTCAACACCCAGGTATGGTTCAGATGTTTCCCGGCTCATCCAGGTTTCGATGCACGACCCTCCATAGCTGACATGTATCAAACCAACGGGAACGTCCAAAATTTCATGAAGAAGCCGGGCAAAGTAGTATGCTGTGGCGCTGAAGTCGACAACGGTAGCCGGCTCTGCCTGCATCCACCGGCCTTCAAAATCATCCTGTACTTCTGTTTTGGAGGAACGGGGAACAGTAATAAAACGAATATTTGTATTCTTAGACCTCAGGATGGCATCATTGGAACCGAGCACAGGCTGGCCGGTGTATCCTTTCATGGGCATTTCCATATTCGACTGACCCGAGCATAGCCAAACCTCACCGATCAGAACATTGCTGATTGTCTTTACTTTTCCGTCGGAAATCTTGATATCATAAGGCCCTCCGGCGGCAGGGGTTTTTATCATGACTTTCCACTTGCCGTTTTCATCCGTCCGGGTTTCGTACTTACAGCCATCCCAGGATGTCTTCAGTATCACGTTTGCCCCCTTGCCTGCCCATCCCCATATTGCCACTTCGGTTTGTTGCTGTAATACCATGTTGCCGGAAAACAAAGAAGGCAGTCTTATTTCAGCTTTCAGACCTGCAGTGAAAAAAATACAAACAAAAAATGATTCTAAGAGTTTTACGTACGTTTTCATTTCGTGCTTTCTTGCTTTAGTGTTTAGTACTCTTTCTGGATCTTGTGGTTAGCCAGGTAACCAGGAATCCGGTTATGAAAATAGCCAGGGTACCGAAAACAATGGTCAGATAGCCATGCAGCTGTCCACCGGGTATGGTTTTTCCGAATACCAGCGGTCCGGCACTAAGGTACAAAATTAGTGCTATTCCGGCAACAATTCCGATAATTGCCGGGCCTGATCTTTTAATGCGGGAAAAAGCTGCCAGCAGAAAAAGTCCGAGCATTCCGCCGCTGAATATCGATGCCAGTTTCCACCAGGCATCGAGGGCACTCTTCACATTGATCATGGCAACACCAATGAGGATACCCAGAACGCTTATGATAAAAGATGCAATATACAGTACTTTCATGGAATCTTTGTTGGAAGCCTGCACGTTGAAATAACGTTTATAATAATCGGTGAGAAAAACCGTGGCCGAACTGTTAAAGCTGGTGGAGATCGTGCTCATGCCGGCAGCGAAGATGGAAGCTATAAGCAATCCGCTCATTCCGACAGGCAGTTCATGTACGATAAAATAGGGGAAGATGCGGTCGCTTTTATGGATATCTGCCAGTTCAGCGGGAAGCTGTGCTGCTCCTGAATGATAAAATGAGAACAGCGCCGTGCCGATAAAGAAAAAAATGAAAGATACGGGGATGTACAACATGCCGCCAAAGAATGCCGATCGCCTGGCGTCGGTATCGTTCCTGGCCACCATATATCGCTGCACATAGTTCTGGTCAATCCCGAAATTCTGCAGGTTGATGAATACGCCATAGATGAGAACAATCCAGAAAGTAGATTCATCAAGGTTCAGTCCAAAACTGCCCAGGCTGAATTTATGATCTTCCATAGCTATGGAAAACAGCTGGCCCGGTCCCTCAGGCATGCCAAACATCAGGTACAGTGCACAAACAAGAGCTCCTGTTATCAGGATTAAACTCTGGATGGCATCCGTCCATACAACGGCCTGCATACCCCCCAGCAGGGAATAGATCATTACCGCCAATCCGGTCACCACAATGACCGGTGCAATTTTCCAGCCCGACACTGCATTTAAAACAAGGGCCAGCAGGTATAATATGGTACCTACCCGCATCAGTTGAGTAAGCAGGTAACAGACCGACACATAAATCCGCGCCCAGGGGCCAAATCTATCCTCGAGGAAAGTATAAGCCGACGGGCTGTTGACTTTACGGTAAAGGGGGACAAAGAAAAAGACTGCCATAACCGATGCAACGGGGATGGATAAGCTGAATGTGAATGCATTCCAGTTGCCCTGAAAAGCACTTCCCGGCAGGGCAATGAAACTGATGCTGCTGACAAATGTGGCAAAAATGGACATGGTCACTACCCATCGCGGGATGGCTCTGTTACCCAGGGTAAATGCCTCGGATGTTTTATTCTTTCTGTAGAAAAGGCTGCCGAAGATCGTTATGCCAGCCATATAACACACAAAAACAACGAGATCCGGTATCCTCATGACAGGGTTCTTTTTATCAGGATAATGGGAAAAAACAGGTTGCTGCTGGAGTCTGTCAGCATGAAAGTATTCCGGTTCAATTTATTTAATCTTTTATAATTATTTACTTGCAAATCTATGGGAAGAAGTTTAATATTGCAATATAAACGTTTACATATTTTAAAATATTTTTTTTATTAATTAGCTAAAATATTGATATTTATAATATGTAAACGATTACAATAATTTTCTAATATCGAATCAGCTTTCAGAAGATGTTTTATTATGGGAGTGGATTTCAATATACTTATTATACAGACCCTAACCGATTTATTAATTATAAAACCTGACGCATGAACAAGCGAATATTATTTCTGTTTATTGTTTCCTTTCTCGCATACACGGTCATTGCCCAAACAACGGTACGGGGAAAGGTAACGGATGTCGAGGGACAATCGATCCCGGGTGTTAACATACTGGTTAAAGGGACAAGTAATGGTACCGTAACCGATGCCAACGGAAATTACGAGCTGAAAGAAGTCTCTCCCGATGATGTTCTCGTGTTCTCTTTCGTGGGGATGCTTACCGAAGAGATAACAGCCGGCAATCAAACGGTGATCGACATGAAGCTTGCTGAGGACATACTGGACATAGAGGGGATTGTTGTAATTGGTTACGGAACCACAACGAAAAGAGACCTCACAGGTTCTGTTAGTTCAGTCAAAGCCGATGAAATTATTAAATCGCCCACTTTTAATCCGCTGGAAGCCATCCAGGGCAAAGTTTCCGGAGTTGATATTACCCGCAGCTCGGGTGCGGCTGGTTCCGGGGTCGATATTGTGGTTCGTGGTAACCGGTCACTGGGCGACCAGGATGATCCGGAGGCCTTTGAAAAGCTGAATGCTCCGTTGTACGTAATCGATGGAATACTTGGAGGGAGCATTGCCGATCTGAATGCCAACGACATTGAATCCATTGAAGTCTTAAAGGATGCATCCACCACGGCTATATACGGATATCAGGGAGCCAATGGTGTGATAATCATTACCACAAAAAGCGCCAAGGCAGGAAAAATCAAGGTTTCGTACAATGGCTATTACGGCATCAATGGATTGACACCTTATCCCGAAGGACGTCTTAAGCAGGAATACATTGATTTCCGCAGGGATGCTTACAAGTCAGTCGGACAATGGAGTTCACCGGCAGACGACCCGGCCATATTCAGCAATGAATGGGATGCCATGCAGGAAGGCAGATGGGTTAACTGGACAGATCTGCTGCTGGATAACGGTTCCATTCAGAATCATCAGCTGTCGGCCAGCGGTGGTAATGAAAAAACGACAACTTACTTTTCTTTGGGTTATTACAAGGAAATTGGTCCTGTGAAAGATGACTTCGCGCGTTACAATGCACGTCTGAATATAAATCATACCTTGAATAAGTGGATCAAAACCGGCATACAGGCCCAGCTGACCTATACCGATCAGAACCGGCGAAAAGATGCTTTTGGAAAGGCCAACCAGGCCACCCCACTGGGGACTCCCTATGATGAAAACGGTGAAATTGTCATTTATCCGATTGCCGGAAACGAATCCTTTTTAAGCCCGCTGACCGATTATCGTCCGAATGCAGCCGTTGATAACGAAGTTGCAACCAAGGTATTTTCAAAAGCCTATCTCGAGGTCACTCCTTTAAAAGGATTGTCGTATACAACCAATCTTGGCTTCAATGTGGATTTCAGAAGACGCGGCGTATTCAATGACTCGGCTTCCATGTCGCAGATAAATACCAAGTATAATGCCGCATCTATATATAATGGTAATTCAAAATACCTGAACTGGGATAATATCATCACCTATACCAAAGAAATTTCCAAGCATTCATTTACCATTACCGCACTCACCAGCTATACATGGAACGTAAGTGACTGGTCCAATGCCAGCGGAACCGGGCAGCAACTGACCAGCCAGCTGTTTTACAAACTGGATGCTTCCGAAGTTCAGTCCATGAAAATAAGCTCGGGATATACCAAGAGTGAAACATTTTCATATGCCGGAAGGCTCAATTACAGCTACAGGGGCAGATACCTGTTGACTGCCACCTACCGTAGAGACGGTTCATCAAGGCTGGCGCCGGGACATCAATGGGCTTCCTTCCCTTCCGTGGCTCTTGCATGGAGGTTGAGTGACGAAGGTTTTATGAAGAACCTGCAATGGCTGACCAATATGAAACTAAGAGCCAGTTATGGTGTGGCAGGGATTTCCACTATTCCTCCTTACGGAACCCAAAGTTCGGTGGTTCCCTCCAATAACATGTCATTTGGCGAAGTGCCCGCTCCGGCCTATTCTTATGGTGAATTGCTTTCAAGCTATGAACTTACCTGGGAAAGGTCGACTACAATTGACTTCGGACTTGATCTGGCCTTTTTCAGAAATCGCCTTAGTGCCGTTGTTGATATCTACAATACCAAAAATAAGGGCAGTCTCTTCAAAAGGCAGCTTCCTGTATCCGCAGGAGGAATGGTATCGGGCAATACCACCTTCAGCATATGGCAAAACATAGGAAAAACCGAAAACAACGGGATTGAAATCGAACTGAATTCCGTTAACGTAAATTCCAGGAATTTTAAGTGGACATCATCCCTGACCTTTGCACGTAATAAAGAAAAAATAACCGGTCTCATTACCGATGAAGACATCATAAGCGCCACCGATCCCGAGACCAAATCATTGTTGATCGGCCATCCGATCCAGTCATTCTATACCTATAAAAAACTGGGTATCTGGCAACTTGCTGATTCTGCGAAACTGGCTATATACACCGATTTTGAACCCGGTGAGATCAAACTTGCCGACCTGAATAATGATTCAGTGATTGATGCAACGAATGACCGGACCTACATCGGTTCAAGGGTACCCGACTGGACACTCGGCTTTCAAAATACGTTTACCTATAAGGGAATCGATTTAAGTATTTACATTCTGGCACGCTGGGGGCAGATGATTGAAAACGAACTGCTGGCCAGGTACAATCCTTCCGGAACCGGAAACGGTCCTGCCTATATCGATTACTGGACACCCGAAAATCCGACAAACGATTTTCCGCAACCAAAACCGGGACTTAATCTGAACGAATACACCGGCTTTCAGACGCTTTACCTTGTAGACGGTTCATACGTGAAACTTAAAAACGTGACCCTCGGGTATACCCTTCCGCAAAAGATATGTTCAAAAATATTTATTGAAAATTTAAGGATCTATGCCACGGCTTCAAATCTTTTTATTATAACCAAAAGCCACCTGGTAAAATATTACGATCCCGAAAATAAAGGGTCAGAAAAAGCTCCTATGAGCAAACAAATAGTATTTGGGATCAATGTGGATTTTTAAGCGTTTAATAGATTAATACAAGAACAACATGAAAACACTGAAATATATCTCCAACGGCTGCCTGGCAGGTTTGCTTCTGGCTCTCATGGTTTCCTGTGAACTGGAAGAATACAATCCATCCGGTGTAACAGCAGAATCCATATGGAACAATCCTGACGGCTTTCAAACACTGGTCAATGCAGCCTATATAAATCAACGGACGTTTTACGGCAAAGAAGACGGTGTGATTATGGGTGAAGCCGGAACCGATATCTGGTTCAGATCGGATAAAAGTTTCAGTTACCGGCAGGTATTCCGTTACCTGGATTATACACCGGATCAGGCCAGTTCTACCAAAAACTACTGGAGGGATCTGTGGCCGGCTGTGAATATGTGCAATGCGGGAATAGGCAGGATAGACGATGCCGGACTTTCGGCAAAGGCAAGAAATGAAAAACTGGGTGAACTGCTTTTCCTGCGGGCATTTTATTACTGGCACATTGTGGAAACATGGGGCGGAGTCGCCCTTCGCACCACCGAAACCGCCCAGTCACCCGATCTGGCCCCAACACGAAAACCGGTTGAAGATTTTTACGATCTGATGATTGAAGATCTCGATTTTGCGGTGGAAAATTTACCGGTAACGCCCGAAAATCCTCTCGAGTATAGCCGTGCTACCCGGAAATCAGCAATGGGTTTTCTGGCAAGGGTGTTATTAACACGGGCTTACTACTCACTCGATAATAATAACAAGGCCGAAGCCGATGAATATTTTACCAGGGCCAGGGATATGGCTCATGCAACTATTGACAGTGCCGCCCTATGGGGAATTTCACTCTATCCCGATTACGCTGATCTGTGGGATAATGGCCCCGGAGGTAACAACAAAAATAATCACGAAGCCCTGTATATCATCAGCAACTCTACCAATCCGAATATGAATTACGATATCAACGGGAATCGTCTGCACCTGTGGTTTATGAACCGATACAGCAACAAACCCGGAATGCAGGTAGATGCGCTGAACGGAAACGACAGTGAAAGGCGCTTTATGCCTACACAGTTTTTCCTGGATCTGTTTGATGAAACCATTGACTCACGTTTTGATGCTTCCTTTCAGCAGGTGTGGCTGTGCAACAAGGAAGCAGGATATACATGGACAGAAGCCGATGTGGACAAATACGGGAAGGACGCTTCGCTCACCGGCCAGAACATTAACTTTAACGATACCGCTTTGTACATCACCAAAAACGTGGTGCCCGACAAAAGATTACGCAACTATGTGGTTATTGACAGGGACAGCCTTTTCCGGGGAGACACCATCTATACGATAGCGGATTTGTATCTGCCATTAAAGAAATTCTTTGATCCTAACCGGTCGGATCCCAATTCCAAACCCGGATTCAATGATATCCTTGTCATGCGACTGGCAGAGATGTATATGATAGCTGCAGAAGCGGCATTTCAACTGGGAGACAATGCCGGTGCGGCCAATGATATCAATGTCATCAGAGCCCGGGCAGCCTTTCCCGGCAAAGAGAACGATATGCTGATCAGCGCAGGGGATGTGACGATTGACTTCATACTTGATGAAAGGGCAAGGGAGTTCGGCGGTGAACACATGCGGTGGTTTGACCTTAAACGCACACGTACTTTGGTGCGTCGTATCAAAGAACACAACAAGGATATCATCATCCCGGACCGGTTGTTGCGTAAAGACAATGGCATTTTTGAAAATGTCTTGCTCAGGCCGATCCCTCAAAACGAAATTGATGCTTTGCTTAGTGATGAGAATTTTCCTCAAAATCCGGGATATTTAGAATAAATATTTTAATTTGATTTAATAAGCGGATCAGGATCAACGGAGAGGATTTCATTCAATAAATAAACAATTGCATATTGCTACGGTTCGGCTTGTACTTGTTGAGCATGGTGGCTATTTCCGCCAAAAGCACAGAAATAGTGAACCTGATAACGGCATCGCATGCGCCGGTACGTTTGGAATTTGGAGCCAAACGGCTGGGAGCCGTCCTGTCAGCTCATGACTATAATGTCATTTTCACAAATTCACTTACCCAGAATACAAGGGAGGTCTCCATTGTCGTGGGGGAGTACGGCGATGTTATGCTGGAGGAATTGATGCGCAAAACATCTCTTGTGATACCCCCAGAACCGGGCAAGGAAGGGTATGCCATTGTATCCGGCAGGAACATTGTTTTGATCGCCGGGGCCGACGCCTCCGGTGCGCTGTATGGATGCATTGAACTTGCCGATTCCATCCAGAAAAACGGGAAAATACCGTTGACCATAAATAAAACCGATCAGCCTGAGATGGTCCTTCGTGGTACCTGCGTCGGCTTACAAAAAACCACTTACCTGCCGGACCGCAATGTATATGAATACCCTTACACCCCTGATAACTTTCCATGGTTTTATGATAAGGATCTTTGGATCAGATACCTTGATATGCTGGTCGAGAACCGGATGAATTCTTTATTTCTGTGGAACGGACATCCCTTTGCATCCCTGGTAAAACTCAGTGATTATCCCTATGCCGTTGAAGTGAATGATACCACCTTTAAAAGAAACGAGGATATCTATTACTTCATCACCCGCGAAGCAGATAAGAGAGGTATTTGGGTGATCCAGATGTTTTACAACATAATTGTCTCGAAGCCTTTTGCTGAACATCATGGTATCAGGACACAGGACAGAAGCCGACCGATTACACCTTTATTATCCGACTATACCCGCAAATCCATTGCTGCTTTCATTGAAAAATACCCCAATGTAGGACTTATGGTTTGCCTGGGGGAGGCCATCAATACCCTTGAAGACGATATCGAATGGTTTACCGGAACCATCCTGCCGGCTGTGCAGGATGGCCTGAAAAAAACGGGCGCTGACAGGGAACCTCCCATCATCCTGCGCGGTCACGATACCGACCCGCAACGCGTTATGGCAGCTGCATTGCCGCTCTACAGGAATCTGTACACCATGCAAAAATACAACGGTGAGTCATTGACAACGTACGAGCCCCGTGGCGCTTGGGTTAGCATACCCCGTGACCTGAGCAGGCTGGGATCCGTCCATATTGCCAACGTGCATATCCTGGCCAACCTCGAACCGTTTCGATACGGATCTCCTGACTTCATTCAACGATGTGTTCAGGCCATGCATGATCTGCAGGGAGCCAATGGTCTTCACCTGTATCCGCAGGCTTCATACTGGGACTGGCCATACACAGCGGATAAAACCGGTACGCGTATCCTTGAGATGGACCGTGACCGGATCTGGTACCAGGCCTGGGCTCGTTATGCATGGAATTGCAGACGCAACAGAATCGTTGAAACGGAATACTGGTCCGGACAACTTGAAAAATATTACGGATGCAGGAAACATGGAAAAGATATCCTTACAGCTTATGAAGAGTCAGGACAGATTGCCCCGAAGCTGTTACGTCGTTTCGGGATATCCGATGGCAACCGGCAGACCTTGCTGCTGGGCATGTTCATGAGCCAGCTGGTCAACCCATACAAATGGAGAGTTTACAGCAATTTCTACCATTCAAACGGCCCCGAAGGGGAAATCCTTGTCGACTGGGCAGAAAAAGAATGGAAGGGTGAGACCCATACCGGTGAAACACCGCCTCAGATTATTCAGGAAGTCCTCGACCATGGCAGAAAAGCAAAAGAAGCTATCGACGCAGCAGAACGATTTATTGAAGATAACAAAGAGGAGTTTTCCCGGTTGAAAAACGATGTGTACTGCTACGATGCAATTGCCAGATTCTTTGCCAACAAGGTAAATGCAGCCATGCATATACTGAGGTACAGGTATTCCCGGGATACAGACGATCTGGACAGGGCTCTCCCCTTTCTTGAAAAGAGTCTTTCATGTTATGCTCAACTGGTTGAACTGACCAGGGACCGCTATCTGTATGCTAACAGCATGCAGACAGGCCAGCGCAGGATACCTATCGAAGGAACCAACGGAAGAAACAAAACGTGGGAAGAATTGATGCCCCATTACAAGGCTGAGCTGGACAATTTCAAAAACAATATCGGCCGGCTAAAAACAGCAGGGCCAAAGGCTTCTGATATTGTTCGTCCTTTGTTAAAACAGGTTGCAGTTGAATTGTTGGATGACAGTTTTGAATTTTATTCGCCGGTGGAAGGCCAGAAAATATATTCGGACAAAGACCATGTCATTCAACAGGCAACCACCGAAATAAAAAACCTGAAAGGAATTAAGTTATCTTATGAAAAACAGATCAGGGAAGGAACGGTCATCCGATTCAGGAACGACAAGCCGGTAAAAGTGATAACCGGTTACTTCAACGGACACAGTTACAGGATACTGTCACCTCCTGCCCTGGAGACCGATGCCCATGCCAATGATCACGGACAGGCCGACATACGCATTGCCAATGCCCTTAATGTTTCAGGTCTCCATCCTGTAAATATTTATACATACTATTATGAACCCGGGGAACATACACTGCAGCTCGGGAAAGGCATCTGTCTGGTATTGGGATTTATCAGCGGGCATCAGGAAATTGACACTTACGATGCCGGAAAAGGAGATGAGAGCGGAGCCGGCATTGACTGGTTGTTTTATTAAAGCAGATTACGGGAGTCTCAAAAACTGCCTGGTTATGAAGCTTTTAATTAATTTTACTACCTATGAAGTCTTATATCAATCCATTTATCGGTCAGCAGATCCTTCCTGTTGATATTGTTCTGGCACCTGAATGGTGGAATAAAAACGAAGGCATAGCGTTCGACCGTGACTTCTTTTTCCATCCCCTGAAAAGAGTGGAGGAAGAACAGCATATGGAGAAGGTTTTATACGACCGGTGGGGCAGGTTCGGATTGGGGAAAAGCAAGGATGAAAAGAGACCGGAAATTGGTGCTGTTCATCTGGCAGCCGGATATTTGCTTTCCGAGATGATGGGCTGTAATGTTCGTTATTCCGATTCTCATCCGCCACAGGTAATAGAGGCTCAACGGGAAGATCTGGTTCTTGATACCGAAGAAGTACTGAAATCTGAAGCCTTTAAAAGAACACTTCATCTGACGGAATCCTTGAAGCAAAAATTCGGATATCTCACCGGAGATATCAACTGGGGTGGCATACTCAACCTTGCACTTGATGTCAGGGGAGAAGAAATTTTCACCGATATGATGCTTTCACCTGAGGAGGTAAGATCGTATTTCGGTAAAATTGCCTCTGTTATAGATTCATTCACCGCGAAAATCAGCGCTGAAACAAAATCAACGTCGGTTTCGGTAAACCGTGTCGTAAGGCATCTTGACCAACCCGTATTTTTGCATTCGGAATGCAGTCATACCATGATATCGGCTGAAGATTATGAAAACTACCTGCTTCCTTTTGACGTTGCCTGGAGCAACAAGAGGCCTTTTGGTGTTCATTATTGTGGTCCCGATCCGCATCGCATGGCAGCAGTATTTGCCAAAATACCGCACCTGGATTTTCTTGATGTGGGCTGGGGTGGCGATGTAAAGGTCCTGCGTCATTTCCTGCCAAATACATTCTTGAATATCAGGCTGAGTCCGGTCGAGATTGTACATCAGACCGCCGATGAAATCAGGGCAACCATAACAAGACTGGTAGAGGACTCCGGCAATCCATACCTTACAGGTGTTTGCTGTATCAATATGGATGACAAGGTGAGTGACGATAAAATTGATTTCATCTTTATAACGGTTGAAGAGCTGAGAGAAAAATACCAGAAAGGAATCCATTCAAAGACCTGAACGGCCATTCATGAAAAAATTCAATACCGCCATCAGAGATGCCCAGGCTACTGAGGTTATCCCCATATCTCCGGAGGAATTTGATTTTGATGAATATGCGCACTATTCCTCATCCCTGAATAAAAAATGTGATGCTTTCCGGAAATCACAGTCAGGTGTCCTGGTATACCGCCGTATGCGTGTGGCAGATTGTTTTTCATACGGTTGCCGCGATATGGAAATGTCACTCAAGAATCAGCTGGGTGCATTGAAAAAAAGCATGATGTTCAAGGCCGATGTTCCTAACTTTTTAGAGCCCTGGTACGGCATCGGCATCATCGCAAGTGCTTTCGGCAGCGAATATACATGGATTGAGGGGAATGCTCCGGCCATGAAACCCTCCTTCAGCTCTGTGGACGAAGCCCTCGCCTGTGAGACCCGTGAGGTGTCCACGACCTCTGTCGGACTTCATACCTTACGGATGATTGAGTATTTCATGGAGAAAACGGGAGGAAAGCTTCCTGTTTCCTTAACGGATACCCAGTCACCGCTGAACATAGCCGGTTACATTCTTCCGCTGGATCAGTTCTTGATCAGCTTTCTTACAGAACCTGAAAAAGTAATGATGCTGTTTGACAGGATCGCCGGGATTTCATTGAACTTCAACCGGGAACAGGCCAAAATGATCGGACAGGCACTGGTATGTCCGGGCCATGGCTTTGCATCATCTTCCTGCTGGAAAGGGCTTGGCATGAGTGATGATAATACGCTCATGATTTCTCCCGAACAATATCTTCAAACGGCAGCTCCTTCCGTTGAAAAAATATGCCGTCCATTTGGCGGTACTGCTTTTCATTCCTGTGGTAACTGGACCGAATGGCTGGAAGCTGTTATGAACGTGAAAGGATTGCAGATGGTCGACGGTGCCTTCTCCCCGGAAACGGATCCGGATGCCATCACCGATCTTGAAGCCTTTCATCGCCTCGCCAATACAGGAATTGTACTGAATGCCCGTATTGTGGGTGATGCGGATACCCTTGAACAACAGGTTAAACGGTTATGGGTGCCCGGGATGAAAATGGTTGTGGTTACCTATTGTGCCACTCCCGAAGAGCAGGAAAAGGCCTATGAACGCATTCATGAAATTTGTAACCCATCATAATGGATAAAACCGGGAACTACAGGTGGAGAATGGTTGCATTATTGTTTTTTGCAACAACCATCAATTACATCGACCGGGGAGCATTGGGTATCCTGGCTCCTGATTTACAAGACAAACTAAAATGGTCGGAAGCGGAATACGGGTACATTGTCATGGCTTTTCAGGCTGCTTATGCCGTTGGACTAATAACTACCGGAGGAATACTGGACCGGATAGGGACACGCATTGGATATACCCTGGCAATGATCGTATGGAGTATCGCCGGGATATTCCATGCAGCAGGCAGAGGTCCGCTTTCCTTTGGAATAGCGCGTTTTACGCTTGGATTCGGACAATCTGCCAATTTTCCGGCTGCCGTAAAGACTGTTGCAGAATGGTTCCCGAAAAAAGAACGGGCGCTGGCTACCGGAATCTTTAATGCAGGCTCGAATCTGGGAGCCATACTGACACCTGTTATCATTCCATTTATTGCATTGAAATGGGGCTGGCAGTGGGCATTTATTATCACCGGCGCACTGGGTTTTGTCTGGTTGCTGTTCTGGTTACCTGTATATCGAAGACCTGAAAATTGCCGGAAGTTATCCCGGTCGGAGAAAGACTATATTCTTCAGGATGGAGACGAACCGGCAGAAAAGATTCCGTGGCACAGCATAATCCCTCACAAGCAGACATTGGGGATTTGCCTGGCACGCTTTTTTACCGATCCCATCTGGTGGTTTTTCCTTTACTGGCTGCCAAAGTTTCTTAATAAAAACTTCGATATCGATCTTACCACCATAGGTCCGCCCATTATCATTATTTATATCATTTCCATCGGAGGATCGGTGACGGGAGGATGGCTGTCTACTTTTTTCATCCGGAAAGGTAAAAATCCCGTGGCTGCAAGAAAATCTTCAATATTCATATTGGCTTTGCTTGTTATCCCCATATTTTTTGCCACCCGGGCTTCAAATATGTGGACAGCTGTTGTCCTCATATCAATGGCCACCTTCGCTCATCAGGGTTATGCCGCCAATATCTTTACCATCGTCTCGGACATCTATCCCAAAAATGCTGTTGGCTCAATGATTGGCCTCTCCGGTTTTGCGGGAGCAATCGGTGGAGTGCTCTTTTCCGGAGCAGTAGGATTAATTTTAGAGACAACGAACAATTATTATATTATATTTGGTTTTGCCAGCATAGCCTATTTATTATGCTGGGCATCACTTAAACTGTTTGTCTCTGATAATAAAAAATTGATATTAAGCAATTAGTTATACATTCTAAATTATATTATAAAAAAGATTTGAGATTCAATGTCGTGTAGTTAACGCAAACCGGCTTCGACTCCGCTCAGCCTGACCGTCACTCTGAGCGGAGTCGAAGAGTAGGTCAGTCTGTGAAAGTAACATGAAGATGCTAAACTAAACAACATTGAGTCTACTCCGAAAAGTATCATGGTAGATTTTCAGCAACTTTCTACCCCAACCCTAAAGCCTGCCTGCCAGCAGGCAGGGGTGAAGTTGCTGAAAATCAGGCTCCCTTTAGGGTCAGGGGTAAACCTGATTTTCAGCTATTCGTGAATCTTTGACTTT
>JAFGKY010000067.1 GCA_016928305.1 Bacteroidales bacterium
TCCAAACGGAGACGGTATAAACGATTTCTTTGTAATCAGGGGCCTGACAGAAAATTCAAAGCTGAAGATCTTTAACAGGGCAGGTAAGGTGTTGTATGAATCAGGTAATTATCATAATGACTGGGATGGCAGGGACAGCGAATGGAATAAACTGAAATCCGGTACCTATTGGTTTGTGCTCACGATTGCAGGCATTCACAAGGAATACAAAGGCTTTGTCTACCTGAAAAATTGATTTTTATCCGGGAATGGAACTATATCAATCGTGCAATCTGTGCTGCCTGACTTCTCCGGGAATAGTTTCTGATTCTTTCCCGGTTCGGGTTGATCCGATCGTTATCCGTTTCATTCATTATTTTTCGGATATGATTCTCCAGGTCGTTCACATTTAAGTAATCCGCCATGTCCCCGCTCTCACATTCACGGATAATCCGGGCCGCATCACCCCCGGATGGGCCAATTCCGATGATTTTTTTACCCGACCCAAGGTATTCAAACAATTTCCCGGTAAGTATCCCTTCATTCTTTTCAATATCCGGAATGATCAATAGCAGCGCATTGGTTTTCATAAGATATTTTATGGACTCCTCATGGGGTACATAGTCAATAAACTCCGTGCGGATTCCTTTTACTGCCTTTATCTTCTGCATGGCTAAAGGCGACACCTTGCCAACAAAGCGAAGGAGTATTTTTCTTCCCTCTGCAGCGATTTTTTCTATAGTTTGCACAAAGGTATCCAGCGGATAATAATCATCATTGATGGTACCGGTGTAAGAAATCACAAACGGCTCCTGCCCGGTTTCCGGCTTTTCCTTAAAGTCATCTTCATCATACCCGTTGGGAACCACAATTATTTTGTCCGGGTCTATCCGGGATGATTTGGACAGAAAGACATTCCGGATGGAATCGCTTACGGTTACGACATGATCCGCGCTTTCCAGTACCCTTCGTTCATACCGGGCATCAATGGCGGCTGAAAGCTTTGAATGGTAAAGCTGATTGTAATAATAGATATCCGTCCAGGGATCCTGCAGGTCAGCAATCCAGTTAACATTGAATTTATTCTTGAGCTTAAGGCCGATCAGCTGCGATGAATGCGGAGGTGTCGCCGTGATAATTGTCTCAATATTATGCAGCTTAATCAGTTTAACAGCTTTTTTACAGGCAAACCGGTTCCATCCCCTTCGCGGATCAGGAATAAACAAATGACTCCGGATAATGCGGCTGATGATCTGTTTGAAATCTGCCTTTTGTTCATTTACAAAGCCTCCATAGGGAATTTCTTTTCGCCCTGTAAATCGTTTATATAAATTATAGAATTCCCGTGTAGTAGTTTTATATACTTTAATATCCGGATGTATTTCCCGTTCCAGCGATTCATCCCTCAGCGGATAGGATGCCAGTTGGGGTTCGACTGTTAATACAAACGGTTCAATCCCCATCCCGGGAAAATACTTCAGCATCTTAAGCCATCGCTGTACGCTCGATCCTCCGCTGGGAGGCCAGTAATAAGTGATCAGTAAAACTCGTTTCAAGAATGTTCTAGGTTTTAAAATATTGCTCAAAATTTTCCGGCCAATGGAATGGATTTCTCCATTTAAAAAAAAGTTCCTTTAAGCGAACCCGTTCAATTTTTTCATAAAATCTAAGTACACCCAGCAGGAAAGGGAAACTTATAAATACAACAGCTTTTATCGAAACCCTTAAAACAGGACTCCATGCATTGGGCAGATAACTGAAAACCAACAATATTGATCCTGATACAAACAGGATGACAATTTTTTTTATCTCGTAAGGAATCGGATAATTTCTTTGGGCTATTCTGTATATGATGATAAAAAAGAATATTTGCGCAATCAGTGAGGAAAGTGAAGCTCCATACATGCCCAAAACTGGTGTTAATATAAAGTTAAGTCCAACATTCATCAGGGTTATAAGGATGATAACCCCGCTGATAGCCTTGGAATTCTTTGCTATCTGAAGTCCCAGAAGAGAGGTGTCTTTTAGCATGCCAAAAAATATTGCCATACAAACAATGGGAATTATTTTAAAAGATTCCCAGTATGCCCGGTCTACAGTTATCACTTTAATGATTTCCAGGCTAAAGAGACTCAGTCCCAGAATCATTATCATGGTTACATAACTGAAATAGGTCATATACTTTGAGTAAAACCGAAATCTGTCCGGTGCGTACATCATTTTGAAAAGCATGGGTGACATGGCCATTTGAATGGATGTAACCACAAGAATTTTGATG
This sequence comes from Bacteroidales bacterium, assembly GCA_016928305.1. Taxonomy (GTDB): domain Bacteria; phylum Bacteroidota; class Bacteroidia; order Bacteroidales; family UBA10428; genus UBA5072. The sequence goes on from JAFGKY010000067.1 coordinate 2,258, forward strand.
GTGTTGGCAATTTTAAATCCAAGTGAATATAATCCCACGTTTCGTATGTCACTGTAATAATTTAAAAAATACCGGTCGAGTGTATTCAACAGGATTGCCGAAACCGAGGCTATGATAAGCGGATAGCTATAGGACAGCATTTCTTTAAGAAGCGGCAGGTCAAACCTGGGTTCCATATTCTTAATAATATGTGGCAGGAGCATTGATACAAAGATTATACTGCCGCATATTTGTCCGATAAAAATGGCATCAACCGAATAATCATAAACGGTTATCAGAACAATAGTTACAGCAAGATTAACAAGGAGCTTTACAATATTCGTCGAGGTAAATTTCAGGGCTTTCTGCTGCAGTTTCAGCAGTGTTTGTATGCATCCTACCAGCACATCCAGGCCGGCTGATAAAAACATCAGCCGTATAAGATAAGATATATCAGGCCGGCTGAACAAAAGCGTTGATATGGAATCCGTGAAAGGCCTTATGAATATATTAAAGGTCAGGGAGAGGGAAATGACAGCAACCATCACGGTGAAAAACATGCTTTTTTGCCTTTTGCTGTAATTGGAATCCCAGAACCATCTCGTCAGTGACTGGATAAGGGAAAGTTCCAGAACGGCAGCAGCAAGCTGAGCGACAATCTCAAGCATACCCAGCGTACCATAATCCTCAACCGTAAGGTATTTTGGATTGGTATATATAGGGATTAAAATCAGTCCCGTAATCTTCAGCGAAACATTCCCCAAACTGTAGATCAGGCTGTTTTTAACCGAAAGTTTTAAGTTGTCGAGCATGTTAGTCGATAAAACTTCTGTAAAAATATTCCAGGTTTACGACCTGCCAAAGCAAACCTGAATTATCCGTTGTCGGTTTCTGGTGGTCAGAAAACAATTTTTCCAGGCCTGCCCGGTTAAATATGTCACGGCTGGTGGTTCTGCTATCAAACAATATCTCACCAAGTAACTGCTTTAGTTCATTTTTAAACCAGGCATTGTGGCTGACATATTTTGGACGATTGTACCGTTTTACCCTGTTAACAACATAACGTGCAGGAGTCTGCTGCAACCTGGTTACGACCTTTTTCTCCAGGGTTTTTAACCGGAACTGCCAATTTGGAGCATGAATAGGTAAATTGTAGTATTCACGTCGGATATCAGCAAGGCGTGGAAATTTTCTTGAAAATACCAGGCGGTACAAATACTGATATTCCCTTAATGCAATCGGGAGATTCAAGGCGAATTCCATCAGATCATTGTCATAACTCGGCATGCGTGTCTCAAGAAACAGGTTGTTCATCAGGTTACCGCATAAAGTGCCTCTTCTGCCATGTTCATTAAACATAAGTAAAAAATACATGTGAAAAGGTCTTTTGATACCTTTGTTAAGGTATTGATGGATTATTTCTTTATGTGAATCCTTTATTTCATTATAATAATCCTTCGTAAAAATTGTTCTCAGCTTTTCATCCGTATTCAGGTTATAGATATTATAAAGGATCGACAGGGATTCTTTATCAAAGGAGGTTTTTTTCAGTAAAGTTTTTATTCTCCTTCTCCAGAGTGTGCTGCCAAATATGGCATCACACATCTGTGAGGATACTGTGACCTTATACCGCCGGTAATAACTTTCAAGAATGGAAAATCCCTGAACAGGTCCATGAATAATTGACATCCCATCTGTACAATAGGCAAATTTCTTGGCATCCTGCCAAAGCGTATAGGGAGATACTTCGAAACCTTTTAACATTATTCCAAGAATATCGGAAACCCTGCGTGCATAAAGCTGGTCTTCTGAATTATCAGGTCCCATGGTAAAAGCCATAAGCGGATCAACTCCGGATGCTTGTGCATAGGCGGCAACATATCGCGAATCCAGTCCCCCACTCAAGGATATCAGCATACTATCCTGGTTTGTTGATAGAGTCCTGCGCATTGCATTGTCCAGGTGATTTTCCAGAATTTCTACATAATTATTGATTTCATTTTTATTAAATCGCTTCCGTACATATATTTCCGTATTCTCGGGAAAATCCCAGTAACGGCATTGTCGGATATTTCCGTTTTCAAAAATCAGACAAGTAGCCTCAGGCAATTGGCTGATACCGGTAAACAACGTTTTATAACCAAAAACATGATGATAATGAAAAAGATGTGAAACCGCTTCCTTGTCAATGTTTTTATTAATCTGATCCTCCAGAACAGCCTTGACTTCAGATGCAAAAACAAGTCTTCCCCTGTTCACGGTATAATATACCGGACGCGTGCCAAAGCGATCGGATATCAATACCGCCTTTTTTAATTTCAGGTTGCAATAGCATGCACTAAAATGACCGTTGACGGTGCTGAGAAAAGAAAGGTCAGGATATTGGATCAGCAGATCCAGCAATAATACTGCCGCATCCTGAATTGCCGATCCTTCCGCTTCTTTATAGCTGAAAATCTCTCCGATAAATGCCAGCACGTGGTTTTTGCATTCACTTACCAGGATCCTGCTGGAATTGTAACCCAGATGAGCGATCCCCAGATGAAAACCCGAGTTATGGAAATATTCAGTTGAATAATTAAAATGGTTGATTTTGCCGACCATTCGTTTTAACAAGTCATGCTCGTCTACCTGACTGATTATCCCTGTTATTCCAGGCATTTTACTGCTTTTTAGCTTCGGTAAAACAAATAATTGTTTGAATCAAGTGTAAAAGCCTTAAAACCAAGTGATTTTATAACTGATACTGCCTTTATTGTATCCCTTCTGTGTATACGCCTGAAAGCATGGTGATGAAACTCAATAAACAGCTGACGAACAGGTGCCAGTTCTTCAGCAGTCAGGTGATCGATCAATTCGTATTCAGCTCCTTCAAGATCAAGTTTAAGCAATTCAACCTTGTCTGTTCCAATTCCCTGTATAAGGGTTGAAATGTTTTTGCCCTGAACTGTATATTTCCGTATCCTGTCTTTAACAATATTGCAATGATCATTAAGCAATGACCCGCTTTCATGATCGAGGGTTTCAAAAAAATCAATTTCATCATTTTTACTGACAACTGCATAGGGTAAATGAATGAAATGCGGTGAATAGCGATCAACTAAATCCTTAAGTGCCGGTGCATGTTTTTCAGTCGGATCCACTGCATAAGCAGTCAGTTTATACTTGTTTATCAGATACTGCGAAAGTTCTGCATTATATCCGCAGCCAACATCGATGATAACGGAGTTTTCAGTAAAATTTTCAAAAAATATGTAGTTTGGAGAAACTTTCAGTATCCCCATTTTCCTGGCTTTGTTTTGTTTTGTAAGTGAGAACAAATAGGCATAAAGCTGGTTGGGGTATTGAATATAAAATAAGATACGTTTTAAAAGTGACTTCATAATTCAGTTCAACGAAAATAATGCAGTTTATTGTATATGGATTCCAATCTTTTTGCCTGTACGAAAATATTAAAATGTTCCTTAACATGCGAACGGCTGTTAACGCTTAATGAATGAAAATCACTCTTATTTTCGATTAACTTCAAAAGGCATGCTGCAAAACTATCAATATTATTCTCTTCGGCAAGGTATCCGTTAAAGCCTTCCCTGACAATTTCAGGAATATCAGAATGGTATGTTGAAATAACAGGCATACCCGCAGCCATTACGTCAACAAAAACCATAGGTGTTCCTTCTTTATCACCATTGGAGGCTGTCCGGCTGGCCTGTAAAAAAACATCACACTCACATGCTTTTTCTAAAACGAAAGTATATGGTTTATACCCGTGTAATTTTGTTCTGTCCTCCAATCCGGTTTTACGGATGATGTTGAGAATGTCCGGTCGTAATGTACCATCTCCAATTATTTCTATCTCAAAATCAATATGCTTTTTTATTTGTTCTAAAGCATAAAGCGTTATATCCATTCCTTTTTTTTCAACAAAATTGGAAGCAAGCAGGAATTTCAGGGGCCTGTTTTGAGGAAATATTTTTTCCGTAAATGGATTTTTATCAACATCAATCCCTAAATGGAAAATTTCAAGTTTGTTCTCCGGGCAACCCAGCAGTTTCATTTGATTCTGCATTGCCGGGCCCAGAACCAATATCTTATCCATATCCCTGTATACAACAGATAGCCTTCTTCGGTTCCTTTTCCGTTCCGGGTATAAATATGCATCTGCTCCATAAAAGCTCAAAACTCCCGGGATGGCAAGTTTTCTTTTCAGGGGCAATGATTTGTATGCAATATTACCTAAATGAAAATGCACAATATCAGGCCTTATTTGTTGTGCGGCTTTTAGAAAAAAAGGAATGACACGGGTTATTTTGGAGATACCAATGTGATAAAGTTGTTTCCCTAACGATAAATCATCCAGTGCCTTAATTTTTTCAAAAGGAAAACTTTTGCGATTTATCTTTTTTCGTGCAAGCACATATGGATCATATTCCTGCAAATTTTCAAGTATATTGTAAATCCAAACCATTGTCAGGGGCAGGAAATTGGATACATAGTGAAGACATGGTTTCTTAGCTGACATGTATATACTCCCTGTAATATCGTATCGTTTTACTAATTCCCTCTTCAAAATTTATCGTTGGCTTCCATCCTACAAATGTCTCAATTTTAGAAATATTGCTGACATAATCGCCTGTTTCTACTTTCCTGAATTTTTCCGGCCATGGAACCATTTCATAGGTTAATTCAGGAATGAATTGTTTAATGGTCAGAACACTATTAATCAAAGAAATGCCTTTCCCGTAACCAATATTAAAAACTTCCCCGGAAACATTCTGTGCTGAAATCAAATCAATAAAAAGTTCTCCCAGGTCCTGAATAAACAAATAATCCCTTTGCTGATGACCGTCACCAAAAATTTGTATGGTTTCTCTTTTGATGGCTTTCATAATAAACATGTTAATGATCCCGTAATTGTCTACAGAAAGATCCTGAAAAGGGCCATAAGGATTTGAGATTCGAAGTATGATCACATCAATATTAAATAGCTTTCGATATAAAATATAGTAATTCTCAACTGTCAGTTTATGCACTGCATAAATTGATTCAGGTTGTATGGGATGATTTTCATTTACAGGAATGCTATATGGTTTCCCATAAACAAGTCGGCTGGAAGGAAAAATTAACCGGATACCGCTATTTTTTTCACGACATGCTTCCAGGATATTCATATGACCTTTTAAATTAATGTCCATATCCGAATATGGACAATAATTGCTTGATACGGCACCGGATATTCCTGCCAAAGAGAATGCAACGTTATAATTCCTTATTACATTTTTGATATCTTCAATATTGCGTATATCTCCCAGGATCAGATTGCCCTCGAAATGGCTGAAAAAAGGATCGCTGCTCAACAATTCAGTATTCGAAAAAATGTCAGCAGAAATGCCTCGCTTTTTCAGTTCGATATACAGGTTTTTACCTATAAAACCTAATCCTCCGATAAGAAGAATACGATCAGTTTTTTTCATGTATCTTTTTTAGTACCGCATAATAATTCCAGGTCCATTTTATCCTTGCATTTTTATTTCGGTCTATAACCTGAATAAAAACACAAATGATTTTAAGAATCAATAGTAAAGGATAAAAAAATATATATAATAACAAAGACTTCCCACGTAAATAGATAGAAACGAATCCAAACCAGGTTATCCAGAAACCGGAAACCGGTACGAAAGATAATACTTCAAATCCGGCTTCCTTTGCCAGGTGCGTAAGTCCGAATACCGTATACCGGTAAAAATCCCTGGGTTCCTCATGAATCGGGTATAAAAACGGCCAGGCAATAATCAGAATGCCCTGTAACTTCATAACCCGGCTGATCTCTTTCAACACTGCAGAAGGATTTTCAATATGTTCAAGCACCTGTGTAAGGATAACGGTATCAACATGATTATCAGGTAATGGTATGCTATCAGCCGATCCAAGAATCTCCGCTTTATCCTTTGCATGTATGCTGTCCTTATGCTCAAGACCAATATATTGTTCGATTTTCTCCTGTATATCTGAATAAAATGGTTTATCTCCGCAACCAACATCAAGCACTTTTCCTCTGCTGTATTTAATTATAGCCTGCCGGACAAGTTCGACATGATATTTGTCTATTAAAGATTGATGCAAAGGAATTGAAAAAAAGCCCATTTATATGTATATGTTAATCAGTTTTTTTGTTTCAACCTCCCAGTTGTATTTATTGAGCACCCATCTTCTGCCAATCGATGGATCAAACAGATCTCTATTTCTCTCTTCATACAATTTTTCAATCAGCGCTCCAAGAAATATATGATCATTACTCGGGAAAATATATCCCGATCCGGTTTCTTCAATTATTCTTTTAAGGGGCAGACAGTCCGATGATATAACAGGAAGGCCGGCATACATATATTGAAAAAGTTTATGAGGTATGGTTGTATCCGTAAAATCATTTTTCAGGTGTGGAATAATGGCTGCGTCTGCCTGAAGCATGTAACTTGTCATCTCCTTAAAAGGAAGAAAACCCCAGAAAGTCACTTTATGCTGAACCACATTGCTATTTACCAGTTTTTTCAGGTTCTTTGAATATTTTCCGTCTCCGAATATCCAGAATCGTATATTTTTATCCGGTAAAAGTCCAAGTGCCTTGATAACGGTCTGCAATCCTCTTTGAATATCGATACCGCCTGCATAAAACAATGTGAAATATGCTTTATCGGGAACAAAGGTATGTTGTGCAAAAGAATCCAGATTTAATGTGTTTGAAACCACCGTTATCTTTTCGTATGACACCCCTCTTCGGATCAGTCTTTCCTTTGCTTCATCAATAACAACAATAACTGTATCGGCCCGGTCACAAAGCTTTTTTTCATAATGCTCCCATTGTCTGCCGGACGATAGGATTTTTCCAACAATCGTATTTGTATGTACAGCATTTTTTAAATAATCCGGCCAGTTTTCGTGCAGGTCGAGCACAAACTTCACGCCCAGTTCACGTTTTACCTCATGTCCGATCTGCGCCAATGGCAGATCGTGGATGTGTATGGCATCAATATTCTGTCGTTTCAGGATTTCGGCTATAAATTCCCTCCAGAAGGAAAAATAAAACGGAAATTTCAGGCAGGCTACAGAAGACTTGTATAAAAAAGTTGAAATGGATTTTCTGTAAATTTTACAGTTTAATGTCTCTTCCAATAAAGGTCTGTTCTTTCTCGTAAAGCAGGCAATATGAATTTCATGACCAGCCTTATGAAGAGAGGCAATCTCATTTTCCACACGGATATCCGGAGGAAATTCATGATCCAGAACCATTAATATCCTCATCTGTTCGTAATTGCAGCATTACTTATCATGAACCGGCAAAGATAAGAATATTTTCAGTTGCCCTGATTGTCGCTCAGCCAATTCTGGAACCAATTAAAAATTTTCCTACCTTGCAGGGCAAAATATGCCTTACAAATTCGTTGATTATTTCATCAAACCAATTTAATCTGCACGACAATGAATTTCAATGATATCTTAAAAAGGAGTTCTGTTCATATAGCAGCCGTTGCTATCTTTTTTATCATTTCAGCCCTTTACATGTATCCTGTTTTTTCCGGTAAACAGCTTCAACAGCATGACCAGGTCAGCTTCAAAGGAATGTCAAAAGAGATTGTTGACCACCGGGAAAAGTACCATGAAGAACCTCTCTGGACAAACAGCCAGTTTGGAGGGATGCCGGCATACCAGATCTCGGTATACTTTAAATATAATATTCTTAAGCCTCTTCACCGGCTGTTTTCGTTATTTGGTTTTGTGCCGGTCAGTTATGTTTTTCTCTGCCTTATGGGTGCCTATATAGCCTTTTTAATTATCGGCATCAGTCCATGGCTGGCTGTTGCAGGGGCAATTGCCTATACCTTTTCATCTTACTTTTTTACCCTTCTTGAAGCCGGGCATGTTGCCAAAAATCTGGCAATTGGCTATTTACCACCGATAATTGCCGGAGTGTATGTTTCTTTTCGCGGTAAAATACTGCTGGGAAGTCTGATCACGGGAGTTTTCCTGGGATTGCAGTTGCTGATCAATCACTTTCAGATAACCTATTACACTCTTCTTATCATCCTTGTTTTTGGTATTTTTGAATTCATCCATGCAATCCGGGAAAAACGTTTGATGGAATTTGTCAAACCGTTGCCAGCCCTTATGGTGGCAGTAGTTCTTGCCATTGGCGTTAACTTTGGCAATTTCATTACAACATACGAATACAGCAAATACAGCACAAGGGGAGGATCGGAGCTACGACAGGACAAGGGCCTCGATCAGGAATATATAACCGGCTGGAGCTATGGTATTGATGAAACCCTTACCCTGCTTATCCCCAATTTCAAGGGAGGGGCATCAGTCGGAATGTTTGGTATCAATTCCGAAAGCTATGAACTGATAAAACAAAACCAGGGCGCCACGAAAGCCCGTAAAGCCCTTGCAACCCTGCCCTCTTACTGGGGACAACAAGCCAGTACTTCAGGCCCTTTCTATGTGGGTGCCGCCGTTTTCTTTTTATTCATTTTCGGTTTGTTCATCATTAAAGGAAGAATGAAATGGTGTCTCCTTACCGTAACGGTGCTTTCGGTTCTTATTTCCTGGGGCTATCATTTTCAATGGTTTAATGACTTAATGTATAATTATCTGCCGGGATTTAAAAAATTCAGGGATGTCAAAATGATCCTGATTGTTGCTGATTTTGCCATTCCTTTTCTCGGTGTGCTGACCGTGCATGAAATTATTACCGGCAACATCAGCCGCAAAGAGTTTATGCGTTCATTGAAATATGCCACAATAGGTCTTTCGGCGTTTTTATTGCTCATTATACTGATCGCCGGTTCTTTTCATTTCGAATCAGCTTATGATGAACAATACAGGGCACAGGGTGCAGAAGTGCTGGTCGATGCATTTCATAAAGACCGTCTTGCCCTGTTGAGAACCGATGCATTCCGTTCCCTTGTGTTCGTCCTGTTAACCGCCACCCTGATCTATATTGTTTACCTGAAAAAAATCAAAACCTCTACGGCTATCCTGCTGCTTGGAAGTATCATTATAATTGACATGTGGACAGTAGATAAACGGTACATGAATGCTGAAAATTTTGTTCCCAAAAGACAATACGAAAAACCTTTTATAGCCTCAGCTGCTGACGCGATAATATTGCAGGATAAAGATTTGAGTTACAGGGTCCTTAACCTGTCCGTTAGTCCCTTTAATGATGCCAGCACCTCTTACTTTCACAAGTCCATTGGCGGATACCACGGAGCTAAAATGTCCCGTTACCAGGATCTGATTGAAAAACAAATCTATCCCAACATACAGAATATTATCAATGTATTTAATGCAAGACCTACACCCGATGCATTGGACAGTGTCCTGACACAGCAGCAGGTGCTCAACATGCTGAATACCCGTTATATAATTTACAATCCTGAAGCACCCCCCCTGGTAAATAACAGTGAACTTGGAAACGCCTGGTTTGTGAAGCGTTATCGACTTGTAGACGGGGCTAATGAAGAAATGAATGCCTTATCGGATTTCGATGCTTCCGGAGAAGCCATTATCGATAAACGTTTTGAAAATGCATTATCAGGCCTGAATCCCTTAGTGGATTCAACAGGACAGATTTCACTTACGGAATACCGGGCCAATTATCTGAAATACGAGGCCAGATGCCCTTCCCAACAACTTGCTGTTTTCTCGGAGATCTTCTATGATAAAGGCTGGCAGGCATATATGGATGGCAAACCGGTTGACCATATCCGGGCTAATTATGTCCTGAGGGCGATGAGAGTTCCGGCAGGGGAACATACCATCGAGTATAAATTTCACCCCAGGAGCTATTATGCGAGCGAAAAAGTATCACTTGCCAGTTCCATTGTGTTCTTGCTGTTATTTGCCGGTACTTTATGGATGGAGTGGAGGAAAAAAGTTCAGAAATAAGGTATTCGGTAATCAATGGTCAATGGATGGGATCCTAAAATTGCAGCCATTCCAACTTTTCGTTATTCATTTTTCGTTATTCACTTTTTAATATCTGTCAAGCCACCTGTACCGTCTTGCCGTATCACCAAACTTGGCTGAAATGGAGATTTCATGCGATCCATGAGTATAACGGGATATTCCGTTGAAGCCGTAGTCAAAGGAATAACCAAAATAATAATTTTTATACCGTATACCTGCCAAAATAATGAATTCACTGTTTGTCCTGGCAGATACTCCCAGCCAGTATTTTCGCTTATAGTATGCCTTAAGGGTAATATCACCCTGGAATTGGAGTCTTTCATTCAGATTGAGGATAGTGGAGGGTTCTATTTCCCATTTCGGGAACGAAACAAACTGGATCCGGTAATCAGCCAGCAGGTAATAATGCCTTCTCAGGCGCAGGTCATCTGTAGCCCTGTATTCGGCGTTATTTCCGATTTTAAGGTTCGACTGGAACAACTGAGAAACGGACAGGCCAATATGCGCCTTTGGCGTCATGTAATTAACACCAAAACCCGCATCCGGTACAAGGGTTGATTTGCCAATGACTCCATTCAGCGGATCAATTTCCGGATTTTTTAACTGCGCGTCTTCCTTACTGATACGGTATTGGAAAATCGTTCCGGTCAATCCGAAAGAAAGCTGTGTATTATAAATAAACATGTGGTATGTATATGTCAACTGACCTCCCGTGCGGTGAATAGCTCCGTTTTGATCATTGTAAACGATAGCTCCCAAACCAACCCTTCCTTTTGACTTACCCCGCAATGTTGTACGACCTCGGTGTGTGCGGTATATGTCCGTGGAATGCTTAAGAAATCTTGTCTGAACGCTAACCATAGCTGTCTGAGGAGTATTATCCGAAAATCCCACCCATTGTTTGCGGGCGGTAACATTCACGATTGTCCTTCCGTCATATCCGGCGACAGCCGGATTTATCAGAAATTCATTAAAATAATACTGACTGAAACGGGGAAGCTGTTGCGCTTCAATCCATGTGAATAAAACAATAAAGGAAAGGGATATAGTCAGTAGTTTCTTCATATTCAGAGGGGGTTCGGTGCAGGTCGGTTATTTTGTATTTTTATACAACAATGCTTTTTTTATTATTTTGGTTATGTTCCTGTATATCTGAACTTTTTATTTTTGCTTTACTGTAATTGATTCATATACTTAATAATGCACAATCTATTCTCATAATACGTAAGTATATGCTAAAAAGTTTTAATGATTTGATCAATCGATCAGGTAATTCCATAGTTTCAGATAAACGAACGCGTAAACATTCGATAAACAACGGATTATCTGATAATTGTAACGGCGCCCTTCAAAGGTGGCCGGTTATCTCCAAGGTTGAGTTCAATTATATAATGATAGGAATCCGAAGGCAAATCACGTCCTTTTAAATCCTGGCCCCACCATAGGTCATGGCAGCCATTTTCGCATTTAAAGACCAGTGTCCCCCACCGGTCATATATTTTTATGGAACCGTTAGGATAAACAGTATAGAAAGGTGCTTCACCATATTCGTTCATATAGCTTACATCCCAGAAATCATTCGCTCCGTCGTTATTGGGAGTAAAGGCGGTAGGTATATTCAGACAGGTGTAGTTCTGGGATTTCAGTCTGAAAGTCGTATCAGCATAACAATTATGCTGATCGGTGACACTTATTGTATAAAATCCTTCTTTGATGTCGGGTAACACCGGATCATTAATTTCGGGATAATCCTGCCAGTTGTATATATAAGCTGGGGTCCCGCCCGTTACAGTGATTACCAGTGTTCCGTTTCGCCAGTCGGGACAGAATGGCAGTATGGTTCTGTCTTCATCCATTACAATGATGATCTCATCAGGTTGACCGACCGTCACGGCTGTATCAGCAATACAATCCCTGGAGTCAATAACACGTATACCGTAAACGCCTGCAGCAAGTCCTGACACGCTTGTTCCTGATACCAGATCCTTATTCCAGCGAAACTGGAATGTACCCGAACCACCGGTAGCGCTGAGTTCTGCTTCACCATCTTCTGAACCGAAACAAAGTGCATCGTAAACAGTCACCAAAGGAATGATTCTTTCCGGATCATTTACCTGAATGGTGTTTGCATTCCTGCAGCCTTTGTTATCGGTTACCATCACGGTATATTCTCCTTCACTTACACCACTCAATGAACTTTGCGTGTTTCCTTTGTCCCATCTGTATGTGAAGGGTGGTATGCCACTCGTTACATTAACCGCAATAACTCCATCCGATCCCTGGTAACAGGTAATCTCTTTCACCAGAATTAGATCGAATTCCACCGTGGGATCCTGGTTGATAACAATCGTGTCTTCAATAAAACATCCGTTGTTATCGGTAATGGTGACCCAATAGTTTCCGATTTCCAGACCGACAATATAAGCTGTGGTGTCCGCATTCGACCATGAATATGTATATGGTAAAACACCGCCCGACACATTAGCCCGCGCCGTACCTAAAATGTCTCCGGAACAATCAATGAAAGTGGTATCAACAGTAAGTCCAAGTTCCGCCGGTGATTCCATCAACAAGGTTGTGTCCGTCCAGCATTGATTTTCATCGGTTATTGTCAGGTTATATGCTCCTGCAACAAGATCCTCTAACCGGAATGTATCTGCTGAAAGTGGGTTGCCGTTATATGTCCAGTCATAGGTATAGCTACCGGCACCGCCGTTTGCAAAAATAACAATGTATCCGTTTGAATCACCGGCACAGGCAATCTCATATCCATTGTAGCCGGAAATATCCGTGGAATCAATCTGTAATAACGAAGGTTCTGTCAATACTATGGTATCGGATACGGAACAATTAATATGGTCTGTGACCAATACCTCATATGTACCGGCTTCCAGATTATTCAGCCGCGATGCATTATTTCCGTTTTTCCAATTGAAGGTATAAGGACCTTCGCCTCCGGATACCTGCAATTCGATATACCCGTTATCATCGCCGAAACAATTCAGGTTGGTCGTCCCAAACGGTGCTACCGGTGTATCAACAGCAATTTGTATATGGGAAGGCTGAACCAGTTCAAAGGTATCACCAAGAATACATCCCTGAATATCCGATATTTCAACATAATACGTACCCGCTTTAAGATTTTCCTGGTTTTTCTGATTGGTATCAACCGGACTACCTCCCTCTAATATTTCCCAGTTATAACTGTAACCACCGTATTCATATCCTCCGGTGACATGATTCAATGTAATGCTGCCATCCGAAGCATCGTAACAGCTTATGTTATAAACCGAATTGTAGACCGAAACCGTGCTTTGTTCGATCTCAATGGGATCGGGTTGTGCAATGTATACTTCATTTCCCTCGGAAACGCAGCCAATCTCATCTGTATATTTAAGCAGATAGTTTCCTGCAGCAAGGCCAGTAAGTGTGTCGCTTTTTTGGCTCGATATGTAGGTGGAATCAAATCCTGCAGGTCCTGTCCATTCGTAGGTCATCATTCCGTCGTATGCAGTTTCCGTCCAAATCCGACCTGTACTGTCACCGTGGCAACGAATGTGATAGCCATTTCCATAGGGAATCGAAACCATGTTAACAGCAGTCATTTCACCTGGTCTTATTCTTATAGTAATTGAATCTTTGCACAGGTTTTCATCATAAGGCACAACAATGTACTTACCCTGAACAATATTATACAGTGTATCATCATGAAAGCCCTCTCCCAAATGATACGCCGGCCAGGGATACCAGTAGAATAAATAATCCGGAGTGCCCCCTGCGACAACAACAGCCAACGTACCATCGCTTCCGAGACAACTCATCGTGTCTACCTCAACAAAATGAGCTATCATAGTATCTGGCTGTGTTAACATGAAAGATGCTGTATCTCTGCACATGAGCTTATCCGTAACTGTTACGGAATAAATTCCTGCTGTAAGTTCAGCAATATCTTTTGTATTTTCCGAAGTGCTCCATTCATAGTTCAGGTCATAGACATCGTACTCGTCAAAAGCCTCAATACCTCCTTCGGGCATTAAGTTGATAAAACCATTATTTTCACCATAGCAGCGTATATTTCTTCCACCAATATAGGTAGAAATAGTATCAGGCATGATAATCAGTGTGGGGGCAACCCAGACGTCAGCGGTGTCATATATGCCCCCGCATTTTTCAATGCCGCTGAATCCCTTTAAATACGGATATACCGAAAATCTTACCAATTGCGGTGTAGTAGTCAGGTTAACAATAGAGTCAATAATGCTATAATCCGGGGGAAGGCCGGTTGTACTTCCTTCATAATATACTTCAACGTTGGCCGGATCATAGATTGCTTCATACCGGAAGCGAATCGGGTTAAGAGGCCGGCTTATGGTTGTCAGTAAGATAGAAGGTCTGAGGGAGGTACAGATAGTATCTATTAAAGGTGTAAGAGTAACCCTGGGAGTTGGTTCCACCCATACAATTACGGTATCACTGCCGCCAATGCATCGCATATTTCCTGAATTATCAACCGTATAGGATTCTACCACGAAGAATACTTCCTGGGCATCGTTTGACAGGTTATCCAATGTAAAATTGATTGTGCTGTCAACGGTAAGCCCGTTATTCCAGCCGGTAGGCAATAAGGCAACCATTCCCGCATTTTCTGACCATGCTCTCCAGCGGAATTCAGTTGGCCGAGTCGGATTGGTTGTCGTCTGTATGCTTATATTGGACTGGTCCCCGTCGCAAATTGTATCTATTTCCGGACTTGCATCCACGTTTGTCGTCGGCTCTACCCATACTGTTACGGTATCACTCCTTCCGATGCATCTGATATTGCCAAGGTTGTCTACCGTGTATGACTCAATCTCAACGTATACCCGCTGAACATCATCGGTCTGGTTATCCAGTGTGTAATTTATCGTGCTGGTTGCCGTCAGTCCTTCGTTCCAGCCTGTCGGTAATACTTCTACTGCTTCGGCATTTTCTGCCCATGCCCTCCACCGGAACTCCGTCGGATGGGTCGGGTTGCTCGTTGTTTGTATACTTATGTAGGTCTGGTCACCGTCACATATCGTATCTGTTTCAGGACTGGCATCCACGTTTGTCGTCGGTTCTACCCATATAAATACCGTATCGTTGATGCCCGTGCACTTCTCTTCTTCATTCTCTGCGTTCCTTGTATAGGGTGTCAGGATAAACTGCACAAGCTTCGCA
>JAFGKY010000068.1 GCA_016928305.1 Bacteroidales bacterium
CGCTCCAGCGCAATTAAGGGCCCATAGCTTGGGTTTTTGGGAAATAAGGGCTCCTTTACTTTTATGGCAATAAAGTACAGAAACTTGTTGATCACTTTTTCATTCAATACCTCAAATCCGCAGGAATATAATCTCCCAAAAGCCTCCGCTTTTGAAAGTACACGATTCTCCCCACGCGTGAGCAAAAAATACAACTTTTTGGTCACGGGAAACTTTGGGAAAACCCTTTTAATAATGAAGTCGAGAGCATAATACAGGTAATTCAACCCTGTCGGAAATTTCTGCAAGATCCGCTTTTTTCGCAGATTCTTTGTCTCCAGAAAATCAATGTATAAACCTCCAACAGGTAATTTGGCATTAACCGACTCAAAGAATTTGTTGATATACCTGAAATCATTTACACGCCTTACGTTAAGTATACATTCAAACTGGTGTTGAATCTGTGCATCGATATTAAATCTGGTGGTGGTAGCAATAACAAGGGTATTGGGCGAATCAATGGCCGCGTAAGGAACCACAAAACGATAAGCTTCCTCACCTACTTCATTCTTAAGGTATTCGTTTCTTAACTCAAAATCATACTTCATGCGCTGCTTCCCCCTCGACCTGAAAACCTTCTCTTCCCTGGCCAATACTGCCCTTTTTGACTTGCCGGTGCTTCTGCTCTCAACATTTTCAAACCGTACCCGTGCATTGGTAATCAGAAAAAACAAAGAACCCAGTGAGACTTCCAGAACTGAGGCTATGCCAACCGTGCCCAGTACAATAAAACGTGAATAATAAAATGTCTGGAATACATACATCATGCTGGTTACGATAAAAAAGATGAAGAGATTTCCCAGTAGTATCTTTTTTAGCATGTTTCCCCACGAATGCATTTTTCGCACGTTGTACTTTTCCATGAAAAAAGAAACAACATGCCAGATAAGCAGGAATAACACAAACGAAGCGGCATATCCTTGAAAATAGGACTGGCTGACTCCTGGTTTAAGCCAAACACAGAAGGCAAAGGAGGAGGTCACAACAATCACGTCGCTGATAAAACCAGCCAGAAAACCTTTTTGCATCACTTATCCGGTAACTGAAAAGCCATCACATTATTTATACCAACACAAATTTAACCAAATGATGCATTTGTACATGTTATCCGGGGCATGTTTTTATGAAAGCCAACAGGAAATAAAAAAGCCCTCCATGCTTAAGTAAGGTTTCGGTCAACGGGTTTACTCTTTAAAAATAAGCTTCGGCATGTTGAGGGCTGATCATTATTTTATGGAAGACAGTTACCATTGGCTGACCCGGGCGTACCTTTGTCGGATTCATTATAAAGCACCGACGATTCACACCATGAAGTACCGAAAACCGCACTGACATTATCCAATGCATTATCTGAAAGGCAAATTGAAGCACCGGTTGCCGATGGGAAACTGTATCCGCCATAATTTACAACACAAATGAGAGAACCGTTCGTGCCGTTGGAGCCATAATTATATAAGGCAAGCATCCCGCCGCTATTATTCAGAGAAAACGAAGAGTTATAGAGGTAATCGGGGTCTGTCACTGCCAATTGATTCCGGGCGAAAACGGCATATTCGTGCGAGTTGATTGTTAATTGCTGATTAATAATATGTTGCGCGCCACTGTTTTTACGTATAACTACCTGATCCAGTGCAATGGGGAACAAGGTATTGTTATAGATTTCAAACCATTCTCCTTCAGTGTCATCAAGGAATGAAGGGTCGTACATTATTTCTGTTATCAGCAGATCGCCGTAACCAACGGGGCCTGGTTCGCAATCTGTAAGACCAATTATCTCAACCGGATCAATGGTTTCATCCTGTAGGATGCTGATAGCCGCACTACCGCCAAAAGAGGTCACATCAACGTGTATTTCGTAATTCTTTCGGGGCTGGGGATCAGCAATACTCCCGCTTAGCGTTTTGGTCTGGACTGTTCCGGATGGTTGCTGAAGGGTCAGGGTGGCAGTAATGATCAACGGAAGGGGACGAAAGTAACCGGGACGCGTCTCATCCCTTCCAAAGATTAAAGAACCCGCTGCTGAACTGACCGTGACGCTGTAATCATCAAAATTTTCTTTTACCTGATCGGAAAAAAATATGGTTACCATAGTATTGGCCAGCTGGCAATTTACCGAAACAGTCTGTTGGCCTGCAGGAACAATTTCAAATAAAGCTGATTCGCCATAGTAATAAGGATTACTGAAAGCTGCCGGCAAATCATTGTCGGAATGAGCGGTAACATAATACGTCCCGGGATCCATCTCAATGTGCTCAGGCATTTCCGAAGCCTTTTCAAATACCTGCACCGGATCGCCTCCTGAGGCATGTATGGTTACTTTGAAATCGCCTGCATCGGCAGTAGATTTGAGTGTGTTTTCAACATCGTTTACACTGATGAACAGACCAATATTTACAGATAAGGTTCCTTTTGCCAATGGCGGTGTTACTTCTTCACGCTGACATGACAAAATACAAAACACGGTTACCATAAGGGCAATAGCTGATAACTTTTTCATGTGGGTTAATGTTTTAGGGTTTATTCTTAATACCGTTTACCCTAAAAAGGTAACCCTGTCCGGAAAAATTAATTATGCCCTGAAGGAAGATTCATTTCGCGTAAATAATGCCCTGCAAGAAACCGTATGGATTCATTAACCGGAATGAAAGCAATACTTAGCTTTTCGCGAACTTTATCATTGGAATAAGACAAATTTTCCCTGGCGATTTGCATGGTTCGTTTGCTGATACGGCGATCTTTACGAAAGAAAAAAGAGCGCAGAGATTCAAGAAATACAGCCATCGAAGCCAGGTTAGGTGAAATTACCCGATCAGGTCTTTTGCTTCCAAAGGCATCAGCCAATTGGTTCAGGTATTGCCGGTGGGTCATGTTTTCCGAACATAGGATAAACCTTTCACCTGTTATTGCATCATCGGTAAGTTGTATCATTATCCTTGCCACATCGCGAACATCAACATAACCCGATGCACCCGCAGGATAATATGAAAGTCCAGTGTATATCTTTTTAAAAAGATCACCGGTTTCTCCTTGCCACATTCCGGGTCCTATGATCACTGCCGGGTTTACAATTACAGCATCCAAACCTTCGTGTATACCCCGCCATACCTCCATTTCTCCGATATACTTGCTGTATGCATAGGCCGAGGCTGTTTCTCCTTCATTCCAGAGGACTTCCTCATTCACTGACTGAGAACCTGCTGATTCGCCAAGGGTAGCAATGGAACTCACATGACAAAGCTTACGCACGCCCATCTGAAGGCAGGCATTAACCACATTGGCCGTACCAACAGCATTTGTCAGGTTGAGCATTCCCCGATCACTATCAAGAAATGAAACCCTTCCGGCAACATGGTAAACCAGTTCTACGTTGTTCAGGACGGATAAAAGCGAAACCGGATCCGTTACATCACCTTTTACCCAGTCGATTTTCCCCGAATGTATAATGCCTTCAGCCTGGTAATAACCAAAAACCTTTTGCGTGAAGGCAATTTTCTGCTCATCACGGTATAAAGCCCTGACTTCCCTGCCCGATCTGGTGAGTTCATAAAGCAGGTGCGATCCTAAAAATCCGGTGGCCCCGGTAACCAGAATCATTTTCTATAATTCCATTTCGCCGATTAAACACGAAAAAAGTTTGACAAGGTCTGTTTCAGCCGTGGCAGCAGCCTGAAGAATATCCTCTAGTTTTGTTGGTACAAGATTATCGGGATCACATTCGTCGGTAAGCACCGAAACAGCTGCACAGGGTAAACCCATTTGATGTGCAACTATTACCTCCGGAACCGTTGACATCCCAACTGCATCGGCAAAAGTTCTGAACATCCTGTATTCAGCACGGGTTTCAAGATTCGGCCCCATAACCGAAATATACACACCCTGATGCAGCACTATTTGCTCGCGTAAAGCAATATCCACCATTTTCTGGTTCAGGTGGGGCGAGTACGGACAACTCATATCGGGAAACCTCGGGCCAAAGGATTCTGAATGATTACCCCTTAAAGGGTTATCAGGAAGCATGTTTATATGATCTGTAATCAGCATCAGACTTCCTTTTTTATACTTCAGGTTCATGGCGCCAGCTGCATTGGAAAGCAGCAGGTAACTGAT
Organism: Bacteroidales bacterium; assembly: GCA_016928305.1. Classification (GTDB taxonomy): domain Bacteria; phylum Bacteroidota; class Bacteroidia; order Bacteroidales; family UBA10428; genus UBA5072. The sequence continues at coordinate 4,147 of JAFGKY010000068.1, forward strand.
GCCCAGCATACGGAAAACCCTGATGGGGAAAGCTACATCCTGTAGTGAATATCCTTCATAATAATGGAACCTGCCTTGCATGGCCAATACATTCTTACCCTGCAACCGTCCGTAAATGAGTTTGCCTGAATGTGATTCGACTGTTGAAACGGGAAAACCCGGAATGTCCTTATAATCAATAATACACAAGGGTTCCAGCCTGTCGGCCAACTTACCCAGCCCGGTACCCAATACGATACCAACCTGCGGGTTGTCAATGCCCGAGGACCTGATGTAATCAGCTGCCCTTTTTACCTTATCAAGCATGTTTCATGATTTTAACTAATTCAAAAGTACTAATTATCGCTCGATTTCCATCAGTACCTCGTCCTTGGACACCGAATCTCCTGGCTTTACATGAATTTTCTTAACCTTTCCGGCCACCACTGCAATAATCTCGTTTTGCATTTTCATGGCTTCCAGGATAAGGATGGCCTCTCCTTCCTTAACCCGTGCGTTTTCCTCAACCAGTAATTCTACAATCTTTCCTGGCATAGGCGCCAGTATTGTTTCAACCTTACTGGCTTCCTTATGTTTTTCGAGAAATTTACGACGGCGGTATGAAATGGGTGACTCAATGGTAAAATGATAACTTAGTCCGTTGAGTAATACGGTGTATTTATTCTGATCCTTATCGGTAATCTCGGCAAGATACTTTTTGTTTTTGTATTCGATTACAGTAAAGCCTTCTTCATCTTCAAAAATCTTAATATCGTGTTTGTGGCCGTTTATCTTCAATTCCTCACTGAACGGATTCCTGATCACATATTTCCGCCCCCGGGGATTAACCGCTATATATTCGGGATCGACCTTCTTTTTGGTTTTCATCAATTTCATACGATTCACTTTTATAAGGACTTCAAACGCTTATTCAACACCCATGGGCTGATGTTTTTGCCTCTTTCAAAATCAGGCACGGCCGTACGGTTTGTCTCGAGTTCAGCTGCAAAATCAAAAGTGGCAACGTATGCAGCAAGCATCTCGTCATCTTCCTCGTTGTAGTAAGTGGTTTCCATTTCCTTTTCGATGAAGGAAGTATTAAAATCACCTTTTCTGAATTTGCGGTTATTGAGCACAGCCAGGCAAAAGGGAATGGTGGTTTTAATTCCCCTTATCCATACTTTTTTCAATGCTGATGTGGCTGCGCTTAAAGCCTTTTCGCGTGTTTCGCCGTGTACAATCAGCTTGGCCACCATTGAATCAAAATAGGGCGTAATCACAGAATAATCCGTAATTCCGGTATCAATCCTGATATTTTTTCCTTTCGGAAACGAAATCTTTTCGATTATGCCCAGATTGGGTGAAAATCCTGCCTGCACATCCTCAGCATTTATCCGACACTCAATGGCCCAACCATTAAGGTGAATATCGCTTTGTTCAAGGGTTAGCTTTTGACCGGCTGCAATTTTTATTTGCCATTCAATCAGATCAATCCCTGATACCATTTCTGTAACAGGATGCTCAACCTGTATGCGCGTATTCATTTCCATGAAAAAGAAATTCCTGTCAGCGTCAAGCAAAAATTCAACCGTGCCGGCAGAAAAATAATCCACAGCCCTGGCAATTTTTACGGCAGCTTCTCCCATTTCCTTCCGCAACCTTTCGTCAATTGCCGGTGAAGGCGATTCCTCAATCAGCTTCTGGTGCTTTCGCTGAATCGAACATTCTCTTTCTCCCAGGTGGATATAATGTCCATGTTGGTCTCCCAGCAATTGGAATTCAATGTGCCGCGGATTCCTGACATATTTTTCAATAAACAATGACGCATCGTTAAAAGCTTTCTCCGATTCGTTGGCAGCCATCTTAAACATTTTCTCCATATTGGCGGCCTTCTCAACAATGCGCATTCCCCTTCCACCGCCTCCTGCGGCTGCCTTAAGAATTACAGGATAACCAATTTTTGAGGCAATGTCGGCAGCTTCACGGGCATTTTTTACATTCCCCTGGCTTCCCTGTAAAAGCGGTATTTCATGCTTCTGGGCTATTTGCTTGGCAATGGTTTTATTGCCCATTTTGTAAATGGCAGATGCCGAAGGTCCAACAAAAATGATCTTTTCCTCTTCACACCGTCGGGCAAAATAGGGATTCTCGGCAAGAAAACCATATCCGGGGTGAATGGCATCGACTTCGGCTTTTTTTGCAGCCTCAATAATACGCTCAACATCGAGAAATTCAGGAATTTCATCATAACTCCCGGAGAAATCAATTACATCGTCTACCAGTCTTAAATACAGGGCATTAGGCTCCTTGGCTGTTTTTATGCCAATGGTTTTAATACCCATTTTCTTTGCCGTTTCGTTAATTCTTACCGCAATCTCTCCACGGTTTGCAATCAGCAGGGTTTTTATTTTCATACGAGATTATATTAGGATCGTATGGTTTTTTGCGCTCTTAACACAAAAATACCAACTGTAAGCATTTTTTCTTCTTTCAACCCAACAAGACGTTTCATTGCTGTGGGATATACTCTTAGGGTAATGGTGGCCATTAGGCTTCTATAGGGGTATATTCCCGTGCTTTCGCGATGGTACACTTATGTGTTTACTTTCAAGCGCTTCAAAGGCTGTTATCAGCTTTTTGCGGGTCACGGCCGGATCTATAACTTCATCGATATACCCTTTATCATCCGCCACATAAGGATTCGCTATCTCTTCACGGTACCTGGCTGTTAATTCCTTTTTAAGTTTGGCAGGGTCTTTGGATTCGAGCAATTCCTTGCGGTAAAGTATCGAGACAGCTCCTTCAGGACCCATTACGGCTATTTCAGCTGTTGGCCAGGCAAAATTCACATCCCCACCCAGGTTCTTGCTGTTCATCACACAATAGGCCCCGCCATAGGATTTGCGTAAAATAACGGTGATTTTCGGAACAGTCGCGTCGGCATAGGCATATAAAAGCTTGGCGCCATGTCGGATGATCCCGTTATGTTCCTGATCCACCCCGGGTAAAAAGCCAGGAACATCCTCCAGGGTAAGAATGGGAATATTAAAGGCATCGCAGAATCTTATAAAACGAGCCCCTTTCACAGAAGAACTGATGTCAAGTGTTCCGGCAAGTACTTTTGGCTGATTGGCAATTATACCTATGGCTTTGCCACGAAGCCTGCCAAATCCCACCACCAGGTTCTGTGCATAACCGGCTGATACTTCAAAAAACGAATTCCTGTCGATCAGTAAATTGATAATTTCCTTTATATCGTAAGGCTTATTGGGATCATCCGGGATAATATCCCGCATGCGCTCATCCACCCTTAAATCAGTATCGCAGTATTCAAAAAATGGTGGGTTCTCAAGATTGTTTGAGGGCAGGTATGACAATAGTTTTTGCACACCCCTGATGGTGTTTTCTTCATCCTCATAAACGAAATGGGCTACTCCGCTCTTTTTCATATGCACAATGGCGCCACCCAGGTCGTCAAAAGAGACATCCTCGTTCAGCACTTCTTTCACAACGTTGGGACCCGTGACAAACATATAGCTTGTTTTGTTTGTCATGAAAACAAAATCGGTTATTGAGGGCGAATAAACAGCGCCCCCGGCAGCAGGACCCATAACAACAGAAATCTGCGGAATAACCCCGGAAGATTTTACATTCCGGTTGAAAATGGAGGCATAACCGGCAAGACTGGCAACGCCTTCCTGAATTCTGGCTCCGCCTGAGTCGATCAATCCGATAAGAGGCGCACCAACCTTGAGCGCCATATCCTGAACCTTGGCTATTTTGCCGGCATGAACCGACCCGAGCGATCCCCCCAGTACATTGAAGTCCTGGGAAAAAGCAAAAGCAAGCCGCCCGCTGATCTTACCGAATCCGGTAATTACACCGTCACCAAAAGCAGTAACCTTTTTGCCAAAATCACCGCCAGCCGGTGCCGGAACCGAAAAAGCATCTACCTCCTCAAAGGTATCGGGGTCAAAAAGCAATTCAATCCGCTCCCGGGCTGTCATCTTACCTTTTGCATGTTGCTTTTCAATAGCGGCCTGACCCTGCTGCTGACTGTATTCCTTTTGTCTTTCAAGGAATTTGGTAAATAGCTTTCCTTTTACATCCATGGGAAATGCATTAAGATTTATTCTGAGAATTGGGTATGGTAATAAGAGCTGAAAGGAATGACGAGTATTTCAACGGACAGAAATGCTGCAAATGGTAATAAATTCAATTTCATATCCTTTCATTTTATCCGTTGCAGAAACATAACCCTACAGGATGAAAGCAACGGATGTTAAAGAACGTTCATTTGAATAAGCGCAGCAAATTTAACAATAAATAAATGAGAATATCAATAGGTTTCCGGCCGCTCACCTTTAACCCATTGATATTCTAAAGGAAAGAAATAATATTAATTATTCTATGTTGGTTTTTTATGCACCAGATCAAATACAATACTGCCGGAAAGGTAGCCTATGATTCCACCTATTACGGTGCTACTATGCCAGTGCGAAGTGATCGGGCATGACCCTGATTGACAGCCAATATACTTCCAGTACAGAAACCCTCCTGCTAATCCGGCTAATGAAAGCATTATAACATACCAGTACTTCAGGAATAAAGATCGCATTACCTGACGTTTAGCACCTCACCGATGGCCTGCTTAAAGGTCTCCTTGGGCAAAGCACCCATAGCCATCTGAGGTTGTCCCTCGACCGGAATAAAAAGTAAACTGGGAATGCTTTGTATGCCAAACATGGCTGAAAGTTCCTGCTCTTCCTCGGTGTTTATCTTATAAATCTCGAGCTTATCCTGGTACTCTGCCTTTAACTCCTCCAGCACAGGGGCAACCATTTTGCAAGGTGCGCACCAGTCGGCATAAAAGTCAATTATTGCCGGCTTTGTTCCTGCATATTTCCACTCTTTATTGACTTCATAATTAAAAACCTTTTCTTTAAAGGTATCCTTTGTTAAATGTTCAAGTGTCATCTTACAACTTTTTGGTTTAACTCATCCCATCAAAAATCAAGCCATATATTTATATATGTTAATATGTTCGACTGTAGTGTCATTATGTCAGTCATTCCATAAACAACCTATCAATTGGTCAGCTCGGCATATTTCTGAAAGGTGAAACGAAATCTGGGCAGCAGTTCCTGATAAATTTCCCCCGATTCGAGCATTTCATCATCACCCTCTTCATACATCCATTTTACCTTAACAATTTTAACAGTTGTTTTGTTTTCCAGGGTTTTAAACATGTCAAGTAATTGCTTTGAAACACTTGTGTTGAAATAATCCAGGTTGATCTCCATGTCAATCTCTTCTGCCGTGTTATCCCGAATCCATGCCAGTAGCGGGGCAAAAAACTTGGCTGCATCTTCAGGCAGTGCCCTCCCACTTAACTTCAATTCGCCAATGCTTTTAAAAGAAACTGTGGGTAGCGTCTCTGTACCTTGTATGAATAAATCTTCCATAAGGCGGGATGAAATTAGATCAGAAAATCCGTAAATTTTTCATTTTAAAATAACCAGGGAAAAATAACTGAAATTCGGATGCTGTAAGCATAAAAAACAAGTTTTTTTTCCACACTGCACCCGCTGAATGGAAAACCTTCCGGTGGTAATATAAAATCAATTCCCCAAGATATTAATATTTCCATTGAAAACCAAATGCCTGCCCCTTCAAACAATATCTGCTTTTCCCTTCATCAAATCGTTCTCCGGGATAATTGCAACTGTTCACTTGGTTTTTCGTATGATCTTATAGGACAGAATTTTGAAAATTATTATATTTAGCTTAAATTAACCCGATTAACACCTGTTCTATGAAAAACTTCATCGTACCCGTCGATTTCTCTCCTGAATCGATCACCGGCCTTAAAATGGCGATCCTTTTCTCCCAAAAAGCAACCGTCGACATTCACCTGGTGTATGTGCTGCAAAAATCTGCAGAAACCGATAAACAGGTGGCTGACCATGAACAAGCTCATGCTGAAGAAAGCCTTGTCAATATTATCAAAGAATACCAGCCGCAACTTGGAAACCAGTCGAAACTGCATTCCCGGATTGTCAGGGGCAGGGTATACCAGGAGGTTGTTAACCTGGCCCATGAGCTGCCATTTTCGGTTATTACTGCTTCAACACACGGGGCTTCAGGGTTTCAGGAATTTTTCATCGGAAGTAATGCATTCCGTATCATTTCGACTACCGACAGACCAGTGATTACCCTCAGAAAGAATTACTGCCCCAAAGAAATTGCCAGGATTGTCATGCCCATTGACTTATCAGCCGGTTCCCGACAAAAAGTTCCTTTCACCACCGATTTGGCCAGACTGTTTAGTGCTGAAATCCACGTGGTTGGTATTCACACTTCGCGAAGCAAGCAGGATGTCAAAAAAATCAGATCTTATTCAAGCCAGGTGGCCGGTTATATCGAAGGAAAAACGCACTGCGAATCAAATGAGGTTTTTGGAGACAATGTGCCTGAAATGCTCATCAATTACGCCAATACCGTCAAGGCCGATATGATTTCCATCACTACGGAAACCACTTCAGGACTAAGTCTGATCATTGGCAATACAGCCCATCAGGTACTCAACAAGGCTGAAATACCCGTACTTTGCCTGACCCCGCAACAATTAACCAAATCGGGCTCCTTTGCATCAATGGGAGGTTAATGCTGTTACTTTTTGTTTTTCCAGAAACTTCGTAGCTTTTTCCCCAACTTGTGTACCTGAGGAATTTCTTCGTCGTAATACCCGTGCTCATAGCCATAGCCGTAACCATAGCCGTAGCCGTAACCATAACCATAACGATAGGAGTATCCGTAATATCCCTTGGTCTGCACATCGTTAACCAACAGGGTCATGTTTTTCAACCCCCTTTTGGTATATAAATCCTCAACAAGCTGCAATACCTGCTTGCTCGAATAACCGTGGCGGATGACAAAAATGTGCATATCCACCATTTCTTTCAGTAACAAAGCATCCGTTACAATGGCTATCGGAGGCGTGTCCACTATAATAAAGTCGTATTCCTTTTTCATGGCCTCAATAAATGAAGCCATTCGTGACGATTCGATCAGCTCGGCCGGATTGGGTGGAATAGGCCCCGAAACGGCCACAAAAAGATGCTCAATATTGGTAGTATGAATGGTGGGCTTATCCTGCATTCCTGCCAAAAATGAACTGATTCCCTGATCGTTGTTAAGACGGAATATCCGGTGTATTTTCGGTTTTCGCAGGTCGAGGTTGATCAGCAGTGTCTTACGTCCGGCCATGGCCAGTATGGCTGCCAGGTTAACCGAACAGAATGTTTTGCCCTCACCGCTGATGGTGGAAGAAATGGAAATGATTTTGTGGTTTTCGTTCTTAAGCAGGTATTGCAAATTCGAACGCAGCGACCGGAACGATTCGGCCAATGCCGATTTGGGATTTTCAAACACCGGAAGATCATATGATTTGTCATTATGTCCTACTGATCCCAGAATGGGCACCGTGGTTTGCTGTTCGATGTCTTTTTTGTCTACTATTTTATTGTTGAAGTATTCAATTAAAACAAGCAGCATGAGGGGTAATAGTCCACCCAATACAAGCGCCATCATATAATTCATCGAAGTCTTTGGCTTAATCATCACGGCGTTTTCAGACCTGGCCGTATCAAGCAACCTGTGATCCGAAGTATTCGAAGCTTTTGTTATACCGGCTTCAGCACGCTTTTCCA
>JAFGKY010000069.1 GCA_016928305.1 Bacteroidales bacterium
GCGGGGCACGCCGGTTCCCCAAAGCTTAACGGTAACAGGTGTTTCGGTGGAATTATGCCTGAAAATGCCATATTTTTCTAATTTTTCACCGATTTCAATTTGGGTGGCTTTTCCGTCAATTCCCTCCACCGGTCGTTTATCGAAGTCTTTTCTGATGGCATCCCAATTGTTTTCGATAAGGCATTTGGCAAGATGCATTTTACGGATTATGGCTGGCAATACATGTGATTTTTCAAGATCGTAATTGTCGTTGGGTCCGAACAGATTGGTTGGCATTACCGAAATAAAATTGGTGCCATATTGTATATTATAGCTTTCGCACATTTTTATACCTGCTATTTTAGCTATGGCATACGGCTCATTGGTATACTCCAGCACATCGGTGAGCAGGTATTTTTCTTTTAAGGGTTGTGGTGCTTGTTTTGGGTAGATGCATGAACTTCCAAGGAAAAGCAATTTTTTAACGCCATTCAGATAGCTTGCATGTATCACATTGCTCTGGATCATCAGGTTTTCGTAAATGAACTGCCCCCGATAGATATTATTGGCGACAATACCGCCAACCTTGGCCGCCGCCAGAAAAACATATTCGGGTTTTTCCTGGGCGAAAAACGCATTAACCGCATGCTGGTCCATAAGATCAATATCGGGATACAGCCTGGTAATGATATTATGGTATCCTTTTTTGGTAAGGTTACGATATAGTGCGCTTCCTACAAGGCCTGTATGACCTGCCAGGTATATTTTGCTGTCTTTCTTCATTAGGCCGGAATTTAGGGTTATTCAAAATAATTCAGGGTCTGATAACCGCCCTGTTTCAGGTAAACCTCTTTGTGCATGAGCTTGATATCACTTTGTATCATATCCTTAATCAGTGCTTCAAGGTCATATTCCGGTTCCCATTTCAGTTTGGTTTTGGCCTTGGTAGGATCACCAATCAACAGTTCTACTTCGGTAGGTCTGAAGTATCGCGGATCTACGGCAACGATTTCTTTACCTGCAGGCAGTTGATAATTTTGATCATGGCATAATTTCACAAAGCCCTTTTCATCTATACCCTTACCTTTGAATTCGATTTCGATACCGATTTCAGCGAAGGCCTTTTTTACAAATTCCCTGATTTCGGTGGTAATACCAGTGGCAATGACAAAATCTTCGGGCTTTTCCTGCTGAAGGATGAGATACATAGCCCTGATATAATCCTTGGCATGGCCCCAGTCGCGTTTTGAATCGAGATTCCCGAGGAAGAGCTTTTCCTGTAAACCAAGAGCTATGCGAGCTACCGCACGGGTAATCTTACGTGTAACAAATGTTTCCCCCCTAATCGGCGATTCGTGGTTAAACAATATACCGTTGCAGGCAAACATGTTGTAGGCTTCGCGGTAATTTACCGTAATCCAGTATCCGTAAAGCTTGGCCACTGCATAAGGGCTGCGTGGATAAAAAGGTGTTTTTTCCGATTGGGGCACTTCCTGCACCAGTCCGTAAAGTTCACTGGTTGAAGCCTGGTAAAACCTGGTTTTGTTAACCAACCCAAGGATGCGTATGGCTTCGAGTATGCGAAGTGTACCAATACCGTCGGCGTTAGCTGTGTATTCGGGCGTGTCAAAGCTGACTTTTACATGGCTCATGGCAGCCAGGTTGTATATTTCGTCGGGTTGAGTTTCCTGAATGATCCTGATAAGGTTGGTTGAGTCCGTCAGATCGCTGTAATGAAGCACAAAGTTGCGGTTTTCAACATGCGGATCGAGGTAAAGGTGGTCAATTCTTTCGGTATTGAAAAGGGAACTTCTTCTTTTAGTGCCATGCACAACGTATCCTTTTTTCAGCAAAAATTCAGCAAGATAAGCGCCATCCTGACCGGTTACACCTGTTATCAAAGCAACTTTTTGGTTATTCATTGGATTTCGATTTATGTCAATCATCAACTAATCTTACACAAGGGATGGTAATCACCTTTCAGACCAACCGGAGCTGCATTTCTGATCTGATAAACGATGTCCACCGAAGGTCTGGCCTCTTTCAGTCCGAATCCTTTACCTTCAAGAATTTCTTCATAGCTTTTGGTATGCAGGTCGGTGAAGCCTTCGCTGAACTCTATTTCCTGATTATCCATTACAATGGAGCGATAGGTTCTTTTGCCTTTTTCTTTTACCGTAGCGGGAAGATCGTTGTAATCGAGACTGAGGAACCAGCGGACCCGGGCCTTTTCCAGTTCGAGATAGCCTGCCGCCTTTGTAGTGGTGAGCATATGCACGATGCTGCTTCTGACATTTCCGAAAATCCAGGTAAGCATATCGAAGAAATGGATGCCTATATTGGTGGCTATACCTCCCGATTTATGAATGTCGCCTTTCCAGGAGTTGAAATACCAGTTGCCTCTGCTGGTAATATAAGTCAGGTCAAGGTTATGCATAATATCACCTGAAGCATTATCCATTTTGTTTTTCAGATCGATCAGTACCGGGTGAAGCCGGAGTTGCAAAATGGTATTGATCTTTTTCCCGAATTCATTTTCGATGTCAGACAAAGCATCAATATTCCAGGGATTCAGTACCAGCGGTTTTTCGCAAATGGCACTTGCCCCCGAACGTAATGCAAAACGAATGTGTGAATCGTGCAGGTAATTGGGGGAACAGATGCTGACATAATCGAGCTGAACGCCGGATCTTCTCAACTTATCGACATGCCTGTCGAAACGTTCGAATTCAACAAAAAAATGACTTTCGGGATAGTAGCTGTCGATTATGCCTACGCTATCATTAGGATCAAGCGTGGCAAGCAATAGATTACCGGTGTCTTTAATAGCTTTCAGATGTCGAACCGCAATGTATCCGCCCACGCCAATAATGGCAAACTTTTTTTGATTATTCATAGAACATTCAGTATTAAAGGCTCATATAGGTGAGCTTATTTATTGTATTACGATATATCCCCTTTACATCCATTACAATGCCTTTGTCTTCCGAATGTTTCAGGAAGTAATCTTCGGGAAGTCCGACATATTCTTTGTGTGAGACAGCAATGATAATGGCGGCGTATTTATTTTCCGGGTTGCTACATAAGGCAAAACCGTATTCCTTTTCAAGTTCTTCGGAATCGGCATAAGGATCGATAACATCCACGTCGACGCCATAGGATTTTAATTCGTTAATAACGTCTGCTACTTTTGAATTACGGATGTCACTCACATTTTCCTTAAATGTTGCACCCAAAACCAGCACCTTGGAATGCAGAACATTCTTCCCCGCCCTGATGATCTGTTTCACCACTTCAGTTGCGATAAACTTACCCATGCCATCGTTTACGGCCCGTCCCGAATTAATCACCTGTGCGGCATGCCCGAGTTCGGCAGCTTTAAAGGTGAGGTAGTACGGATCCACCCCAATACAATGACCACCTACCAGTCCTGGAAAAAACTTCAGGAAATTCCATTTGGTACCCGCTGCTTCGAGTACTTCGTAAGTGTTGATACCCATTTTATTGAATATCATCGACAATTCATTCATCAGGGCAATATTGACATCGCGCTGTGTGTTTTCAATAATTTTTGCTGCTTCGGCAACTTTAATGGATGAGGCCTTGAATACACCTGCCTTTACCACCAGTTCATAAACTTTGGCAACTTCCCCGAGGGCTTCATTATCGCATGCAGATACAATTTTGGTAATGGTGGTAATGGTATGCTCCTTGTCCCCGGGATTAATCCTTTCGGGAGAATAACCCAGTTTGAAGTCGGTTCCGCATTTTAAACCCGATAATTCTTCGAGAATGGTCCGGCATTCTTCATCGGTGGTGCCCGGATAAACCGTGGATTCATAAACCACGTAATCTCCTTTTTTTAACACTTTACCGACAGTTCGGGTGGCAGACAGCAGCGGCGTAAGATCAGGCAGGTTATGTTTGTCAATGGGAGTAGGCACTGCTACAATGTGAAAGCTTGCCTCTTTTAGCACATCCAGTTGGTTGGTGAATGTAATATCGGTATCCCTGAAATCTTCCGCTACAAGTTCATCGCTTGGGTCAATGTTTTTTTTCATTAACTCAACCCTGGCGGCATTGATGTCGAACCCGATAACTGAAATTTTTCGTGCGAAAGCCAATGCAATGGGAAGGCCAACGTAACCCAACCCAATAAGAGAGAGTTTTGCTTCCTTGTTGAGCAGTTTCTGGTAAATTTCCATAAAAAGGGGTGTTAGGTTAAATATTTTAGTAAGGTATTGTTAATACTAAAGGCTAAAAGCTTCTTTGATTTTTGCCACATAGTCGAGTTTTTCCCAGGCAAAAAATTCCACGTCACGGATTTCGGTATCCCCATTTTTAACAAAGGTAACTTTCCCGGTATAGGGTTTTCTGCCCATATGGCCATAGGCTGCAGTAGCCAGGAAAATGGGATTTTTCAGTCCAAAACGCTTTATGATCACTGCCGGACGAAGGTCAAACAGGGAGGCAATTTTTTCAGCAATTTGTCCGTCATCGA
>JAFGKY010000070.1 GCA_016928305.1 Bacteroidales bacterium
TTAAAAGCCGTTACATCCATTCCGATATTGATACCCTGGAACGGATCGAAATAATGGAGGGGTTGAGAAACGGCACGTTTGATGTCCTTGTAGGCGTGAATCTTCTGCGTGAAGGCCTTGACCTGCCCGAGGTATCCCTGGTTGCCATTCTCGATGCCGACAAGGAAGGATTTCTTCGTTCCGAACGTTCCCTGACACAAACTGCCGGACGGGCTGCCCGTCACCTGAACGGACGTGTGATCATGTATGCTGATAATACCACCTCTTCGATGCAGCGAACCATTGATGAGACAAACCGGCGGAGGGAAAAACAATTGCATTACAACGAAGAGAATAACATCACACCCCGTCAGATCATCAAAGCAGCTTCAAACATAATGAAGGAAGTAAGGATGAAAACCGGAGTCCTGCAGCCTTATTTCGAACCTCAATCCATTGATGTTGCCGCCGATCCCGTAGTACAGTACATGAGCCGTGAAGCCCTGGAAAAAGCCATTGATAATACAAAGAAATCCATGGAAAAGGCTGCGGGCGAACTGAATTTCATTGAAGCCGCGCGGTACAGGGATGAAATGATGGCGTTGAAGGAACTGCTGAAGAAGAGAGTAAACAGTAAACAGTGAACAGTGAACAGTGAAAAGTGAACAGTGAAAAGTGAACAGTGAAAAGTGAAAAGTGAACAGTGAACAGTGAAAAGTCCCTCAGTAATCGGTATTATTGCCCCAGGAAGAATAACAGATTATATTGTTTTGGTCTTGATTCTTGGCACTTGGTTCTTAAGTAATTGATATAGTGTATTCTATAATCTAGTTACATAAGAGTGAAAAGTTTGTCTGATATGGACACACTTTCGTTTTTCACTTTTCGTTTTTCACTTTTCGTTTTTCACTTGTCACTATCTTTAAAAACCTGTCGTATACCCCATCCCATTTATCCGTATCAACCGGTTTGTACACTTCTGTTTCGCAGGAATTTTTTACTATTTCACGGATCTCGCCCAGTGATTTCACATAGCCAAGACCCAGTGCCTGTACCAGCAGGTTACCGATAGCAGTGCCTTCTGCAGGTCCGGCTGTTACCTGCAATCCGGTTGCATTGGCAGCAAGCTGGCAAAGGAATTTATTTTGTGATCCGCCGCCAATAATATGGATTCTGTCTATTTTCTTGCCTGAAATTTTCCGTAACGATTCCAGTACAAACCTGTACTTCAGGGCAAGACTTTCAAAAATGCAACGTGCAAAATCACCTGGTTGCGAAGGCAGGGGTTCACTGTGTGTTTTGCAATAATCAGAAATAGCGGTTGGCATATCGCCCGGGTTGTAAAATGAGGCATCATCGGGGTTGATCAGCGTACGAAAGGGGGCGGCTTTTTCTGCCATAGCCACGATCTCGGGATACGAATAATCCTGCATACTGCCTGCCCAGCAGCGTTTGCATTCCTGAATCAGCCATAAACCCATGATATTTTTCAATATCCTGTAAGTATGATTAACACCCCCCTCATTGGTAAAGCTGTAATTGAAGGAATCTTCGGTAATGATAGCCTTAGGTGATTCAATACCCATCAGCGACCATGTACCGGAGCTGATATAGGCAAAATTCTCATCGGTAGCCGGTATGGCTGCAATAGCCGATCCGGTATCATGCGATGCGACGGCGATAACACGGGCATCCTGCATACCGGTTTCATCGATTACCGACTTATGCATTGGACCTAATAAGGTACCGGGCTCAACAATCTCCTGCATGATGTTCACCGAAATGCCCAATGCATCAAAAAGTTCTTTCTCCCATCTGCCGGTTGAAGGATTCAGCAATTGCGATGTGGTGGCAAAGGTAAATTCGGTTTTTTTAATACCCGTCAGCATATAGTTGAGTAAATCAGGAATAAACAGCAAATCGGAAGCAATATCCATAATGGGCAGTTTGTCCCTTTTGGCAGCAAATAGCTGAAAGAGGGTATTGAACTGCATGAATTGAATGCCCGTGAGCATGTAAATCCTGTTAAGCGGCAGGATGGCTGAAAATTCTTCAATAGCCGTATCCGTACGATGATCCCGGTATGCATATGGATTTCCCAGAAGGTTGCCTTTCTTGTCGAGTAATCCGTAATCAACACCCCATGTATCGATACCAATGGATTCAGGCCGGATACCAAAACCATTGGCCGCTGCAATCCCTTTCACGATCTCATCAAACAGCCTGAGTATATCCCAGTGATAACTGCCCAGAATCAGGGTCATGCTGTTGTTAAACCGGCATACTTCGTTAAATGTTAGAACCTTGTCTTTCAGTTCACCGATAATGCCGCGGCCGCCTGAAGCGCCCAGGTCAAATGCGAGGAAGGAGGATGATTTCATAATAGTTTGTCGCGTTATATAATGAATTGCTGATGACAAAAATAAAAGATTTGATTTTAGTTTTACAGGGTAAAGCAGAAAAAAGGTGTGACAAGGCCATGAAATCCTATAGTATATTCAGTTCCCCTGCAGGCAAAGGAATAGGGTTTTTAAGGCTCCGGCGGTCTATGCTTATAAACTGCAACATATTGCCACCAATAAAAACAAGAGCTTATCATTGAAATTACCTCTTTATAATGTAAATTGTTACAAAGATGAAAGATAGAATAAAAAAATTTTTATTTATCTTTAACCGTTTTTTTAAATCCTAATTATGAGGATATTAATTTGGGGATGAATTTCCGGGAGAAATTAAAAGTTGCCTATAGGATATTTGGCCTGATTGTTGTGTTACTCATGATTGTATTGGGTTTATTCCTGCTGTTCTCTGACTATTTTGGCTATTTACAATGGAATATCAGAATAGCCTTTGCTCTTTTTCTAATTGCATTGGGTACATACAGGATTGTCAGCATGTTAGTAAGATTAAAAAGACAAAAAGAAGAAAATGAAGCAGAAAACAATTAGAAGGTCATTTAGCGGATTATTTGTCTTACTTTCTGTATTTGTTTTGACCGCCTGCAACACCAATCCAAATGCCGTGCTGGAAGAAACAACAACCCGCGGCAATATAAAGATCGGAGTAGATGAAGCCTATACCCTGCTTTCTGACGCTGAGCTGTATGTTTTTCATTCGATGTATAAATATGCGACCATTACACCGCTGTATAAACCCGAATTGGATGTGTTGAACGATTTCATGAATGACTCTGTCCGGATGATGATCACCACCCGTAAGCTTACCGATGATGAAACAGAATTCCTGAAAAGCAAATTAATAATTGCCCGCACCACAACCATCGCCTACGATGCCCTGGCATTTATCGTAAACAAAAAGAATAAAGACAGCATGCTGATATACAGTAAATTAAAAGATATTTTTTCGGGGAAGATCAACAACTGGAATCAGATGAGCGTCGCCAACAGGGCGGGAAAAATAGTGGTCGTATTCGACAATATCAAATCATCCAACGTGAGGTATATCCAGGAAAAATTTGAAATAACCGACAGTTTTCCATCGAATTTCAGGGCTGCAAAAAACAATGACGAAGTCATCGACTTCGTGGAGAAAAATATAAATGCACTGGGAGTAGTGGCGGTGAACTGGATAAGTGACAGGGATGACAGCCTGTCGCGAGGTTTCCTTGACCGGATAACAGTTGTCGGTTTATCACAGGAATACGATACCGAGGGAACTGAATTTTACCAGCCTTATCAGGCCTATATTGCCAATAAGTCCTATCCGTTAATCCGTGAGGTCTATGCCATTAACCGTGAAACCTTTACCGGACTTGGCACCGGTTTTATAAAATTTGTATCGAATGATACCGGGCAACGGATTATTTTAAGGATGGGTATGGTCCCTGCAGTAATGCCGGTAAGGGTCGTAGAGACAAGCAGTGAATAATTTTGAAAACTATAAATTCATTTGTCATGAAGATTTACAATTACAGCTTATTTTTAGGTTCCTGTCTGACACTTATGAGTCTCGTTGGGATGACCAACCGGGCTGAATCACAGGATCTGCAGGAAGCGCTGAGACTTTCACAGAGTGAAAGATATGAAGACGCTGATGCATTATATAAAAAGATAATAAAGGCAAATCCATCAAACAGCGAGGCTTATTTTTATTATGGTGAAAATATGTTGCTTTCATATATTGCGGATCCTTATTCCAACTCCTTGAATGATGTAGGGAATGAATCCAACAAGCAATTCAATCTGGGTATTTCAGCAGACAGCCTGAATCCGCTCAATCACATCGGTAAGGGAATGGTTGTTTTGCTGTTGAAAAATGATACAACGGCAGCAGATGTGTACTTTAACAGGGCCGAATCCCTGCTTCCCAAGAAGGTCAAGAAATATACAGAAAGAGATGTTGTTACATTAATAAAACTTGGAGAAGCCCAGCTTTACGCTAAAGAACCAAGGTTTAAGAAAGCCCTGGGATACATGGAATCTGCCAAAGTGGCTGATCCCAACAATACCGATATTTATGTCAGTACGGGGGTGATCTATGAAACCCAGGGTGATCATTCTGCAGCAGTTGCCAATTACAATAAAGCCGTGTATATAAATCCAAAACTGGTGGTGCCACTGGTTAAAATAGGGAATTTATACATGAGGTCAAAAAACCTGGAAGGAGCCCGGGCCAATTTTGAAAAAGCAAAAGAGATTGACTCAACCTATGCTCCGACATACAGGTGTTTTGGTGAAATGTACAGCCTTGCAGGTCTGGATAATTTGTCCATACTGAGTTACCGGAAATTCCTTGAACTTTCGGGCAACAATATCCCTGCAAAAACACAGTACCTCATTTCGCTTTTTAAAGCAGGAAAATACACGGAAACGCTTTCTGTCGCTGAAGAAATACTGAATTATGATACCTCCAGAAACTACCTGAACCGAATTGCTGCCTATTCCTGTTTCGATAAAAGGCCTACCGATTATGAAAAAGCCAGGATTTACATAGAAACTTTTTTTAAAAATACCACACCCGAAAAGATCATTGTCAAGGATTACCTCTATTACGGCAGAATTTTATTGAAACTGAAGGACACGGCTCTTGTTGACAGGGCATTTGACGAACTTGTCAAGGGTTATCTTATGGATACAACGGATATGAACCTTGTGGAAGACATTGCCCTCAATGCCTATGTATATAAAAAATACGACATTGCCATTGAAATGCTGAATAAAAAGATGAACAACAAGACCGCCGATGTAAAAGACTATATGAACCTCGGTAAAGCCTACTATCAGTCAAAACAATACGATAAGGCGCTGGGTGCATTCGATAAAGTGCTGAGCCGTGAACCCGACAACATGCAGGCCTATACATGGAAAGCCAGTACCTACACGGCCATGGACCCTGATTCAAAAGAAGGACTGGCAAAACCAATCTATGAAACGATCATTAGAAAAGGCAGTGAAAATCCTGACAAATACAAAAACGAACTTTATACAGCTTACTCCTATTTAGGCTCCTATTATCTTTTCACAATTAAACCGGCCGATTATGATAAGGCCGAAAATTATTACGAGAAACTCATCTCCCTTGATCCGGATAACAATAACTGGATCATCAAAGGATATACTTCATTGGGAATCATTTATTACCAGAAAAAATCTTACGTACAGGCAAAAAAATATTACAATGAAGTGCTGAAGATAGATCCGCAGAACCAAAATGCACTGAAAACCATTGAAGGATTAAATCGTATTCTGGATCAGATTGAAGTTCAGCGACAACTCAACGAATAAAGAAAAATCATTTCTATATGATATACAATTAAATATTAAATATCTTTGCGAACTTGGAAAATAGAAAAGAAAATATTTTATTTGTGCTCTTAATAGAAAAAACAACGAAAAACAACGTATAAATTAAAATGTATTGGTATGAAAGCTCTAAAGGAAATTTTCGGCTCGGTATTTAATGTACTTGTGATTATTATTGCCCTTGTTGTTGGTTACTACATCTGGAAGAATGTTATGGGTAACCCGATCAATTTTGAAGGAGGCAATCCAAAAGGTCATCCGCTTCAGGGTAACTTCCTGGGTATGGTATACAAAGGCGGATACATCGTTCCCCTTCTGATGGCCATTGTGCTGACCGTTGTCACCTTCGTCATTGAAAGGTTAATCTCCCTGACCCGTGCTTCCGGAAGAGGACGCACCAGCAAATTCCTGAGAAAGATCCAGGGGTTGATCAATGAAGGCAGTGTTGAGGAAGCATCTACAGCCTGTGACAAACAGAAAGGATCTCTTGCCAATGTGATTAAAGCCGGCTTATACAGATATACAGAATTGCAGAATGACAAAACCCTGGCGAACGATCAGAAGGTTCTGGCTCTTCAGAAGGACTTCGAAGAAGCTACTGCCCTCGAACTTCCCATGCTGTCAAAGAATATGGTGATCCTGTCTACCATTGCTTCCGTTTCCGTATTGACCGGTCTTCTCGGAACAGTGCTTGGTATGATCCGTGCTTTCGGCGCTCTGGCAACGCAGGGAGCACCCGATGCACTGGCACTTTCAACAGGTATTTCCGAAGCTCTTATTAATACGGCTTTCGGTATCGCGGGCTCACTTATCGCTATTCTAATGTACAACTATTTTTCATCCCAGATTGACGATATGACCTATAAGATTGACGAAGCAAGCTTCAGCATTGTTCAGACATTTGCATCGACACTTAAGAAGTAATTGGATCTGGTACTGCACTTGCAATTGCTTTTCGATTACGACTTAATGTAAAAAGATAAATTATGGCAAAAATAAAAGTAGCAAAAGGTGCACCGAGGACTGATATGACGCCGATGGTTGACATGTTCATGCTTTTGCTGACATTCTTCATGTTGACGGCAACTTTCAGGCCGCAGGAACCCACGCAGGTAGATATGCCTAATTCCATTTCTGAAAAGCTCATACCGGAAAGAAATGCGATCACGGTATTTATCGGAAAGGACAACAAGGTGTTTTTCAATATAGACAACGGGGAGGATTCAACCCTCCATATCCGGCAGGAAGTGCTGAAAAATGTCGGCCAACAGTTCGATATCACCTTCACCTACGACCAGTTGTCTAAATTTGAAAGGATGGATGCATTTGGTATGCCTGTGAGCAACATAGCAGAATGGATCGACGCACCTGACCAGTCTACACGCGACAAACTGCAGGTGGGCATTCCCGTGGACTCCACCAACAACGAGCTGGCCATGTGGATCCTGTACTCCAGGAAAGTCAATCCCAAAGCTGAAGCAACGATCCGGGGTGATAATATTGCCGATTATAAGGCAGTTAAAAAAGTACTGGATATTTTCCAGGAAGCAAAAATTAACAAGTTTAATCTGGTCACCAACCTGGAAAAGGTAGAAGTATCATTGGAAAACTTATAAAGCTAAAGAATTATGGCTGAAATAATTGCAAATGAAGGCGGCGGAAAGCACAAAGGTAAAAAAAGAGCGAAAAAATTCTCGACGGCGATCGATATGACGCCCATGGTCGATGTCATGTGTCTGCTCCTTACCTTTTTTATGCTCACCACTGCTTTCAGCAAACCCAAGATCATGGAGATCGTTCTCCCGGAAAAAACGAAAGAAAAGCCTGAAGGTACCGAAATCCCGAAATGGAGGGCGGTGAATATCATCCTGGATGAAAATGACAGGGTGTTTTACTACAACGGGCTGGCTGATCCTACAAAACCCCCGATCCCTACCGTATATGAGTCGGATTGGAGCAAGGATGGTATCCGCAAGATGTTACTTGAACGTAATAAAGTGCTTTTCAAAGCAATAGAAGATATGAATAACGACGTAATCACCGGCAAACAGGTTATGCCGAAAGACACCCTTGAACAGCGGTTACGTAATCTCAGGAGAGATGATAGCGTTGGTCCTATTGTGCTGATCAAGGCAACGGATAAGGTGAAATATAAAAACGTTGTTGATATAATGGATGAGATGGCGATATGCAATATCGCCCGGTATTCACTTGTTGACTTGAATTCCTTTGAAGAAAAACTGCTCGCCAAAGCCAAAAGGGATATCGCTGCTGGTAAGTCTGCACAACCTTAAAAACAGTACATTATGGAGAATAATTCAAATACAATCCGTTACGACAATTATATCAGCATGGATGACATCGTGTTCGAAGGTCGTAACAAGGAATATGGAGCCTATTACCTGCGTAAACGATACAGCAGATATCTTGTCATAGCATTCTTTATTGCTTTTATCGGTATTTGCGCTGCTATGATATCACCTGTTATTGCTGCTTATCAGACTAAACATAAGGTTGCAAAGAAATATGAGAAAGAAGTGGTAATGGAAATGGAGAAACTGGAAGATAATTTTACACCTCCTCCACCCCCACCGCCGCCACCTGAGGTGGAAGCACAGGCCAAGTTTACAGCACCTGTGGTTGTTGATACCGTAAAGCAGGAAGTGAGAATTGCCACCATCGACGAAGTTAAGGAAGTTGTTGCCGAAGCGCCTCCTGAAGAAATTAAAATTGATGAAGAAAAGGTTACTGAAGAAATTCAGGAAGAAGATGAACCACCTTTCATCATCGTTGAAGAGAATGCAACCTTTAAGGGAGGTGATGTCAATTCATTCCGCTCATGGGTACAGCAGAACATCGTTTACCCTCCCATTGCTGCTGAAGCAGGTATATCGGGGAAGGTTTTTGTTCAGTTCTGTGTGAATTCCAAAGGGCAGGTTTGTGATGTTAAAGTGCTTCGTGGTGTTCACCCCGAACTTGATAAGGAAGTCATTCGGTGCATCAACAGCTCACCGGCATGGATACCCGCTAAACAAGGGGGGAAAGCCGTTAAACAACAATTTGTAATGCCGATTATGTTCCAGTTACAGGGAACCTAACCTGTAACGATGATATAAAAAGAAGCCGCAATGTTATGTTGCGGCTTTTTTTGTCAACCGTGACACTTTATGCACATACCCTCACATCCGGTATCCGATATCCGTCTTCTGCTATCCCTGCATCAACCTTACCGTAACAGGCTTAGTGTACCCTTCTTGGATGCTGTCCTGCCATTCCAGTACTGAACCGTTACACTATATACATAAGTATCTATATTTTGTATTTTACCGTTGTATGTTCCGTCCCATCCGCGATTCAGATCATCACTGAAGAACACCTCATTCCCCCACCGGTTAAAAATCCTGAATTCTATCAGTTTCTCTATGCCCAGCCCTCCGACAAAAACCACGTCATTTATCTCATCCCCGTTGGGAGTAAAAGCTGTTGGAACATCGAGGGAGTATTTTTCATCCACGACAATATTCACATAATACTCTTTGGGGAAACAATTATAGGCATCAACAACGTTCAGCGTATAACGGGTTGAAACCATGGGCCGGGCAACCGGAGAAGAACACCCTGAGCAGGACAATCCGTCTGCAGGTGACCAGGCATATGTAAGCCCACTGATGGAATCAGCCAGGATGGCAACCTGCTCACCAATGATAAGGGTCGTATCCACAGGCCTAACAGTAATTTCAAAATCATTCTGAACACTTACGGTCAATTGAGCCTCATTCCGGCATCCGGTAGCGAGGAATTCCGTTGATGCTGTATATACAGTAGTCTGTTCGGGGGAAGCAATAGTTGTAAACGTGTTGACAGCACTCAGTCCTACAGAAGGATACCATTGAATGACATCACCACCGGCAGCGCGGAGAACAGCTGTACTACCTTCGCATATGAGGGTATCGGGACTCAACAGGATATCGGGCAGCGGATGGATTACAAAGCTTTCCATGACGGTATCCGAACAGCCGATATCATTCAGCACGAGCAACTCAACCGAATAATTGCCGGGGGAAAATTGCAGCACCAGTTCATCGTCAGCACTTGTTACACCATGGCTGAAATTCCAGATTCGTTGTGTATTACCAACCGATGTGTCCGCAAAATGCATTTCATACAAGTCGCAATATCCAGTATCCGGCAGGTCAAAGCCTGCTATTACCTCATATACAAAAACAGAATCTACGATAGGTGGAGGTTTACAAATGCCGCCATCACCATATAACAGCAGCTTCGGATATAAAGTGCCCATACGGTCATAGGTATATGTCACCGTATCGCCAACCAGAAACCGTCCATCACCGAGGTCCCATTCAAAGTCAGATACATCATTGAGTTGTCCTACCTGAAGCGTGATTGCATCACCGCGGCAGGCTTCCCTGCTTTCAGGCAATATGCTGAATGTACCTGTTGGTCCGGTAATTATTATTTGCCGGGTGAAAGTATCACGACAACCGTAAGTGGTCATAATACTGAGTGACGGATAATAATCTCCGGGCTTCGGATAGTTGAACCGTCGCTCTTCGGCATATTCCGATGTACTGTTGCCATATCCGAAATCCCATGTTCCCGAATCGATTATGCTATCAGCATCATGATGGGCGAAAATGATTTCTTTGGGATAACAATTCCATGCCGTATCGGACACCTCAAAAGAAGCATCCGGCTGTTGTATCTTAATGTAGCCGTCAGGATTGGTATAGGTATCCGAACAACCATACTTATATATGGTCAGGGTCACCGATTGATTGCCTTTGGATGAAAATGCATGCGACACCGGCATAACCGATGACCGTAAGACAGTTCCATCACCAAAGTCCCAGATAACACTGTCACCCGTAAGGTAACTGTAATAAAAATTGATTGATGAGCCGGTGCAGTTCAGTGGCTTGTCAGCAATAAACTCTGCCACAGGATTGGCCGATGCGATCGTTTCTGTATAGGTCCCTGTGCATCCCAGTGTATCGGTAACCGATAACCGTACTTCAAAAACACCCGGCTCCTGGAACACATGGTTGATTGTATCCGTCATATCGGAATATGTCGTATCGCTGTCGTCGGCAAAATCCCAATACCAGCTTTCGATAGGATGAATATCAGGGGTTGAATGATCAACGAAATTAACCGCAAAAGGAGAACAACCGTAAGAAGTATCCGGGGTAAATAGCGCATGAGGACCATAAACCCTGATATTGGCCATGGCAGAATCAACGCAGTAATTATCATAAAAAGTGATCATCAGAACCTGATACGTTCCGCCGGATGAAAAAGTATATTCCAGGCTGTCTCTGCGTGTAACGATCCGCTGCGTTGTGTCGCCAAATTTCCAGAAATATTTCTCAAAACAATAATCAACCTGCGAGTACGAACCCGTAGCGTTAAGGATTACAGGCTCTCCGATGCATACCATGGTATCGCACGAAAAAGTTGCATGCGGTTCGCGGACTTTAATTACTTTCCTTGAGGTGTCAGCACAGATACCCTTAAAGGCAATTAGTTCGACCTGGTAATTTCCTTCAGCAGCATAAGTATGAACCGGATTAACCGTGATATCGTCAAAGGTTTCATCGCCGAAATTCCATTTCAGGTTCTCGGCACCTTTCGAAAGATCTGCAAAATGATATTCAAACGGATCGTAACAGTCAAATGCAAAGGAGAAATCCGACACGGCACCATTATTATACAACGCATTTTCTTTAACCACCGAGGAGATACATCCGTGGTAGTTAACCTGCAATCCCACATCGAGGTATCCCGAGTCAGCATCTACTTTCCATACCGGATCTGATTCACCGGGCATGGTGTTTATGCTTGCTCCGGCAACCGTATAATGCCAGCTCTGAATGTAATTCGACTGGGGTGTATTATCAGTAAACTGAATGGCTTCGCCGGGGCAGACTGAAGTTTTGCTGATCAGAAAATCAGGCAGGAGTGCCTTGCCCACCCTCACAGGTATGATATAGGAAGTATCCTTACAATTCAGGTTATTGGTGATTGCCAGACGGGAAAGGAATAATCCGTCACTGTCATAAGAATGTATGGCAGAATCGATTGTCCCGGTGTATTTATCACCGTCACCAAATATCCACTCCCAACTGGTAATGGGTTCATCGGAAATACTCTGATCGGTAAATTTTACGTTCAGCGGAAAACACCCCTGTGTGGTATCAACGGTATAGATAGCAGTAGGTTTTTTGATCCGGAAGGGCTTGGTAACGGAGTTCTTGCATCCATTTCTGCTTGTAACAGTGAGAATTGTATTGAAAATGACTTCCGTATTTATTTTATACGGATCGGTTTCGGCAGGAAGGGTATATGTTTTTGAGGCGTTGCGTGTAAAGGCTTTGCTCCCGTCGTTAAACGTCCATTCCCATGCCACTGCATTGGAAGAATTATCGGTAAAGTTTATCAGGGCAGATGGCATACATGAATAAGTACTGCTCATGGTATAATCAGCAAGAGGTTCTTCCATATAAAAACTCCAGACAACCGTATCGGCACAACTGTTACCGGGAGAGGCGATGAGCAGAACTGTATAAGGACCTCCCTGACTGTAGACATGAAATCCGGATTTGCTGATGGAAGTTTTACCATCCCCGAATTTCCACAGAACCACATCCGATCCCAATGACGTACTGGAAAAAATAACCTGACCTGCACATATAGTGTCGTTATTCGAAATGACTTTCCCCCCCTGTGTCAGTGTTCCGGCAGCCACTACTTCACTGGCATAAAAAGCATATGAGACTGTATCGGAGCAACCATAATCACTGTTAACTGTGAGCTTAATCGTATAAATCCCAAACTGATTATATGTTTTCGAAGGATCTTTATCCGATGAGGTAGAGTAATCGCCAAAATCCCAGTGATAGGTAAGTAAACCCTGACCTGTTGAAGTATTGGACAGGACAACCGCAGCAGGTACCGTGCAGGACGAAGTCGGATTTGCAGTAAAGGAAGCCGATGGAGGATCGGCAATATCAATGTATTGTGATTTTTCCAGGTTTGACTCACAACCATTGGCATCACTCACCTTAAGGAATACATCAAAAATCCCTGAGGATGCATATATATGGATGGGATGTTGATTTGTATCTATTGTCCCTGTCCGGAAATCCCAGTTCCAGCTTGTTATTACGCCGTCACCAGGCTGAGACAAATCGGTGAACTGAATGGTCTCAGGAGCACATGCTTTCGTAACGGAGGTAAAATTAGCAACCGGATTTTTATAAACAACGATGGGCTTGGTTATGGAATCCTTATCGGTTCCATTATCAACAACCAGCTTAACATTATAGGTTCCGGGATCAATGTAAGTCGACTGCGGATCCTTGAGGGAAGAAACCCCCTGCTGGCCACCAAAATACCACATATACGTCAGTGTGCCCGTTCCTGAACTCAGGTTTGTAAAATTCACTTTTAAAGGCGAACAACCCGCTGAAGGATCTGCCGTGAAGTCGGCCGTAACCTGAGCATTGCCTGTAAATTCGAAAAGAAAAAGAAAAGTTATTAACGATGGCAATAAATATTTTTTCTTCATGGGTGTGAGGAATATCTTAATAAATTTATTACTTTACAGTAATAATATGAAATTTTAACTATATTAATTTCATTGTTGTCAACATTTTGTTTTGCAAGGGATCAGGATAAAGATGTAACTTAAAGCACACTATTAATATAAATGCATATGGTGCTGATGGTTCGAAATAGTTACATAAACATTTTGCACCGGTTGATTTCCGTATATGTGTTGGTAATTTTTCCGGTGCAGGTAGTGAACGGTCAGGATATACATTTTTCCATGTTCAATGCATGTCCTTTGTACCTTAATCCGGCTGAGGCAGGTAATTTCAATGGTGACTGGCGTATCGCAGGAAATTACAGGAATCAGTGGAGCTCACTTGCCGTACCTTTTCACACGGCAGCTATTGCATTTGAAAAGAAGTTTTTCCTTCTCCATCAGGATTTCAGTGCCGGTGCCGTGTTTATTAATGACGAATCGGGCGCCGTCGCTTTATCGGTCAATAAGTTATATGGCTCCCTGGGATTTAGAAAATCCATAAACCGTAATATCTTTCATGTGGGTTTACAATTGGGGTATGTCTTTAAATCACTTAATCTCGACAAAGTAACCCTCCCCGGTCAGTTTAACCGTGATCTGGGTATTTTTGATGCGCAGCGTCCGAGCGGTGAGGCCAACATGGGAGAAAGAACATCAAACCTTGACTTGAATGCCGGTGTCATGTGGAAAAGGAAGATCAAACGATTTGAACCTGAAATAGGTTTGTCCTTGTCGCATCTGAACTATCCGAATGAATCATTTTATGACGATAACCAAAAGCTCCCCATCAGAAGTACGGTGCATGCAACACTTAAAGCCAACCTGGGTGAGGCAGTCTATTTGCAGCCTGCCTTGTTGTATATGAATCATAAGGGATCCAATGAAACAATCGCCGGATTCAATGCAGGATTTAATGTCTTTGGAAGGAAATCTGCAGTGAAGGAATTAATGGCAGGCGTATACCTGAGAAATGGATTTCTCAGTAACTCAGACGCCATTGCCGTTCTTGCAGGGGCAACCATCGGCAGAATTGATTTTGCTTTTTGCTATGACATCACCATTTCAGGACTCAAAACCGCTAACAATCAAAACGGAGCCTTTGAGATTTCCTTACAGTATAGAAGTATCAGCACGGTTCTCAACAGTTATTCAATACCCTGTGAAAGATTTTAAATTCATAATAGGCTTTTTGCTGCTTATCCTTTACCCTGCCAGTAAAGGAACGGCTCAGATAACCAATGTGGATGAACTGTCGCCCGGGCAGTTGGTTAGGTTTGGTAAAAATGCGGCACGGAAAGGAGATGTCTATACGGCTATTTTCTTTTATGAAAAATACTATTCCATACGGAATAATAATATGAAGGTAAATTACGCCCTGGCTGAACTTCATCGTACGGCAAGGAATTATGAAAAGGCCAGGGATCTTTATCACAAGGTATATAAAAAGGCAGGCCGCAAATATACCATGGCACAGTTTTATTATGCACAAATGTTGAAGTCAACAGGGAATTATGATGATGCCATCAGCGAATTCACCAGGTTCAGGCGAAGCATCAAGGGTGATAAGGAAGAAAAACTATACAGCCGCATTATTAAAAGTGAAATTGAAGGTTGTGATTCAGCTAAAAGCATAATCATGAACCCGGTTAACGTTACGATTGAGAGTTTAAATTCAAGCATTAACGGTCCGCATATTGAGCTTTCCCCGGTTCCGGTAAACGATACCCTTTTTTTATATTCTTCCCTTCGAGTTGATTCACTGGTATATTTTACCGATGAAAATGCCGATA
Source organism: Bacteroidales bacterium (assembly GCA_016928305.1). GTDB lineage: Bacteria > Bacteroidota > Bacteroidia > Bacteroidales > UBA10428 > UBA5072. Next base: position 15,141 of record JAFGKY010000070.1, read on the forward strand.
CCGCCATACCTGTCAGGCAGTATTACATGGCTGTAAAAAAAGAGCATGACTGGCAAGGAGGGATTCTTATGCCGGAACCCATCAACCTGTCCGGTGTTGAAACCTGCAATGGCGTATTATCTCGCGATGGAATGCGCTTTTACTTTACACGGTGTGCCAGGAACTGGCAGGGAAATGTCATTTGCGGAATTTATGTCAGTCACTTTAAAGACGGCATCTGGCAGAAGCCTGTTCCCCTGCCACCATCCGTAAACGATCCTAATTATACGGCTACACAACCTGCTCTGGGCCGGACTGCTAAATCCGACCGTGAAATCATATATTTTGTCTCCAATCGTCCGGAAGGAAGAGGAGGACTGGATATATGGTATACTGTCTGGGATGATAAAAGAAATATATACAGCAAGGTAAGAAATATTGGCAGCAAAGTGAATACGATAGGGGATGAAATGACTCCTTTTTATGATCTTCCGGCACGTACATTGTATTTCAGCTCCACCGGTCATCCGGGAATAGGAGGATTGGATATATTCAGAGCATTCGGTGAAAGAAATAAATGGACGCGTCTTAAAGGTGTCGGATACCCGCTGAATACCAGTTATGACGACCTGTATTTCACAGTCAGCAGGTCAGGCGAAGATGGGTTCCTGGCCTCTAACCGCCCCAATGGTAATTCCATTAATAATGAAACCTGCTGTGACGACATTTACTATTACCGTTGGAATGAATTCATCCGGATAACCGTAACAGCAACCATTTATCCATTTGAAAAGGACAGGTTTGGCAGGAAAAAGGATCTTACAAATTTTGATTTTATGAATCCGGCTGAAAACATAAAACCTCTTAAGGATGCTATCGTTACTTTGTATATGCTGGACAAGGAGACCAATGAATATGAATTCATGGAAAGATACACCACCGGTGAGGACGGAGTTTTTTATTTTAACCTGCAACCCGACCAGGATTATCAGTTTAAAATGGAAGGCTTTCAGTACTTCGACAGCGAAATGTACATGTCTACGATAGGATTTACTTTTTCTGATACCATTGAAATGCCCCCGGTATGGGTAAATGTGATGACCGATAAACCCATTGTACTCGAAAACATTTATTATGAGTTCAACAGTGCCGAACTGAATGAACGATCGAGGAATGTCCTTGATACAACGCTGCTGGTATTGTTGAAAGAAGCGCCGGAGTTTATCGTTGAAATCGGGGCACATACCGATAGTATAGGTGAAACGGATTATAACCGCCAACTCTCACAGCAGCGTGCTGATAATGTGGTGAGTTATCTGATCAGCAAAGGCATATCCGCTGAAAAACTTGTTGCAAAAGGTTATGGTGAGGAAAGTCCTGTTGCTCCCAACACACTTCCTGACGGCTCAGATAATCCTGCCGGCCGTGAGAAGAACCGCCGTACTGAATTCAGAATAATAGGTACTATTGGACAACAGGAAGAAGACGAAATATTTGAAATGTATTAAATGCGATAACGGCTTAAAAAATAGCAACATGAACAAATTCCTGAAATATTTTCCGGTTATTTCTTTTTTTGCATGGATGAATTATATTTTACAGGCACAACCGTTTCCCTGCGGAACTGTTGTAACGCAGGAACAAAAAGACTATGAAGAAGCTCTTGCAGATAGCGTCAACCAGATTATTGAACTGAACCGCACATTTCATCTTGCCGTATTTATCGTGAAAGACAATAACGGACAGTCCAATGTGGATCCTGTCGCTCTTGATGAGGCCATTGAACAGGTAAACCTGGCCTTTGAACGCATCAGGGCAACTTTCTCATTATATTCTCTTACTTACATCGATAATTACAATTTTGATGAGATCCATCTGGGAACCAATGAACAGGATATGACCACACAATATGTTGTTCGTAATATGATTAATATCTACTTCGTTTCCGGATTATTTAATGATGAAAACCAGGAGATCTGCGGATGTACCTATTTCCCTGTTGAAAACAGGGATGTAATATTCATCCATAAGGATTGTCTTGACGGGACTTTCCTGACTGAACAATTCGGACACTTCTTCAACCTTTACCACACGCACGAAACAATCTTTGGCGAAGAACTGGCACAACGAATAAATTGTACTACGGCCGGCGATCGTTGTTGTGATACTCCTGCTGATCCCGTCCTCACGCAGAAAGTCTCACCGGATTGTGAATATGTTGGAAATTATAGAGATCCTTCAGGCACTTATTACTATACGACTACTGCCAATTATATGTCTTTTAGTCCATTACACTGCCGTTGCTATTTCTCGGACGGACAATACCTGAGAATGATAAACTGCATGCTGCTGGCGAAGAAACACCTGTGGTAGGGGACAAGTGAACAGTGAACAGTGAACAGTGAA
>JAFGKY010000071.1 GCA_016928305.1 Bacteroidales bacterium
GCAGAAGAACAACAACATAAGTTTGAATTTTAAGCCCCTTATAGGGGCGATTCAAAGCCACCTTCTAAGAAGGTGGATTTTTACTATGAATATAGGAAATAAAACAATACCTTTCAACACAAACTTCTGTGTATATTTCTGCAGGAATACATGAATAACAGGAACGTATTGTTTTTCTAACCATTACTTGCAACAGCTTAAAGGCCTCGCAAGGATGGTTTCAAACATATCTAACATTACAATGAAAAACCTGGCTGACAGAAAAAAATTACAATACTGTTTTTATTTTTCTAAAATATTCCTTTACATTAGACGCGGTGAACAAAAATAAAATTTTTACTATGGACCCTCAGGCACAGAGTTTAAACAACCTGATTCAGAAGCAGCATGCCGGTATTCTTGCAATGCTTTCGGAAAGGGGGAAGAACATTTTCTTCCCGAAACGGGGTATTCTTTCACAGTCGGCACAGGCCAGGGGAAAAAACATCAATGCATCCATTGGAGAAGCTGTCGACGATGACGGTACCTCCATGCACCTTCCGGCCTTTGATGCATTGATCAACGTACCGGTGAATAATGTGTTCCCTTATGCACCCAGTTACGGCAAAAAGGAATTGCGTGACACATGGAAAGATTTTCTGGTCAGAAAAAATGCTTCGCTGAAGGATATGCTCTTCAGCACGCCGGTTGCCACATGTGGGGTGACACACGGCATCAGCCTGTCCGGTTATATGTTCGTTAACGAGGGTGATACGGTTGTTCTTTCTGATCTGTACTGGGAAAACTACAGCCTGATTCTTGGCAACGGGTATGGTGCCGATATCCGGACATTTGAGTTGTTCAGTGATGGGGGATTCAATATACAGTCATTTGCCCGGACGCTTTCTTCTGTAAAACAGGAAAAAATCATACTGTTGTTGAATTTTCCCAACAATCCTGCCGGCTATACGCTGCGTAGTGATGAAGTTGATCCGGTTGTACATGAAATTAACCGCCTGGCTCTTACCGGGAAAAAAATAGTCGTATTGATCGACGATGCTTATTTCGGACTGGTATATGAAGATTATGTGTTTAAAGAATCTATATTCACACGCCTGGCAGGTCTTCATGAAAATGTCCTGGCGGTTAAACTGGATGGTCCGACCAAGGAAGATTATGTTTGGGGATTCAGGGTCGGTTTTATTACTTATGGCATAAAGAACGGGACACAGGAATTATACGAAGCACTCGAGAATAAAACAGGCGGAGCAGTCCGTGGCAACATTTCCAACATCAGTCACCTTACACAATCCTTACTGCAGTCGGTATATTCTCATGAAGGCTATCTGGAGGAAAAACAAAAGAAATATGCAATACTGAAAAGCCGCTACTCCCTGCTGAAAGAAACACTGTCCAAAAGTCCGTACCCCGATTATCTTGATCCGCTGCCTTTTAATTCGGGATATTTCATGTGTCTTAGGCTGCGAAAAGGATTGAATGCGGAACAGGCCAGGCTGCACCTGCTGGAAAAATACAGTACCGGGGTGATCGTATTCGGAGATGTAATACGGCTTGCCTTTTCGTCTGTGCCACTGGCAAAAATCCCGGAATTGGTCGAAAACCTGTATAAGGCATGTGTCGATCTGTGTTAGAGACGCGATTCATCGCGTCTCTAACAAACTACACAATCCCCTGTGCCAGCATGGCATTGGCTACCTTTATGAAACCGCCAATGTTCGCCCCGTTCACGTAGTTGATAAATCCGTCAGGGGTCTTTCCATATTTCACACAGGTCTCATGTATATTGATCATGATCCGGTGCAGTCTTTCATCTACTTCTTCCCGGCTCCAGGGCAGGCGCATGGAATTCTGTGTCATCTCAAGGCCTGAAACCGCCACTCCTCCTGCGTTTGCAGCTTTGCCCGGGCCAAAAAGTATCTGTGCCTTAAGGAAAACCTCAACGGCTTCCGGAGTGCAAGGCATATTGGCGCCTTCTGACACTGCAAGGCAACCATTTTTACACAATGTTTTTGCGTCGTCTTCATTGATCTCGTTCTGGGTAGCACAGGGGAATGCCACGTCACATTTAACGCTCCAGGGTCTTTCCCCTTCAACATATTTTGCACCATATTTTTCAGCGTATTCTTTAATTCTTCCGCGACGTGTATTCTTCAATTCGAGAACATAATTCAGTTTCTCAGGTGTAATACCGTCTTCATCATCAATGTATCCGGATGAATCGGACAGCGTAACTACTTTGGCTCCAAGGGTGATGAGTTTTTCAACTGCATATTGAGCCACATTACCTGAACCGGAAACAGCGGCTATTTTACCTTTCATACTTTCTTTCCGGGTTTTAAGCATTTCTTCGGCAAAGTACACGCAACCATATCCGGTGGCTTCGGGCCTGATCAGACTACCGCCCCACTCAATACCTTTTCCGGTAAGCACGCCGGTAAATTCATTCCGGATTCTTTTATACTGGCCAAACATGTATCCTATCTCTCTCCCGCCAACTCCAATGTCACCGGCAGGTACATCGACATCGGCACCGATATGACGTTGCAGTTCCGTCATAAAACTCTGGCAAAACCGCATCACCTCCTGATCGGATTTTCCTTTCGGATCAAAATCCGAACCGCCTTTGCCACCACCCATGGGCAGGGTTGTGAGACTATTTTTGAATACCTGTTCAAAAGCCAGGAATTTTAAAATACCCAGGTTTACAGTAGGATGAAACCGTATGCCTCCCTTATAGGGCCCTATTGCACTGCTCATTTCAATGCGGTATCCTTTATTGATATGGATCTCACCGTTATCATCCACCCACGGAACGCGGAACATGACTATCCGCTCGGGTTCGGTCATCCGTTCCAGTATCTTGGCATACTTATACTTGGGATTTTCTTCCACAATGGGCATCAGTGATTCAACAACCTCTTTAACAGCCTGGTGAAATTCCGATTCGCCCGGATTTTTGGCAATTACCTTTGCCATGAATTCGTTAACTTTTACATCCAATAATTCAGCCATAGTTTTTATTTTTTTGGGGCTAAAAGTAAAAACTTTTAGAGCAAGTGATGTCGGATGAAAGGGCAATTCCTTGTGGTACTTGTTAAATTACGTGTTTCACGTAGGGGGAAGTAGATAGAAGTGAGTAGTTAGTAGTTAGGAGGGGCAGGGGAGAGGTGAGGTGGGTGTTGGATTTTGGGAGTTGGGTGTTGGGGTGGTTATGCTGGTTGTGATTCCCATTCAGTCACTCGGCAAAGCCAAGCGACTGTTTTGACTTCTAAATTCAAACTTCTAAATTCTAACTTCTAACTTCTAAATTCTCACCACCCAATTCCCTTAACACACACAACCTGTCCACTGCCTCGCCGGCAGACAGGCTTGTCCCTTATCCCTTCTTTATACTTCAATGATATTATTTCGGATACCGAACTTAACCATATCAACCGATGTTTTCAGGTTCAGCTTTTGCATAATATGATTTTTATGGGTTTCAACGGTACGAATGCTCAGGAAAAGTTTATCAGCGATTTGCTTATTGGTAAGGCTGTTTCCCCAAAGTTTCAGGATCTCAATTTCCCGGGAGCTCAGGTTCCGGATACCGGTTTCATCCTTATCGAAGTTGAGCCTGTTAATGTACTTGTTGATCAGTAAATGAGTAATTGATTTGCTATAGTAATCATGGCCGTTTCGCAAGGTATATATTGCTTCAATAAGTTCATCCCTCCCCGTATCTCTTGAGAGAAAACCTTTTGCTCCTGCTTTGATGGTTTTGAGAATGATCTCCTCTTCGTTCCTGACCGATATGATGAGTATTTTAATCTTCGGATAATTCCGGTTAACCATTATAATCAGGTTCAGTAACGGAGGATTCAACTCATGCAGATTGATGATCAGAATATGAGGAGGTGTTGACCGGAGTCTATCCAGCAAGACGGATCTCACATTTTCCAACAGGCTGATCTCTATATCTTCCATTCCCTTTAGCAGTGACCGCAGACCTTCCTGTACCAGCCTGTGTTCATCGTATATGCCCAGGAATATTCTGCTCATTGCCGATCATGCGTTATGAAGTATGGCGGCGGTTTTTTGTTTTCCGTTCATGAGTATGGTCAACGGTTTATCAAACCTCACGTGTTTGATGTAACGGGTTTGCTGAACAACTTCCTGGGAATTCAACATATCCCACCGGATAAAATCGGTCTTTGATGAATCCTGTACAGAGAAATAACCGATATTCATGGATGTCACATTATGAAAGAAATGTGAACCCAGTGAAGAATCAAGGGGATAATTGGCCAGGCTGATTTCAACAATTACTTTGGCATTGGATATCTGCGACCAGATAACCGGTATTCCCAGGTACGGATCGCGGGTACCCCAGCGACCCGGGCCAATAAGAATGTACGATTTGTTTTGTTTCACCATCTTGTTGTTGATAAACTCCATCTCCGATGCTATCTCATACGTTTTCAATTTGTCAAAATGCTGAATGTCAATAAAGATGATGTCCTGGATTTGTTTTAGTTCACCATTCCCCAGGCTTGATTTAGTGTATAGAATGAATTTTGATTGATCGAATTTACTGAAATCAATATTATAACTGAGCTGACTTCCTACCAGCGGTTTTATTTGCAGAAGGTAGAAGGAAGGCAGATCGTTCAACGTCTTATGAAGGTCAACTGCATATTCAATTTCCACGGGAGAACCCAGGGCTTCTTCAATCGTTCCCAGCATTATATCCAGGGTTTGTGATAGGGGAATATGATTGTATTTAAGAATATTGGCGAAATTGATAATCCTGGGTCCTGCTACAGTAAGTCCCGATTCAACCTGGTCATTGACCGGGTTGTATACCGAGGCGCAATGGTTGAGCGTACCATGTTTCTCGGCTTCGCTGATATCCAGCATGGTAAGCGATGCAAGTTCACCGCCGTTTACATAGTCGACATTGTTCTTTGAACAGTCCAACGCAAAGAACTGAACCTGTGAACTGTTGATCAGATCCTTAGTGGTATACATTTCGATTTTCGGATAACGTGGAGAAAACCGGTAGGATTTCCAGCCTTCAACAACATAGGAGCCCAAACCTACTGCGGCTACTGCGAATCCCTCTTCGGGTTTCATATGGGCCACAGGATAGTAATTATACGATTGGGCAATACCGCTGATATGCGGATAGTAATAATTGCCGTACCGATGACCGACAAGTTCCTGCAGGACAACAGCCATTCGTTCTTCTTCCACCTTATGATGAATAGCCCTGAAATAGCTTTTTGAACTGTCGGAATATACCGAGGCAAAAACAAGTTTTATTGCCCTGACCAGGTTTTCCAGGACCAACTTTTTATTTTTCCGGTTGTTTGGAATAATATAGGTATCAAAAATGCCGGCAAAGGGTTGTGTCAGAGAATCTTCCGACAAACTGGATGACCGGACAGCAATCGGTTTTTCGACCTGATCAATGAAAAATTCCAGCCTTTTGATCAATATGGGAGAGAGGTCAGCCTGGTTGAAATAGTGCCGGATGCCTTTATAGGTGATACCGCGACTCAATATTATGTCGAAAAGTTTGTTCCTTTCAATAAAGTACTCGAATTCATCGGTGCCGATTATGACGGTTTTTGGAGTCCGGATGTTAATCATTTTATCCACTTCCGAAAAATCAAGATTGTAAACCAGTGCATTGATGAATGCCAGGCCTCTGCCCTTTCCGCCGAACGAACCGCCCGAAATGGTGACAATATTTTTCTCATCAAGTGTAGCCGTTTCATCAAAACCCAACACTTTACCCCTTTTCTTTTCCTCTTTGTATTTTATAATGGTATCAATAAGCTGTTTCCGTGATTCCTTTACATATTTAAAATCATTTATCCTTAACGGATTTAGAGTCCTTGCCAGTTCAATCTCGCCTCTTGCCATAAGCCAGAGGGAAAACTGATTTTCGGAAGCATGGAGATAAAAGGACTCGTCGGGTATCTCTTCCAGAAGGGCTTCGAATTCCCGCAGTGAATGGGCAACAGCTATTTGATTCCCTTCACCGTCACGGAAGACAAAGTCACCAAAGCCCAGGTAAAAAGTAAGAAAGTTCTTCAGGTCGTTCAGCAAGGTTTCTGAGTTTTTATTCAGGAAGCTGACTTTTAATTTTTTAGCTATTGCCTCATTCCGCTTATCAGAAGATTGTAAGATGATGGGGAGATTGAGAACTTGCGATTGTATATATTGGATGAATTTGATACCCGCTTTTTTGTCCATTTTACCATCCCGTTCGAATTCCACATCCGAGATTACGCAAAGCATAAAATCCTTATACTTCTCAAATATGTACATGGCATCGTCGTAATTCTTTGCCAGCAGAATTTTAGGCCTCGATCGCATCTTGCATATCTTATCCAGTTCATTTTTCTCCACTTCAGGCAAAACCTGCTGTACCTGACCGAAAACAATGGAATACAGCATCTGCAGGTATTTTGAATAGTAGACTGCCGAATCTTCTATCAACAGTATAACTCTTACAAGCCCGATACGTGTGTCATTTTCAACATTGGCCTTATCTTCAATAGACTTCACAATGGCAAAGAAGATTTGTGAGGCACCACTCCACACAAACAGTTTATCGATTGATTTAATGGCGGGTACTAATTCTTCAAAATACTGAATGTTTCTTTTCTGGTTTAACAAAAGGTAGATCAATAAATTAGGCCGCTTTTGTTTGATTTGTTCGCTTAACTTTACCGGGGATTCTTTATCCATCCCCACCATGATGATTACCAGATCAAAGTGGGTTGTATCCAGCATCTCAATTGCCTCTTCCGGAGATGTGACCCCTGTAATCCGGGGCAGTGAAAAAAGACTGTACTGGTAAATAATCCCCATGAACTGTTCGAAAAAACTATCCTCTTTTTCAAGAATAAAAGCATCATACAGGGTGGCCACAAAGAGAATCTCTTTTACCTTGTACTTCATCATATCAAGGTAAATATATTTGTCAAGTGTTTGCTGATTGAAGAACAGCTGTAACGGGCGTTTGTTTTTTACCAGCGATTGACGGTATTCATCCGGTTTAAACGGCTGGATCTCCCTGTACCGGATCTTGCTGTATATATCACGGCCTTTGTAATTATTAATATAACCACTCAGGAGTCTTCCTATATTGATGATGAGTTGTCTCTCTTCTTTCAGGAAAGGCCCTTCATATTCTGCCGGAAATTCCTTCAGGTAAAACACTTCTATACTTCCTTTTTTATTATCGAAAGTGATGAAGTTTTCACGTTGCACCCAGGGTGATTCATTGAATTCCCTGTTAACATATTGCCGACCTTCGTATGCGATCCTCACCGCTGTGTGTTTGGGATATTGCCACGATTTGTAAAGAATATCGGCAATTTTCTGTAAAGTCTCTTCCATAGGCATACCCTGGGTAATCAAAGCAGATGTCTGATTGATGACGTTCAGCTCTTTCACCCTTTCCTGGTTATCGTGCAACAGGGTATTGAATACTTTTTTAATAGCAGATCCTGTGATCAGACCGGCAATATTGATCAGCATGTTCCTTTCTTCACGCAGGAATGGCCCTTCATCAGCCTCGGGAAATTCTTTCAGGTAGAATACCTCAATTACACCCTTTGTGTGGTTGGGTGTTTCAATCTCCTGTCGTTGAACCCATGATGTTTCTTTGAAACTTGTGCTTGTAAATACATTCGACCCAAAGGTTATCCGGGCAACGGTAAACTCGGGATATTGATAGGCTTCGGGCAAAATTGAGCAAATAACCTTCAGGGATTCTTCAATCGTTTTACCTTGCTTGAGAATGGCTGATGTCTGGTTCAATCCGTGCAGTTCTTTTAACCGCTCGGTATTGTTGATCAGCAATTCCTTTAATGCTTTTTGAGAAGCCGTTCCTGATATCAGCAACGCCAGATTTTTCAACAGTTCTCGTTCTTCTTCCAGAAACGGACCTTCATATGCCTGGGGAAATTCTTCGAGATAAAATATTTCAATGCTGCCTTGCTTTCCTTCAGGGGTGTCAAAGGCCTGCTTCTGAACCCAGGGGGTTTCCCGGAAATCTTTACTGGTATATACACGGTTGCCATATACAATTCTGGCCACCGTACTTTCGGGATACTGCCATGCATCCGGAAGGAAAGAGCAGATCTCCTGCAGCGATTCTTCAAGTGAGGCGATCTTTCCCAGCGTTTCAGCCGTTCGGCGAATACCCTTTAATTCCTTTTTTCTTTCGGTATTATCGTGCAATAGTCTTCCCAGGTGATTCTTTGAAATTGCTCCAACCAGCAATGTTGTAAGATGCATGATAAAATCCTTATCTTCCGGCATCATTTTATTTTCCGCCGATTTATAAAAATCTTCAGAAAAATGAATCTCCAACGTGCCCCGGAGGTTATCCGGTGTCTCAAAGTAATGCCTTTGATACCATTTGGATTCTATGAAATTTTTATTCGTATAGTCTTTACTGTCAAAGGTGATTCTCACCGACACATCTCCGGGACAGGGATAGGCTTCCGGTATGATTTCCGAAGACTGCTGCAATATCATATCAACAGTTCCGGGTTCGTTGAGTACTTTTATAATTTTATTCAATGCAGCTAACCTGTAACTTTCAATGGTTTCATAATTAATGTTTTGCATCATGGTACGATCACTCATAAATTATGTGAATAACGGAATGAAGAAATGATAGTTTTCAAAAAAGAAACTGTTTTCTGCTGCCGATTTATGCAGGATGACAGAAATTTCGTTTGAGGCTGGTGACTCTTTGAAAAAATAGTTTACAGCACGGATGGAATACCGGTAATTTTGGTTTAGTTTAACGGTACTATCGGTATAATGAAGTGAATCTTTATCCAGGGTTGCAATCAGTTTTGAGTCGCGGTAGATCCTGTAGCACCAAACCTCTTTGTCAACGATTGACTGATCTGCAGGGGCTTCCCATTTTAATTCCGGCATATGGCTTTCATTGATGCTGCATATGAACAATATTGCTGAATCCGGGCTTCCGTGTACCGAACCCAGCTGCTGTGCAAAAAGCCAGGGATCAAGTGTTTTTTCCCGACCAGCATTCTCCCAGCTGTTATGTGCAAAGCCGGGGTATTCGGAATAGCGAACAAGTGTCCCCCCGGCTTTGAGGATAGCAGCGTATATATTACGTGACTGGGATACCGGCACTACAGGATCAATTTCACCATGAAAAATCCATAGTGGTGTATCTTTCAGCAGGGATGCTGTAACCGGATTACCACCGCCGCAAACAGCATAAGCTGAAGCAAACATGCCGGGGTAACGGGCCAGCACATAAAATGTGCCAAATCCACCCATAGATGTGCCGCAGACATGCATACGGGTGGTGTCGATATTATAATATTTCAGGGTTGAATCAAGCGCCCGGAATGCCATTTTCATCGCAAAACTTTCTTTCATGTCCCAGCTGTTTCCCCACCTGTCGGTGTAACCGATAAGACATTTCGGTGAAAGAACAAGGGTGGGATATATTGCCTGAAATTCGTCCCGATACCATTGAAAATTCCAGGAAGTAGTATCGGTATATCCGTGCAGGTAAAGTATCAAATGGTATTTGACTGCAGGATCATAATTTGGCGGAATAAAAAGACCATAGCGGAAACTGTCAATATAACAATCTCTGTAACCATCGGGCAGGGCAAAACCCTGTTTGGGTAATGATATGAACAAAACAACGGAAATGAAAACGCATATCCATGTTACCTGCTTCCTGGGTCTCATGTAGATCAATGTTAAATTACGCAAAATAGCCGTGAAAGGAAATCCCATCCTATATGGCCGTAAATATAAATAATTCCCAGGAAAATTGGTTCAGGATGGAAGGATATATTGTGGAATTTACGATGCAGAATTCAGGATGTGTTATGCACAATAATAATTTATCAGGTATGGTCCACGATTCAGGAATTCCCAATCCCACACCCGGGAAATTAATCCCAAACTTCTAACTACTAACTACTAACTACTAACTACTATATTCTAAAACCTGTAATACAACCCAATTTCTGCTGTAGGGAACATGTTGAATTTTTCGAAGACATCGTAAAAGCCGTAACCCACCATTAAATTAAACCTGACTACACGTCCAAACGCAAAACCTGGACCGATGCCGAAACTGAACGATTCTTCCTCAACCGGATATGTTTCGAACCTGCCAATGCGATCATTGTATCTTTCTTCATCATTTTCCTGCATGAAGTAATGCCCGCCAAGATATCCGAATACCATAACATATTTTGAATCATAGAATGAGTATAACGCTGTTGCACCTGCACTTATAAATGTCAATTTCTCTGTCCTGATAGGCAGTGCTGTCAACTGAAAGCCGACTTTGTCAAACCAGTGCCGGTATGACAATCCTATGCCTGTGGTAGCCCCGGCATGAATACCAAATTCATTGCTTTTGGATACAAAATCCTTTTCATTCTGCCCTGAAACATATGTCAGCGAGAGTGAAACGATCATCAATACGAAGATTTTTTTCATGGGATGAAGTATTATTAAGTTAACATCAATAATTTAATACACGTTTCAGCATCATTTCGTGAATCCAGGATCGAGCCACAAAGTTCATGCCAATATTCAATCCACCTTCGCGTTCCGCTATGGCGGACGAGAAGCATGGTTATATTCCCCACAGTTTGCTGCGGAAAAATCAGTCCGACACTTGCTTTGGGGTTCAATACCATTTATTATATGCAAATACGGGCATTTCCCTGTTTTTTGCCTGATCATAGGGATATCGTGTTCCATTGGAACTGTTCAGGATTTCAGGTTGACTTTCCCTTTGGCTTCCAGATGCTTTAGCACGTACCGCAATTCGCTGTATGTAACATCGTCACCCAGTGCTTCTTTGGCAGGGGCAAGCCGGGTAATGTCGTGTTGCAGGAAATAATCAGCAATCAGCCCCGCCTTTTCCGGAGGCACGAAATGTTCAAGCTTTATTTCACCAGTGCCGACAAAATAAGCCAGGTGACCTTCGATGGTTGAAACGGCCATATTGCGTTCATCGGCTATTTCTTCAGCGGTCTTCCCTGTCTTCCATAATTTCAGGCTTGTTTGTTTCGAGTCTTCCTTCAGCTTTTTTGGCATTCCGGGAATGTTTTCCGGTATTGCTGAGGTAAGGTTGTTGGTATGGCAAAAATTCTGTATGATGGTCAGTATTTCATGGCCGAATTGCAATACTTTCTTTTTCCCCATTCCTTTAATGCTTGTCAATGCCGGTATGGAACACGGTAATAAATTAACCAGGCTGATGAGTGTTTTCTGTGGCATGATCATGTAATGAGGCAGGTCCAATGCCAAAGCTTTCCGGGTGCGCCATGCTATCATTTCCCTGTAAAGAGAAGGGAAATTAATGGTATTATCATCAAGTCCGGTTTCCTGTTTTTTTTGAGATCGTTTAACTGCAGGCGGTTCAATTGCGGCTTTTGCCCGGACTTCCATATAACGTTTCACGTTAAATCCATCCCTGCATGCGGAAAGGCAGGTCAGTTTCACCGATACATGCTGAAGAAGTTTCTCCAGTGCCTGGCGGATCATTTTTCTTATTTCACGGTTGTCTGTCTCAAACCCCGTATTTTCCAAAGGTGTATAGATCCTTGTATGGATTTTGTCATGGAAATACATGCAGGCTTTCATGATCCGCTCCTGCAGGTGCTCATTGGATTCGATCTCGTCCTGTTGCTGTATGAGATTTTCAAGCTGAGGGGAAAATTTTTCGTACACCGAGAGCACCTCGTCTTTCAGTGCCTTGTCTATACGGAACAGGGTGCCCTGCAGGGTTCCGTAAATGATCTGCCCGTGGTCTTTCAGCAATTTAAGGCAGTACCTGACAGGGTGCTGCAAGGGAGAGAAGTTGAAAAGCTCTGCAAGCAACATTCTCTGATAAGCTTTTTTCGATTTATCCAGTTCTTCCGGTCCGGGTGCATTTTTTTCCACATCACCTGCAAACCGCGACACTGTTTCGTTGCTGATGATCGCGTGACTTGATACGGGAGTGCTCAGCACCAGTCCTTCCAGAGTTCTGCAACGGCTCAGGGCAACATATACCTGCCCATGTGCAAAAGCTGCCTGCGCATCGATGATGGCTCTGTCAAAAGTAAGTCCCTGGCTTTTATGTATGGTAATTGCCCAGGCAAGTTTCAACGGATATTGTGTGAAGGTGCCAATGACGGTTTCACATATTTCCTTTGTTTCTTCATCAAGGGAGTATTTCATATTCTGCCATTCTTCTCTCCCAACCGCTATCGAATAATCGTCACCGGGGCATTTTACTGTAATCACATCTTCATCAATGCCTGTAACAATGCCAATTTTCCCGTTATAAAACCGCTTTTCTCTTGAGGGATCATTTTTTACAAACATTACCTGTGCTCCTGTTTTAAGTGTGAGCTCTGGCTCAGTCGGATACGCATATTCGGGGAAATCACCGTCAATGGAAGCGCTGAAGATACAAGCTTTTGCGGGCAGATTTGATAATCTTGTACGGTTGATTTCCTGTGCTTTGTTATTGTGAGTTGTCAGTATAATGTAGCCTTCGTTATCTGCCGGATTAAATCCGGGATCATAGCGTTTGTTCAGCGTCTTTAATGTATCGGCATCGGCTTTGTTGTTGCGGATCTTATTGAGGAGGTCAATGAAAAAACGATCGCGCTGCCGGTATATGTGTTTAAGCTCAATGCTTACAAAATGCGTCTGCTGCAGCGCCCGGCTTCCGAAAAAGAAGACCGTTTCATAATAGTTCTTTAGGATATCCCAGTCCTCCGCCCGGATCACAGGAGCAAGCTGCTGGATGTCTCCGATCATCAGTAACTGGATTCCTCCAAAAGGCTTCTGCCGGTCCCTATGCCTTCGGAGTATGGCGTCAATTCCGTCAAGCAGGTCGGCCCGTACCATGCTTATCTCATCAATCACCAACAAGTCAAGGCTCTTCAGTATATTGATTTTCTCGCGGCTGAATTTATGGTATTTTGAGGCCTCCATCCGGGGTGTTATCTCCGGTGGTAAACCATCTCCGGAATATTCGACAGGTACCTGGGGGCCGAAAGGCATCTGGAAAAACGAGTGAATGGTTACCCCACCGGCATTTATGGCTGCAACACCAGTGGGAGCCGTGACAATCATTCGCTTGGGGGATACTTTTTTCAGGTTATGCAGAAAGGTGGTCTTTCCGGTGCCTGCCTTACCGGTAAGGAATACATGCGTGTTGGTGTACTGAATGAATTCAAATGCAAGCTGCAGTTCGGAATTTTCTGTTTTGTTCATGATTGAGCCTAAATGATGGCGATAAATATATAAAAAAAAGTGCTGCCTGTAACTACCTACTGCTTTATAAAATGTTCAATAAATTGGTAATTATTCCGTTATTACTTATATTTGTTTGTATCTCCTGAAAAAATTGTAAGGATCATTGGTCAAAATGACAATGTTATATGTAAAATCTGACCTGTTTTAAACGGATTTATATCTTGTTTACATAATACTACTTATTAAACCACAATGTTATGACAACACCATCAAATGTTTCTTCCTCCTCCGGCAGCAAGGAGGCAGTCGTTCACCAGGTAAGTCGCGTTAACCTGTATGATTTCGGATACGAAAAGGCAGGTACCGTTAAGGGCGACCCTGAAGTTTACGTATCATTCCTGAACCGTATTGCCAACGGTGATCTTGTGGAAGAAAACTACAGGGGCATTACCGACGATGAAAAGAAAGAACGTTTGCAGCAGATCAAAGACCTGGAAAAAAAGTACCAGGAAGTAGAAGGTGCAAATGCAAAGATTGAAACGGAGATAACAGAGAAAAACAAGAAAATCGATGAATTCAGGCAGGAGGTGTTAAAAATGCATGAAATCCGCAATAACGATCACGAGAAACTGAGGAAGGAATCATTCAGTTCCCTGAAGTTCGGCATAGGTCTGTTTATCCTGATCTTTCTGTCGGGATACCTGTTTTTCTTTTATATATCCGCAGCATACAAGGCACTATACGTTGACTTCGAGAAAATTGCCGATGGCATTGCCCGCGGAGCAGGCGTTGGCAGCATAATGCCCCAACCCTATGAACTGGCCGAGGCCATTCAGTATAACTTTCTGCTGTTCCTCGTTCCTTTCGTCTTTTACGCATTCGGCTGGGCTTTTCACGTATTGCTTGAGCTGAAACAAAGAATTAAATTTTTGTTCATTGGATTGCTGATTGCGGTGACCTTTACCGTGGATCTGCTGATTGCCCTGATCATCCACAATAATACCGAAACGGCCAAGGATCTGATGGGACTTGACACTACCCCATGGAGTTCTAGTCCTACCTTTTACATTATTTTGTTTCTTGGATTTCTGGTATATATAACCTGGAGTTTGTTGATGGATTACCTGATGCGTGAATGGGACAAGCGTAAAATAGCGGTTAACCTCAATAAAATCATTAAGCATTTGACGCATGATGTGCGATTGCTTAAGGCAAAATTGCTGCCGCTGGATGAAATTAAAAACCGTATAGCCAACTACCGTGATGATGTGAATACGGTAATGCAGGGCAACCTGAAAAAATATGTCGACCAGTTCTCTTCCGGTTGGATAGCCTACCTGGCCCCCGAAAATATGAAGTCCATAAAAGAAAGATGCCTGAACCTGAAAAAGGATTTTGAAGAAAAGAACGGCATACGGCCCGGTATTGTTAAGATTATCAGCAAACGAGGCTGAGAATCCGATAAGACAACCTAAGATAAATCGTTAAAATGAAACACTATGAAAAAAAATAGTCTGTTCCTTTTGTCCATTGCAGGCGTATTCCTTTTGAATATGTGCAAACCTCCTGTCCCGCCTGATTCGAGAATTATAAACAGAAAACATAACATCATCCTGTTACTGGACCTTTCCGACCGTATTATTGTCCAGGAAGATCAACCTGCCAGGGATAAAGAAATCATTCGATACCTTTACAATGTTTTTGAAGACAAGGTGCGAAAAGATCTCTATATCAAATCGAGAGATGAGATCAAGGTGGTGATCGCTCCCCAGCTTGGATCGGGTCTTCCTTATGATATTTTTGAAGAAAGGCTGTTTGTCAATATGGAAAGTATTAACAATTTTCAGCGGCGCAAGGAGGAAGAAATACGACGAAACGATTTTTATGCTAACCTGGATACCCTTTACCGGAAAGCGGAATTCAGCTCCGTACCTACTGAATATTACGGCGCTGATATATGGAAATATTTCTATGAAGACCTTAAGGATGATTACTCCAGGGATAC
>JAFGKY010000072.1 GCA_016928305.1 Bacteroidales bacterium
AAAAAAACCCCGCTAAAAGCGGGGCTAAACAAACCACTCTCATCTGATAAACCCTATCCCTATCTCTCTCTTTTTAATTGTATGCAGCGCCCAATGAGGACATAAGTCTTTTTCGGGTGAAAAATATCCGGCTTTTAACAGTGCCTATTTTTAGGCCCAGGTTATCGGCAATTTCTTTGTATTTATATCCCTGCAAATGCATGTTAAAGGGAACCCTGAATTCCTCTTCAAGTTGGTCAATGTGTTTTTCAATTTCCCTGGCTGAAACAGACGACTCGGGGGTTTCAAATCCCGATTCCTTACTCAGGTTAAGATAATACAAGTCGTCGGTATGGTCAAAGGTAGTGTTCGACTTCACCAT
The DNA here is from genome assembly GCA_016928305.1 of Bacteroidales bacterium. Lineage (GTDB taxonomy): Bacteria > Bacteroidota > Bacteroidia > Bacteroidales > UBA10428 > UBA5072. Next base: position 362 of record JAFGKY010000072.1, read on the forward strand.
TCTGCGGTAATTATTTATGAAAGTATTCTTCATAATGGTAAATGTCCAGGCTTTCAGGTTGGTGTCATCGGCAAATTTGTCGCGATAGGAAATTGCTTTCACAAAAGTCTCCTGTAGCAAATCCTTGGCATCTTCCTTATTTGTAGTTAAACTGTAAGCAAAACGCTCGAGACTGTCGGTGAGACTTGTTAGCTGGTAATTAAACTCTATGGCAGTCATATGAATAATGTTTAGGTTATACGAATTATTTTGTTGATCAAAATTACTTATTCCTTAAACATTATCCAAATTTATTTTACGAATACCGACTAATTTAAGGTGGTTTTTATACACATTTCTAAATAATATTTTAAATTAGTTTCCTTTATTTTCAATGCTTTTAGAATATCTTTCCAAATAAGACCTAAATAAAAGCAGGTGTTAAAATGGTGTTAAAAGAATGTTTAATATAACATCTTTTCATCATAAACACTATATATTATGATCTTTTTATCCTGTTTAACAGATCGTTAAACATTTTTCCATAAAAGGTGCACGGAATTGAATTGTTATGGTTTTGCTATAACTTTTAGTTCCTGTACAAACTGTTCAGGGGTTTTCAGCTTGCGGATATTGGACGGCAGATCATCAGACAGGCGTTCCGCCATGGAACCCGACAGGTAAATGATACGTGGAGCAAATGTGGAGGAGAGCTTTCGGAGATATTCATCGGACTGCCCTCCGTTGAAGGTAGAGGTAATGGAAGTATACAGGAAATCGATTTCCCTGTTTTTAACAACATCCTCCAGATCAGCCAACGGGAGCGACTGTCCCAGGTAAATGGTACGGAAGCCATTTTTACGGGCAAGGTAACACGAGAACAACAATCCCAACTCGTGCATTTCCCCTTCGGGCAGAAAGAAAACAAAACGGGGCATAGCTGGTTTTCCCATACCTGACAGACCATCGAGCGCAACAAAAAATTTCTGTTTAACAAGGCTTGAAACAAAGTGTTCCTGGGCCGGGTTAATCGTGCCGGTTTGCCACATGAGACCTATCCGCATGAAAAAAGGATAAAGTACACGGGTAACGGCATCTTCAAAACCAAATTGTATAATGGCACGGGCCAGTACTTGTTCAAAACGGTATTCATCCAGGTCAATCATGGCCAGGGTAAGATTCTCCACATGTCCTTCGGCATTACCGGATTCGTGTGTAACCTCATTGATGCGGGCTACCATTTCTTCGGGTGTCAGTTTGGCAATGCGTGAAATCTTAAACCCGTTACGGTTAAGTATGGAAATATTCAGCAACTTTTTTAGTTCTGAATCGCAATAGGTACGGATATTTGTAGAGGTGCGCTGTGGCGCTATCAGGCCGTATCGTTTTTCCCAGATACGAATGGTATGCGCCTTTATGCCGGAAAGGTTTTCAAGTTCCCGTATGGTATATGCACCCATATGAATTATTATTGTTTCCCTGTTGTTAACAACTGAGTTTCTGAAAAGTTCATCCTTTATCAGCCGGTCAGTTTTTGCAAGATATACAATCCATCTCTGAAAGGCAAAAACAACTTTTCAACCCGGGTATCCCTTGCCACTAATTCATTAAAGGCCCTGATGCCTTCAGCCTCTTTATCGGTGCGGACGATCTCGGCTGTTACCTTTCCACCCCAAAGCACATTGTCGGCCAACAAAAAGCCTCCAATGTTGAGTTTCGCCAATGCCAATTCGTAATAATCGGTGTATTGCTCCTTGTCACCGTCGATAAAAATAAGATCAAACATTTCACTGAGGCCCTGTATTACCTGACGTGCGTCCCCGCAATGCATGAAAATCTTACTTTCCATACCTGCGAGGGTAAAGTATCTCAAAGCGGTGTCGGACAATTCATCGTTGATGTCAATGGTATGCAACACTCCTTCCGGGGTCAGGCCTTTCGCGAGGCAAATGGCAGAATATCCGGTAAAGGTTCCTATTTCCAGTATCCTGGATGGCTTTATCATGCGGCTAATGAATTCAAGGAGTTTGCCCTGCAAATGGCCCGATAACATACGCGGGTAAACAGTCGTCAGGTTTGTTTCACGATACAGCCTGTGGAGCACATCATCTTCAGGCGAAGTGTGTTGGATGGCATATTCCGAAACAGCATCTTCGGCCGACATAACTTATTGAAATAAAAGGTAAGTGAGTTTGCCTTCGTCAAGTACGTCATTGGCAATATCCATCAGTTGAAGGGAGGTAATGGCTTCTATTTTTTTCTCTGTCTCCTGCAACGATTCTATCCTGTCAAATATCATCAGGCTCTTACCCATGGAAAGCATGTAATTCTCATTGT
>JAFGKY010000073.1 GCA_016928305.1 Bacteroidales bacterium
AAAAAAAATTTATAAAAATGAAGAAAGTAGCTTTGTATTTTGTTGCTTTATCAGTAATTGGAGTTATAGCTCTTAGTGCTTGCAAACAAAAAGCACCCGAAACTACTGAACCCGAAGCAGCCCCGGTAGAAGAAGTAGTTCCCGCAGCTGACACAGTTGTTGTTGCTGATACTGTTGCAGTTGAATAAACTATCAATAGTCTACTGCATAGTATTATAAGGGAATATTAAAGTATTGAAGCAGGACTGTTGTCCTGCTTTTTTATGTTAACCTGGAGTCAGTTGTCTATGGTTTACTTGCCGTTAGGCAGGCCTGCTGTTAATTGCTGAACCATCTTTAACCCGGGTTCATTTATCGTTAATTTTTCGTATTCAGGCTAATATTTTGGTCCTTGATTCATTTTACCATTCCTGTCATCACCTTCCCCGTTTCATAATCCAGTTCAGATCCTATTGCGCTATGGGGAATGGAGAAGATAACCAGCATAATTACAGCAGCAATAATTGTGAGTATAGGCCTTTCTTTTTTCATGTTACCCGCAAAGGCAATGATCCAAAAGGTAAAAGCGATCAACGTTTTATTATCGGTAAGGTCGAAGCCCCTGGGGAATCCTGTCCATAATTCTCCAAAAGCATAAAACTGAACTACCGGACCAAGTATCATTCCTCCAAGCAGCAATGCTGCAGTAGTCACAAAAGTATACGGTCTGAACCTGGGATCCCGGGTTAAGGCCATCAGTCCTGCCAGGTTTGCCAGAAAAAGGGCAACAAACATGAACAGGATATGCGGTATTATGATCAGGGCAGGCACGTCTCCCCGGAACCGGATAATAACAGATTCGTCCCCGGGTATGGATATTTTCTGACCGCCTGCATGAAGAATGATATAGTATTCCAGTTTGCCGGCCGGAGGCTGGTTCGGTAATAAACCTACCAGGTTTCCTTTATCCATAAACATACGTGTCTTTTTCCAGGATTCAACCGTGGGATATCTTTTAAAGTAAAGCGTTCCTGTAATGGAGGAATCAGGAACGGGCAGCTCAATGCGTGCGTCTTTCATGCCTGCCTGGCTGCGTGGCAGCTTAAAATGAAATTCTGATTGGGGACTGATGAACACCGTAATGCGTTTGGGATTGGCCGGACCCGTGAACCGTTGAAAGATAATGGCTCCAAAAGTAACGACAATAGCTGTAAGCCATATTAAATATGATCTGAATTTCATCTGCAATACAGTTTGGTAACAATTTTAGTAATTAGATTCTTTCTTGGCGAATAAATCACGTATTACAATTGTATAAGTAAGACCTCCTTATTTCCATTTCTTTGTATTTCAACGCTTATGGTTTCTCCCGGAGAAAGTTTCGAAAGCCTGTACATATAATCGTAAATATTATGTATAGGTAAATCATTTATGGCTGTGATGATATCGCCACTTTTAATACCTCCAAGTTCCGCCGGCTTTCCCCTGGTAACGAATTCCACCCTTACACCATCCGTTGAATCATCTGCAATACAAGGCATGAAGCCAAGTGTTACTTTAAACCGTCTCCCGCTGGAAACACTGGTTTTGGGACCAGCTTCCATAAAATGCAGGGTGGAAGGATGATTGGCAATTGCTTCGGTAAGTCTGAATGCAAAACCCGATACCTGGTCCAGACCCTGAAAATTGATATATTCAATATCATCATCAGGAGTATGGTAGTCAACATGGGCACCGGTGGTAAGGAAGAATACAGGAATATCCCTGCCATAAAAAGATGCATGATCAGAAGGCCCGAAGCCTTCAGAAGTTTTCCTTAGCTTCAGACCAGGGTGTTTGTTTGCAAGGGCAATCAATGAATCCGCTTCAAGCGATGTCCCCGTTCCTGATACCTGAAGCCCCTTGGATGTATCAAGCCTTCCTACCATATCGAGGTTGATCATGGCAGTGATCTTTTTCAGATCAACCGGTGGATGCGATACAAATTGTCTCGATCCAAGCAGTCCCATCTCTTCAGCACCAAATGCAACAACTATGACACTCCGCCTTAAATGTTTGTGAGGTAATAATTTGGCCAGGGTTAGCATGGCTGTGACACCGGAAGCATTATCATCGGCCCCGTTGTGCACCGCAATGGTATCTGGGCGCCGTGAGGAAGAGTTCTTTCCACCGATGCCCAGATGATCAAAATGAGCTCCAATAACTATATATTCATTTTTCAGCAACGGATCGCTTCCTTCAATCAAACCGGCAATATTATAAGTATTTCCCTTTTGTGTCAGGATATCACTGATGGCATATACGGTGTCATATAAAGCAAAGGAAATGGGTTTTTTATCTTCCAATATGTTCGATTCCAGCTGGGAGACAGCAATGTTCTTTGTCGCCAGCAGGGTGTCGGCAAAAGCACGTTTAATATGGAATACAGGTATCCCTACGGAACTGGCTGTTGAATCGAAGGAAATAAGTTGGTCTTCATTATCATAGCTCATTCCGGAGACGAATAATAAGCCTGCTGCCCCATTGTCTCGCGCCAGCATTGCCTTGTCACGTTCTTCCGAATATTTTTCCAATAGTGTGTCATTACCTTCAACATGCGGATATCCGCGGAGCATCATAAGCCATTTTTGATGTGCATCAATACCGGCATAATCATCCCAGGTGAAGTCACCAGACAAACATGTGATTCCATAACCGGCAAAAATTACCTGGCCTGTAACTGTATCAGGTGACGAAAAGCCGAGAGGCATCATATCTTTACCCATCAATAAGGTGTCGCCATTGAAAACCAGGCTGGTATTTTTCCCCGGAATCCTTGAGCGTGTAAACGGTACTTCCTGAAAACCTTCGTTAAATAAAAGCTTGACACTGTTATCAAGAAATACATGTTGAATGTAATAACGTGCCATGCTGTCTCCTTCAGTCCCCGGATATCGTCCTCCAAGAGCATCGGATGACAGATACTGCAAATGGGCCTTGGCATAATTATCGTGTTTTTCATGCATGGACCGGGGAACAGCACAACCCATAAATAATGCAAGTCCTGTTACAATGGAAATGAAATAAGGGATTTCGTGCATAATTATTCGGTTTAAAGCACGGTAAAATTAAACTTCTTGAGATTAAATAAAAAAATGATTGAATTAAATCGTTGAATAGTAAGAACAGGTGTCCTCGAAAATTAAAAGTAAGATTCTTGATGCTATGAATCAGGCATTTCCCTGACACGGATTTGATGGAACACGGAGTGAACTCGGGTTTTCTCAATCAACAAATCAACCCTCCTCTGCCATCACCTTTGCTGAAGCTACGGTGATTGAGAAAGGCTGCGGAGGGCGAAACAAATTATTAAACCAGCAAATCAGCTAATCAGCAATTAATTATGCTGTTTTCCTGTAACGGTTGATGGCGAGGATTGTGAATACAATAGCAATCACGGTCAGGGCAATGATTTCCCGGTTGATATCATAAAATGTCGATCCTTTAAGCATAACCATCCTGTTAATGCGCATAATATATACAACAGGGTTAATCAGGTTAATCTTTTGTGCCCATACAGGCATGCTCTCCAATGGTGTGAATATACCACTCATCAGTATGAATATTATCATAAAAAAGAAACCGGTGAACATAAACTGCTGTTGTGTGCCTGCAAAAGTCGAGAGGAAAAGGGCCAGCCCGAGAACCGCGACCATGAAAACAGTTGAGCAAAGAAAAAGAAGGGTAATGCTACCCTCAAACGGAATATTGAAAGCCAGTTTTCCTATGGCTAATCCCAGTGCAAGGTCAATCAACCCGATAATCAGAAATGGCACTATTTTAGCCAGGATGAAATGATATTTCTTAACGGGTGTAACATTGATCTGCTCAATAGTGCCGCTTTCCTTTTCTTTCACCAGATTAAGGCCAGCAAGAATGAATGCAATTGCGAGCACAAGGATGCCAAGTATCCCGGGCAGCATGTAGAATTTATAATTGAGCATCTCGTTGTACCAGTACCTGTTTGTAACCTTCACCTGGGGGATGGATGTAAATCCTAAGCCTCCGGTTTTTTCGGTTATGATATTCATGTTGTAATCACGAATCACGCCGTTCAGGTATGCCCACGACAGCTGGGCATTTGCAGCATTGATAGCATTGGCCGAAACAAATATCCTTCCGGAGTTCCCATTTCCGATCTCTTCTCCGAAACCGGAAGGTATATGAAGTATTAAATCACATTTATCCTTTTTTAACAGATTATTGGCTTCATCTTCAGAGAATGTAGAAAATCTGACGTTGAAGAATGTTGATCCTTCCAGCTGGCCGACCAGTTCTCTTGATTCGATGGTCATGTCCCTGTCAACAATGCACAGCTTTACATTTTTGATTTCAAACGTTATGGCAGGGACTAATATCAACATCTGGACAATGGGAATACCAAAAATGGCTTTCCCGATAAATTTATCCCTGAAGATCTGAATAAACTCTTTCCTGATTAAATATATAAGTGTTCTCATATTTTCGATTATATTCTTTCAGCTTATGTCTCCCTTCTTCAGTATCCAACTCCTCACCCCCTGCCCCCTCTCCAAATTGGAGAGGGAGGCTCGAAGAGCCGGGGGGGTGAGGAAATCACCCTATATAGTTTGCTATACCCTGCTTCTTTTTTCCTTCGATCTTCCTTCTTCCTTATCCTACTGTAACCGTATTTTAAAATTCCTAATACTCAATCCTATTGCAGCCGCCGTAAAAACCATCAGTATCAGTGTTTCCTTCCATACATAAAGGAATCCGGTTCCCTTGATCATTATATTTTTAATGATCACAATAAAATATCTTGGTGGAAGTATGGCGCTGACCCATCCGTATACTTTCGGCATATTCTCTATTGGAAATATGAAACCGGAAAGCAAAACACTCGGAAGCAACATGCCCACCAGGGAGATAAAGATTGCCTGCTGCATTGTTTTTGCCACTGTTGAAATTAAAATCCCAATTGAGAGACTCATAAGAATATAAAGCATCGATTCAGCCAGAAGCAGGATCAGGCTTCCTTTAACCGATAAACCAAACACCAGCCATGAAAGCAACAAGATCATGATCACATCGACAAAGGACAGCATGAAATAAGGAATTACTTTACCCAGAATGATCTGAATCGGTTTCAGGGGTGAAACGAGCAGGACCTCCATGGTTCCGAATTCCTTTTCACGGGTAATGGTAATGGATGTCATCAACGCACAGATAAGTATCATTATAAGAGTTATGACACCAGGCACAAACATATATTGACCTTTCAGTGAAGGATTATAAAACATCCTCACTTCTGGTTCAACCAACTGGGCAACGGTAGCTGAGTTCCCGGCCAGCTCCTTGTTGAAATCGGCAACGATAGCTGTAAGATAGTTTGTTGTGAGGGTTGCCATATTGGGTTCCGACCCATCGGCGATAATGCTTATGGCGGCTTTGCCTTCGCTGACAAGACTCCGGCCAAAATCCTTTTCAAAGACAATAACGGCTTTAATCTTGTTACCCCTGAGTGCCTTATCAATGTCATTGAAATTTAACAAAGTTTCACCCCTCCTGAAAAAACCTGATGAACATATCTTATCGGATATTTTTTGTGTTATTTCATCGCGGGAAAGATCAAGAAAGGCAACCTGGGCATTTTTCAGGTCGGTGCTTACCACAAAGCCAAACAGAAGTATCTGAACGGCAGGGATACCAAACAGTATGATCATCGTGCGGACATCCCTGAAGATATGCAGGAACTCTTTCTTGACAAATCCGAGGAATCTTTTCATATCTTAATCTTTACCGGGACGGGCTATTTTTATAAATACTTCCTCCACCGAGTTAACCTTATATTGTTTCTTCAGCTCAGCCGGCGTATCCAATGCTACAATTTTACCTTCGCTCATTATGGAAACCCGGTCGCAATATTCGGCTTCATCCATATAATGCGTTGTTACAAAAACTGTGATACCATTGGCTGCTGTTTCGTAGATCATCTCCCAGAACTGGCGCCGTGTAACGGGATCAACCCCACCGGTAGGCTCATCGAGAAAGACAATTTTCGGTTGATGAAGAACTGCAACTGAAAAAGCAAGTTTCTGCTTTAATCCCAGAGGCAGATCCGAGATCATCCTGTCTCCATATTCTACGAAATTCAGTCTTTTAAGAAGACCGTCTGTCCTTTCTCTTATAAGTTTCAGTTTCATCCCGTAAATACCACCATACAGCATTATATTCTCTTTTACAGTCAGATCTTCATACAATGAAAACTTCTGACACATATAGCCGATGCTTTTCTTTATCTGTTCAGGCTGCTTCCTTGCATTGAATCCGGCAACAAAAACTTCTCCCGATGTCGGTGCCGACAAACCTGAAAGTATCCTGATGGCCGTTGTTTTTCCCGCACCATTGGCGCCCAGGAAACCAAAAATCTCCCCTTCATGAACTTCAAAGTTCAGGTTATCATTGGCCGTGAAGTCTCCATACTTCTTCACCAGGTTTTTGACTGATATTACTGTATCACTTACCATCTTCTAATTCTTGTTATTGTACTCTTAACCAGCCAGCTTTGCCGACTGCAGACTGAAACCTCAGCGAAAGCTGGTCCCCATCAGCTCGAGGAACCTGTCTTCAATTCCTGCTCTGGTTTCACTTATAGTCACATTGATTATGCCCATCCCAATAAGATAATCATTGAACGAATTGTCAAAATTATCTTCTTTGAAGGTCACATGTACAGCATCCCCGAATGGATAGGCGGTGCTTATTCCGGGAAAACTTCTCAAAGCATTTATCAGCTTGTATTTTTCAGGAGATTTTACACTGAAAAGCTTCTTGCTGAATCCGTTTCGTATTCCTTCAGGCTGATCGATCGAAAGTATTTTTCCTTCCTGGATAAGCGCCACCCTGTCACACTTCATGGCCTCATCCATATAGGGTGTAGAAACGATGATTGTGATGTTGTGCTTTCTGATTTTTTTAAGCATTTCCCAGAATTCCGTCCGAGATACTGCATCAACACCGGTTGTTGGCTCGTCAAGGACAAGCAGACGCGGTTTATGAATCAATGCACAGGATAATGCCAGCTTCTGCTTCATACCGCCAGAAAGCTTTCCCGCAAGCCTTGTCTTAAAGGGTTCAATATGGGAATAGACATCCTGAATGAGGTCGTAGTTCTCCTTTACTGTGGTACCAAAGACAGTCGCGTAGAAATTCAGGTTTTCCTCAACCGACAGATCCATGTATAGGCTGAATCTTCCGGGCATATAACCAATGTTCTCGCGCAGTTGCTTGTACCCGGTTTCACTATCGAGTCCCATGATCGTCATTTTTCCTTCATCAGGAAGCAACAGTGTCGTTATGATCCTGAAAAGCGTTGTTTTGCCTGCTCCGTCGGGACCAATGAAACCGAATATCTCGCCCTCAGACACCTCAAAGGATATTTCCTTCAGGGCTTGTGTTTTCCCGAATTTCTTACTGATACCCGATGATTCAATGACTTTCTGCATAGCTTATCAAAAAATTGCTTCTCCGGGCATTCCCGATTTCATGGAGCCGTCATTCTTTACATCAATGGTTACGGCATATACAAGTGTGATACGTTCTTCCTTTGTCTGGATTATCTTGGGGGTGAACTCAGCTTTGCCTGATATATAACTTATGGTACCCGGAAATGATCTATAGCCCTTCTTCCCGTCATCGATCCGTACAGTACATTCCTCACTGATTTTCAAATGTCCCAGCTGAGCACCGCTGACATAAACTTTCAGCTTTATCAACGACAAGTCGGCAATCTTTGCCAAAGGCTTGCCTGATACCGTAATTTCTCCGGCCTCGGCGTATTTTTCAATGATGGTTCCGTTAATAGGACTACTGACACGACAGCGCATTAACTGTTCATTAAGTGTAGCCTTTTTTGATTCGAAAACCGATAACTCCGCTTTAACGGATGATTTCTGTATGTTGTTGGCCGCTATCTGTTTCTGCAATACCGCAACCTGACCTGTAAGGTCATCGTATTGTTTTTGGGTCGCAGCATCATTCTTCAGCATATTCTTAATCCTGTCAATATTGACATTTAGATTCACTATTTGCTGATTCAGGATCTCATTCTGTGCATCTATGGTGGCGATACGGGTTCTGACGCCCTTCATTCCGGCATTGATCTCATCTTTTTGAAGATGGAACAGTGTCGTATCGATCAGGGCTATTTCTGTCCCCTTTTCAATTTCCGATCCTTCCGACACATTAAGTTTGAGAATCCTTCCGTTGGTCTCTGAAGAAACAAGTACTTCAGTTGCCTCAAAAGTTCCAAAGGCATCGGCTTCTCCTGAGCTGTTTTTGCAGCCGTTGAACAGCACAGTTGTTGTCAGTAACAATAACCAGTTTTTCATAATAGTATGATTCATTTTTTTATTATTCTATATCCTTACCGCTTATATTTAAATATTCAACCCGAGTCATCGCAAGATTTATGATATGTATTTCATAATTTATCAGGGCTTGTCTTTCAGCATTGAGTTCATTCAAATAATCGGTGGCCGTAATGGTTCCGTTTTCATATTGCGATTCGGCAGCTGATGTGATCCTTTTTCGTATCTCAATGAGTTCCGTGTCGGTTTCCAAAAGGGATTCCAGGCCTGAGATTTCCGCACTTTTGGCCTCCAGAAGCCGTTGCAGATTATCTTCCAGATCGCTTTTCCTGCTGTCAATTATGCTCTGCTGAAGGGATATAACCTTCTTTTCATTCTTTGCCATGTTCCAGTCGAAGATATTCCATTTCAAGCCTGCACCAAGCATGTAATAGGGTGCAAATTCATCTTTGAAGAGATTGTTCCCGGGCGGATTTCCATATCCAAAAGTTGCAAATCCGAATGCCTTTGGCATCCTTTTGCTTTGTATCAGCTTCCGTGATGCATCAAGCTGTTTTATTCTCAGGTCGAAGAGCTGCAATTCAGGGCGCGTTAATTCATCAGTAAGCTCTTGTTCTATCGCCGGAATCACTAATTGTGTTGAATCATCAATATCACTTCCCGTGAGGTCTGAAAGAATCTTTAGCAACGATGTTTTCCTGATATCGTACTCCGTGAGTTGCTGTTCAAGCTTTATCTTCTCGGAAGACAGGACGTCAATATCGGATTTCCGGATTACACCGCTGGCAAGGGCTGAAATCATCGATACCAATCTTTTTTTTATAAGCTCCAGGTAGTTTTGCATCAGCTCCTTCTGTCTTTCGAGGAGCAGAAGACTGAAATAATAACGATTTACCTGTTCACGGCGTTTGTATAGATCAGCCTCTGTCTGCTGCTCATTAATACCAAGGTCAGCCCTTTCAAGAGCCCTTGCCCCCTTTATTGCGCCTCCGTCATAAATCACCTGGTTTATATCCAGTGTTACCTTATACTGTTCGTGGGGCAGCGGTTGAATAGAATCAGCAATGCCTGGCACGGGCAATGAACCAAGGACATCGGTCATATCCACCACGGATGAATTATAGACAAAGCTCCCGTTGGCATCCAGTGTTGGCAGCCAGCTCCTGGAAAGATTTTTATCTTTCAACTGCCAGATATCTGCATAAGCTTTTTTTTCTACTGCAACCGGTGACGTCGTATATGCTTTTTCATAACATTCCTGCAAAGTCAATATCCTTTGTGAAAAGGCTGAAACCGGAGCCAATATCGTGATCAATAGCCATAATATGTTTTTCATGTTTTTATTTGTTTTTTTCCTTATGCTTTTTACTTCTTAATGGCATTTATGACAAATTCTGCAGCATACTTCTTCCGTTTCTCAATATAATCGTCAAAATTATATCCCATTTTCTCCAGGATACTTGCAATAAGAACCCTGCCTGCAAACGGGAACACACTCAGGGCGGCTATGGAAGTCATTAATTGAGGAATATTCTCCAGTGTGATATTATACTTTTCCAATTCCTCTTTGTGCTGTGCTTCAAGGGTGGTCCATATTTTTTTAATGTCAATGCCCTGAATAAATTTTCTGACCCTTTCAGGATTGCGGTTTATTTCGTTCAGGACGAAAGGAGCAAGCCGGGGATTCTTTTGAAGAAATGAGATATGCTCCCTGAAAAAGAATCGAATCTTTTCCTCCAACGAGAGATTTGCGTCAAACACCGGGGCAAACTTTTTGAACATTTGCCCGGCGATCATTTCAAAAACTGCGTTAAACAGGCGGTTTTTCGTTCGATAATAATAATGCAATAAGGATTTGTTGATCCCGGCATGGTCTGCAATATCCTGCATCCGTGCACCATCCATTCCCTTTTCTATGAAGACCTCTGTGGCGGCTTCAAAGATCTTCTCTTCGGTTTGCCTTTCATTTTCTGTCATGCTATTTAACCATTATGTTTAATCAAATGGATTAACTATTAAGTTTAACCATATGGTCAAAAATATGTATAATTATTATTAAAAGCAAATATGTTAATGAAAATTTTTGATTTTATCAGAAAGCCATTATGAGGTTAAGCTTCTTCCGTATTATCAGAAGATCTGAACTGTGCGTCCTTTTTTATTTTAAGTGGTATAGCATTAGCGTAACTACACCATAAATAACAAAACATTAATGATGAGCCCGTTTACGATTGTGGTATTATTCTGCAAGAACAAACAATGTCATCTTCTTTCGAAATATAACAACTGAAGTATATAAGGTGTAGTTTTGAAAACTACACCCGGTGAGGGATTCTTTTCTCAGGACAGCTGAATTTTTCTCAATATCATTCCAAACTTCTCGTCGTGTACGGCTTTTAAAATAAAGTTAAAGTGATTGAGTTTCATGCAGTAAAGAAAATCCTCTATTGGACTGAATGCCTGGTTTTCGGGTTTAAAAAAACGCTTTCCGCTCGTTTTGCGGATGATCTCAAGGGCATTCTGAAAATTAAAAGGCTTTTCATCAAGCCTGTTACGAATATATTCCGCACAATATGTGTCTTCTTCGACCGGATATTTGCCGGCATATCCCATGCAGACAAGAGAAACTATTTCCGGATTTTTTGCCCGTATATATTGTACAACAGCTTCAGCATTTACAAAGCTTCCGGTAATAATTTCCGTTGCGTTCACTGCGCTGACGAGTCCCTGAGTACCTGCGCTTGTGGTATGAACCACGGTTTTCCCCCTGAAATCATAATTGCGTGACTCAAAGGGAGAATTACCGAAATCAAAACCCTGTATCTTTTTATTGTTCCGTTCACCGATCAGAACAAATTCGGGATTGGAGGCTTTCAGCCTGAATGCATGCCCGGATTTCCCAACAGGAATAACTTTTTCCACACCCCTGTCAAACAGGTAGCAGGCAAGTGAAAAAGCCCGAAATACATCAATGATAACAGCAAGTCCACGGGAAAGCTTCGCACCTTCAAATAATTGTAACGTATTAATCCTCATACACAAAATCAGACAACAGGTTATGACAAGCATCGTACATCCGCAATATGCTTAGGCAGCTGAAACAGAGTATGGTATTGCAAAAATAAGTGCCTTGCACGTAAGGCATATATCCACATCTGTTATTTTGAGTTTTTTCTGATTTCCTCTTTGATTCGTTGAATATGCCCCCTTCCCAATGCTTTTACTTCACAACCCAGCTTAAAGTATTGCCGGATGATGTCATCGGATAAAATACCGAAACAGTCAATGACAGCGATGGGATTTCCGGCCCATTTGACGATATCTTTCGGATTGAGCTTAAGGTACTGGCTGTGTGGTACTGCCAATATCAAAGCTTCGACACCTTTAAGTGCTTTCGGCAAATCATTGCTGATGCGCAATTTCTTAAGTTCTTCCTGATTACGGAAAAACCTTGACCATGATTGATCGGGTGCCGGATATTCATCCTGGATTTCGAGCTCATACCAATGATCAACGTAGGGATCATGGACTTTAATATCTGCCCCCATTTCAGTAAGCTTACGGACAATAAGTTCACTGCCGCTGTAACGAGTGTCTCCTACATCTTGCCTGTAACTGGCACCGCAGAGTAAGACTTCAGCACCGGCAATATACCGTCCCATATTTCGCAAGGCATCACGTGTGAGTTCAGCAACATGCAATGCACGTGTGTCATTGATATCAATCGCCACGGGTGTTATCTTAAAAATATGGTCTCCATCCTCGAATCCAAGGATATGCTGATAAGCCCAATATCCCAATCCTCCGTCTTTAGGCAGGCAGTAACCGCCAATCCCGGGTCCTGGAAAAATTATATTGCTGTGGGTGGGTCTCATTTTAATGGCTTTAATGACCTTAATCAGGTCAACGCCATTACGTTCTGCAAAAATACTCCACTCATTGAGATACGCCAATGTAGCTGCACGATATGAGTTCTCGATAATTTTGGTTGTTTCGGATTCAATGGGGCGATCCATTACCGTTAGAGGATAGTCTTTTGTGTTAAGTACTTCATGAAGGAATTTTTCCACTCTTTTACGTGCTTCCTTGTTGCATCCTGAGCAAACCCGCCAGAAATCACGAATACTTGAAACATATTCTTTTCCTGGCATAACTCTCTCAAAACTATGCGCTAGTAAAGGTTCTGATTTGAGGCCCCGTTGTGCAAAGGCTTTTTTCATTATAGGCCAGGCAACGAATTCGGTAGTTCCGGGAGCTACTGTGGTCTCAATGAGTACCAGACATTGTGGCTGAATTCTTTCACCGATGGTCTTCAATGTGGCTTCTAATGCAGCCATATCTGCCTCGCCAGTCTTCATATTACCGAGTTCTTTCTTCTTGTAATCACATTGTACATCCACTACAACACAATCAGCCAGTTTAAGACAATCACTGTTATAGGTAGCTGTTAAGGTTTTGCTTTTCAGGACACAGCTGGTAATTAACCTGTTCACTTCAGGATCTTCCGCTTTAATAGGAGATTCACCCCTGTTTAACATCGGTATTTTCCAGTAACTTCTAACACTGGGACGCTGACAACCAATTACAAATTTACTGTATTTGCCTTTACTATCCTTGGTATTGGCAATTATGGCAGCCATCACAGCACCAACAAAACCAACACCCATAACTACTACCACTTCTTTTTTTTCCGATTTTGCCTTGGAAGCTAACTTTTCAAGGCGTTTAAATTCAGCCTTATATTCTTCCTTTTGTGGTATAGGAAATCTTTCACCGGCCGGATTTAATGAATACTTAATGGATTCAACTGACATAGAATGTTCTTTTATAGTAAATAAATAAAATTAATCAATATTGGAAAAATATACCCGACATAACACAACGACATATAACATGCAAAACAGGATCAAATAAAGATAAAAAAAAATTAAAATGCAATGATTGAAAGGATAGTTTGTTAGAAAAGTATTATTCAAATATTATCTTTGTGGCCGGTTCATACAATGGTTCATATGAATATTGAAAATCTTATAAATCAGGAACTTGTAGCCTGTGTAACAAAACTTTATGGACAATCTATTTCGTTAGAAATGATTCAGTTGCAAAAAACAAACCGGGAATTCAACGGCGATATTACCCTGGTTGTTTTTCCACTGCTTAAGGTCTCAAAGAAATCACCCGAAGAAACCGGTCATGAGATCGGAATATATCTGATGGAAAACGTTAAGGAAATTATCGATTTCAATGTTATTAAAGGTTTTCTGAATTTGTCGATCAGTGATCAATACTATCTTGAATTTCTCAATTTTGCATTACAACAAAGGGAATACGGAATACAGAAGGTATGCGAAGAAGCTGAAACAGTTATGGTTGAATATTCTTCGCCCAACACCAATAAGCCTTTGCACCTGGGGCATATACGCAATAATTTACTTGGATATTCGGTATGCAATATTATTAAAGCCACGGGCAAAAAGGTAATTAAGACAAACCTGGTTAACGATCGAGGCATTCATATTTGTAAGTCAATGCTTGCCTGGCAGAAATGGGGTATGGGAGAAACACCGGAATCTTCCGGAAAAAAGGGTGATCATCTTGTCGGTGATTATTATGTAAAATTTGAACAGCAGTATAAATTTCAGGTGGCAAAGCTCGTTAATAACGGAAAATCAGTTGAAGAAGCCGAGAGAATGGCACCGCTTATGCTGGAAGTTCAGGAAATGTTACGGAAATGGGAGTCAGGAGACACAGCCATCAACGATCTATGGAAAACAATGAACACATGGGTGTATAAAGGATTTGATGAAACATACCGGCAACTAGGTATAGACTTTGATAAAATCTATTATGAATCCGATACATATCTCGTTGGAAAGCATACAGTTTTGGAAGGACTCAAAAACGGAGTATTCTATCAGCACCAGGATGGTTCAATTTGGGTGGACCTGAGGGCAGACGGGCTGGATGAAAAGGTATTGTTGCGCGCTGATGGTACATCGATGTATATTACACAGGATATAGGAACTGCACAAGTGAGGAAGGATGAATATCATCCCGATCGGATGGTATATGTGGTAGGTAACGAACAAAACTATCATTTTAAAGTACTTGGACTGGTACTTGATAAGCTTGGCTTTCCCTGGGCAAGAACGCTTTATCATTTATCCTATGGAATGGTGGAGCTTCCTGAAGGCAAAATGAAATCGCGGGAAGGAACTGTAGTGGACGCCGATGAACTGATGGATGAAATGATTGAAACTGCCCGCGAAATGTCGTATGATCTTGGAAAACTTGAAGGCCTTTCGGATGATAAGAAGGAAGACATCTTTAAAATTATCGGATTAGGTGCCTTAAAATACTTTATGTTGAAAGTGGATCCGGTCAAGAATATGACCTTCAATCCAAAAGAATCTATTGACTTTGATGGAAATACAGGACCATTTATTCAATACACCCATGCACGGATAAGGTCAGTATTTCGTAAAGCTGGCGAAAATGGTATTCAGTTACCGGAAAAGGCAGTTGTCAATGTTCTTCTTAACGAAAAAGAAAAGAATATCCTTAAACTTCTTCACGATTTTCCGGAAGTTATAAAAAATTCGGCACAGACATACAATCCTTCTCTTATAGCTAATTATATCTATGATCTGTCAAAAGAATACAACCAGTTCTATCATGATTATTCTATTCTGAGAGAACCCGATGACCGCATAAAAGGTCTGCGTCTGTTATTGTCAGATCTGACAGCCAGGGTAATACAATCGGGCATGGGATTTCTGGGAATCGAGGTGCCGGAGAGAATGTGAAAAAGCAAAGCAACGGATTTGTAAATGATTATATTTGTATTGTTAAAATAGAGAAGCATGTTCGAAAGCCTATCAGAACGACTTGAACAGTCATTCAAAATACTCAGGGGACAGGGTAGGATAACTGAGATCAATGTGGCCGAAACCCTGAAAGAGGTTCGCCGTGCATTACTCGATGCGGACGTTAACTATAAAATAGCTAAAAGCTTTACCGATACAGTTAAACAAAAAGCACTGGGGCAGAAGATTCTGGCTGCTGTAAAACCAGGCCAGATGATGGTGAAAATAGTCCACGATGAACTGGTTGAGCTCATGGGTAGTACAGATGTTGACGTTAACTTGAAGGGAAATCCGGTTGTGATATTAATAGCTGGTTTACAGGGTTCAGGTAAAACTACATTCGCTGCAAAACTGGCTGCATATCTTCGTTCAAAGCGCGGTAGAAGCCCTGTGCTGATTGCGGGTGACGTATACAGACCAGCTGCAATCGAACAGTTAAAGATACTGGGGCAACAGATTAATGTTCCGGTATATACCGAAGACGATAACAAAAATCCGGTGAAAATTACCCAGTCGGGAATTAAAGAAGCAAAAAAAATCGGACATGACCTGGTTATTGTGGATACGGCCGGTCGTCTTGCAATTGATGAAGAAATGATGCATGAAATTACCTCCCTTAAAAAGGCGATTGATCCGCAAGAAGTACTTTTTGTAGTGGATTCCATGACCGGTCAGGATGCGGTAAATACAGCCAGGGAGTTTAATGAAAGACTCAATTTCGATGGTGTGGTACTGACAAAACTCGATGGTGATACAAGAGGCGGGGCAGCCCTTTCAATCCGTTCTGTAGTGGATAAACCTATTAAATTCATCAGTGCTGGAGAAAAACATGAATCGATTGAGGTTTTTCACCCGGCACGATTGGCGGACAGGATACTTGGGATGGGAGACATCGTGACACTGGTGGAAAAAGCGCAGGAACAGTTTGATGTCAGTGAAGCCCGGAAATTGCAGAAAAAAATTGCTAAAAACCAGTTTGGACTGGATGATTTCCTGAGTCAGATACAACAGATAAAAAAGATGGGTAATGTTAAGGATCTGGCAGGTATGATACCGGGCATGGGAAAAGCTTTGAAAAATGTTGATATCGATGATGATGCATTTAAAGGAATTGAGGCGATTATACATTCCATGACCCCTCTGGAAAGGACTACTCCCGAGATACTTAACGGATCACGCAGGAAACGCATTGCTGATGGGAGCGGAACCTCTGTTCAGGAAGTGAACCGATTAATCAAGCAGTTTGACGAAACCCGCAAAATGATGAAAATGATGACTGGAGGTAAGAATATGATGAGGACTATGGCAAACATGCCTCAATTCCGTGAAAAACAATAAAATTACAGGATTAGCCTGGCTTTGAATGATACAGTTGTAAAAGTAAACCAGAGATTATGCAATTACTTGATGGGAAGAAGCTGGCAGCTGAAATGAAGCTTGAAATAGCCTCCGAAGTAGCTCAGTTTAAAGCCGAAGGCGGAAAAAATCCACATCTTGCTACTATCCTCGTGGGCCATGATGGTGCAAGTGAAACCTATGTGTCAGGTAAAATAAAAGCTTGCGCTGAGGTTGGAATAAAATCTACCCTGGTGCGTTTTGAAGATAATATTGTCGAAAAGGATTTAATGGAGAAAATCAGGGAATTAAACAATGATGCTGATATTGATGGCCTGATTGTACAGCTTCCTCTACCGGTACATATCTCGGAACAAAATATTACAGAAGCGATTGATATAAGAAAGGATGTGGATGGTTTTCATCCCATGAACATCGGTCGGATGGTAATTGGTATGCCTTCTTATATTTCTGCTACACCTGCTGGTATTTTGGAAATCATCAAACGATATAATATTTCTACATCGGGTAAAACATGCGTTGTGGTTGGAAGAAGCAATATTGTTGGTAAGCCTATAAGTATACTGTTATCCCGCAAAGGATATCCCGGGGATGCAACCGTAGTGGTATGCCACAGCAAGACACAAAACCTGAAAGATGTTACCATTCAGGCTGACATACTGATAGCAGCCTTAGGCCAACCGGAATTTATTAAGGCTGATATGGTTAAGGAAGGCGCTGTTGTTATTGATGTCGGAATAACCCGTATCCGATCGGAACTTACCAAATCGGGCTGGAAATTGCTGGGTGATGTTAAATTCGATGAGGTTGCTCCCAAATGCAGTTATATAACACCGGTTCCGGGGGGGGTAGGATTGCTCACGGTCATTGCCTTATTAAAAAACACCGTGCTGTCGGCAAAAAGGATTATTTATCCATAGGACTGTATTACAAAATTATAACTTATTGTATGGGATATCCTAATTATAGCTTTGGTAATAGCGGAAATAAGTATCCCGGTCTGGCAATTATCCTTTGTATTTTCCTTGCGGGTGCTATAAGTCTTTCCTGCCATGAAAAAGGGAAAAAAGACGATAATTTACCTTCCTGGTCAAGTAATGACCCCCTTGCTATACCATACTTTATACGGCAACAAAAAACAGATAAAGGAAATCTGGTGCGTAACCCTTCATTTGAATCAGGTAAGTGGCTTAAGGTAGATTCTTTGCATAAATCTTTCTCCCTTGATGGCTGGCAGAAGACCGGTAACCATGTTACATGGATTGACCTGACAAATGATACAACATTATCTTATGATGAAGTATATACGGGACAGCACGCTATTAGAATCTCACGTACAACAGCCGATGAAATTGCTGATAAAGGTGAAGGAATAATGAGCGGTTTTATTCGCGTTATCCCGGGCAATTATTCATTTACCTTTTATGCGCGTATGCTTGACATAAGACCTTACAGCGCACGGCTGGGTACGAGGATGTACGATGCCGTTGAAATCAAGATTATATATTTCGATAAAAACAAAATAAAAATTGATTCCCGGTATCTGTTACCTTTAAAAGATAAGAAAATTGATAATTCCTTTAAATCCCTCTCATTGGCAAACTTTAACTATATTAAGGAATTTGACTGGGGAAGGATTATCGGCAAGTCTCACAGCTTTCCATTCAGTGAAGGTGATATTCCCGACGATGCCCGGTATATTAAACTCTTTATTGGTCTTAAAGGAACCGGTACCATATGGATTGATGATATTGATTTCCATTATACAAAGTCGAATTTTACACCGCTGGAGCGATTTACAGGTATTATGGATTCAGCCTTGTCGAAACAGGATTTGATCATACCCACCCCCAAGCAAATAAGCAGACTTGAATCGATTGTTTTGTTCAGACGAGGACAGGGGATCGAAGACCTGCCAAAAATCATCGTTCCGGTTCATCCTGAGAAAGAAACTGACAGAGCTGCCAATATCCTGCTCGAAAAGATCATTTCGGCACTTACAAAGGCAGGTGCAGGTAATGACCTGATTGCACGTATGAGGCTTCAGCACACCATCAGTCAGAGTGAATTAAATGAATCAACGCTCATATTCAGCATCGGAAAAAGCATACTCTACGAAAAATACATGGAGATGCTTCCGCTAAAGGCTATCACCGGTCACGATCAGGGATATTTTGCTTATACCAGCAATGATCTCCCCAGGGTTATATTTCTGGCAGGGAATAACGCTGTTGGTGACTTCTATGCGGTTAATACAATTACTCAATTGTTTGATAATCAGTCACCTATTCTGTATAATGCCAGAATCATTGATTACCCGGATGTGAACCAGCGCTTTATCTCTATTAACGCCTGGTCGGATATCAAAGAACTTACACAGCAGGTGAATATTATTCGTGATCTGTTGCCCTTTAAACTCAACGGAGCCTATATTCATATAAACCTGAACACACCGTTGCAGCCTTATTTGAATTCACTGGAATTTTTTGGCAGTCATTGGAAGAGCTCGAATCTGTTTCAATATATTCAATGGGTTCTGCCGGATATTACGGATAGTTTTCCTAAGAAAGTATCGGATCCGTCCATAAAATATAACAAAATGCCTATGGATGAAGATACCCGGCATCTCATAAGAAGAATAATTGAAACAGGCAACAAATCATATGCTTCGGGTTTGGCGATAGCTCCGGCCTATATCATGCCAAGCGATTCAACCCTGGAATACAATTTGTCAGAAGTGCTCAGACTAACGGATTGTTTCAGGGCAGAAACCGAATTTATTCTTTATTTGCAGCATTATTTGAATGGCGCTTATCCGGATCAGTCAATGGAATATTGTCTTCCCTGGTTTAATAATGAACTTGTAGATTATTCACTGGGTTATGCCGATGTTTTTGTAACATCGCTGATCGATGACCTGGATGAAAATGTGTCGTTTCTCTGGTCAGGAAGTTCCTTTTATACTATAAAGACAGATGCCGCAGATATATTCAGGTTCAACAGCTTGGTAAAAAGTCCGCCGGTATTGATCGACAATTCGTTTCTGACCGTATCGAAAGAAACAATAACAGAAGGCTCCTTGCCGTATTATCCACGTAAAATCAGGCTTTATAATATATTTGAGCCATATTGTAATGCTGAATTATATTATTATAACGACCGGATAAACAAAAACCGGGTTCTTGTCAATCAAACCGTTCATACCGAACTTGAAAAAATAAAAATATTAACAGCCCTTGATTTTTACTGGAATATGGAAGTCTATGATATGGATTTCTCATTATGGAAGATCCTTGTATCCCGTTATGGCATTGATGTTGCAAAAGAACTGATAGTGTACGGTGATGCTTTAACAAAGATGATTGAAGTTAATTTACGGATGCAACAAAATGACCAGGTGAACAAGAATTATCGGATAGGGACATCTGCTTTGCTCGATCTTAGCGAACATCTGAACCATATTGCTGCAGGCCTTGGAAATAACCACCCGTTGGCGGTAGAGCTGACTGAAATCTATAGTGAAAATAAAAGTATCTTTGAAACATACGGGGCATATATACCCTGATGAGTATTTTGCTCATCTTCAGTCGGATGAAAAAAAGTGAATCTGTGAATGGAAACATTAAGCTTTTATAACGCAAGTCATTAATCAGTTAGTTAAAACAATTTGACCATGGAGATACATTTACCGTACTTGCCCGATCGTCTGTTAAAACCCCGAGAAAAAGGATTGACAATGATGATGGATAAAGGTCTGAGCATCAGGGATGTGGAGAACTTTATCGAAACCAGTGCTGCTTATACCGACCTTGTGAAACTCGGCTTTGGCACAGCTGTTGTTACAGATCATATAATTGAAATCAAAATAAAACTGTATCAGGAGGCCAATATAAAAGCATACCTAGGGGGTACTCTATTCGAAGCGTTTGTAATACGTGGAATGTTTGATGATTATATAGAGCTGGTTGAAAAACTGAAACTTGATACAGCTGAGATTTCTGACGGTTCGATGTATATGCCCCATCAACAAAAACTTGATTTTATAAGCAAATTATCAAAATACGTAACCGTACTCTCCGAAGTAGGTTCCAAGCAAAAAGGTGTTGAAATTCCTGATGATATCTGGATTGAGATGATGAAAACAGAGCTTGCCGCGGGATCCTGGAAGGTCATTGCAGAAGCACGTGAAAGTGGAACGGTTGGCATTTACCACAATGACGGATCGGCTAACGAAGAACTTATATCCAACATTACAAGCCGGATTGAGGCCAGTAAAATTCTTTGGGAAGCGCCAACCGGAAAACAACAGGTATGGTTTATCAAACTTCAGGGAGCTAATGTTAATCTGGGAAATATTGCCCCCGTTGATGTTATTCCGTTAGAATGTTTGCGGCGTGGCTTACGCGGAGATACGTTTTTTGATTTTCTTCCGGAGAAACTCAGGGAATACCGGCCTGATTCAGCAAAATATAAGGAGCTTTAGCATCAGAAACACCTGTATAGGTTATTAAGAGCCTGTTGGGATGAATTACTAGAATGATAATTAATTCAAGTTACCAGATATAAAATATTAATACGATTTAAGAACTAAGAATGATGATTTTTGATTTAAGAAGGGTAATTTTAGATTTATATAGTATTGATTATATTGTTGATACATTTTTTTTCATAAATCTTAAATCGTTAATCTTCAATCTTAAATCAATTTTAATTTATTCTTTATACGTAGCAACTTAAGTTAATCATTTATATCGGGACTGTATCAGGATATCGAAAGCAGACATTGTTCATTTCTCAAAAATTATAACTATGATATTATTTGGCCTTATAGGAAATCCTCTGTCGCATTCCTTTTCGAAGCAGTATTTTACGGATAAATTCAGGAAAGAAGCATTATCGGATCACAGGTATGAGAATTTTCCCCTCCGGTCAATGGAAGAGCTTCCAGAACTTATTGTCAAATATCCTGATCTGCAAGGACTCAATGTAACTATACCTTACAAAGAACAAGTTCTTCGTTTTCTTGACCATTGTGATGAAAATGCTCGTGCCATTGGTGCTGTTAATACAATAAAAATAATCCGTGATAAAAGAAAGGCAATACTCGAAGGGTACAATACCGATGCCTTTGGATTTTATGCTTCCCTTAAACCCTTTCTGGATAAAGACGTGACAAATGCCCTGATACTGGGAACCGGCGGTGCCTCAAAAGCAATAGCACACGTGCTGAAGCATCTTGGTATTTCATTCCTTTTTGTATCCCGGCATCCAAAAAAAAGCAGTCAGATTTCTTATGAGCAGTTGTGTGGCCCTGTGCTATATATGCATCAACTTATCATTAATACAACACCTGTTGGTATGCATCCGGATGAAGATGCTTTTCCGGATATCCCTTACGAATTTATTACAGGTAGACACATTTTATACGATCTGATTTATAATCCGCTGGAAACAAAATTTCTGAAAAAAGGCAGGGAGATGGGTGCACATGTTATAAATGGATTGAATATGTTGCATTTGCAGGCTGAGAAGGCCTGGGAAATATGGAACAATGAAGGATAGCCCGAAAAGCTCAGCCCTGACTTGATTATGAGCCTGCTGTGGCCATTTCCTGCAATTTTGAACTGTATTTTAATCCGTATTTTGTAAAATTTCCGGGATCCATCTCAAATTTAATTTTGTCTGAAAGCAGCACAAAGTTAATGGCTGATCCGGCATTCAGTGCTCCGTTTTTCTCGGTAATTAACAACACACTTTTCCCCTGAACCGCATTTACTATTTCATCCATCTGTTTGGTACGTGCAAAGGGAATAAACAATATATGACAGGTTGTTATTTCCTGAAGGGTTTTATATCGTTTTATCTGAATATCCTGTGTCCCGACTTTTTTCCCCATGGCATAGGTTTCCAGCTCATCTGCAACGGAGGATACTCCGTAGACACCTATAACAAAATATCCCGATCTGTTAGATAAAGGCCATTCAACAAGACGTGAGAAGTTGTAAATAAACATAGCCTGAGCTTTTGCTATCCCTGTTTGTGCCTGCAAAGGTATAGTCAGCGCAATAATTCCCAGGCAGCAAGAAATGATTTTCATTGTTATTCTTTTCATCGCTATATCATTATATATCTACTCTATAATGACTCAAATATCGAGCCAAGATAACATAAAAACCAATTATAAACGAATTTTCTGTGAAACGGAATTCGGATTTAAAATGGAAGATCAGGCCCCTGACAGAGCCATTTCTTCGAGCTTGGAGCTGACTTTAATGCCACGTTTGCTTGCATTTTCAGCTTTTAATTCAAATTTAAGCTTATCTTCCAGTATAATGAAGTTAATAACTGAACCTTCATTCAGTGCTCCGTTTTTTTCAGTAATGACCAGGGTACTCTTTCCCTGGATAGCAGAGGTAACTTCAGTCAATTGCCTTGACTTGGCAAACGGAATAAATAGGATATGGCAAGAACCTATTTCCTGAACTGTTTTGTACCGCATAACCTGAATATCCTGTGCACCTACCTTTTTGCCCTTGGTATATAGGTCAAGTTCTTCTGCAACAGCAGAAGTTCCTAATACGCCTATTATAAAGGGGCCCGTTTTATAAGTTGCAGGCCATTCAATTAACCTGGAAAAATTGAATATAAACATGGCCTGAGCTTTGGGAATACCCATCTGTGAATAGGATATATTAAGTAAAAGCGCCAGTTTAATCAGTAATATTGTGATCTTTTTCATAATACATAATGAAGATAATGCATACTTATATACGATGATCCAGTTAAAATGTTATACAATAATACTATATAACCCATTTTAATTTGTACATGTTCTTAGAAAAAATATGAACAATTGTTATAATTTAATGGTTGATGGATACATTATGCGGGTTAAAAAAAGGCCTTTTGCCGGAGCTGACCTTGCAGTTTCCTTGCGATTCGCTGCAAGAACAATTTGAGTGAGTCTCTCCAGGGATATTTTTCCCCTTCCTGCTTCAACTAAGGTACCCACAATGGCCCTTACCATATTTCTCAGAAACCGGTCTGCTGTTATCGTAAAAGTAATCGTATTGTTATTCTCTGTCCAGGCAGCCTGTGATAATTTGCAGATGCTTGTCTTGACCTGGGAATGATATTTGCTAAAGCTTTTAAAGTCTTCGATCTTAAGTAATACCTCAGCGGCCTTGTTCATTCGCTGGATATCCAGATTATGAGGATAATACCATGAAAAATCAGTTTCGAACGGATCTTTGCTTCGGCTGATACGATATTCATAGGTTCTTGACAATGCGCTGAAACGTGCATGAGCATCATTTGTCACGCGGTATATATCGTTAACAGCAATATCGATTGGTAATATGCTGTTAATGCCATATAATAACTTATGTTTTTTAACCGGATCATATAAATCGCTTTCAAAATGGGCTGCAAAATAACGTGCATGGACTCCCGTATCCGTTCGGCCGGCTCCAACTGTCTCAATCGTTTCTTTCAATACAACGGACAGAGCATGATTCACTATATCCTGGACGGTGCTGGCGTTTGGTTGTTTCTGCCAGCCATGGTAGGCTGTGCCTTTAAAAGCAAGTTCAATGAAATACCTTTTTTTCATATAAATCCAACAGAATATAGGAAGAATAAAGGTGCGATACTTTATTCACATTCGCAACACCGTTAAGCTGTTCATAAATATACACACGGGCCTGATTGAGAACTGCTGCTTTCAATGCTGATACGGGGTTTAACAATTTTTAACATAATACAAAAAGAAGATTTTTAAATAGTTCACATATTTGCATTTTCTAAATAAAAGCATAGGTGGTATGAATATTGTTATCACAATTATATAAATATAAAATATACAGTACATCAAAATACGAAAAATTATGGGTGAAATTGCTTTTCAGATTCGTGAACTGAATGAGAAAATCGAACGGGAAAGTGCTTTTGTTGATATGATTAACAATGAGATACGGAAGGTCATTGTTGGACAGAAGCACCTGATTGACAGCCTTCTGGTGGCTTTATTATCCGATGGTCATGTGTTGCTGGAAGGAGTACCCGGTTTGGCTAAAACGTTGGCAATTAAAACACTGGCTGATACCATCGATGCACAGTTTGCCCGTATACAGTTTACGCCCGACCTGCTTCCGGCAGACCTGATCGGTACCATGATATACAGTCAGAAGAAAGAGGAATTCGTTGTTCGTAAAGGGCCTGTTTTTGCCAATCTTATTCTGTCCGATGAAATAAACCGGTCACCGGCAAAAGTACAGAGTGCCTTGCTTGAAGCAATGCAGGAAAAACAAGTCACGATTGGCACCCAATCCTTTGAGCTTCCCCGGCCTTTTATGGTTCTTGCCACGCAGAATCCCATTGAGCAGGAAGGAACCTATCCTCTTCCTGAAGCTCAGGTTGATCGCTTTATGTTGAAGGTAGTGATTACTTATCCTACCAAAGATGAAGAAAAGCTGATTATGCGGGAAAACCTTGCAATGGAGTTTCCACAAGCAAGGAAAATTGTTAAGACTGAAGATATTGAAAAAGCTCGTAGTATCGTTAAGGAAGTATATATGGATGAAAAAATTGAGCAATACATTCTGGATATCGTGTTTGCGACACGTTTCCCGGCTCAGTACAAACTTGCTCAATTCTCCAGTCTGATCAGTTACGGAGGTTCACCGCGTGCCAGCATTAACCTGGCCAAGGCAGCTAAGGCTTTTGCATTTATCAGGCGAAGGGGTTATGTAATACCTGAAGATGTGAGAGCTGTTTGTCACGATGTGATGAGACATCGTATGGGTCTTACTTATGAGGCTGAAGCAGAGAATGTTACATCTGAAGATATTATTACTGAAGTGTTGAATAATATTGAAGTGCCATGATCATTGAGCTATGCGTATAGTTTTTTTATATATATTATTGGTATTCTCCTTTCATGCTTCCGCTCAAAATTACATTGGTATGCATAAGGATGAAATCATTCTGTTGATGAAGCAGAATCAGCCCAATTTTAAACTGGATAGGAATTCTGTCAACCGTTCATACAACTGTATCAAATTTGTTGATAAGATTTCCGAACAGACCATTTTATTCTTTCTTTCTCAGCAAGATAAATGTACTTATGTCCGATGGATGTCAGATTATTCTAACCTGAATGAAATAATCACTGAACTCAATAATAAATATAAAAAGAAAGATAAGGTTACATGGTGTTATATGGATAAAGGACAGGAATATATTGTAAAACTTGAGAAAGGTCAATGGTTTTTCACTGTGAGTATTCGTAAAAAGTAAAACCGGGGATAACGTGGAAGCTTCTGAACTGATAAAACGTGTCAGAAAAATTGAGATCAAGACCAGGGGATTATCCGAGCATATTTTTGCCGGACAATATCATTCAGCCTTCAAAGGGAAAGGAATGACCTTTAGTGAAGTACGTGAGTACCAATACGGAGATGATATCCGCAATGTGGACTGGAATGTCACGGCACGTTTTAACCATCCATATAGTAAAATATATGAAGAGGAGAGGGAACTTACTGTAATGCTGATGGTTGATGTGAGTGGTTCGCGCGATTTCGGTTCCAGCCATCAGATGAAGAAAAATATGATGACAGAAATTGCAGCCGTTATCGCTTTTTCTGCTATTCAGAACAACGATAAGGTGGGAGTTATTTTATTCAGTGACAGGATTGAAAAGTTCATCCCCCCTAAAAAAGGCAGATCACATATGCTCAGAATAATTAGAGAGCTCATTGATTTTGAACCGGTAAGCCGTAGTACTAATCTTACTGAACCTTTGCGTTACCTTACAAACGCAATAAAAAGAAGAAGTATCGCCTTTCTGATTTCTGATTTTATGGGCAGTGATTTTGAAGAGTCTATCCGGATAGCCAAGAAAAAACACGATGTCGTGAGTGTTTGGGTATACGACAACCGTGAAACCGACCTTCCGCCTGTTGGCCTGATAAAATTGAAAGATGCTGAAACGAATGAAGAACAATGGGTAGATAGCTCCAGCAGGTTTGTTCGTGACGCTTATCGCAAGGCCTGGAAAAGAAAGCAGGAAGATCTGAATGAACTGTTTAAAAAGGCCGGTGTTGATTATGTTGCTGTAGCAACGGATAAAGACTATGTTAAACCGCTCATCTCCCTTTTTAAACACAGGTATTAAAAAGTAACCGTTTTGATAATGGAGAAAATTGGCTGGAAAAGAACAGGAATAGGCCTGATAATGGTGCTTGTTACCTTGGTAACTCCACGCTGCATGTACGCACAGGTGATCCGTGCTCAGGCTGTGCTTGATACCAATACCATCGACCTGGGAGGTCAGGTGAAGATGAATCTGATCGTTGAAAAACCCTCCGGTTCGGTTGTTGAATTTCCGTCATTCAATGATACTCTGTTCGGAGCAATTGAGATCCTGTATAAAGGCGAAATCGATTCCTCACGAAAACGGGATAACCAGATAATACTCAGTCAACAATTAATCCTCACGGTATTTGATACAGGTTTGTTTTATATTCCTCCTATTCCATTTGTTTACCGGTCTGAACAGTATATGGATACAATCCGGTCAGCTGCCAATTATCTTGAAGTCCTGTCATTTCCCATCGATACAGCTAATACCATCAGGGATATCAAAGGAATTTACAAAGCACCGTTGAGTTTTAGAGAAATATTTCCCTTTGTATTGCTGTTTCTTGCTCTTATCTTAATTGTTTGGTTCATTGTATACTATTATAAAAAGAAAAAACGAAATGAACCAATCATGGCCAGATTCCAGCCAATTGACCCTCCTGATGTGGTTGCACTAAGGGAATTGGATCGGTTGAAGGTTGAAAAGCTTTGGCAACAAGGCAGAATCAAGGAATATTATTCCCGTCTGTCGGAAATAATCCGCATTTACATTGAGGGACGATACAGTATTACAGCACTTGAACAAACATCATACGAGATTCTGGCAGCTGTCCAGGACATACTCGGCCGGGATTCCAACTATGCTATGCTTAAAGCACTGCTTCAATTGTCTGATTTGGTTAAGTTTGCCAAGGCAGATCCTGACCCGGATGAGAATCACAATCAACTTGAAAATGCATACCTTTTTATCAGGAATACCCGTCATCAGCCGATAGATGACGGTAGTAAATCCAATCCAAAACCACACCCGGAAAATATTAATGTTGAAATCTGAAGTATGACTGCTGTTGAATTTGCACATCCGCATTACCTGTACCTGTTGCTTGGGATAATACCGTTCATCGTATGGTATATTCTGAGGAATAAATCGCTGCAGGCTCATTTGCAAATTTCATCGGTAGATCCACTGAAACCAATAGCTAAAACCTCCAAGGTAAACCTCCGGCATATCCCTTTTATACTGAGAATGTTGACTCTTATTCTCATCATCGTTGTATTAGCCCGTCCGCAATCAACTGACCGGCATGAAAAGACAACCACTGAAGGAATTGATATTATACTGGCCATCGATATTTCAGGCAGTATGCTTGCCCGGGATTTTACTCCCGACAGACTGGAAGCTGCAAAAGATGTAGCTGTTGAATTTATATCCGGTAGGCCTTATGACCGTATCGGTCTTGTTGTTTTCAGTGCCGAAAGCTTTACACAATGTCCGCTTACAACCGATCATGCAGTATTGATTAACCTTTTTAAGGATATAAAGAGTGGTATTATCGAAGACGGAACGGCCATCGGGCTTGGTCTTGCTAATGCGGTAAAAAGACTTAAAGATAGCGATGCCATAAGCAAGGTAATTATTTTGCTGACTGACGGAATGAACAACACAGGTTCGGTTGATCCGCTCACCGCAGCAGAGATCGCAAAGACATTTGGAATCAGGGTATACACTATTGGTGTAGGAATCAAGGGAATGGCACCTTATCCGTTTCAGGATGTTTTTGGACGTACCGTGATACAAAAAGTACCGGTTGAAATCGACGAGCCAACCTTGCAGGAAATTGCAGATATGACAAATGGTAGTTATTTCAGAGCAACCAATAATGAGAAACTGAGGCAGATATATGTAGAAATTGATAAGCTCGAGAAATCAAAAATTGATGTGAAAGAGTATAGCCGCAAGCAGGAGGAATACAGAGTGTATGCCGGCATGGCTCTGTTACTACTGTTGATTGAGGTACTCCTTCGCTATATTGTCTTCAGGGGTATACCATAAAAAAGTGTATTATGGAAAAAGCAATTTTCAGGTTTGCACATCAGGAATACTTATGGTTACTGGCTGTTCTGCCTGTATTGATGGCTGTTTATGCCGGCTTTGTATGGAATAAGCAACGATCCATAAAAAAATTCGGTGATCCGGGCATATTGTCAGCATTGATGCCTTTTGCCTCTGTGAGCCGGAGTCACTATAAATTTATTCTTTTGCTGTTAAGCTTCGGTTTTTTGATAGTGGCCATTGCCGGACCGCAATTTGGTTCAAAAATAAAGGAAATTAAGCGAAAAGGCATTGAAATAATGATTGCGCTGGATGTTTCAAATAGTATGATGGCAAGGGATATAGAACCCAATCGGCTGGAACGGGCAAAACAGGCTATCTCAAAACTGATTGACAAACTTGAAAATGATCGGCTTGGATTAATTGTTTTTGCCGGTGATGCCTATATACAGATACCCATGACCGGAGATTATACATCAGCCAAAATGTTTCTTTCCGGTATCAATACAGCAATGGTATCTAGGCAGGGTACGGCAATTGGTTCGGCCATAGAGCTGGGCATGAAATCCTTCAGTCCCCGGGAAGAAACAAACAAGGCAATTGTAATTATTAGCGATGGTGAGAATCACGAGGGAAGCGCAGTCGATATGGCCCGCAATGCAGCTGAAAAGGGCATTAAAGTATATACAATAGGCATTGGTCTCCCTGAAGGAGTTCCTATCCCTGATTCCGATAAATCCTATATTCGAGAATACCGCCGTGATAGAAACGGGAATATTGTTACAACGCGACTGAATGAGCAAATGCTCAATGAAATCGCACATGCGGGAAACGGCAAATATTTCAGGGCAACCTCGGGGAATATAGGATTGAATGATCTTCATACGGTGTTGAACCGGCTTGATAAAACGGAAATGGAATCGAAAACCTACTCGGAATACGAAGAACAGTTTCCAGCCATAATCTGGATTGTCCTGACTTTACTTATTTTCGAATTGCTCTTGCTTGAAAGAAAAAACAAATGGTTTACAAAAATTTCGATATTTAAACAAGCATGAAAATGAAATATATAATAATCATTTTGTTGTTACTGACTCCCATGAAAGCAATTTCACAACCGGAACAAAAATACATCCGGAAGGGAAACAATGAATACAAGGAAAAAAAATATAACGAAGCAGAGATAAATTACCGGAAAGCCCTGGAAAAGAACATTAACTCATCGAAAGCTGAATACAATCTTTCCAATGCGTTATATAAACAAGAGAAATATGAAGCTGCCGCTACCAAATATTTTAACCTGTCACAACTGAAAAAAAACAAAGATGAGATTTCCCGGTATTATTATAACCTGGGAAATTCTTTGTTTAAGGCAAATAAACTAAATGAAAGTATTGAGGCATACAAAAATGCCCTGCGTAATAATCCCGGTGACACAGATGCAAGGCATAACCTGCAATTTGTCCTTACTATGAAAAATATGCAGAATCAGCAGCAACAACAGGATAACCAGGGTAAAAAAGATCAGCAGGACAGTCAGGATAAACAGGATCAGAAACAGCAGCAACAACAACAACAACAACAACAACAAAAGCAACAACAGCAACAGAATCAACAAAAGGATCAGATTTCAAGGGAAGTTGCTGAAAGATTATTACAGGCGCTGGAGAATGATGAAAAAAAGGTGCTGCAAAAAGTAAAAGAAAAACAAAACCAGGTAAGAAAAGTTCCGGTTGAAAAGGACTGGTAAAAACTATAGTGGTATGTATAAACGATTGCAATCACGGCAAACATTAATGCGATACGTTATATTAACAGCGATGTTGTCGGTATCCTTGCACGCGATATTGTCTGCGCAGGATATACAATTTGTGGCACGAGCTGAACCAGATGTACTGAGGGTGGGGGAACAGTTCACAATTATATATGAAGCCAATCATAACCTTTCGGATATAGAATTGCCCGAGTTCAATGACTTTCAGTATATGGGCGGACCAAGTGTGGGACAAAGCACGCAGATTGAATCGTCACCCGGAAAGACCTATACAAAAACCACATATAGCTATACTTATTATTTCAGGGCTGTTAAAGAAGGTAAGTATACTGTTGCTCCCGCTAAGGCGACGTTTAAAAATAAGAATTATCAATCGAATTCAATAACTGTTGAAATAGTAGGCTCTGGTTCCTCTGCTTCTTCAGCAAAAAAAGATCAGGATGCTGCAAATGCTTCGGCTGCTTCTTCCGATGATGTATACGTGAGGCTTCTCGTGAATAAAAAAGAAGCATATATTGGTGAACAGATCGTGGCGACCATTAAACTATATACAAAACTTCAGATTTCCGGACTTGACGAAAGATACAAAGGTCCTGATTTTACAGGTTTTTATACGGAGCCGATAGAAATACCGCCCCTGAGAAATCTTGAACGGGAAAATGTAAATGGAGATATATATTATTCGGGTGTGCTGCAAAAAGTATTATTGATACCTCAAAAAACCGGTCAGTTGATCATTGAACCATTTGACCTTGATATTGCTGTCAGACAACAGGTTAAACGAAAATCAAATAGTTTTTTTGATGAATTTTTTGAGCCTTCCGTACGGGATATTCCTGTTAAACTGACATCGAACCGTGTTACCATAAAGTGCAAGCCCCTGCCCGTCCCGAAACCTGCTTCGTTTACCGGGGCCGTAGGCAGTTTTACGCTTAGCTCATCGGTTGATAAACCGCAGGTTATGACGAATGATGCGGTCAATTATAAAATAACCCTTAAGGGTACCGGTAATTATAAAATTGTTGATGAGCCGGTAATTAATTTTCCCCCCGATGTGGAGAAATACGATCCGGTTATCAAGACTTCCGATGAGAGCCCCATGACGGGAACCAAAACATTTGAATACCTTCTGATTCCGCATTATCCGGGAGAATTTACGATTCCACCCGTTGAATTTACTTACTTTGATATACAGTCAAAACAGTTTAAAACCATTCAAACAGCAAGCCATACTATTTATGTTGAAAAAGGGGAGGGCGATACGTTACTCCCGGTCATCGCGGGCATGGCAAAAGAAGATATTAAACTGCTTAGCAGTGATATACAATATATAAAACTGAAAAGCAAAAACCTGGACAACAATGGAAAATTCCTGGTTGGAGATATCCGGTTTTATTTGTTTTATCTGTTATTGGCCATTTTATCGGGTCTGGTTTTATGGCTTTATCGCAATCATATCCGGAGAACGAGCGATCTGTTGTTGATAAAGAACAGAAAAGCCAGTAAATATGCCCGCAGACGTTTGAAAAAAGCCTCCCGGATGATAAAGACCGGCAATAAAACAGAGTTTTACGATGAATTGCATAAAGCAATCTGGCTTTACCTGAGTGACAAACTGGGTATTCCTATAGCTGATCTGTCAAAAGAAAGTGCTCGTTGTTCTTTGGCATCTTGTCGTGTTAACGAGGAAACCATGAATAAACTGTTTACAATCATCCATGAATGTGAACTGGCTCGTTATGCTCCGGCTTCGAATGTCGAAAATACAGGAAAACTATTGGATGAAACGATTAAGCTTATTGTCAGGCTTCAACAGGAGATTAGTTGATAAATAATTATTTTGTGTGTATGAACTTATATGTAAAAACTTTGATAATCAGACGTTTGTATAACAATGCCTTACCTTTGCTTGCGATATTCCTCGTAATAGCAGTTTCCTCCTTTGCCAATTGCGTTGGACAGAATGATTCATTGTTCAGACTGGCTAATAAATATTACCAGGACAATGAATTCAATAAGGCTGTCTCCACGTATCAGAAAATAATTAACAAAGGGAATCAAACTCCTGAATTACTTTATAATTTGGGTAATGCATATTTCAAGAGCGGTAAATTGTCATATGCCATTCTCTATTATGAAAAAGCTAAATTATTATCGCCTCATGATGAAGATATAAATCAGAATCTGGCTATCGCCAATGCCAGGGTTGTGGATAAGATCGATATAATTCCGGATTTTTTTATTAACCGCTGGTTGAAGAATCTGATTAATGTATTTCCATCCAATACCTGGGCAATCATAAGTATCATCACTTTTGGCATTATGCTGACATTGTTCCTTCTCTTTTTCTTTTCAGGCTCAAGAAATGGTAAAAAAGTCGCTTTTTATTCAGCGGTTCTGTTACTGGTGATTTCATTGTTGACATATTGGTTCTCCGTGGAAAGAAAGCAATACATAACAAGAAACAATACTGCCGTGGTTGTTGATCCTTCAATAGCAATAAAAAGCTCTCCGGATACGGAAGGCAACAATGTATTTATATTGCATGAAGGCACAAAAGTTATGATCATTGACAGCATTAATGACTGGAAAGAGATAAAACTTTCAGATGGAAATAAGGGTTGGATTGAAAGCAAATCCATTGAACCTATCTGACCGTTTAGAATGCAATTTTAAATTCGCTGAATTGCACAGGAGGTCCTTCCTCTATTGAAACAGACTGTATTATTGCCCGTGAGGGGCCTGTATGGCACCACCTGATGAATTCTTCCATTGCGTCTTCATGCCCTTCTGCTTCAATGAATACACTTCCATCCGGTAAATTTCTGACAAATCCGTTAATTCCGAGATGATAAGCAATTTTGCGTGCTGAATAACGGAAGCCAACTCCCTGAACGGATCCATGAATGATTATTTTCTTGTGTATCATAATTTTTAGCTAACTTTAACATCGGAGCCAATCGAGAAAAGATTTTATGCTAAAGTTACTGGATTTCTTTTTTATCATCTTTCATACTACCCTTGTTTTCTTTAATCTTTTTGGATGGATTTTCAAACAGATGAGGTTTCTGAATCTGATAACACTTCTTCTTACCGGGGGTTCATGGTTTATCCTTGGAATATTTTATGGACTTGGTTATTGTCCGCTTACCGACTGGCATTTTTCAGTTCTCGAAAAAATGGGTCAAAGGAACTTGCCTGTTTCATATATCGAATATATGGTGGAAAGACTTTTGCCGGTGAACGTTAATCCCCGAACGGTAGATATTTGTACGGTTGTGCTGTTTTTTGCAGCATTGATTACATCAATTGTTTTGAATATAGGCGATCATGCAAAACGAAGTAGGTCATCATTGATGAATGATTTTCCGGGATCGTCAAACCTGCAATGAACGGCTTCACGGATGAAAGGCATGGCGGAGGAGGGAAGCTGCTTCCGACCCTGTTTGCCTGTATGAATGAAAGGGGTATGTTATTGAACAATCATCAAATATATATGTTGTATATGGTAGATAGTTAGATAGTAAAACGGACTGTTTATTACAATCAAAAAATAACATTAACTATATAAAAATGAAATATCTGTTCGTATTTGTATTGCTGACCTTTTTGTTTCCGCTACAGGGCAGGCTTCAGCAACTAAAAAGTTTTTATGACTTTACGGTAAAAACAATCGCTGATGAAGATTTTAACCTTTCATCCCTTAAAGGCAAAAAAGTCCTGGTGGTCAATACCGCATCAAAATGTGGATTTACGCATCAATACGGTGAACTTGAAAAGCTGTATAAAGAATACGGCGGTGAAAAATTTATTATCATCGGATTTCCGGCTAATAACTTTTTACATCAGGAGCCCGGTTCCAATGAGGAAATAGAGACCTTTTGCCGTGTGAATTACGGTGTCACTTTTCCCATGATGGCTAAAATATCGGTTAAGGGAAAAGATATACATCCGTTGTACCAATGGTTAACTCAGAAATCAATGAATGGAGTTATGGATGCCGAAATTAAATGGAATTTCCAGAAATTTCTGATCGATGAAAATGGTCGTTTTGTTGATGTCCTTGCGCCGAAGGAAAGCCCATATAACGATAGGATTATCAGTTGGCTAAAAGAATGATAAAGCTGCTGGTATTTATTCCTTAAGGAAATCGTTGACTTTTTCGAGAAATTCTTTAATGTCAATGGGTTTTGTAATGCATTCGTTACAGCCTAATGAGAAACATTTGTCCATGTCAATCTCGAGGATAAAGGCTGTTTGAGCAATGATGGGTATTTTTTTGTTAAACTCACGAATCAGTCGTGTGGCCTCAAATCCATTCATCTCCGGCATTTTAATATCCATTAAAATAAGATCAATTTTATTGATTGTCTTGCACAGTTCGACTGCCTGAAAACCATTGACAGCATGAAGAATCTGAACATCACTTTCATGCAGGATAGCTTCCAGGAACCGGAAATTTACTTCATCGTCTTCAACGATAAGAATTACCTTATCTTTCCATTTATAGGATGGTAAATGCTCTTCCTCGACAGATGAATAATCATGAAAGTCCCGGGGTGTTTCTTCATGCTGAATGGTGAATTGAAAAACAGCTCCCTTTCCGGATTCTGACTCTACCCATATTTTGCCGCCCAGCAGTTTTATCAGGTGTTTGCAAAGCGTCAGTCCCAAACCGGAACCTTCGTATTTTCTTTTAACAATTTCCTCTTCGGCAAACCGGTTAAAAATATTTTTTTGTTGTTCTTTTGAGAGACCAATACCGGTATCTTTAACATAGAATTCAATTTTACCTTCGGAAGGCATTTTATGACCAAATTCAATATATCCTTTTTCTGTAAACTTGATTGAATTATTAATCAGATTGGATATTACCTGTTGCAGTCGACCGGAATCGGTATAAATAATAAGGTTCTTTTTATCGGGTGTCATTAGTTTAATCTCGAGTGCCTCTTTATTAAGAGCTTTCTTTTGCTGGTTAGCATTTACCTGTATCTCTTTCAGCAACATGTTCAGATCACACTTTGTTTTGGCGATTTTAACATTGCCCGATTCAAACTTTATCAATTCCGTAATGTCATCGATAAATTTCAGGAGCAGGATACCCTGGTTTCGGATGGTTTTAACATAGTCCTTTCTTTTTTCGAAATCGAGATTACCAATATTCAGCAGTTCTGAAAAGCCAATGATTGCATTCATCGGTGTCCGGATTTCATGGGAGATATTGGAAAGCATTGTGTTCTTTGATCTTTCAGCTTCTTCAGCTCTTTCAATAGCTTTGGATACTTCTCTGCGGGTTTTCTCAATGTCAATATTATTGTAAATGATACCAATAATGATAGACTGGTTCACATCGGGCTTTATGGTTCTAATCGCCTTTGTTGAACAATACCGTATTTCCCGGGTGTCGTTTTCTATGATTAACAGCCGGTATTCTATTTCAACCGAACGTGTGTCTTTTGCGAGGGAATTAATTTGACTCTCAACCAACGATACATCATCCGGATGCACACAATCAAGGAATTGTTCGCATGTAATGGTATTTTTGTCTTTGATGTTAAGTATCTCTTGCGCCTTCTTTGATAAGGTTAACAGCGGTTCATGCAAGGATTTTGTCCAGTATCCCAGTCCACTGATATCAAATACCTGCCGGATAATATTTAGGTCCTGGTTTATATCTTTCTCTGAACATGACAATAATTCATTTAACCTGTCAATTTCATTTTCCAGCTGTTCAATCTTATTTTTTTGTTGTACCGTATGTTTTTTTTTATTTCTCAGAAACATGGATACATGGTCCCTTAAAACAATTCAACTTCGACGTTCTGAATAAAAGCTGTATAGGTTATTTCATTTTCAACCTGAGCACGGGATAACAGGATAAGAACGGGTTTTTCTTTCCGTTGCTTGGTATAAATCTTAATTTCCTTTCTTACTCCAATGATTTTATTATCACCCGGACCGGTATAAAGCGCCAGAAATTCATCTTCTTCAATCATTTTATGCGAAAACAGAATGCCGATATCATGGTTAACGACTTCCTGCCTTTGATAGCCCCACAATTCTTCAGCTGCACGATTAAAGAATATTATCTTGTTATCGTGACCCGTAGTAATAATGGCGTCCAGTACACCCTCCAACGTTCGTTCGTTCCGTATTTTAATATGTTCAGTTTCTTTATATTGCTGTTGCATTTCTGACCGGGCTTCCCGAAGTTTACGGCTCAGTTCTTTTTCAGATTCGCGTAAAAGTTTCTCCTGTTTCTTCAGGATGTCTGTCTGATTCCTAAGTTCAATCTCCATTTGTTTCTCATTGGTAACATCCTGCCCGATGTAAATTATTTTATCCACCTCGTTGTACATGTTAAAAACTGCACTAAAGGCTCCTCTTAACCATTTTTCAGTATTATCTTTTGCTTTTGTTTTAAATTGCCCCATGAATCCCACTCCCTTGATAATTGTCTCCCATTTTTTGTTAAAGCCTTCAATTTCAATAGGATCTATTAAATCAAATATGGAAAGATTACGAATATCTTTGAGGTTATATTTGTAAGAATTGGCAAAGTATTCATTGGAATCTATAATATTTCCGTTAATATCAAGTTCCAGTTTGATACCGCTACGGTTTACCGAGTCGATAACCCCCTCCATTTCAAGGCTCAGCTTTTTCTGTTCTGTTGTGTCCAACGCAAGAAAGAGAATTTTATCGACTGTGTTGTCTTCTTTCCGTATGCAGGTGTAGGTAGCAACAGTCCACAGATCTTTCCCCGATTGGGTGATATGCTTCATATATCCTTCAAAATGCCTGCCGCCTTTTGCCAGGTCTTCCCATATTTTATCGAACCACTCCTTGTCTTTTTCACTGATAAACTGATGAATCTTTTTCCCTTCAACCTGAGTATTTGATGTATATTCCAGTTTGTCAAGAAATTTTGTGTTAGCGTACAGTAACGTACCATCAACGTTGTATTCGGCACGAATCATAGTATGATTAACCGTATTTTCAAGCATCATAAATCGTTCAGCCTGGCGGGTGGCTTCTTCCTGAGTTGCCTGTAATTCCTCAAGATTCTGCCGCATCTCTTCTTCCTGTGATGAAAGTGCCAGAGCCTGTGCCTTAGAATCTTCCAGCAGACGGGCTGTCTGTATATTAGTCTTCACTGCAGAAAGGGTAGACGCAACGCTTTCTGCCACCTTTTCAACCAATGTAACCTGATGGGCTTCCATGGGATTCAGAGAAGCCAGCTCAATTACTCCGTGAATTTCATTCTCACGCTGTATAGGAACGATCAGCAGGCATTTTGGATTGCTCTGTCCAAGTCCTGAAGTAACATTAATATAGCTTTCAGGCACCTGGGTTATGTACACTGTTTTTTGCTCTTTAGCGGCAGTTCCGATAAGCCCATCACCCCATTGCACCTTTTGATCAGTGAATTTTTTACGGTCATAAGCAAAAAAAGCCTTGAGATCGAAAAACCTGTTGTTCTCATCGGTGTCATCCAGCATATAGAATCCTCCCTGAATTGCACCAAGGTATTTGGTAAGCGCTTTTATTGTATTGAATGCCAGCTGTTCCTGATCTTGAATATTGTTTCGCAGTATCTCACCGAAATGAGCCATACCTTCAGCCAGCCAATTTCTTAATTCATCCTCTTTTCTTCTCTTTGCTTCCTCCTCCTTGTTGGATTTTAAGGTATCCCTGAGATTTATCAACGATTTGCCCAGATCATCGTCTTCACCCATCAAGGGTAGGGAAGCCTGGAAATCATCGTGTATAAGCTGTTGCGCGAACCTGCTGATTGTTTTTGTTCTTGCCTGTTCAACATTAATGATGTTTTGTTTTTCTATCACAATTCGGGTAAAATACCGTATCAGAATGTGAATCCCAATGGATACGATAACAAATGATCCAATTACAATCCAATGGACAGGATTCGACTTCAGGAGTGACCATAGCCCTTTCGCATTGTAGCTTACATCATTAATTATCAGATCAATAAAAACAGACGCAAGGGGAAAAACAAAGAGTACGACAACGGCTAAGATAGTATATTGTGAGATGGTTTCTTTACGGCTTTTTGCATCCATACCTGTATGAATTTTCATATCTGCAGAAACAATCTAAAAATAAACAATATTTTCATAACTTAAAAACCGAATCTGAAAAACTGAAAGCTGAGGCTTAGATGTCCGGTATATGGTTTGCATATATATCGACACACATGGGAGGCAATACTGTCAAGCGGTAATACTACATGGTTTGCATTGATCTTAATAGCTTCGTGGGGCATCCCAAAAATGGTTCAGGTTTTTCACCCTGAATAATTGCGTAAGCCTCTGCCATTTTCATTTCAAGCAGTCCTTCTGCTTTTCTTTGATCCGTGATTTTCCTTTTGTCTGTCTGACTGCATGGATGGATTTCTCCTTAGGGTTTCATAAAAACTGTAGGCTGAATATGTCTTAACGGCAAGTTCATTCCTGCAATTGACTCGGAGTGTCCCAAAAACAGATAGCCTCCGCTTCTGATGCTGGAACACAGCTTGAAAATGATTTTTTCCTGCACTGTCCTGTCGAAATAAATAAGCACATTGCGGCAAAAAACAATATCAAAGATAAAAGGCGTCGAATAATAATCATCAATTAAATTCAACCGTGAGAAGATAACTTTGTCTCTTAATTCAGGAACAACCTGCACCTTTCTTTCTTCTTTGTCAATGCTTCTTAAGAAATATTTGCTTTTTAGTCCCTGGGGAATATTGTTTATCTG
Source organism: Bacteroidales bacterium (assembly GCA_016928305.1). Lineage (GTDB taxonomy): Bacteria > Bacteroidota > Bacteroidia > Bacteroidales > UBA10428 > UBA5072. Next base: position 39,307 of record JAFGKY010000073.1, read on the forward strand.
CTCTTCCTTATAGATTGCCTGATAGGCTTTTTGCAAAATCCGGGTGGAAATATCCGTGGCATAAATAATAAAATCAGCTAACGAATGTTTTTCCTGGAATTCCGATAACACAATAGCAAGTGTATAGGGCTCTTCGCCGCTTGAGCAACCTACACTCCAGAATTTCAGGTGTTCTTTGCTCCCGGGCGGACAAAGATCTGGCAACAACGTGTTTAAGAGAAAATCAAAATGAAGGTTCTCCCTGAAGAATTCTGTCCTATTTGTACTGATGACATCAACAAAGTGGATCATTTCTTCTTCCATCCCCTGTTTTGAGAAGAGGTAATTGACGTAATCTGAAAAACTATTTAGGTTTAGCTTTTTTAGTCTTTTCTGCAGACGGCTCTGAAGCATTACCTTCTTAATGTCGGGCATTTCTATTCCGAATTCCCGGGTAATGAATTCACTCAGCCGGATAAAATCCTTGTCTTCCAATTTAGCCAAATTGGAATCAAGATTGAAATTACTATCATTCTGATTTTTCAATTTCACGTATGCTTTCGGAATCGTCAACGAATATAATTGATTTTCCAATGGCCATTAAAAATATAGCTTTATTCATAATGATGTCAGAAAAAATCGTTTAAACCGGTTTTTGCACATATTGCTTGTGTATCACCCGATGACGGTATTTCTGACTTCAGTTCAAAACTCCTGTTGTCTGTGCATCTTCGAATATGGTGAACTACCAGTAGGATCGATAAACCAAATGGCTCATCAGCATGCAATTTGAACAATGCTGCTCTGGCTTTTCTTTTATTTACAATATAATCATGGATTTTATTCGCTACTCATGGTATATTGTTAACGCAGGGTATTGATGGTCTCCTTTTCATCTTCCATTATCATAGTATCACCCGACTTCATCCTGTCCGAAATTTCGTTTAAACAGCTTATGATATGGGTAATTTCATTCTCAAAGTGTTCATAGTACCGGACTGATTCAATGGAATCTTTTAGGTCGCCGGTTATGTCAAAAGGAGTTGCTTTTGTATTGCAAACCTGAAGTAATTCACGGTTCAGGTAGTTAATCTCCCTAAAGGCGTTCGATAGCATCCTGACCTCCTGTTTCTGCAGGCTTTCGTATCCGTTTGCCAGGTATTCCTTCTCATATTTACGCTGCAGCATGGAAGTCAATTCCATATTTTCCTCTGAAATGGATTTAATGAAAGTGATTGTTTTTACCAATTCTTCGGCAACCGTGGACATCTGAATAATAATTGATGCTGATTCATTCCCGTTTTGCATGTTGTGTTGCTGTTTAATGGTGTTGATGACATGAAGGAAATCAGTACATGTTTTGAAGATCAACGTAAAACAGTTAGAAAAATTGGCTATTCGCTGAATAATGCCTTCTGTTTGAAGTTTGAATATATTATTAATAGCGTCGATTTCATTGTACAAATTCGCTTCTCTGCGTATGTTCAGGTCGGCATCAAAATCATTATCATTAACTATTCGCTCCGGTGTTGAAAAAGACAGGTGAAGTGAATGGATGTCCCTGATGTGATCGCTCAAGTGTAAAAATTCAGCCGTTATGATTTCAACGGCTTTATGATATTCATGGTTTGCATGTATCATTTGTGCCGATTGCAGGTGAGCAATCTCTTTAATCTGAAGGAATAACTTTGCGCGCGTCAGCTTAAAATCAGGTTCATTCGCTTTATCAACTAAAACAGACAGCTTATTTATAATTTCATTGTGAATATGTTTCACATGTTCAATTTTTTGTTTGATAATATCCTGGTACTGCAGGTATGTAATAATAAGTGAACCGCTTTCTTTGGTTTGTGATAGTATATTATCCAGAACTGGTTTATATTCATCGGCTTGCTGCTGTTTATCAAGAATGGTATCGGTAATGTTTTTACAGAAAGATATAATGTGATAAATATTGTCGAGATAATTTTTTTTGAGGGAATCGGTTGCTATAAACGAGTTACTGACAAATTTCTTTACTTTCTTCAGATTATCTATGAAATTGGGATAGGATAAAAAAATATCTTCAATGTCATGGTTGATTTTATCACCATGTTGACCATGCATGATCGGATCCAGTTTAAGACTTGCCGACAGGTATTTAAGTGTACTGAGGTCCTGATAAAAATTATTTACCGGAACAAACAACTGTTCCAGTTTTTGCAATACCCGTTCATGTATTTTTTTATTGAATACAATCTGGGCCTCAAATGCATGTAAATGTTTGTGCAACTTATCCATGGAATCCCTGATTGCTGTTGCATGTTGAGAGTTATGAGTTTTGTTGAAACCGGCAAATAACCGGAACAAATTTGACGATAACAAATTAATCTCCTGATGGTATTTCCGGAAAATCGAACTTAAATGAACAAAATCCTCGGAAGAAAACTTTATAATGGCTATTATTTTCTCATCGATGGAATGAAAGGAGGAAATTATAGCATCAATTGAATAAGTATTTAATAACTTATCAATTATCAGCTTGTTTTTTTTATGACCGTTATGCATTGGTAACCTCCGATAATAAAGAGCTGATTATCAATTTACTTTATGGGTATTCTTAAAGTAAAGTTACGTAGAACTGAGTTTCAGGTAGTATTTTTGTAATGATTTTCATTACCGTCACCGGATGATATGCCTCATCGTAACATAGCATATTATCAGGTTTCCGTTAATCCATGAATTTGCAGGTACTGGCTATACAGATTTATTGGCAGACAAGTGTATAACCTTTTTCACCGCCTTTAAAAATACCTGTTGATTCAGTGGTTTGGTAAAAATGCCATCAATGCCGAGCTTTTTGGCAAGATAGAGGTAATATGGTTGTGCGCCTGAAATTGCAAAGATTTTTATATCGGGAAAATCCCGCCTGAGATTCATTATAAGTTCTATCCCTTCCATCTTGGGCATTATCAGGTCTGTAATAATCAGATCGACGGGATTACCCTTCACAAATTCAAGACCTTCTATGCCATTTGCAGCTTCCTTTATCTCAAAATTCTCTTTGTGGAACAGATTTCTGATCAGCTTACGCATCATTAGATTATCATCTACAACTAAAATTTGCTTTATCATCAGATTGTTTATAAGTGATCAGATTTATCCCTAACTGAATTATCGGATCATAATCAAAACAACGATCCGCATTACCGGAAAGTTCAATTATTTATTGGAAGATACTGGAATTTTTGACCAATGGTCTGTTTGAGGGGATGAATACAGATTACCTTTTTCGCTCTCCGGAAGGCCCGGTTATTCATTTTGTGTTATGCATGGCTAAAACCGATTCCACTTTTTCAACAAGATACTGAAGGTCTATCGGTTTTTTGACAAAGTCAATTGCTCCCATCTCCATTATTTTGGAGATGTTCTCTTCATCCGTAAGTGCAGAAACAACAATAACCGGTGTATTTTTTGTTACTTCGTTATTACGTATCTGGGCAAGAAAATCAAAACCTGAAATCTTAGGCATTAAAAGATCAAGAAGAATGAGATCGGGCGACTGTTGAGCAATAATGGAATAAGCTTCTTTTACATTAAGGGCAGTTTCAATGCGATATCCTTTTTCATCCAATATGGCTTCAAGCAATACAACATTCGTAGTGCTATCATCCACAACGAGTATCATAGGTTGATTTTTATTCAGGCTTGTCATGGTTTGTAATCGGTTAATGAAGATAACAATAAATTATGAAAAAAAAGTCTTCCAGATTCTTATGATTAATTATTATCTAAAAACTTTACTTCTTGCATCTTTTATAAGTAAAGTTATGAAAATTAGGTATCGGACGTAGGCTTTTTAGACGGAAGATTATATGACATTGGTTACCCATTTGGGGTGATGTGCATCATCTTTTTTGCGCTAAATTTTTATTCCTTCATTAATTTTTATTATATTTATTATTACAACCACCAGCTTCTATGAGACCAAATTACAATACCGATGAGCATTACCTTTTACCCTTTGCCAGATACCTTACGAAAGATGATCTGGCTGCTTTTAAGGCAAATAGCAATATCGTAGTCTACGAGAAGAAAGAAGTGATTTTCCGCCAGAATACGCGAACCTCCCACATTATGTGTATTAAATCGGGTTTGGTTAAGATATATAAGGAAGGACGAAACAATCGTTATATAATCCTTAAAATTGCTGTTGAAAATGATTTTTTGGGCTTAATGTCAATATACGGCAGCGATATGCATCAATTCTCAGCCTCTGCCATTCAGACTTGCGAGATTTGTTTTATCGATATCAATGTGTTTAACAAGATTTTAAAAACCAGCGGGGATTTTTCATTTCAAATTATCAATCAATTAAGTTCGGATGGATTGTTTATTTTTGAAAGACTGATGAGCCAATCGCATAAACAACTCCCGGGACGCATTGCCGATGTTATTCTGTATTTTTCCGAGATCATTTTTAACAGTCAGGAATTTGAATTTCCGCTTACACGACGCGAACTTGCAGAACTTGCCGGAACTACAAAAGAGAGCTTTATCCGAACGCTGGCCGAATTTAAAAATGATAAGATAATTGACCTGGAAGGGTCACGGGTTAAAATAAACAGCCTAAAGATTATCAGAACACTGAGTGAACTGGGCTGATTTTTATGTAATAGTGCAGCAACTTCTTATGACATTTTTTATATGAACATCGTTATCGTTGATGATATCTTTACCAACCGCTTGTTGATTTCTGAAATAGTTAAGAGCATAGGACATACAGTCATTGAGGCAGAAAACGGAAAGCAGGCAATTGAAATCCTGCAGCATAATATTGTCGACATGGTATTGATGGATATTGAAATGCCGGTAATGAATGGCATCGAAACCACGCAATACATTCGGAAATCCATGCCATTCCCGAAAAACGAAATACCTGTTATTGCTCTTACGGCCCATAATCCGAAATTTTTCTTTGAAGATTACAAAGATGTTGGATTCGATCAGTTGTTAACAAAACCTTATTCCGTGAATAAGATAATAACCTTGATCAATGAATTTATGAAAGATTTCTGATTTCTTTTTAACGGTAAACCAAACTGCAGATTTTTTCAAGTTCCCTTGCATCCGTATCATCAAAATTACCCGTAATCCTGCTGTCAACATCCATAACTCCAACTACCTCTTTGTCCTTGTTCCGTAAAGGGATTACAATCTCTGATCGTGAACGTGAATCACAGGCTATGTGACCGGGAAATGCACGAACATCAGGAACTGTAATGGTTTTTTGTTCATTGATACACGCCCAGCATACTCCCTTGTTATTTTCAAGAACCTGACATGCCAGAGGCCCCTGGTAAGGTCCTACGATCAGTTGACCGTTTGATAATAAGTAAAAGCCAACCCATGAAAAGGACTCCATTTTGTGATAAAGAATCGCATTTATTGTGGCCATACGGGCTAGCGGATCAGAACAAGATTGCATTAGTATTTCAAGTTGCGTGTAGATTCGCACATATTTGCGGGCTTTACGGATTTCCATATCCGATCGTTATTAAAGGTTTAAATATAATTCTTTTATGCGGTGATAGGGTATTATAATAATGAATCATGAATCAACATTGAATAATGAATTAACTATATTGGATCATTAACATTGAATGACGAAGGATGGTTTAAAGGCATAATGAACATCATTTCTCCTGTTTTTTTACAAGATCCCATCCATGAATATTTTCAGGATTACTGTAAGGCGGGATCAGATTAAACAATCAATAAAAAAACCCTTTTGCAGAAGGGTTTTTAAAATTAGTAAACAGCATGACTTATTCTGTCATGCTGGTATAAAATCATAGATACGTAATACTTTAAACAAACGATGCGGAAGAGGTTTCAGGATGACCCGCTTATTACCCTTCTTGTAAAGAAGGTAATTAAAATAAGTAAAACATTGAAGATTGGTAGGGAATACTCCCATACCTTCAAGCTCATCTTCGGAAAGACAAACATCTTTTCTTAAGGTTTTCTTTAAAGAAAGTAGTATTGTTTCCATAAAAAATGAGTTTAATTCTTGAATAAAACTAATATAAATACAAAACCATGTCAAGTGATTTGTAATGATTTAAATCATCTTAGATAGATGATTTAAATCATTTTATAGGTATTGATAAATCCTTGTCGGAATTTGAAGAATGTAACACCAATTACGCAAGGAGAGCCCGATGCTAAACATGGAAGACATACTGCAATTAATTTGGCTCAATGAATCGATATGGGCATCGTCAGGGTTTAACGTGATTTTCTTTAATTATATCTAAAAAACATTAGATTTGTGTGATTGATTTAACTATTGCGCAATTTTAATTTATTTATCGAGCAGGTAGTATTTATAACGTATAATGAAACAACAGGATTTATTATCATAATCTTAATTTTAAAGACGGAGAATATTCTATGATAAAAGAAATTACTGCACAGGAACTTAATCCTGAGCTATTTATTCAGGATAAGATTAATGAAATTAAAAGTATTGTGGGTGATGGAATTGCTATTAATGCACTTTCGGGAGGTGTTGATTCCTCAACCGTCACCATGCTGGGCCATCGTGCCCTCGGAAAACACCTCAGAACCATTTTTGTCGAAAATGGTGTAATGCGTGAAGGTGAAGCAGATCAGGTGGCCGGTTTTTTTGAAAAATTAGGTGTGACAGTTAAAGTTGTTGATGCACGGAAGGATTTTTTTAATGCATTGAAAGGAATTACCGATCCGGAAGAGAAAAGGGAAGCTATTACTCAGACTTTTTACAAGAATGTATTCGGACGTATTGTCAGGGAAAGCGGAGCGAAGTATCTGCTTCAGGGAACCATCCTCACGGATGTCGATGAAACGGTTGCCGGTATCAAACGCCAGCACAATGTTTTTGAACAATTGGGAATAGATCCGCAGGCAGCCTTTGGTTATAAAATCATTGAACCCCTCATTCAGCTGCGCAAAGATGGAGTCAGGAAAGTAGGCAGGGCGCTCGGCCTTCCTGCGTTGTTTTTTGATCGTATACCTTTTCCGGGTCCGGCTCTTTCAGCACGTGTGATCGGTGAAGTGACCCCTGAACGCATCGAAACAGTCCGCAAAGCAACCAAAATAGTTGAACATATTTTGAAAGATACACAGGCTTTTCAGTATCTGGCTATATTGCACGAAGACCGTGTAACCGGAATGCGCGATGGCAAACGTGAGTTCGGACAGCAGATAGAAATTCGTTGCTGGGATAGCACCGATGCCCGAAAGGCAACTCCTACACATCTTCCATTTGATACCCTTGAACAGTTGGCCCGCGAAATTGTCAACAATGTACCCGGCATTGTGAGCGTAACCTATAACATTGCCAGCAAACCCCCTTCAACCATTGAGGCGGTGTGACTTTTTTTCCTGATGACAAATGTAGAGAGCGATTAATCGCGTCTCTACGGAAAAAAAATATTCATTACCGATGAAATTTGTAACAGCCCTTTTCTTTTTGCTTTTTGCCGCTCTTTCTACAGCATGCTCCGATACCGGTTATATCCTTACCGTAAAGATTTCCAGACTGCCTGATTCAAAGGTGTTTCTTGCGACTATGCGGGGTGATGCTTATAAGATCATCGATACAGCTGAATTGAAAGACGGATTGTGTAAGTTCAACTTATCCGTTATGAATCAACCCGGTATGTATAAAATAATCCCTGAAATATCGTTCAGCCAGGGTTACCGTAATGCTCCCCTGAATGATCTCGACATTATTATTAACCGGGAAGACGTCGTGGTCAGAACCGTATATCCCTGGCTCCGGGATAGCCTGGTGATCATGGAATCGGAAGAAAACAACGTATATTTTGACTACCTGAAACAGGAGATGCTGATTCAGAACAAGCTGGGATTATTGCATAACCTGTTGCTCCAGTTCCCTGCCGACGATGAATTTTACAGTACTGTTGTTAAACGATACAATGCCCTTCAAAAAGAGAAACGTATTCTCATTCAGCACACCTGTGCTTCTCATCCGGGTACTTTTGCGACAGGTCTGATAGCCATGCAACGATCACCAATACCCGATGCCGGCTTGCCAGAGCCAACACGACAGGCATATATAAAACAGCATTATTTCGATGAACTGGATTTCACTGATGAAAACCTTATCAACAGCAATGCATATACACGAAGCCTTATACAATATCTTATGCTGTACAGGGATCCGGCATTATCCCGGGACGAACTTGAAAAGGAATTCATGAAAGCAGTCGACATTATCTTGTCCCATGTCAATAAAAACCCTGTAGTATACGACTTTCTTCTGAATTACCTGATGGAGGGATTTGAAAGGCTGAAACTTGAGAATGTGCTGAAATATGTTGCGGACAACTACCTGAATACCGTATGCACTACCGACAACAGTGCAACCCTTAAACGGAGGCTGGAAGGTTATAGTAAATTGGCTGTCGGCGAAACCGCACCAGACATAATCATTCCTGACCAGCAAAACCAGGAGATAAAGCTTTCTGCCATCCATCATGCTTACACTCTGGTGGTCTTCTGGTCAAGCTCATGCCCGTCATGTGAAGAGCTGCTGCCAAAGATTAAAAAGTGGTATTCCTCAAAGACAATTGATCTTGAAATCCTGGCCGTTTCGATCGACACGCTTGCTTCTGACTGGATTAAAGCTGTGGAATCCGGCGGATACAACTGGTTAAACGGATGCGATCTGAAAGAATGGGACGGACAGGCTGCACAGGATTATTTTCTGTATGCAACCCCATCGATGTTCCTGCTTGACCGTAACCGGAAGATCCTAGCAAAACCATTATCGTTTGAGGATTTTTTAAGGGCGGTGGAAGGACTGGGGAAATGAATTAACTGAACAACCACAAATGCATAACAATATACCATGTGTTGAGACGTAAGATCTTACGTCTCCACATAATGTACAAAAATACCTGACAGCAGGTATATACTGTAATACAGGTTTATGGTATTTTTGATGGCAATATAATTCTTTGTTTATAATTATAAGATAATCGTACAAAAGATGACATTTTGTTATGATTTGATAACAGACTGGTAATATTAAAAAAACCTTATTTTATAATAATACAACCATGAAAACTACCAATCCGCTTTTACTGTTTTTGATAAGCTTATTATTTGTCGCCTGTGAATCTGAAAACGATGATGGCACTGAAACGGGTGTTCCTGTATTACGAACATCCATGGTCACCGGAGTAACTGCCGATACTGCTGTATGTGGTGGTAATATAACCGACGATGGCGGATCTCCGGTCATTGCCCGTGGAGTATGCTGGAGCAACTCGCCGAATCCGACAGTGGAAAATGACAAATCGGATGATGGTGAGGGTGCCGGACAGTTTAGAAGTTATATCACCGGATACAGTGCGGATACAAAATACTATGTCAGGGCTTATGCCACGAACAGCACGGGAACAGGTTACGGTGATCAGGAAACATTCCGGTATATACCGCCAAATGGTACCTTTCTTGATCTGCGCGACAATCATGAATACAAGTGGGTAAGGATATGCAACAGGGTATGGATGGCCGAGAACCTGGCCTTTTTACCAGCTGTCAGTCCTCCAACAATAGAATCATATACGGAACCAATCTTTTATGTCAATGAATATAATGACACCAGCGTCAGTGAAGCTATGGCTACAGAAAATTATAAAACCTACGGTGTATTATATAACTGGCTGGCGGCAATGAATGGTTGTTCGGGCGATAGTACCAGCGCCAGTCCTGTCAAAGGAATATGTCCGGATGGCTGGCACATGCCGAAGGATGCAGACTGGACGGAACTTGTTGATTCACTGGGAGGAGTCGAGGTTGCGGCCGACAAACTCAGAGAAAAAGGCATTGGTCACTGGCCAGTGCCAAATGCAGGAGCCAGCAATACTAGTGGTTTTACTGCTCTTCCGGGTGGTTTCCGTTCCGATAAAGGAAGGTTTGGTACACCGGGTTTTTCCTGTTATCTATGGTCTGCCTCTGAGAGTGGGGAAGGACAGGCCTGGTTCCGCAGTCTTTATATGATTGAGGACAATAAGTACAAAGTTAATCGCTATGAAGGTTATTATGGACTTGGTTTCAGTGTTCGGTGCATCAGGGATAATTGATTGATTCGATGGCATTAATGAAATAAAACATGTTACAGGAAAAATATAGGAATCAATACCGCATTTCATCTGACAGGCATCCCGGTTGGGATTATACATCGTCCGGTGCCTATTTTATCACCATTTGCACAAAAAACAAGGAACATTATTTCGGGAAAATCAGAACAGGAACGGAATGCCAGGATGGACGCAATGTAGAGACGCAAGATTTTGCGTCTCTACGTGTGTCACAAATAAATATTGTACATGTACATTATTCGGAAATAGGAAATATTGCATGTCAATATTGGTCCGAAATTCCCGATCATTTTCCGTTTGTTGAATTGGATGAATTCATTGTAATGCCAAATCATGTGCATGGAATTATATTATTTAATGATATTATTTCACCTGTAGAGACGCAAGATTTTGCGTCTCTACGTTTGCCAGAACAATCATTGTTAGACAAAATTTGGCATACCAACAAATTCGGCCCCCAATCAAAAAACCTGGGTTCTGTGATCCGTGGGTTTAAATCGGCCGTAAAATCATACGCAACAAAAAACAATATCGATTTTGCCTGGCAGGGCAGGTATTATGACAGGATCATAAGGGATGAAACGGAATACAACAGGATACAAAAATATATTTTGGACAACCCGGCGAATTGGGGGAATGATGAATATTTAAATTCAATATAAACATCGATTGCCTAAACACCCAAACACCCTTTCGGGGTATGGAAGATGCATTCATAATATATTTAAAGCAATTACTTGAATAATTTCATGTTTTTGTTATATTTGGTTGTAACGTTGTTTAAAAAAGATAAATCCATGTTTACAATCCTTACGAATAGCTTCGGGTGGTCTGCTAAATGCTACATTGCCCTGTTTATTTTGTTCTTTGGCTTTTCACTTACCGCTCAGCAGGTCAATAATATCCACTATGAACAGAAAGATGATTTGATACACATATATTATGATCTGACGGGTGTAAAGGGCGTTGATAAATATACCGTCGAAGTATATTGCAGCGAGGATGGCGGGATCACCTGGGGATTGCCGTTGCAGCAGGTTACCGGTCATGCCGGTGAACATCAGACGGCCGGAACCGATAAAACGATTATCTGGAACGCATTAGCCGAGAGAAATGTTACTGTGGACGATATTTTCATAAAAATCGTTGCAAAATGTGAAAGACCTATGTCGGGTGTCTTCACCGATCCCAGGGATGGTCATGTGTATGCATGGGTGAGATTGGGCGATCTGGCATGGATGACAGAGAATCTGTCGTATTTACCGGCGGTACAACCTCCTATCATGGATTCCGGTACAGATCCCTGTTATTATGTATTGGGTTATAATGGGACAAATGTAAGTGCCGCAAAAGCCGAAGCTAATTATAAAACTTACGGGGTATTGTATAATTGGGCAGCAGCCGTGCAATCATGTCCTGCCGGATGGCATTTATCGAGCGATGATGAATGGAAACAACTGGAGATGGCACTGGGCATGAGTCAGGCTCAGGCCGATGCAACAGGATGGCGTGGTACCGACGAAGGAGGGAAACTAAAAGTGGTCGGGTACAATTACTGGTTAAATCCGAACCTGGGTGCAACCAACAGCAGCGGGTTCAAAGCGCTTCCCGGAGGTTACCGCCACATGAAAGGTACCTTTACCGGTGATAAATACAACGGTTTCTGGTGGACCTCCTCCGAAGTCGGTTCCGGAGCTGCACGGCGCCGCAGGCTGAGCAACAATAATATGGGCATAGCCCGTGAGATCTATTACAAAGGTTTCGGCTACAGCGTGCGTTGCGTTCAGGATCAATAATTATTAATTTCATGTGGAGACCGTTGCGTGCAACGTCTCTAAATAACAACATGTTATTTTATCCGATGTTCCAGGCGAAATCATGCAATATGCAAATTAATGACAGAGAAATACCAGCACAAATATCGTGTTGACACCTCCCGTGCCAAATGGTGGGATTATAATAATGCCGGATTATACTATGTGACCATTTGTACCAACGACAGAATAAATTATTTTGGCGATATTGTGGATAATGAAATGGTATTATCCGATATTGGCAAAATGGCCGTCGAATATTGGTTAAGAATTCCGGTTCATTTGCCATTTGTTGAATTGGATGAATTCATTGTTATGCCCGATCATATCCATGGGATTATTGTAATTGAAAATACAATACCAACGAACCAATCCCCGCCAATCCTGAAAAATATACATATGACAACCATTTCCCCTAAATACGGATCGTTATCATCGGTGATCCGTTCCTATAAATCGGCCCTTACAAAATGGTGTAATTCGAATAATCTTTTCTTCGAATGGCAATCACGGTTTTATGACCGGATTATCAGGAATGATGATGAATTGAACAGGGTCAGACAATACATACGAAACAATCTGGTTCATTGGAAGGCAGACGATGCAATTTAATTACAGGATGATGCATCCAAGGGCCGATCCACATAGCCGCTCGTGATCCCAGCTGGATGATATACATTGAAAAAGCAGCCAAAGGCTGCTTATTTTAAACTTGTGATCCAGCTGGGATTCGAACCCAGGACCCCATCCTTAAAAGGGATGTGCTCTACCTGCTGAGCTACTGGATCAATACATTTATAATCAGTATTTTATGATTTCTGTGTAAAGCATAAAATGCTTTTTTAAAAGAGCTGCAAATATACTATCTAATTTTATTCTGAAAAATATTTTTTGGATTAAAATTTCATTTCTTAAGGCATTACCCGCCTGAAAACATTGTTGGAAAGAAATATCAACCATAACGGAACAAATCAAGTTGTTGTTCGTAAAAAATTATAATCAATTTTGTAATATCCGATGAATTGCTGAAATTGAGTTTTTCCAAAAAATAAGTTTTTAACAAAACTGCTTTTATATGAAAACCGCTTATTGTTTCCGCTATACCTTAATCCTTTCCATGCTTATACTGTATTCCATAGCAACAAAAAGCCAGGTGGAAGACATTGGTGAAATGATGGCCGCCGGAAAAGATGATGCAGAATTATTGTTCCAGTCATACCTGTCTCCTTATCTTAACGGCTTTAGTGCAGCCATGACCGGTGGATGGTACAATACGGCCGCTGCTCATAAACCGGGTGGATTTGAGATTATAATAACCATGAACGCAGCCATGGTGCCTGAGAAATTCACAACTTTTGATATAAATGAACTCGAAGATCCTGGTTTACAAAGCCTGCACCTGGATGACCCGGATGTAAGCATTGCTCCTACCGTTGCCGGTGATCATGAACCCTTGCCACAGTTGAATTACAACCTGGCCGGTTATGAAATAGAAGCTTTTGAAATGCCTCAAGGATTAGATTGGCGCTATGTTCCGGCTCCCATGATCCAGGCAGGTGTTGGATTATATAAGGGAACTGACCTGTTGGGACGTTATTTACCGAATGTTAAATTAGCCGGAGCGGAAATTGGCATGTGGGGAGTTGGCGTCAGACATGATATCAAGCAATGGATACCCGGTGTGAAAAATCTACCGGTTCTTGAACTATCACTTATGTATGGTTATACAAGGCTACATTCCGGCATTGGAATCTCGGTTGAACCGGATGATATCGGGGCTGTTGATAACACCACCAATACATCATGGGAAGATCAGGAGCTGAATTTTCTGGCACAAAGTCATACAGCAAACCTTTTGATTGCAGCTAAATTGCCCGTAATCACTTTCTATGGCGGTGTAGGATTTATTAGGACAAAGACCAATCTGAAACTGCTGGGATATTACCCCGTTGCTGATTTTGAAGCATCTGCTGTGGCTGGTCATATTGTTGTGACCGACGCAAGTGCAAACAATGGCCTTGATCCCATTGATATGGAAATAAAGAACGAAGATGGTTCTGTAACAGATCCCCGGCTAAATATTGGTTTCCGTCTTAAATTGTCGGTCATTACCCTGCATTTCGACTATACATGGGCTAATTACAGTGTATTTACAGCAGGTCTCGGCGTGTCGTGGAGGTAGCAGTATTGTTATTCGTTGTGAATCCAAGCGAAGAAACTTCAATCATATCCATTGCCGTCTGCTTTGGCTGACGGACATAAGAGCCCTATTAAAAATAAAATCCCAGCCTGACAACCGGATTGGAGTGTGATGAATATTTGTTCTGCGTCACATCCCATAATACAAACAGGTTCACTCCCCATCGGTCTCCGAATGGCTGATTCAGTCCTCCTCCAATAAGTAAATTATCAATCCAAAGGCGTTTATCCGTGGTGTAAAATTTGCCTGTATTAATATCCTGGTATATTTTTTCGATATTGATAACCTCATTTTCAACATGAAGCATGATATTTCCAAGGCCGATGTTAACGTATTGCCCTATGTCTTTAATAATTGTAAAGGATAAGAATCCCTTTCCTCCATAAGTGGATGTATTGATTCCATAGTACTTATATCTTTCATATATATATATTGGGCCAAGTCCTGCCGTCAGCCGGCCGGTAATCCTGTATCCCACTACAGGTGATAAATTAATATAAGTGTTGGTGCCGAATGATAACCCGAAATCGCCCCCGAAAAAAAGCCGTTGCCTGAAAGTCATGTCTTTTACATCCTGTGCCGCAGCGGAAATTAAGAATAACAGGCATATCAGGGCAATCAATGTTTTTTTATGATACATAGAAAAAGATTATTTACTTTTAATCCCGATTATCTGTTCCGAGTTCAGAACGGTTCATTCTGTGCAAAAATAATGAAACCTCGGGGATTATGCCAATATCAACAGTTATAATAACAGGAGCCAGTCGCGGAATAGGCTTTGAAATCGCCAAATGTTTCGCAAGGTTAGACCATTTCCAGGTACTGGCCCTTTCCAGGAATAAACGGCAATTAGGGCGTCTGGCGACAGAATGTGCAGGTCTGAATAAAACCTCTAAACTCATACCGGTGGCTTTTGATTTTGAGAAATTTCTTGACAGGCCTTCAGAAACCATCAGTAATCTGCCGGTAAGATTCAGGCATATCAGCATTCTGATCAATAATGCAGGTTACCTTATGAATAAGCCCTTTGATCAGATCAATACAGAGGAGGCTGTGCAGATGCTGCACACAAATTTTTTAGGTCCGTCCATACTGATTAAGACATTATTACCATTTATGGGCAGGGCAGGGGACACACACGTTGTGAATATAGGGAGCATGGGAGGCTTTCAGGGAAGCTCCAAATATCCCGGACTTTCTTATTACAGTGCAAGCAAGGCTGCTTTGGCCAGCCTGACCGAATGCTTGAGTATGGAATACAAAGGAGCAGGGATTTTTTTTAATTGTCTTGCCCTGGGTGCTGTTCAGACCGAAATGTTTGCTGAGGCTTTCCCCGGCTACAAAGCACCTGTAAAACCAAAAGAGATGGCACAATTCATTACAGATTTTGCCATCAACGGCTATAAATTTATGAACGGGAAGATCATTCCAGTAGCTTTATCGAACCCATAGGAGAAAGAGACAAGGAACAAGCAGTGTGTAAAAAGGAGTTGTGTGAGGGTGGGTAGGTTGTATTGGTTATTATTGCTGTAATAGTTGTTATTGAAGTCGTGCAGGTCTTGCAAGTCATGCAGTCATGCAGTTAAAATACCGTAGTTTACTATAACTCTCTTCTTTCTTGTCACTTGTCACTTGTCTCTTGTCCCTTCTTCCTATTCCTCCTCCTCCCAGCATGGCAATTTCACATTTACCATGGTTGATTCATTGTATTCCCTGGGTTTGATCTCGCCCTTCAGCACCATAAGTCCGTTCATTGCCAACGCGTGCATCTCATCTTCACCAGGGTATATCACTACCGGTGCGATAAAGGATACCATCTTTTTAATGTATTCAACCACCATGGGATTATGTGATATTCCGCCGGTGAGTATAATTGCGTCAACTTCACCGTGCAATACAGCGCACATGGCTGCAATTTCTTTCCCGATCTGATACGACATAGCATCCTGTAATATCCTGGCTTTCTCATCACCTTCCTGCGCCATCAGCTCAACTTCATACGCGCTGTTAGTTTTCATATAAGCCATATACCCACCTTCGCCGGTTATCATCCGCTTAATCTCATCCTGAGAATATTTTCCTCCCATGCATAATTTAGTAAGAGCGTATGCAGGCAATGTTCCGGAACGTTCAGGTGAGAATGGCCCTTCACCATCCAGTGCCTGGTTAACATCAATGACCCTTCCTTTGCGATGGACACCAATTGAAATGCCGCCTCCCATATGGGCAATAACCAGGTTCATTTCCTCGTACTTTCGGTTTGCAAGGCGCGCATATGCACGCGCAGTAGCCTTCTGGTTCAGCGCATGGAAAATAGACAACCGTTTGAATTTCGGATGACCCGCAATGCGTGCAACATCCTGTAATTCGTCAACCACAACAGGGTCTGCAATGTAAGCTTTGCAATTGGGAATATCTTTTGCCAGATCATCGGCGATAAGAGCACCAAGATTGCTGGCATGTTCACTACGTTTTCCTTCAAGCAGATCTTTTTTCATCTGTTCATTGATGAAATAGACTCCCGATTCAATAGGTCGTATCACACCACCACGGCCGACAATAACTTCAATGAGCTCAATATTTATATGGGAATCCTTCAGTTCCTTAAGAATTATTTCTTTTCGGAATTTATACTGATCGACAATCCGGTGAAAACCGGCAAGTTCTTCGGCTTCATGGTGAATGCTCTTCAGAAACACCGGTTTTGTATTGTGGTAGATGGCTATTTTTGTGGATGTAGAGCCCGGATTGATTGCCAGAATTTTATGTTCCATTGCTTGGTAATTTAAAAATGACGTACCATTCTATATATTTCTTTTCTGATAGGGGCAGAGATGAGGCAGGATGTCTTCAAATCCATTTATTTGCATGCAATAATAACACAACAATAATCATTTATCCCAATGCAGCTGCAAGGGCGATGGAGAGATATTTGCTTGTTTCGGTGTCAGCTCTTGATGTCAGCACAATCGGTACGGCTCCTCCTGTGATAATGGCTGCCGTGACCGCTCCCCCGAGAAAATTCAACGCCTTATACAGGATATTTCCACTGTTTATATCAGGCGTTACCAGGATATCGACATCACCGGCTACTTCCGACCGTATGTTTTTATGGGCGGCAGCCTCTGATGATACGGCATTATCCAGGGCAAACGGACCGTCAACAATGCAACCGCTCAACTGGTTTCGCTGGTTCATTGCCTTAAAGGCTGCCGCATGAAGGGTTGCTTCCATCTTTGGATTCACCGTTTCAACAGCTGCCAGTATGCCTACTTTGGGGATTTTAATCCCAAGAGCATGGTATACTTTCACAGCGTTCTGAATAATAGCGATCTTGTCATTCATGTCAGGTGCCACGTTCAGGGCTGCATCAGTTACACAGAAAATCTTATGGTAATAGGGCGATTCGAAAAGTGCTACATGGCTCAACAGATTCCCCTTCGTTAATCCGAGTTCCTTATTGAGAAAAGCTCTCATAAGGATGCTGGTGCTTACCATGCCTTTCATCAGAATCGATGCTTTTCCGTCAGCAATGATCTGTGCAGCATTCTCACAGGCCAGTGCCTGAACAGGTTCATGAAGAATATTTATACCGGAAAGATCAAATTCAGCCGCTCGGGCTGCGGTTTTTATTTTCTCTGTGTCTCCGATAAGCAGAGGATCAATAAAGCCGACTTCATATGCTTTGCGGATCGCCATGAGGACATCTTCTTCTTCAGCCACGGCAACAACAAGCTTTCTGACGCCCTTCTTACAGGCTATTTCAACTAGTTTTTCAAGGGATTTCAGGATCATTATTTGCTCGATGTTTTCTTGGTTTCCTTAATTATCCGCATGGTATCTTCAGCGATAACAAGTTCTTCATTGGTGGGTACCACCATTACCTTAACACGCGATTGGGGTGTGGAGATAACAGCTTCTTTCGAACGTAATCCTTTGTTTTTCCCATGATCAAATTCAATACCCAGGAATTCAAGTCCGCTACAAATGGCTTCACGGGACTCCGGACTGTTCTCCCCGATACCGCCTGCAAACACAATAACATCGACCCCACCCATAATGGAGGCGTATGCTCCGATATATTTTTTAACCCGGTAGTGATACATATCAAGCCCCAGCATGGCACGGTCATTATGATTTTTATGTGCAGCATCCTCAATTTCTCTCATATCCGATGAAACTCCGGTGATACCCAGCATACCACTCTGTTTGTTTACCAGCGTGCTCATGGCTGAAAGGCCAATCTCTTCCTTGTCCATAATGAAAGATAAAACGCCCGCATCGAGATCACCAGGCCTGGTGCCCATAATAAGTCCTTCCAGCGGTGTGAAGCCCATCGATGTGTCAATTGATTTGCCATCTTTAACAGCTGCCATGGAAGCGCCGTTCCCAAGATGAACCGTAATGATCCGTTGTGCCTTAATGTCTACTTTCAATATTTCGCAGGCTCGTTTGCTGATATAGTAATGGCTTGTACCATGAAAACCGTATTTCCGGATCCCGTATTTTTTATAAAGCGAGTAGGGGATTGCATACATATAGGCATAAGGCGGCAAGGTTTGATGAAAAGCGGTGTCGAAAACAGCAACCTGGGGTATGCCGGGGACCAGCATCTTAATGGCATTTATACCTTTGAGGTTTGCCGGATTATGAAGGGGGGCAATATCACAAAATCGTTCTACCTCACTCTGTACTTCATCGGTAATCAATACACTGGAACTGAACAGTTCTCCTCCGTTCACAACACGGTGTCCTACGGCATTTATCTCGGTCAGTTTGCTTAAACAACCATGTTTCTTACTGGTTATGATACCGAGAATATATTCAATGCCCACCAGGTGGTCGATAATTTCACCTTCAAACCTTATCTTTTCACCATTTGCCTTTTCAATTCGCACAAACGATCCCTTAAGACCTACTTTTTCGGCAATTCCTTTAATGGGTATGCTCTTGTCCTTCATCTCAAAGAGCTGAAATTTAATGGAACTGCTGCCACAGTTGAGTACGAGTATTTTCATTATGTTATCTATGTTATTTTTCGTCCTGTTTCATCGTATTCATAAAATCCCTTTCCGGTGATACGTCCATATTGATGTGCACGTACCAGCTTTTTAATAACAGGGGAAGCTTTGAATTTATTGTCTCCGAATTCCCCATAAAGGTTGTCCATATAGCGCAATACTTTATCCAGGCCAACCTTATCAGCCAGTTCAAAAGGACCCAGGGGCAAACCGAATCCAATGCGCATGGTAGTATCTATGTCTTGTTTCGTACCAACGCCTTCCATCATAATATCACAGGCTTCATTAATTAATGAAATGAACATGCGCACGGAAATCAATCCGGGTGATTCTTCAACCGGAATAGGTTTTTTACCTAACATCTTGACAAATTTGAATACTTTGTCATATGCTTCATCCGAAGTGTACAATCCGCGTACAACCTCAATCATTTTTGCTCCCGGTACGCTTGTCAGAAAATGAAGGCTGACACATCTTTCCTTGTGTTCAAGTTCAGCCGAAAGCTCTGTAATTACAATCGTTGATGAGTTTGAAGCAATAATGGTATCGGGGGCGACATATTTCTCAATGTTTTTAAATACTTCTTTTCTGCATAATACCCGTTGTTCACGTGTTTTTGACCGGATGGTTTCAATAACAAGATCACATCCTTTCAAGTGCTCATATCCGATATAACCTTTAATTCTGGAAAGTATAGCTCTTTTTTCACCCGGTGTCAGTCCCCAATGCTGTATGGTGTTATCCAGCTCCTGTTCCATTTTATAAAAGGCCTGACTTATTTTTTCTTCAGAGAGCTCGATAAAAATGACTTCAAGTTCTTTCTGGCTTATCATCAATGCAATGTTCTGTCCAACAGAACCACAACCCACAAGTCCCACTTTCGAAAACAGGGTTTTTGGCCTGTCCTTTTTACTCAGCCCGTAATGCTCAATTGGTTCTACTAAAACTTCTGACATATGTGATTAGGTTAAAATTTTCAGATTATTTCTTTCCCATGGCCTGGTTAGCCGTAATAGCAATAAGTTCAACGATGTCATTTACCGAACATCCTCTTGAAAGATCGTTGATTGGTGCAGCCATTCCTTGCAAAACCGGACCAATTGCATCGGCATGGGCAAGTCTTTGAACCAGTTTATATGCAATATTTCCACTTTCCAGCCCGGGAAAGATAAGAACATTGGCTTTGCCGGCAATAGCGCTTCCCGGTGCTTTCTTCAACCCGACTGATTCAACAAGGGCTGCATCAGCCTGCAATTCTCCATCAATTTTCAGTGAAGGATCCATGGATTTGGCCATTTCTGTAGCCTTAGCAACTTTGTCAACCAATTCATGCTGTGCACTTCCCTTGGTCGAAAAACTAAGCATGGCGATCCGGGGCTCGATTTGTGCAATGGCTCTGGTTGTATGGGCCGTAGCAACAGCGATCTCAGCCAGTTCTTTATCAGTCGGATTGGGATGAACAGCACAATCGGCGAATATCATCAGTCCATTATCCCCAAATTCTTTGTCTTTGAGAAACATCAGAAAAGCCCCCGAAACAACAGAAATACCAGGCAGAGTTTTCACAAATTGAAATGCGGGTCGAAGTACATCACTGGTTGCATTATCAGCACCGGCTACTTCACCATCGGCATCATCGTTTTTTATCATCACAGTTGAATAATACAGCGGATTATCCAGCAGTTCCAACGCATAGGCTTTTGTCAGACCCTTTGATTTCCTAAGCTCAACCATCAGATTGGCATACTCTTCTCTTTTATCCGACGTTTTAGGATCAATTATTGCAGCTCTTTCAAGATTATGGAGTGAAAGATCCAGGGCTCTCTTAAGTACATCATCTTTGTTTCCCAGAATAATGATCTCGGCTATTTTCTCTTTAATGACAATGTCTGCAGCCCGTAGTGTCCTTTCTTCATGACCTTCGGGTAATACAATGCGTTGCCGGTTCTGCCGGGCATTTTCCTTAATGCTTTCAATTAAATTCATTGTATATCAGTTAATTATTATAAAATATCTGATTGACTAAAGGTAATAAAAAAAGCTGAAGCCACACGGATGGAGATATGATTTCTGTCATGATAGAAAAAACAAAAGCTGTCAGCAATGCTAAAAAGTGCTGACAGCTCTTAAAAAGCGGAAAATGTGAAGTTATAATTACTTTTTCAATGTAGAGTCACCGATATGCGTAGCAAGGAATCTTTCCATAGCACGATAGAAATCAAAACGGTTTTCTTCATTCCGGAATCCGTGCCCTTCGTTGTCCTTAACCATATATTCTACAGTGATTCCGCGTTTTTTTAATGCTTCAACCATTTGATCCGACTCATTTTTGTTCACCCTGGGATCGTTTGCTCCCTGGGCGACAAACAGGGGAGCTTTGATGTTGTCAACCAGGAAAACCGGGGAGACTTCTGCAAGCAGGAGACTATCTTTTACGGGATCTCCAACCATTTCATAGAACATCTGGCGCATAGGTTCCCAATAAGGAGGAATGGTATTCATGAAAGTAAACATATTGGCGACACCTACATAATCGACGCCGCAGGCATACAAATCGGGAGTAATGGTCAATCCGGCAAGGGTGGCATAACCGCCATAACTGCCACCGTAAATTGCAATCTTGTTCGTGTCGGCAATACCTTGTTCAATTAACCATTTAACGCCATCGGTGATATCATCCTGCATGGTACGTCCCCATTGTTTATAGGATATGTTAACAAAGTTTTTCCCATACCCTGTTGATCCTCTGAAGTTCATTTGAAGAACAGCATATCCCCTGTTTGCCAGAAACTGTACTTCGGGATTGAATCCCCAGAAATCTCTTGCCCAGGGACCACCATGGGGATGGATCACAACAGGCAGATTAGCGGGTTTAATACCCACAGGCAATGTAAGGTAACCGTGGATGGTCAGACTGTCACGTGAAGCATACTGAACAGGCTTCATTACAGCCATATTATCTTCCTTCAGCCATGGACTAATGTCATGTATTTTCTGAAGGGTGTCATTCGTTTTGCTATACAGGTAGTAAGCACCCCTCGTTCTGTCGCTGTAAGTCCTGATGATGAACACATCCTCTTCTTTGCTGGATGCACCAATGGCTATTTCATACTGACCCAAATCTTTGGCCAGCCTTTCGTAAAATGCTTTTGTCTCATCATCAAAGAAATAATGCTGTCTTTTATCGGTGACATAGATTGCTTCCGTAAGAACCTTACGCTTTCTTGAATAGGAAAGTCCTGTTACATCTACTTCATCATTTTTGTACAGCGTATCGATTTCGGATGCAGAAACGGGATCAAAAATGATTATTTCCTGTTTGTCGCGTCCCAGATCCGAGGAAGCGTAAAGGTATTTGTTATTAAAAGTGAAGAAATGCGGCGAG
Source organism: Bacteroidales bacterium (assembly GCA_016928305.1). Taxonomy (GTDB): domain Bacteria; phylum Bacteroidota; class Bacteroidia; order Bacteroidales; family UBA10428; genus UBA5072. The sequence goes on from JAFGKY010000073.1 coordinate 61,863, forward strand.
AAGTTGTCTTTATAGGTTGTAGTCAGAACAGGCTGAAACTTCTCATCTTCGGTATTCCTGTATAATAATGTAGTGTTCACACCATCAGTAATGGCAAATGCAACCCTTAACTTTCCTGCATGGTCAGTCATCCACCCGACAATATTGCCGGGATTCTCTGCCAGCATTTTCATCTCACCCGTCAGAATATTCAGACGGTAAGGATCAAATACTTCAGGATTTCTTTTGTTCATCTGGATGATGACTTCATCATCTATATCAGGTAAATCATCGATAACCTGAGTTCTTACACCTTCAAATGGTGTAAAACATACCAGATCACTCCCATCGAGGTTGACTCCAAAAAGACGGAAGTTCTCATTTCCTCCTATATCTTTCTGATATAAAATGCGGGTATTGCTGGCCCAGAAGTACCAGGCAATATCCCTGTCCGTTTCAAAGGTGATCTGCCGGGCAGTGTCTGTTCCGACTTCCTGTATGAATACATTCATACGTGCGTTGACAGAAGCAAGATAAGAAAAGTGCTTTCCATCAGGTGAAATCTGGTAAGCGGCCTTTTCAGGATTTTTGAAGAAGTCCTCCAGGGGTATGATCGGAGCGCGTACCTCTTTGGGTTTACAATTCCAGCATAACGCCGGCATAATGAAAATAACAAGAAGAAACAGCTTTGTTTTCATAGGTATGGTTATTAATTATTATACTCGGTTTCAGTAAAGATAGGGAAAAAATGGTAACAATAGAGTCAAGAACCAAAAATCAAGAACCAAGAGAACAGATAAAAGACAGAAATATCGAATGCAGGATGCCGGATACTGAATACTGAATACCGTTTACCATCAATCATTTCCCCCTCTCCTCATCCCCCAGGTATTTTAAAAGCAGCAGCATGAGCTCCTCCATTTTAAAAGGCTTGATCAGCACGTCGTTGCAGCCTGATTCCAAAGCATTGTCTTTATCGTATTGTGTTTTACCGGCTGTCTGTGCAATAATGGGTAATTTGTTGTTAAATTTCCGGATCTCCCGCGTAACCCTGTTGCCATCGAAATCAGGCAACTGGATATCCATGAGCACCAGATCAATCTGATCATTATCACGGCATACCTGTATGGCCTCACTTCCATTTTTTGCCCTGATCACACTACTTTTAGTAAGTTTGAATATTTGATTCAGGTATAGAAAGCTCATGTCATCGTCCTCGACAATCAGAATGGTGTTTTTCTCGAGATTAAGGATGGCCATAAAGCGAACTAATTGACATAATTAACGTAAAAATATAAAAATCACACTATTTTTAGATAATATAATCATTTATTATTATTGCATCAAACCTGATTTATATTTCAACTGTAATCTTCAATTCAAATATTTGATATCATATGGCACCAAGGATAAAGCAATATATTGACAACCTGATTCAACGTATGAACCTCAAGAAAGATCATCCTGTTGCATCTTTTTTATTGAGACAGATTAAAATGATTCTTCTAACCATGAGGGGTTTTGCAGAGGCAAATATCCAGTTGCGTGCCTCTGCGTTGACATTGTATACATTGTTATCAATTGTCCCCGTGCTGGCCATGATCTTCGGCATTGCCAAGGGATTTGGATTTGAACTGTACCTGAAAGGACTGATCACGGAACAATTGGCAGAACAAAAGGAATTTTTAAATGAGGTATTGAAATTTGTTGACCGTTACCTGGGCAATATCAACGCTGGGTATATTACAGGCATTGGCTTTGTGATATTGTTATGGTCAGTTATGAAAATGCTGGGCAATATTGAAAGTTCATTTAATAACATATGGAGGGTAAAGAAATCAAGAATGCTTACTCGTAAGTTCACAGATTACATATCCTTACTTATCATTGTGCCCGTATTCATTATCGTTGCCAGCAGCTTTACTGTTTCACAGGTTGATAGTGTTTCAAAGAGTATTCCTTTCCTCAGTTATTTAAATCCTATATTGAAAGGACTTGTCCATATTATCTCTTACACACTTATCTGGTTCGTCTTTACGCTTATTTACATTGTTATTCCCAATACCAATGTAAAATTCATTCCCGCACTTATTGCAGGTATTATTGCCGGAACAATGTTTCAACTGCTGCAATGGGCGTATGTGAATTTTCAATCCTATCTGTCCGGATACGGTGCTGTATACGGCACTTTTGCCGCCATTCCGTTGTTCCTGATATGGCTTGAACTTAGCTGGCTGATTGTTTTGTTAGGAGCTGAAATATCCTATGCTAATCAGAATGCAGACAGTTATGAACATGAAGCCGATCAGCAGGCTTTAAGCCAATTCAACCGCAGGGTTTTAGCCTTGCTGGTAATGAACCGTATTATTAAGAGCTTTGTTGATGGCAAGCCTGCGCAGAATGCGGTGCAGCTGGCTGAACAACTCGATATTCCTGTCCGGTTGGTAAGGGAGATAATTGATGAGCTGGTTAATGCGGATATACTATCGGAAATCATGACGGAAGATATAAAGGAAGTGGCTTATCAGCCATCGTTGGATCCCAATAAAATTACGGTTAATTACCTTATTGATATACTTGATAAAAAGGGATTCACGCCAATATTTACGAAGGAACCGAAGGAAATCAAGGCGTTATCCGGTATTGTCGAATCCTATTATAATAATTTCAAGCAATCATCGGAAAATAAGCTTTTGAAAGATATATAAATATAGATCAAAGATCTAAGATTGAGTCTACTCCGAAAAGTATCATGGTAGATTTTCAGCAACTTTCTACCCCAACCCTAAAGGGTGAAGTTGCTGAAAATCAG
>JAFGKY010000074.1 GCA_016928305.1 Bacteroidales bacterium
CTGAAAATCAGGCTCCCTTTAGGGTCAGGGGTAAACCTGATTTTCAGCTATTCGTGAATCTTTGACTTTTCGGAGCAGATTCAAGATTTAAGAAGCAAATGCATAAATCAAAAATCGTTATTCTTGGTTTTTAGATCATATTGATATTTTTAAATGGTAACTTGAATTAATTAATATAAACCAACATATCTGGTATCATTCATCAAGGAACAAATTTAGTTTTTCTGGTTAATGCTTCAAGTTAAAGAGGCCTTGATTTGTTTCCGTATCTCAGCAACCATGACATCCGTGATCCTGGTCAGGTCGAAGGCCGGTTTCCACTTTATGTCCCTGCGAAAATTCCTGTCGTCCACACTCTGGGGCCATGAATCAGCGATCTGCTGCCGAAAATCGGGTGCGTATGAAATGGTAAAATCCGGTACGTGTCTTTTGATATCCATAGAGACCAGTGCAGGAGACATGCTCAATCCGCTCAGGTTGTATGCTGAATGTATACTAAGGTTCGAACGCTCCGCTTCCATCAGACTTATGGTGGCTTTAATGGCATCATCCATAAACATCATCGGCATCAATGTCTCAGCTTCCACAAAACAGGTGTAATTCCTTTTTTTGATTGCTTCAAAATAAATCTCAATAGCCCAATCGGTGGTACCTCCGCCGGGTTCGGTCTTATAGCTTATAAGACCCGGATACCTGAGGCTGCGGATATCCACATGGTAACGTTTGCTGTAATATTCACACCAGCGTTCCGCGGCAAGCTTGCTGATACCATACACAGTCGAAGGTTCCATGTATGTAACCTGGGGTGCCAGCTGACGTGGTGTCGTGGAACCAAATACGGCAATGGAACTTGGCCAGAATACCTTTTTAACGTCCTCAACGAGTTTGGCAACCTCGAGTATATTCATCAGGCCGTCCATGTTGATATGCCAGGCCTGTACCGGAAGCTTTTCTGCATTCCCCGACAGCACAGCTGCCAGGTGGTAAATCTGTGTGATTTTATGACGAATCACAAAATGGATAAGATGCTTGTCATCCATTACATCCAGCAACTGAAAAGGCCCGCTTTCCTTAATGTCAAGCTCAGCATCCTTGACATCGGTAGCATAAACATTGGCATTACCATATATTTTCCGCAATTCCAGGGTCAGTTCCGATCCGATCTGCCCAGCAGCACCGATAATCAGTATACGTTCCATAAAGCCTCAATAATTCAGCAAAATTAACACAATTCATTCCGGTAAAAAATGATGTTTTACAGGTAAGATCACCTCACCGGATTTGTCTGATCCTTTCCGCATAAAAAAATGAAACCGGCATTAAATACCGGTTTCATTCCGTTAAAAACAAATTTTTCTGTTATTCAGTTTTATTGATATTCTTCCCAGCCGGGTGTTTGTTTCAGCACACCTTCCGAAAGTGTAATCTCTGTCTTCGGAATAGGAAGGAATCCTTGTGTTTCAGTCCGGTATGTGTCATTATAAATTTCATCCACGTTCACATTCTTCACCGGTATGTTCTTAACAAGTGCATGAGCAGCCTCCATATCGTGCCAGCGCATCAGGTCGAAGTGACGCAGTCCTTCAAAAGCAAGCTCATGCCTGCGCTCGAGCTTAATATTCTCAAGGGTGGCGGGCTTTGACGCTAATCCAACACGGGCTCTCACCCTGTCAAAATAGGCCTGCGCATTTGTACCCCCAAGCTCAGCGCCCATCAGCAGCACATCGGCAAAACGCAGCAGCACATCGTCCTGCATATTCCAGAGTTGCATGTCCGTTTGCGACGGGTAATCAGCTAAATATATGCTGCGTAAGGCTCCATTAATGCTATCGTATATAGGCATATATTTTTTCTGCCACAGACCGGTTTCATGCATCTGGTTATCGGAACCCCAGATAAAATTCTCCGGTATTGTACCTTCATCCGGATTTCCCAGGATATTCACGTTCAGTATAGAGCCTTCCCTGCGGATATCCCCTTCTTCAAAGCTGTCCCATAATTGCGGGTTTACAGGACCTCCGCCCCACCCTTGTCCGAAGGGCAAATAGAATTGTTGTCTCAGACCAACGTACAGCGAGTGCTGATTGCTGTAACTCAATTGCTGAGAAGGAGGATTCCATCCACCATAAGGAGAATATTTGATCGCCCATACCGTTTCTACATTGTCACCTTCTTCTCCTGCCCATGAAAGGCCGTTATTTGCCGTATAGGGATACCGCTGTACGGATGAATAAGCCCAGTTATTCCGGAAATCCGACAGCAGGTCGTGGCCGCTGTTCTGCACACAATCGTCAATCCATCCGATCACATCGGCTTTGGTGACAGAGCCGCCACCGGCTAACGGAAGTGACTCTTTCTGATAGAAACCTGTGTAAAACAAAAAGACACGTGCCATCATGGCTTCGGCAGCCCATTTGGTAATATGTCCCAGCCGTGCAACCGGTATACTTCGATAAGGTGTTGCAGGCATTATTTCAATGGCTGTTTTCAGATCGCTTGCAATCTGGCCGTACATTTCTTCAGCTGTCGCCCGTGGCAGGTTGGCCGGAGCAGGTTCAAGCTTCAGGGGTACGGGACCGAAAAACTGGGAGAGCCTGAAATAAAAATAGGCTCTTAAAAAGAGGGCCTCACCCTTTGACTGGTTCGCCTCATCCTCATTGGTATATTCGGCATTGCCAAAGCGTTTTAAGATCATATTGACACGGAGAATCCCATTCCAGTTAAACTGGAATAACTCGTTATAATAATTCGCGTTTACTAATGTATAGGCATCGGTTGAATGAAACCCGTCGTCGTTGGAACCTCCGCCGCCAAAGCAGTCATCCGACATAAGCTCGGAAACAATAAACGGATTGTTGTTCCCGGCATCAAGGGGAACAGCTGCATAAGCCCCGGCAAGTGCCTCTTCTATATCTTCCGGGGTTTTATAATAACTCTCATCCGTTTTCTGATAAAGATTTTTGGTGTCCAGAAAATTGTCGGTACAGCTTATTGCCACCAGTGTAATCGCAATAATCGTTAAGTATTTAATGGTTTTCATGACAATTCGCTTTTAAGATTAAAAAGTAAGAATGAAGCCAAGCAAAAAGGTCTTCGACTGGGGATATAACCCAAGATCAATCCCGGAACCCCATTCATAATCATCGGGTGAATAACCGACCTCAGGATCCATACCCGGGTATTTGGTAAACGTATGAAGATTCTTTGCTGATATATAAAAACGTATCTCATCCATCGGTATTCTTTTTGAGAGCTCCTTAAAATTATACCCGAGGGTTACATTGCTGATCCTGAAAAAATCAGCATCGTAAATATAAATATCGGAGATCAGCTGGTAATTCCTGTGTCCGCCACGGTATAACCTCGGATAGGTGTCGGAAGTCCCCTCGCCATGCCAGCGCTGATCATAAACCTCTTTGGTGAAGTTATGACGGTAATTGTCGATGGAACGGTAATTCTTTGCTACCTGGTGACCTGCCTGACCATTACCGGAGATTTGCAGGTAAACACCCTTAAATTCCAGATTTATCTGAAGCCCAAAAATGAATTTGGGATGAGGACTGCCAAGCATTACCCTGTCATTGTCATTAATTTGCCCGTCGTTGTTCTGATCAACAAATCTCAGGTCACCGGGTCCGACGCGTGTGGTAAAATAAGGACGGCCTGTCGGTCCCACCCAGTTATCCACATCCTCCTGGTTCTGTAACACACCGTCGGTTTCCAGTCCCCAGAAATATCCTATAGGATAGCCCGCTTCAGCACGAAACATTTCGCCCGTACCCTGGCTGAGCACGTTTGACGGACCATGAAATATTGAGTCCTCGCTGGGTACTTCAATCACCTCGTTATGATTATAGGCAAATGTGGCTGAAATATCATACCGGAAGCCGCCTTTTTGATCATTCCAGCGTAACATGGTCTCGATACCCTGGTTGCGGATCAAACCGCCGTTGACCCAGGGAGGTTCGGTACCATCCATCACCGATGATATTTTTTCAACCAGCCAGTCTTTTGTGTCCTTCCTGTATAAATCGAGGGAAAACTGCAGGCGGTTATTTAAATAGTTCATGTCCCATCCAATATTGGTCTGCTCGGATGTTTCCCAGCTTATCAGCGGATTTGGAACCTGGGCAGGAGCAGAACCTGTGGTTATCAGCGAATGATCGGTACCAAAAAAGTAATTCACACCTTCAATATCTATGGTTGACAAATAAACAAAATCCCTGTCAATATCCTGGTTGCCGTTTTGTCCCCAGCTTGCACGAAGCTTTAAAAAGCTAAGCCATGAACTCAGTGGACTCATGAACGGTTCGTTGCTGATAACCCAACCAACAGAAAAGGAAGGGAATGTTCCCCACCGGTGTCCCCGGTCGAAATTCGAAGAGCCGTCGTAACGTAAAACTGCTGTAAAAAGATACCGCTCTTTGAAGTCGTAGGATAAACGTCCGAAATAAGATACCATGGCCCATCCGTATTCATCCTTCCCGCCGAAATTAGCCAGACCCACATTCGAAGCATCAAGCTCCGGGAAATTATCGAGATACCCATATTCCGGATCATTAAAAATACTGCTTTCGTTATGGCCGTCCATTGTCAGGGTTGATTCATTCTTAATGGCTTCATGACCAGCCAGTACGGTAAAATTATGGGCATTCACTATGTTAAATGAATACGTGATTGTATTCGTTAACGTCCAGGTGAATCCGGAATTCATGCTTTGATCAACCTGATCGTAATCACCATTGTTTACAGTGCTTAAATGATATTCAGGTGTCCAGTGACGGGAGTGTCCATACCAGTTATTGATTCCAAAGGACGAACGCAGTTTCAGGTTTTTGATGGGCTGCAATTCCAGGTAAGCATTCCCGATAATGGTATTGTTATTGTTTGTATTCCATTTCCCATGGTTGATCATATCAGCAACCGGATTCGATTCCTGGGTATTCCAGGGAATGGCATAATGATAAGGATACGCCAGATCATCAGGATCATCGGTATACATGGGCAAAAAAGGGCTGGATACCATCATATTATGTAAATCGCTCCAGTAAATATTACCCGTTCGGATAGTAGGATTCTTTTCCCGGGTATAGGTCAGGTTTTCGCCAAAGGTCAATATATCACGGCCGGATTTTGTCCGGATCAGGATGTGCTCACTATTGAGCCTCAAATTGATACGCTTATAATCATTGTTGATCTGTTTACCCAGTATTCCCTGTTGTTCAAGCAAAGAAGCCCCGATGGAATAAACCGAACGTTCGGAACCACCTGTAATATTCAGGGTGATATTTTTAACCGGTGCATTTTTGTCCTCTATTTCCTCAAACCATTTGGTCCCTTCCCATTCACCGCTTTCAATACGGTCCCAATCCGGTACCTGACTGGCAAAATTGAAAGAATCCATACCTGCACTAATACTCGATTCATTCACGGCATTGGCATATTCCTGGGCATTCAATAATTCAGGCCGTTTGGCTACATTTTGCCATCCGATATAATGACTATAGGTCACAACCGGTTTGGTATCCCTGCGTCCTTTCCTGGTTGTCACCAGAACAACGCCGTTAGCGCCCCTTGAACCGTATATGGCAGCTGAAGCAGCGTCTTTCAGGATATCAATGGATTCAATATCCGAAGGGCTTAAGTTGTCAATATCACCTACGGCTATCCCGTCAACAATGTAAAGCGGATCGGAATTTCCAGTGGTTCCGATTCCGCGGATATATATTTTATTACCTGAACCCGGTACGCCATTATTCTGTGTAATGCTGACACCCGGTGAAAGACCTTTCAGGGCATCCATGCTGCCGATGGTATTCATAGCCTGAATATCTTCACCGCTGATGTTCAGGTTAGCCCCCGTGTTCAGTTTTTTCTTCTGTGTTCCGTACCCGACAACAACGATCTCATCCAGTCCGATGATATCTTCCTCAAGGGTCACATCAATAACCGAATTTGTACCTACCGGATATTCTTCCGCAAGGTAACCTATAAAAGAGAAAACAAGTATATCTTCGGGTGAGACAGCAATGGAATAGTTGCCGTTTATATCGGTAACAATCCCTGTCATTGTTCCCTTCACCACCACATTTACACCCGGCAACGGATTTCCCGTGGCATCGGTAACCGTACCTTTAACCTGCTTTTCCTGCCCGAAAAGCGTGATCTGAAAAGCAAGCGCCAGAATCAGCAGCAGTTTTATACGGATAAAATGCTGCCGAATAAATTTTTCACGAAATTTTGACATCATAGGTTTAAGGTTAAATACTTTAGTTAATACATCACGGCAAGATAGAAATAATTCTCGGAAAAACATTCAAACTTTGTTTCATTTATGGGTATAAAATAGTAATAAAGATTTATATAACTCATTAATAATCTAATGTATAGAGTTCATAAAAGGTGAAACGCAACTATTCAGCTTTCCTATTTTATACACTCACTATCAAAATCCTTTTTACTCCCAAACGTCGATTATTAATCTGGATGATGGCGTCGCCTGTCATTCGTCCCGGTTAACCTGAAAAAGCCGGTGCAGGCAGGCAATCAAATCAATCCTACCAACCCGGTTTTCACTTTTAACTTTTCATTTTTCGTTTTTCACTATACTTAAGCTGCATTCATTATCTTTACCTCAAAAATAATCTTATGTCCGTGCGTGTACGGTTTGCACCAAGTCCGACAGGACCATTACACATTGGCGGTTTGCGCACTGCCTTGTTCAATTACCTTTTTGCCCGGAAACAAAAAGGAACCTTTATACTGAGAATTGAAGATACTGACCAGTCAAGGTATGTCGCCGGTGCTGAAGATTACATCATTGAATCACTTAAATGGTGCAACATTCCGTACGATGAAGGTCCTCTTAAAGGAGGGCCTTATGCCCCATACCGCCAATCGGATCGAAAAGTCATTTACAGGCAGTATGCTGATCAGCTGGTAGATTCGGGAAATGCATACCTGGCTTTCGATACACCCGAAGAAATTGAGAACTACAGAAAGAAAGCAGAATCAGAAGGCAAAACATTTCAATACGACATATCCGTAAGGCACAAGCTGAAAAACTCGCTTACCCTGGGTGAGGCTGAAACAAAACAATTAATCAACAGCGGCATACCGTATGTGATCCGTTTTAAAATCCCTGAAAATGAGCAATTGCATGTCAACGACCTCATCCGCGGCAGTATTACCTTCCAGACATCCCTGCTGGATGATAAGGTTTTGTTCAAAGCCGACGGACTGCCTACGTATCACCTTGCCAACATAGTCGACGATTACCTTATGAAAATATCCCATGTCATCCGTGGTGAGGAGTGGTTACCTTCACTGCCCCTGCATGTATTATTATACCATGCACTGGGCCGGGAAAAGCAGATGCCACAGTTTGCCCATCTGCCACTCATCCTGAAACCCAGCGGCCAGGGAAAACTCAGCAAACGCGACGGGGATAAGATGGGATTTCCTGTGTTCCCGTTGCAATGGACTGATCCGGAAACGGGAGAGGTGTCTTCCGGATACCGTGAATCGGGTTATCTTCCTGAGGCTGTGGTTAATTTCCTTGCATTGCTGGGATGGAATCCGGGTAGCGACCAGGAGATATTTTCCCTCGATGAACTTGTGGAAGCCTTTTCGCTTGACCGGGTAGGCAAAGCCGGCTCACGCTTTGACCCCGAAAAAGCCAGATGGTATAATCAGCAATACATCAGGCAACAGAGTAATGAAGTATTGGCTGATACCTTTATCTCCTTGCTTAACCAAAGAGGAATACAGGCTGACCCGGGTAAGGTGGAAAAAATTGTTGGCCTGATACGGGAAAGGATTGTTTTCATGAGCGATCTCTGGGATCAATCGTATTTCTTTTTTACCCCTCCGGAAGAATACGATCCGGCTACGGTTAAAAAGGTATGGAAAGAGGATTCTGCAATGATAGCAGAGGACATAAAAAAGCTGCTGAACCATACCGATCCTTTTAATCCGGAAGAGATTGAAAAAGCCCTCAAGGATTACAGTGACAAAAATCAGACGGGCATGGGAAAGATCATGAATCCGTTACGCCTGCTGCTGGTTGGAGGTTCATTCGGCCCGCATCTGACTGATATCATAACCTTGCTTGGGAAAGAGGAAACCCTGAGAAGAATTACCATTGGTATCCATGCATTAAAATCTGTAAACCTGTAAATCTGTAAATTCTCAAACTTTCAAACTTTCAAACTTTCAAACTTTGGCACCTTACATCGACATACACACCCACAGTTTTTACCAAAGTGATAACACCCGGTTGTTGCTGAATGTCTTTCCTGAGGAAATCCAAAAGCTGAAACACAAATGTTTTTTCTCAATGGGACTACATCCATGGTATGTAAAGACATCAACCGTAGATCAAAACCTGGAATGGATTGAAAAACAGGCTTATGATCACCGTGTTCTGGCCATCGGAGAAATCGGGTTTGATAAGACCATTGACGTCCCGTGGGCAGAACAGGAACATGCATTTACCCGGCAACTGACCCTGGCGGAAAAACTGAATAAACCCGTTATTCTTCATTGCGTGAGGTCATATAATGAACTTATCCTGTACCGCAATAAATCCAATAAAAAATTGCCCTGGATCTTTCATTGGTTCAATGCCAGTCTGGAGATAGCTCATGAATTGATACGCAAAAATTGTTACCTGTCCTTCGGGCACATGTTATTCAATGAAAAAAGCAAGATATTCAGGATTTTTCCGGAAATACCGGATGAATGTATATTCCTGGAAACAGATGATGCAGGCTTTTCCATAGAGGAGATCTCAGAACATGCAGCCAGGCTAAAAGGGATACCCCTAAACCAGTTGCTGAAACAAATCAATAACAATTTCATCCGTTGCTTTGGTAATTTATAATATCCAATGGAGAACTGGCAGGAACGTACAGAATTACTGATTGGTAAAGAAGGATTGCTGAAACTATCCCGTGCTCATGTGTTGGTGGCCGGACTGGGAGGTGTTGGCGGATATGCAGCCGAACAGCTTTGTCGTGCCGGTATTGGTAAGCTTACCCTCATCGATGGAGATACCATCCAGTCCACCAACCGTAACCGGCAGATTATTGCATTAAAAAGCAACGAGGGCATATATAAAGCTAAGGCAATGAAAGACAGGCTGACCGACATCAATCCGGATATAAAACTTGAAATGATAAAGGATTACCTGAAAGAGGATCAATTTGCTTCTATCCTTGACAAACCGTTTGATTACGTGGTGGATGCCATTGACACACTCACCCCCAAGGTGCATTTGCTTGCTGAAGGTATTGGAAGAGGTCTGCGCATAGTAAGTTCAATGGGTTCAGGAGGCCGTTTGCATCCCGAAAAGATCAGAGTAGCTGATATTGCCGATTCGCATCATTGCAGGTTTGCCTATATCGTCCGCAAATATTTGCACCGGCTGGGAATCCGTTCGGGTATCACTGTTGTATATTCCCCGGAACCGGTTGCAAAAGAGACAATCCGGGAAATTACCGGGGAGGAGAATAAGCGATCGGTTGTAGGAACGATTTCTTATATGCCCCCAATCTTTGGATGCTACTGTGCTTCTGTGGTCATAAGGGATCTGATGGGGAAAGGACGGGGAACATAATCATACCCCTGTTAGCCGGCAACCTATGCAAAAAACGTACTGGTTACTGATTACAGAATACCGGTTACTTTCATAATCCATATCACCTCATAATCAGTGATAATACCCTGAATATAGTGTTATATCAATATTTTTTAGTAACTTTGCCAGTTATCTAAACACGAATCATCAGCAGAGCTAAATGGCAGGTTCGAAAGTACTGTTTGTATCACAGGAAATTACTCCCTATCTTCCTGAGTCAGAGATGTCACTGATCGGCAGAAACCTTCCACAGGGGATCCAAGAAAAAGGCCGGGAGATCAGGACGTTTATGCCAAAATTCGGTTGTATAAACGAGCGGAGAAACCAACTTCACGAGGTGATTCGTCTTTCAGGAATGAACATCATCATTGATGACAACGACCACCCCCTGATCATTAAGGTAGCCTCTATACAGGCAGCCCGCATGCAGATATATTTTATCGATAATGAAGACTACTTTCAGCGAAAGTATATACTGCATGATGAAAAAGGAGTTCTTTTTGAAGACAATGACGAAAGGGCTATCTTCTTTGCCCGTGGAGTTGCAGAAACCGTTAAGAAACTGCAATGGGCACCAAATCTGATCCACTGCCACAGCTGGTTTTCAGCATTGCTTCCCCTTTATGTTAAAAAAGTTTATCACGACGATCCCATCTTTCAGCGGGCTAAAATAATCCTTTCCATTTATAATAATGAATTTCCGAAACCACTGAATAAGGCTCTGAAAAAGAAACTTCTTCAGGACGAAATTTCAGAGAAAGATCTCGCGGTTATCGAAGATCCGACCTATATCAATCTATATAAGCTGGCTATTACCATGTCAGATGGGATCATTATTGGCAGTGAACATATTAATTCTGAAATTACTTCATACATTAAAAAGTCCCGTAAACCCATGTTGGCACACCAGCCTGCAGAGAGGTATATTGATGCCTACTCCGATTTTTATGATCACGTTTTAAACAAAAGCAATTAATAGATTATGATATATTTTCGCGTTTTCATTTATTGAATTTATATTTCCCTGCACTTATAGAACAAAGGACTTACTGCTGCCCGATGATTTATTATAAATGTTTAATAGTATAAAACCTGATTTATGTGCGGAATTGTTGGTTATATTGGTTATCGTGATGCCTGGAACGTATTGATTAATGGGTTAAAAAGACTCGAATACCGCGGTTATGATTCGGCTGGTATTGCAATTGTGAACAATACTTGCTCCATTTACAAGTGCAAAGGCAAAGTAACGGATCTTGAAAGGTATATAGCGGGCAACAATGTTTCAGGAACTATTGGCATGGGACATACACGGTGGGCTACGCACGGAGAACCAAACGATGTTAACGCGCATCCGCACAAATCATATCATGGCAAATTCATCCTGATACACAATGGAATTATTGAAAATTATGCCAAGTTGAAAGAAAAACTGACCAGCAGTGGTATAAAATTTCAAAGTGAGACCGATTCAGAGGTATTGGTCAACTTTATTGAATATATATATGAAAAGGGGAATATCAATGCTGAAAATGCGGTCAGACTTGCGTTATCGAAAGTTATCGGAGCCTACGGACTGGTGATTGCCTGCACCGATGAGCCGGATAAACTAATAGCCGCCCGTAACGGCAGTCCGCTGGTTATCGGTGTCGGTAATAAAGAGTATTTCCTCGCTTCGGATGCCACTCCCATTATAGAATATACCAAGAGCGTCATTTATCTGAATGATAATGATGTGGCCGTCATATCAAAAGATGGTCTTGTTTTAAAAACCCTTAAAAACGATCAGCAGATTCCCCGTATTCACCAGCTCGACCTGGATATCGGAGAGATTGATAAGGGAGGTTACAAGCATTTTATGCTGAAAGAGATCTTCGAACAGCCCCGTTCGATTCTCGATACGTTCCGTGGAAGGGTAAGCACGGATATAAAATCGCTGCACCTGGGCGGTCTTTTTAATGTTATGGACCGGCTGATAGGGGCACGGCGTATTATCATCATCGGTTGTGGAACTTCCTGGCATGCTGGTCTTGTAGGTGAATACCTGTTCGAGGACCTGGCCCGCATTTCTGTTGAGGTTGAATATGCATCGGAATTCCGATACCGTAATCCCATTATTACACCCGATGATGTTGTTATTGCCATAAGTCAGAGTGGAGAAACAGCCGATACCCTTGCTGCCGTTAAATTGGCAAAAAAATCCAAAGCACTGGTGTTGGGCATTTGCAATGTGGTCGGTTCAAGCATCCCGCGTGAAACCGATGCCGGAGTCTATACGCATGCCGGACCTGAAATTGGTGTGGCTTCCACGAAAGCCTTTACAGCTCAGGTCACCGTACTTGCCATGATGGCCATGCTGATCGGAAGAATGAAAAATGTACTTTCGGAAAAAAAATACAAATCCTATATTAAATCTTTAACTGAAATTCCCGGAAAAATAGAAAAGATCCTTGCTTATGATAACGAGTTTAAGAAGATAGCAAACCTTTACAAGCTTGCCAATAACTTTCTGTACCTCGGTCGTGGTTATCTGTTTCCGGTTGCATTGGAAGGGGCCCTGAAACTGAAAGAAATATCCTATATACATGCTGAAGGCTATCCGGCAGCTGAAATGAAACATGGCCCCATTGCACTTATCGATCACAAAATGCCGGTTGTCGTCCTGGCGACAAAGGATTCATCGTATGAAAAAATTGTCAGCAACATACAGGAGGTGAAAGCGAGGAATGGTATTGTCATTGCACTTGTCACCGAAGGAGAATCAACCATTACCAACATGGCGGATCATGTGCTTGAAATACCGGTTACCGATAATATCTTCACGCCCCTGCTGGCTGTCGTTCCCCTGCAACTGCTCTCCTATCATATCGCCATCATGCGCGGATGCAACGTTGACCAGCCCCGCAACCTGGCCAAGTCGGTGACGGTGGAGTAGTAAGCCCCACCCAGCCTCCCCTAAGGGGAGGAGTAAATGCTTCTAAATAACAGAGATTCTACTCAAATAAATACTGAAATATTTCTACGAATATCATTTCGCTTAAATCTCCTTTTATAACTTCGGCGACTTGTGCGTTGGAAAGGTCTCTCCATTCGGGGGATTCAGGGTTTTCTCCACTCCCCGCCCACACCCTGCCAGGGTTACTGCTGTTTGAGAAATTCTATGTCAGTTCGGGCCTAATGTGAACAGCAGGATCGCTTGCAGGGTTTGCCGCCTGCTGCTCCAAGCCTGACAACCAGTACAAGTTATCGTCCCTCTCCTCCGGGAGAGGGATTAGAGGGTGAGGCCGCTCCTACCTGCTCAGATACTGCGTCTCATAATACTTCTCATAATCCCCGGTAAGAACATGCTGTAACCATTCCTGGTTAGCCAGGTACCAGTCAACCGTCTTGCTTAATCCCTGCTCAAAGGTAACGGAAGGTTCCCAGTTCAGTTCCTTTTTTAGCTTGCCGGAATCAATGGCATACCGGAGATCATGCCCTGCCCGGTCCTTAACAAAGGTGACCAGTTTTTCGGAGTCCCCCGGAGGCCTGCCCAGTTTTTCATCCATGATCCGGCAGAGCAACCGTATCAGATCGATATTCTTCCATTCATTGTTACCGCCAATATTATAGGTTTCACCTTTCTTCCCTTTGTGAAAGATGACATCGATTGCATTGGCATGATCCTCCACAAACAACCAGTCGCGGATGTTCTCTCCTTTACCGTAAACAGGAATGGATTTTTCGTTTAGAATATTGTTAATGGCAAGAGGTATGAGTTTTTCAGGAAACTGGTTTGGACCATAATTGTTGGAACAGTTTGAAAGCAAAACCGGCAATCCATAAGTGTTATGATATGCTCTTACCAGATGATCCGATCCGGCTTTTGATGCAGAATACGGACTTCGCGGATCATAAGCGGTCTTCTCTGTAAAATAGCCTCCATCTTCAAGTGAACCATAGACCTCATCGGTAGAGATATGATAAAATACTTTACCTGTAAAATCACCTGTCCAGTTTTCAACAGCTGCATTAAGCAGGTTAGTAGTACCGATGACATTGGTTTGAATGAATTCCATCGGACTGCTTATCGACCGGTCAACATGTGATTCGGCAGCCAGGTGTATGATGCTGTCAACGCCGAATTCCCTGAAGACATTCCGTATGGACACCTTATCGGTTATATCTGCCCTGATAAACCGATAGTTCGGTTGTGATTCAATATCCTTCAGGTTTTCGAGGTTTCCCGCATAGGAGAGCTTATCGAGATTAACCATACGATATTCCGGATATTTTTTAACGAAAAGCCTCACTACATGCGATCCTATAAATCCCGCGCCACCTGTTATCAGAACCGTTCTTTTCATTGTGAAGGAATTTATTTCTTATTGTTTAAAGCTTTTTCCCAATTCCATGCGGTGAAAAGGGTTTGTTCGAGAGAAGTTTCAGCTTTCCATCCTAATTCTTTGTTGGCAAGCGTAGTATCCGCATACACAGCATCGATGTCACCCGGCCTGCGAGGATAGATTTTAAATTTTACCTTTTCACCCGTGGCCTTTTCAAATGTGTTTATTATTTCCATGACCGAGTAACCTTTGCCGGTACCCAGGTTAAAAACTTCATAAGGTTTTTTATTTTTGCTTTCCAACAGCCGTTTTAAAGCTATTACATGAGCCCTGGCAAGATCAACAACATAAATGTAATCTCTTATGCCTGTTCCGTCAGGCGTGTTATAATCATTACCGAAAACTCTTAATTCTTCTCTTTTTCCGATGACCGTCTGTGTAAGATAAGGGACAAGGTTAAGAGGCACTCCCAGTGGCAGTTCACCGATATTAGCGGAAGGATGAGCACCAATCGGGTTAAAGTACCTGAGAGAGATCGCCCGGATGGTTGAATTGGCTCTTATGGCATCTTGTATTATCTCTTCTGATACCCGCTTGGTATTGCCATAAGGCGAACTGGCTTTCTTAACAGGTGAGTTTTCTGTTACAGGTAGATGATCGGGCTGACCATATACCGTACAGGAAGATGAAAAAACCATGTTGGGAATGGAATAATCACCCATAATACGCAACAGGTTTATCAGTGACTCAAAATTGTTGTGGTAATAATCAAGAGGGATATCTACCGATTCACCAACTGCCTTTAAAGCTGCAAAATGAACAATTGCCTCAAGGCGGGGATATTTTTCACTGCATTTCCTGAGCCGTTTCAGATCACACAGATCAAAATTCTCAAAATGAGGCATTACGCCGGTAATAGCTTCAATTCCATTCAGGACTTCATGTTTCGAATTGGACAAATTATCCACGATAACCACTTCAAATCCCTCCTGGATAAGCTCTACAGCGGTATGTGAACCAATGTAACCGGTCCCTCCTGTAACCATTACCAGTGGTTTCATATCAGTTTTGCAATAAGTTTATATTTTGGTCAGCATTCCTTGATCGAGTTTATATCTCTCGAGACTTTCAGGACATTCGGCTATTCCCTCGTCATTGAAACTCAGCCGGTGCCCGTATTCACTCATCCAACCTACGTGCCGGGCCGGATTACCTACAACCAACGAATAGGGTGCCACATCCCGTGTAACCACTGCACCGGCACCAATAAAGGCATATCGTCCGATTCTTGTTCCACAGATTATCGTTGCATTTGCTCCTATGGTAGCTCCCCTTTCCACATATGTTTGTTTGTATTGCTCCTTCCGGTTAACAGCACTTCGTGGATTGATGACGTTCGTGAAAACCATCGACGGACCAAGAAAAACATCGTCTTCACAGATAACGCCCGTATATATGGAAACATTGTTCTGAACCTTAACGTTGTTTCCCAGTATTACCTCAGGCATTACAACCACGTTTTGACCCATATTGCAATGTTCCCCGATAATGCAATTGGGCATGATATGCGTAAAATGCCAGATTCTGGTACCTTTTCCGATCGTACACCCCGCGTCGATCACGGCTGTTTCATGTGCAAAAAACTCTTTCCCCATATCCGTTATTGCATAGTTACAAAATCGTTTACAGCTGTTGAAATATATTCCAGTTGTTCATCATCAAGTTCCGTATGCATCGGTAACGACAATACGGAATTACATAATTCCATGGTTACCGGATAATCTGTATCCTGCAGACCAAGATATCGAAATGCCTTCTGACGATGCAGGGGCACAGGATAATAGACCATGGCCGGAATGCCCTTTGATTCAAGGTATGCTTTCAGTTTATCACGATTTTTACTGCGTAACCTTATTGTATATTGATGAAAAACATGGGTGCTATATTTATTCCTTTGGGGAATGATAATCTCACCCGAATTTCTAAATGCATGATCATAATAATCAGCAACCTTTTGTCTTGCCTTTATATAGGCATCAAGATATCCGAGTTTTACCCGAAGGATAGCTGCCTGAATTGCATCAAGCCTGGAATTGACGCCAATTATATCATGGTAATAGCGCACTTTCATTCCATGATTCATAATGGTCGACAGCTTGTCGGCCAACTCATCATCATGGGTACAAACAGCCCCTCCATCTCCATAGCAGCCCAGGTTCTTTGAAGGAAAAAAAGATGTGCATCCGATTTCAGCCAGGGTGCCTGCTTTCTTTATGGTACCATCATTGAACCGGTAATCCGATCCGATAGCCTGCGCATTATCTTCTATCACAACCAGGTTGTTCTCACGAGCCAGCATTTGTATTTGTTCCATGTTGGAACACTGGCCAAAAAGATGAACCGGCAAGATAACCCGTGTCTTCTTATGAATGGACTTTTTTAATGATTCCATACAGAGGGTAAAATCATCCGGATTAACATCTACAAGTACCGGTTTCAATCCCAGTAAGGCAATAACTTCAACGGTTGCAATAAAAGTAAAGTCAGGAGTAATCACTTCATCACCGGGCTTCAGGTTAAGTACCATCAACGCAATCTGCAGTGCATCGGTACCATTACCACAGGCTATCACATGCCTGACATTCAGGTATCGGGCCAGTTCCCTTTCAAATTCTTTGACTTCCGGACCTTTGACAAAAGCTGCCGAATCAATGATCCGCTGGATTGCTCCGTCAATTTCGGATTTAATTTTTTGATACTGACCTTGCAGGTCGACCATTTGGATTTTTTTCATCCTTGCGGTATTCTCTGTATGATAAAACGGTTACCAGGGATAAAACATTGCGAAGATAATGAAAGGAAAAAGATAAAGAAAATATCTGTATGCCATAAAACGTTAATAAAAAAAATCGGCTCTGTTCAAAAAATTTTAATCCTCAGGATTTTATTACCTTTGCAGGTTGTATATTTAGTACCCAATATCATATTGCTGTGAACCTTGCATCTTCAATTAAAGAATTGATCCTGTTGAACGAAGGGGTGATCCTTCCCGGTTTTGGGGGCTTCATTACAAAATATCACCCCGCTGAGATCCGAAAAAACACCAACATGTTCGAACCGCCCTCCGTGGAAATAATCTTCAGCAGCAATATGATAGCGGATAATGGCCTGCTGGTTTCACATGTTGCGCGTAAAAACAACCTGACCGATGAAAAGGCACAATCGGTCGTTCATGATTATATTGAGAATCTGAAAAGAGAACTTCAGGAAAAAGGCTCCGTATTAATTGATGATTTAGGACGTTTTACGAAAAGTCCCGAGGGAAATATCAGCTTTATTGCACGGGCTGATAAAAATTTTCTGATTCAGTCATTCGGCCTGCCGGCTGTCGAGATTGCACCACCTCCAAAGCCTCCGGAAATACAACCACGCAAAATGCCTCCACCGGTTGCATCGGTCATCAGAAAAAAACGAAAAAGGATTCCTGTTGCTGCATCAATCCTGTTTCTTTTTATTGTTGGTGCCGGGGCTGTTTATTTCACCGGTATTTTCGATACGTATATTAAACCCCTATTTTCAAACACCGGACTGGCTGTAACAGACAAACATCCTAATGATGAAACCGTTGTATTCGGCCAACAGGTACCGGTTACTCTGGATACATCTGCAATGGAAATAAACAGGCAATTAATGGAAAAGTCATCCAAGGAAAAAGCACTTTATTATCACGAACCTGAAAAGACGGAACAACAAAAGCCTGGAATAACAACACAAAAAACCGAACCTGAAGTAACCTATACACCAGCGATCCAGTCTGGTAAGTTTCACGTTGTAGCAGGCAGTTTCCTTATTCCGGGCAATGCGGAAAGGCAAAAGAGCAAATTGGAAATAAAAGGGTATTCACCCACAATTGTTCGAAAAAATGATGAATTCTTTTATGTAAGCCTGCAATCGTTTGAGTCAAAAGAAGCCGCCAAAGCGGAAATGCAAAGGCTCAACACAAAACTTGACATACCGCTTTGGGTGATGAGCCAGTGAACTGGTAGCAAGAACCCACCCCTAACCCCTCCCAGGAGGGGAATGTACCCACCCCTGGCCCCTCCGGGGAGGAGAATGATATGTAAGTACTTACTTTACTTCGGAACCGTTTGTTACCCTTTCGGTCGGGGTGACCAGTATCAGCCTGCCATCGGCGTCTTCAGCCAGCAATATCATCCCGTGCGAAGATATTCCTTTAATTACCCTTGGTTCCAGGTTAGCAAGCAGGCATACTTGTTTCCCTACAAGGTCTTCCGGTTTGAAATATCCGGTTATTCCGGAAATCACCGTGCGTTCATCCATTCCAGTGTTGATCCTGAGTTGCATCAGTTTATCCGTTTTGGGTACGCGCAAAGCTTCCAGTACTGTCGCAATACGAATGTCCATTTTTAGAAAATCACTATAGCTGATATCTGACTTGGGGGGGGTGACAACAGGTTCCGATACAGGCTTGTTTTCACGCGTTTTATGAAGTTTCTGCAACTGTTTTTCAATAATGTCATCTTCAATTTTCTCAAAAAGCAGTTTTGGTTCCTTCAAGATACCTCCGCTTTTAAGCAAGGCCGTATTGCCGGCATCATGCCAGCCGAGCTTACCCAGGTTAAGATAACCGGCCAGCTTTGCGGTTGTAAACGGAAGGAACGGTTCAAGCATAACCGTCAGGTTAGCGGTTATCTGTAGGGAAATATGAAGGACAGTTTTTACCCTTTCCTGATCTGTTTTGATCAGCTTCCATGGCTCGGTATCGGCCAGGTATTTATTGCCAAGCCTTGCCAGGTCCATTCCGGCCTTCAGTGCATCCCTGAAACGGAAATTTTCAAGATTGTCCTCAACAGCCTGTTTTAGTTTTCCGATATCTTCCAGGGTTTGTTTGTCGTATTCATTTAGTACTCCCCTTTCGGGAATCCTGCCGTCGAAATACTTATGTGTTAGTACCAGGGTACGATTCACAAAATTTCCGAGAATGGCTACCAGTTCATTGTTGTTCCGTGCCTGGAAATCCTTCCAGGTGAAATCATTGTCCTTGGTCTCGGGCATGGTGGCACACAGCACATACCGTAAAACATCCTGTTTGTCTTTGAATTCTTCAAGATATTCATGCAGCCAGACAGCCCAGTTGCGCGAGGTGGATATCTTATCTCCTTCGAGGTTGAGAAATTCATTGGCAGGTACGTTATCCGGAAGGATGTACTCTCCATGCACTTTAAGCATTACAGGAAAAATAATGCAATGAAACACGATGTTGTCTTTACCGATAAAATGAATCAACTTCGTTTCTTCACTTTTCCAGTATTTCTCCCAGTCTTCCGGTAACAGTTCCCGTGTAGCCGAAATATAACCGATGGGGGCATCAAACCATACATACAGCACTTTGCCTTTGGCTCCTTTCACCGGAACCGGAATTCCCCAGTCGAGATCACGGCTGACGGCGCGCGGCTGAAGTCCGGAATCAAGCCATGACTTGCACTGTCCGTAAACATTCGGTTTCCAGTCCTTATTTTCTTCAAGGATCCATGTTCTTAAATCTTTTTCATGTTTATCAAGAGGAAGAAACCAGTGCAAAGTCTCTTTCATTACGGGTTTGCTCCCGCTAAGGGCTGACCGGGGATTGATCAGGTCCGTGGCATTCAGGGATGTACCGCACTGCTCACACTGGTCACCGTAAGCCGAATCATTTCCACAACGCGGACAGGTACCCGTAATATAACGGTCAGCCAAAAATTGCCCGACCTCTTCGTCATAATACTGGCTGGTCGTACTTTCATTAAATTCACCCCTTTCATAAAGGGTTTTGAAGAAGTCCGATGCAGTCTGATAATGCATCGGTGATGTCGTGCGGGAATATATGCTGAAGGATATGCCAAAATCTTCAAATGATTTTTTTATTATCGTATGATACTTATCAACAATATCCTTTGGACTTACCTTTTCATGCCGTGCCTTGATGGTAATGGGAACACCGTGTTCATCCGAACCGCATATGAACACCGCATCTTCACCTTTAAGCCGCAAATAGCGCACATAAATGTCAGCCGGCACATATACACCGGCCAGGTGTCCAATATGAACCGGTCCGTTTGCGTATGGAAGTGCAGCGGTAATTAAATGACGTTTGTAGTTTTTTGACATTTGTGTATAATCATTTCAACTTTTATTAACTTGGCAAATATATTTAAATCAACCGAATTTCAATCTTTAACTGTTAAATCAGGCGTTATGATAACTCCTCCGTGGTTGAGACCAGGTGATACCGTGGGGCTTGTGGCCCCCGCAAGTTATGTAAAAGAGGAAGAACTTGCTCAATTCCTTGCCATTCTGGATACGTGGGGGCTGAAAGCCATACAGGGAAAAAACCTTTACCGCAAAAAGAATTCCTTTGCAGGAAATGATGAACAACGCATATCCGATTTTCAGCAGATGCTGGATGATCCGTCCATAAAAGCTATCCTGTGTGCAAGAGGCGGATATGGTACCATTCGGATAGTCGATAAGCTCAGGTTTTCTTACTTCAGGAAAAATCCCAAATGGATTGTCGGCTGTAGCGACGTGACGGTGTTGCATACGCTGATGCAGAAAAACCTGGAAACCGAAAGTCTGCATGCCATTATGCCGCGCCATATTGCTGCCGGTAAAAAAGACCTTTCCTCACTCGATTCACTGAAAAACGCCTTATTCGGAAATCTCAACAGTTACACGGTGAAACCGCATAACCACAATCGCATCGGAGAAGCTTCGGGAATCCTGGTCGGCGGCAACCTGTCTGTTTTGTACAGCATGCGTGGCACAAAACTCGACATTGAAACTGCCGGGAAAATCCTGTTTATCGAAGATGTCGGCGAATACCTTTACCACATCGACCGCATGATCATGAACCTGAAAGCAGGTGGCAAGCTGAAAAACCTGAAAGGCCTTATTATTGGAGGTATGAGCGGGATGAAAATATCTGTTTCCGGATTCCGAAAAACAGCCAACGACGTGATCCGTGAAGCTGTTGAAGAATATAACTACCCGGTAATATTTGGATTTCCGGCAGGGCATATTCGCCCCAACATGGCCCTGATCATGGGCAGGAAGGTATTGCTGCAGGTTGGACCGGAAGAATGTAAACTGACCTTTTCGAAAGCCCAATGAGCAACCGGATGGCCCTGGGGAAAAGGGGTGAAGATATCGCTCTGCAGTACCTGTTGAAAAAGGGATTTAAACTGCTTGAAAAAAACTGGAGATTTCATCATAAGGAAGTCGACATAATTGCCCTTGACGGCCAGGACCTGGTTTTCGTTGAAGTAAAAACCCGCAGCAACGAACGGTATGGATCTCCTGAAGAAGCCATAGATAACAGGAAGCAGCAATACCTGATAGCTGCGGCAGAGGCTTACACCCTATACAGAAACCCTGATGTCAACATCCGCTTTGACATCGTTTCCATTATCCTCAGAGCTGACTGTTACTCCATTGACCATATTGAAGATGCTTTTTAACCAATGGACTGGAATTTTAATCTTTAATCCTTGATCTTCAGTCTTTAATCTTCAATCTTGAGTCTACTCCGAAAAGTATCATGGTAGATTTTCAGCAACTTTCTACCCCAACCCTAAAGGGTGAAGTTGCTGAAAATCAG
>JAFGKY010000075.1 GCA_016928305.1 Bacteroidales bacterium
CTGATTTTCAGCAACTTCACCCTTTAGGGTTGGGGTAGAAAGTTGCTGAAAATCTACCATGATACTTTTCGGAGTAGACTCAAGATTACAGAATAAAGATTTAGGAAGTAGAATGCATAAATAGTATAATCAATACTATACACAGTTATACTTGCCCTTCTTGAATCAAAAATCGTCATTCTTAATTCTTAAATCGTATTAAGAATTAATAACTGGCAACTTGAATTAATTTGATATACTTATGAAACGATATGTTGTAATCCTGTCAATCCTGCTAACAGGATCTGTTCTTTTTGCTGCCGACAGATTATTTCCGGAGATACCGGGATGGAAATTGCGTGTTGATCCGATGGTGTATTCTCCCGACAATTTATGGGAAATCATTGATGGTGCCGCCGAACTGTATCTTGACTATGATTTTCTGGATCTTCATCTGGCGACCTATACAGGCAGTCCTGACCGTGAAGTGAGGGTTGAATTGTATCATCACGCAACACCCGAGAATGCATATGGTATCTATACAGCTGAAAGAATGCCCGATTATCATTTTATTGAAATGGGCATACAGGGATACACAGGTCCGGGCATACTGCATTTTTTCACGGGAAATTATTATATCAAGATCGTATCAGCCGGAAATATTGATGTTGATGAAGAATCACTTATAACCATTGCCGGTAAAATTTCCTCAAGCCTGAATCAAACCGTTTCCTGGCCGGCGGAAACCGGTTTCTTTCCGGAAGAAGGCAAAATATATATGTCGGATGCCTACATCGCATCAAATTTTATGGGGTACAGCTTTTTTCATTCCGCTTTTACCGCCACATATACAGCCAACGGGGAATTCACGCTTTTTATCATGCATGGGGAGGCCGGCGAGGCAGAGGCTATGCTGAAGAAATATGTAGGATTGATGAAAGAGGATAAGATTGAGCAACGGGGAGACATTTTTATTGTTCAGGACATTTTTAACGGCAGGATTTATTTGTCGTGTAAGGCGGATTACCTGGTTGGCGTGATGAATGCCGGGGATGAAACGGTGGCCCTGGAATATATCCGGAAGACTATGGATAGGATAGCGGAGGAAGGGCAGTAAAGGGTAATCAATAAGCAGTAAGAGTATTCGGTGTTCTGTAATCCGTGAGTCAATTTCCAACGTATGCAGAAGAATTTCGGTATATATGGAAATTATTAATCCTGATTGTTGGAAACAGCATTGCACTAAGCGTTTTGGTAATTAAAAGGCAGTGAGATTTCTTACCGATTATCTTTCTATTTCCATCATTACCTGATCTTTGGCGACCGTGTCCCCGGGTCTGACATTTATTTTCTTGACTTTTCCCGATACATGGGTGCTGATTTCGTTTTGCATTTTCATGGCTTCCAGGATAAGGATGGCTTCTCCTTCCTTGACGGTTGTATTTTCTTCCACCAGCAATTCAATAATCTTACCGGGCATAGGGGCGTTTATCGTCTCAGCTTTTAAGACCTGCTTATGTTTTTCGAGGTATTTTCTGCGGCGGTATGAAATGGGAGATTCAATGGTAAAGGAATAGCTCACTCCGTTAAGCAACACCGTATATTTATTCTGGCTTTTTTCAATGATTTCAGCCAGGTATTTTTTGTTTTTATATTCCAGGTAAGTGAATCCGTCCTCATCTTCAAAGATCTTAATTTCTTCTTTATGGCTGTTTATTTTCAGTTCCTCGCTGAAAGGATTGACGATCATATATTTTTTCCCCCGGGGAGTAACGGCAAAATATTGATTTTCTGTTTTTTTCTTTCCGGAATAGAATTTCATGACAGGTCGTGCGTTAGTTTATAAGGATTTCAATCGCTTGTTAAGGACCCAGGGGCTGATATTCTTGCCCCGTTCAAAATCAACAAAGGTAATGCGGTCCGTTTCCAGTTGTGCAGCGAAGTCAAAGGTTGCAACGTATGCAGCCAGCATTTCGTCTTCCGGTTCCTGGTGATAGAGGTTATCCAATTCCTTTTCGATAAAAGAAGTATTGAATTCAGCTTTTCGGAATTTTTTGTTATTCATCACTTTCTGGCAAAAGGGTATCGTTGTTTTGATACCCTTGATCAGGCATTTTTTAAGTGCCGCACTTGTTGCCTGAATTGCTTTTTCACGCGTTTCGGCATGAATAATGAGTTTTGCAATCATGGAATCAAAATAGGGTGTAATGACAGAATAATCGGTTACACCACTGTCAATTCTGATATTTTTGCCTTTCGGGAGAGAAATTTTTTCAATAATGCCCAGGTTTGGAGAAAAACCGGCCTGGACGTCTTCGGCATTTATCCGGCATTCGATTGCCCATCCCTTAAGCCTGATATCTTTCTGTTTTAAGGGTAGTTTTTCTCCCTGTGCAATCCGAATCTGGAGTTCAATGAGATCTACTCCTGTAACCATCTCAGTCACGGGATGTTCAACCTGGATACGAGTATTCATCTCCATAAAGAAGTAATTCTTATCATCATCAAATAAGAACTCGACGGTGCCTGCAGAATAATAATTCACAGCCCTGGCAATCTGGATTGCTGCTTCTCCCATCTCGGCACGCAGTTTTTCATTGAGCGCTGCTGAAGGAGATTCTTCAATCAGTTTCTGATGTTTACGCTGAATGGAACATTCACGTTCTCCAAGATGCACGTAATTCCCGTAATGGTCTCCCAGGATCTGGAATTCTATATGCCGGGGATTTTTGACGTATTTTTCGATGAAAACGGATGGATCATTAAACGCCTTTTCAGCTTCGGAGGTAGCCATTTTAAACATTTTTTCGATCTGCGAAGCTTTTTCAATGATACGCATACCCCTTCCGCCACCTCCTGCCGCTGCTTTCAGGATCACAGGATATCCGATTTTACCGGCAATATCAGCAGCTTCCCGGACGTTTTTAATGTTACCCTGACTGCCCTGTAAAAGCGGTATTTTATGACGCATAGCAATCTGCTTGGCTATGGTCTTGTTACCCATCTTGTAGATGGCCGTATCAGAAGGCCCGACGAACACAATATTTTCTTCTTTGCATCGCCTGGCAAAATATGGGTTTTCAGCAAGAAAACCATAGCCGGGATGAATGGAATCAATCTTATGCACCCGTGCAGCCTCTATGATTCTTTCAATATCAAGAAATTCTGGTATTTCTTCTGTTGATTCCGAAAAGTCAATTGCATCATCTACCAGGCGAAGGTAAAGCGCATTGGGCTCTTTGGCTGTTTTTATGCCATAGGTTTTGATCCCTAATCTCTTAGCCGTTTCGTTTATCCGGACGACTATCTCGCCGCGATTAGCAATAAGAAGACTTTTTATTTTCATCCGGGGAAGATTAACAAATTAAAAAGCAAATATACGGTAAGTTCATGATTCGGCAATTTTCGATATTTTATGTTGATAATTTACAGGATATCAGGGAATCCGTATTACAATGGAATATTCCCGTGTTTTCGGGAAGGGACGGCTACATGCTTGCTTTCCAGTGCGTTAAATGCAGCAATAAGTTTTTTCCGGGTTTCGGCCGGGTCAATTACTTCGTCGATATATCCCTTTTCATCAGCAACATAAGGATTGGCTATTTCGTCCCTGTATTTGGTGGTCAATTCTTTTTTAAGTTTTGCCGGATCTTCGGTTTCCAGCAGTTCTTTACGGTAAAGGATGGAGACGGCTCCTTCGGGGCCCATGACGGCTATTTCGGCAGTCGGCCAGGCAAAATTAAAATCGCCGCCCAGGTTTTTGCTGTTCATAACGCAATAAGCACCTCCGTATGACTTTCGAAGGATGACGGTAATCTTAGGAATAGTAGCTTCTGAGTAAGCATACAACAATTTAGCCCCGTGCCGGATTATGCCGTTGTGTTCCTGATCGACACCCGGAAGAAATCCCGGCACATCTTCGAGTGTTATAAGCGGTATATTGAAGGCATCACAAAACCGGATAAACCGGGCTCCTTTGATGGATGAATTAATATCGAGTGTGCCGGCAAGGATTTTGGGTTGATTGGCGAGGATACCAACGGTTTTCCCACACAGTCTTCCGAAGCCAATAACTATGTTCTGGGCAAAATATTCAGCCACTTCAAAGAAGCTGTTCTTGTCAATAATAAGGCTGATAACATCCTTGATATCATAAGGTTTATTGGGATCATCGGGTACAATTTCACGCAGCCTTTCGTCCGTTCTGCTTTCGGTATCAAAACATTCAACATAAGGCGGATTTTCAAGATTATTGGATGGCAGATAGGAAAGCAACTTTTTGACACCACGGATGGTATTTTCTTCATCTTCATATACAAATTGAGCCACACCGCTTTTCTTCATGTGGATCATGGCTCCGCCCAGGTCATCAAACGAGACATCCTCGTTCAACACTTCTTTCACAACATTGGGACCGGTAACAAACATGTAACTGGTTTTGTTTGTCATAAAAACAAAATCGGTAAGCGATGGAGAATAAACGGCTCCGCCGGCAGCAGGACCCATGATAACAGACAGTTGAGGTATTACACCGGATGATTTAACATTCCGGTTAAAGATTGCGGCATAACCGGCGAGACTTGAAACACCTTCCTGTATCCTTGCGCCACCGGAATCGATGAGTCCGATTACCGGAGCACCCATTTTAAGGGCCATATCCTGGATCTTGGCAATTTTTGACGCGTGAACCGATCCCAGTGAACCTCCCATAACAGTAAAATCCTGTGCAAACGCGAAGGCAAGTCTTCCCGTAATTTTACCGTATCCGGTGATAACGCCATCACCCAGTGCTTTTACCATGCGGCCAAAGTCACCACCGGCAGGAGCAGCCACCGAATAAGCATCAACTTCTTCAAATGTATTTTCATCAAACAGCAGTTCTATTCTTTCACGGGCCGTAAGCTTTCCTTTCAAATGCTGTTTTCGTATTGAGTCGTCACCCTGTTGAGCCCTGTATGCTTTTTTCCTTTCCAGAAAACGGGTAAATGACTTTCCTTTTATATCCATTCGGTAATTGTTTTAAGTGATTAATTGTTAATTTGTTACAATAAGCGGATTGTGAAATACAACAGAGGAAAGAGATCGGGCCATATAAGATAGTACGCACGACAGACAACCTTAAAGTTTTGCAATTCAGGTTCCTCGCATAATCAGGTTATTGGACAGAATCAACCTGCAAGGTTCAGCATCCGATCACATCAGACCGGTATAATTGCAGTGCAAAGATAATAATATTTCAATTCGATCAAAAAAAGGTACTCCGGGTATAAGATTTCCAGAATGAGTTTGGCGGGTCACTCGATTATCTCAGCGTATTTGTGAAAGGTAAATTGAAAGCGTTTCAACATCTCGGAATAGATTTCACCCGATTCAAGCATTTCATCATCCCCATCTTCATACATCCATTTAATTTTGATATTCTTGTTTTCAGGATTGTTCTCGATTATTTTAAACATGTCCAGCAATTGTTTTGAGACGCTGGTGTTAAAGTAATCCAGGTTAAATTCAATATTGATTTCTTCGGCACTGAAATTCCTCACCCAATCAAGGATAGGTCTGAAAAAAGAACTTGCGTCTTCAGGCAGGGCCCTGCCAGTAATCTTCAATTCCCCATTGGTTTTAAACGAAACGGTAGGTAAAGAATCCGTACCTCGCACAAAAAGATCTTCCATATTCACTAAATAGGTTTAGGATATTTCATCGTTCAAAAATACGTTCACATTGTTGAATTTGAAACAACAAATTGACAAAATTCGGATATATATTGATAAATATGTTAAAATTTGATTAAAATATGCAAAATCTTCTTCATGAAACGGTATAAAAATACTCTTATTTATTGATAAGGATCTCAATTTAAATGAGTTTCTTCACCTCAACGGCTTTAATAATAATCTTAACAATCTCATCCGATGAAAGGGTCATACTGTTTAAGGTCAGATCGAACCGGGTATAATCCGTATTTTTTCCCTCAAAGTATTCCCGGAATTGTTGTCGTTTTTTATCCACTTCAATGCATTCCTTTCGGGCTTCTTCCTGGGTGATATTATACTTCTCGCTGATACGTATGGCTCTCCAGTCTATAGGGGCTTCGAGCTTAACGTGAAGGGATTTGGGAATATCATGTGTAATGGCAACACCTCCCCTGCCGACGATGATCACATGACCTTCGCAACTGATATTCCGGATCACCTTGGCAATGGTATTGCGGATCTTCCGGTCGCTTTTATAGTACTTTGTTAATTGAGCCGACAGGATTTCATCGATCATACCTTTGTGTTCGTACTGAAAAACATATTTTATTTTGGACGGGTCCAGTTCCAGTTCACGTGCAGATTCTGCCATGATCTCCTTGGTAATATACCTCCACGGTATCGCAATACCTTTTACCATCATTTTTTTAGTCAGTTCTTCCGTAAGCTGCCTGGCGATACTTTTAGCCGGACACCCGTATTCCCTTGCAAGGGTAACTACCGGTCCCGGATCCCTCATTCTGCAAAATTCGGCCTGCATCCGGTCAGATAGATATTTTTCAAGGTTAATGTTCATGGGATTTGATAAAGAGTATTTTTATAAAGTTAACATATTAAATTAAATAAATCAAGTATCTTTGAAAATCCAACAATAGCATTGAACTATTTAGTTATCAATTCTTTATGATCACAATCGAGAGCCTGAAAAATGCCATACGCACTGTCCCCGATTTTCCGCAACCGGGAATTCAATTTAAAGATTTGACTACAATGCTAAAGCAGCCCGATTTGTTAAAGTATGTTGTTAGCACTACCGCCCGGTATTATCAGCAGAAGGGAATTACAAAAATTGTGGGAATAGAATCGCGTGGATTCATCATCGGGGGTGCTCTGGCTGCAGAGCTTGAAGCCGGCTTTGTTCCGGTGCGGAAACCCAACAGGTTACCTGCTGAGGTTTATAGAAAGTCCTATGCCCTTGAATATGGCGAAAATACAATTGAAATTCACAGGGATGCCCTGAATCCGGACGATGTTGTACTTCTGCACGACGATCTGCTGGCAACCGGAGGTACGGCGCTCGCTGCAATTGACCTGATCAGGCAATTTCATGTCAGGGAAATCCACATTAATTTTATTGTGGAGCTTGATTGGTTAAAAGGAAGGGATAAACTGACTCCTTCTTACGATATTTATACGCTGGTTCATTTTTAAATCAGTGAGACAAATTTCAATGACTGCGTTTTTGAAATCTGAGTCTCACGAATAAAGGAACAGACTGCCAGTGTCAGAAAGACCTGGCAGCAGCAGTTCCATCGGGTTCATTCCCGGGATTGTGTTTTCCTGTTTTCAACATAGGTGTTGAAAGCTTTTTCGCCTTCATCCTTCCAGAAGTCATCGTAAAGCTCCCATTTATCAAAGCCTTTTGGTCTTGAATGGTTTTTAAACCGCCGGAAGGGGTGGCGATGGCTTGCCGGTTTATGGTTGAAGCTGCCGAAAATGATCCTGGCCAGCACTACAATTGCCACAGCCTGCCAGAAAGTAATGGCTTTAAAGCCAAACAATCCGGGTAAGAGCCAGTTCCATAACCACATTACGATATAACCAAACAAAACGGCAAGAGCTGAGGCACCGATAATACCCAGCAGTATAACACCTGCTATTTTCAATGCAAATAACAAGCGCGGTTCATTTTCTTTTCTGATAAAAAATGGTGACATAATAAATTGTTTTAATGGTTTAACAAAGCAAAATCATCCTGCAGCATTTTACGGAGTTTTCCCAGTGCACGGTGTTTTCTGGCCAGCAAAGTCCCGATGGGGAGATTCCATTCATCTGCGAGTTCCTGAAATGTAAAGCCTTCATATTCCGTTTTCCGTATAAGTTCCCGTTCGACAGGATTTAATTTGTCAATGGACATCAACAATTTTTGTTGCAAGACTTCACTCTGGCAAATCGACGGTTCTTCTTCTTCTTCCATAAGGGTGTTCAGCAGTTTCTTTTCGTGCTGATGATCCGTAAGCGTTTCCATGGAAACGGTTACTTTTCGCGAACGGTAGAGATCGATTATTTTATTTCGGACAGCCCGGTAAATATAAGCAGCTATATTTCCGATATGGCCGGAAATATCTGCTTTGGAATACAGATTAAGGGCTATTTCCTGGATAATATCCTCGGCCTCCAATCCGTATAATCGGACATCGATATAATTATTTATGTAACCGATCAACTTGCGGTTTTCCTTTTCAAAGAAGCGGACAAACAGATGATTATGGCTATCTTCAGGTTTCATGATTGAAAAGACGGATGGATGGGAATTTATTGCATGTGGAGATTAATAATTTTTGCAACTCGCCGGACCATCCTGAGATCCCGTGATACTCTTTAAGCTCCGGGATTACTATAGGCTCGGGGAAGAGCATGGGCTATTTTCATATATCCATCAGGACCATTTTGATATATTTACTCCACCCCTTGGGGGAGGTTGGGAGAGGCCTAAAAATTCAACTTTTCCTTAAGGCTTTTCAAGCCGTTGCGGCTGACTTTCAGTGAAACGCCGTTTTTCAGCTTAAGAACATAATTGTCTTTTGAATAGGGTTCCAGTTGAACAACCTGATCGACACGGACAATATAAGACCGGTGAACCCTTATGAACAGTGAAGGATCAAGACAATCTTCAAAATGTTTCATGGTGGCCTGTTTCAGGTGTTTCCCTTCTTCGGTATAGATCATCACATAATCATCCTGGGCTTCGAGGTATATAATTTTTTCTGCCGGAATGACTTTGATCTTTGTTCCCGACTTGACCACCACCCTTTCCAGTTTTTCAGTAATGGGCATCTGGATGAGGTTGTGTATCGTTTTTGCTTTCGGCTGCCGGCTTTTTATCCGTTCAACGGCTTTGTTAAGGGCTGATAAAAGGCGGTCTTTCGAATAAGGTTTCAGTAAGTAATCGACGGCATTCATTTCGAATGCCTTTATGGCAAATTCATTATGTGCTGTAATGAATATAATTTCAGGAGGATTGTCAACCAGTTCAAGCATTTCAAAACCGTTAAGCCTGGGCATCTGTATATCCAGGAAGATAAGATCGGGTTTTAATTCAGTAATGGCTTTCACGCCATCGAATCCGTTATCACATTCACAGATTATTTCCACGAAATCGGTCTCCTTCAGGTAGTTTAAGATGAGTTTCCGGGCAAGTTCTTCATCTTCAATAATCAAAGCTTTAATTGTATTCATGGCATTTCAGGTTTGAGGAAAAACTACGGTTACTTCAAAGATATTACCGTTTTTGACCAGGGATATCAGGTCGTCACGACCGTACATAATTTTAAGGCGGCTGCGGATATTCTGGATACCAATGCCGGTACCTTTTTTATGATGAAATTCGGGATCAAACTGATTCCGGATGGTGACACGCAGATTTTTTTCAGAGCAGGTACAGGAAAGTTGAATGTCAGTCTGATCGATACTTTCATAGACACCGTATTTTATTGCATTTTCGACCAGGGGTTGAAGAATAAGTCCGGGCAATGTATGGTTAAAACATTTTTCATCGATTTTGTTAACAACATTAAGCCGTTTACCGAATCGGACTTTCTCAATGTCAAGGTACCGGGTTAAATTGATGATTTCATCTTTCAGTGCCGTCAGCTTTTCGTCTTTGTTGGAGAGTGAATAGCGCAGGAACTCGGATAATTTGATGATCATTTCCTGGGCTTTTTCGGGACTTATCATGGTGAGTGAACTGATGGAGTTGAGGCTGTTGAATAAAAAATGAGGATTGATTTGTGATTTCAGGGAATTCAATTCGGATTCGCGGATAAGGGCTTTAAGTTCCGCTTCACGTGTCAGCTTGTCTCTGAAATTCTGGTAGTTGATAATCAGGTAATAAACCAGGATAATGGCACCATAAAACAATGCCCCGATACCGGCCCTCCAGGGAAGTGAACTAACCAGAAACTGCATGTATTCCTTGTTGGACGAAAACAAAGCATTCATCAGCGTGTAATGCAGGATTACCCATAGGCCTACTGCCAGCAGGCAGGCAAGCAGGTGCTTCATGATGAAATTGATGATGCTTTCTTTCTCCAGGTTACTGAAAAATACAGGAAACCATAATCCCAGGCCGATTAATGCGAAGAGCAGGTTGGCAATAAGGCTTTCCGTAATGGCCAGGCCCGGAGAGAATCCCTGGAATAACGTAAGGATAAGAATATGGATTATGGCAATAAGACCCCAAATACCGGTATAGGCAATAAAATACTGTCTGACTTTTAATATTGGATTGAGCATGGATGATCCGTCTTCCCTGGGTTAATCAGGGTAACTTTTAATTTCTCCACCACCGAAGATCACAATTCCGGTAATGATCAATTGGGTGTCTTCATTTATACGGGTTTCGGGTGTAACAACATGACGTTTATCGCTAAATCCGCCAAATATCGATGTCACCCTGATTTTAATATTCCAGTCTTCGGGGGCTATAATTTTCATGCCGCCAAAAAGACAAAAGACATCGAAGATGTTTTTCCCGGGTTCCATTCGGGCTTTAAGCATATCGAAATTTGAACCGCCGAAAACGGCCGTCATTTTACCGCCTTTAAAATGTTGTGACCTTACAATACGATCTCCTCCTCCGAAAATTGCTGTTTCATCGATCTGATTTTCTTCATCCAAGAGTACCGCTCTTCCCCAGTTCCCGTCGATTCTATGTCTGAAGATGATCATCACCCCGATAAGAATCAACAAAGCAGGCAAAAATATTTGCCAGAAATTGATGTGCAGGCCGGCTATATCGCTGATGTAAAAAGCCGAACCAATGAATAATAAAATGATACCGGTGGAACGGTTTGGACCGCTTACGAGAAATACAAGACCCAGGCAGATAAGAATCATCTCCCAACGGAAAATAAAATGCTGCAGTATATGATTGT
The DNA here is from genome assembly GCA_016928305.1 of Bacteroidales bacterium. Taxonomy (GTDB): domain Bacteria; phylum Bacteroidota; class Bacteroidia; order Bacteroidales; family UBA10428; genus UBA5072. The sequence goes on from JAFGKY010000075.1 coordinate 10,889, forward strand.
AAAAACCGAAGTTCTTAGCCAGTAATAAAAATCCGGCTACAACAATGATAATACCCAGCAGCAAACGTTTATCAAATTTTTCTTTTTCCATGGTATAAGCTCCCTTTAATTGATATTTGTGTCAAAGATAGGAGGGATTATAGCAATATTATTAAATAAATCGGTAAACATCCGGGTTTTATCGGTAAGTTGCATGCAGGGAGGGTAATTTAGTAATCGGTGTTCGGTAATCGGTATTCAGCAGGGTTGTGGGAATGGTGGAGTGTAATTTGCAGTATACCGTGTTCCGGTCATAATGCGTTTTATTTTACCGAATACCGAATACCGAACACTGAACACCGAATACTGAACACTGAATACTTAATACTGAATACCCTTTACCTGTAGATTTCCTTTTCCGGTTGTTAAAATATTACATTCTTCATCCTAATAAGAAACATCCGGATGCGGGGATTTGAAATTTCTGTTATATTTTTGATAAGATTGAATTAATTATAAAAAAACAATAATGAAACAATCAGGTATACTATTCATGATAGCAATTATTCTTGCATCATGCCGTCCTTACAGTAAAGATGAAGGCGGAATTTCGGTTTACCCGAAGCATATCGACCGGAATTCTTCCAGGTTAGTCCGCATTGATGTAGTTTCGGACGATATTGTTCATGTGCGGTCTTTTGCATCAAGAAAACCTGATTCAATAGAAAGCCTTGTGATAGATCCGTCAGCCAGCTTTACTCCGCCCAGCTGGAGCCTGGAAGAAAAGAAAGACCATCTTTTGTTGAAGACAGAAGCAATGGTAGTGAGCATTTCAAAAGCAACGGGTAAGATTGATTTTTATGATAAAGAAGGGAACAGGAAGCTGGGTGAGGTTACAGACCGGCAAAGCCGTTATTTTACGGCAAAGCAGCTTGAAGGAGAGAAATATTATACAATCCGTCAGGTTTTCGACTCCCCCGATGATGAGGCTTTTTACGGGCTGGGAGCGCATCAGAACGGACAGGTCAACTACAAGGGAGAAGATGTACTATTGATGCAGCACAATATTGTGGATGTTGTGCCCTTTCTGGTTTCCAATAAAAATTATGGTATCCTGTGGGATAACTATTCCATAACAAAATTCGGGGATCCCCGCGATTATATGCCGTTGTCGGTGCTCAGGCTTTATGATGCAGCAGGTGATACCGGAGGCCTGGCAGCTACCTATTATGCCACAAAGGACAAAAAAGAGGTATACATAACCCGCAAAGAAAACCAAATCAGCTATAAATACCTGGATGATCTGAATAAGTTTCCATCCGGATACGATTTGTCGCGTGGGTTGGTTGAGTGGCAGGGATTCATGGAAGCTGATCGGGCTGGTGTACACAAGTTCAGTGCTCATACTGCCGGATACCTGAAACTATGGATTGACAGTGTATTGGTCGTTGATTGCTGGCGTCAGGCCTGGAATCCCTGGTCTAAGAAATTCAATGTTATGTTTACAGAAGGCCGAAAAGTGCCGGTGAGGATCGAGTGGGACCCCGATGGAGGAGCCTCTTTCTTTGCACTTGAATGTCTTACGCCTGTTGATCCGGTTGAACAGCAGGATCTTTCGTTTTATTCAGAGGCCGGCAAATGCATCGACTATTATTTCATTAACGGTAATAACCTGGATGAGGTAATTTCAAGGTACAGGCAGTTAACCGGTAAGGCTCCCATTATGCCGAAATGGGCAATGGGCCTGTGGCAAAGCCGCGAACGTTATACAACCCAGGATGAATTGCTGGGGGTGGTAATGGAATATCGCCGGAGGCAAATCCCGCTTGACAATATTGTACTTGACTGGCAATACTGGGAAGAAAATAAGTGGGGAGATCACGGATTTGAACGTAAGCGTTTCCCCGATCCGTTGGGTATGATTCAGGAATTGCATAATGACCTGCACGCCCGGATTATGATCTCAGTGTGGCCGAAATATTATGAGACTTCCGCCAATTTTGAGATCATGAAAAAGAATGGATGGCTCTACATGGAAAATGTCAATAACCGGCAGAAAGACTGGGTGGGGCCTGGATATGTCTCAACGTTTTATGATGCCTTCAATGATGAAGCCCGGAAGGAATACTGGAAACAGCTCAATGACAGCCTTTTTTCCCTTGGCATCGATGCCTGGTGGATGGATGCAACCGAACCGGATATTTTGTCCAATACTTCTCCCGAGGCCCGGAAAAAACTTATGTCACGGCCGGCAACCGGTCCTGCCGAAGTTTATTTCAATGCGTATTCCTTAATCCATACACAAGGTGTTTACGAAGGGCAGCGATCCGTTGATCCGGATAAACGAGTGTTTATCCTTACCCGGTCTGCCTTTGCCGGTCAGCAAAGAAGTGCTGCTGCCGTATGGAGTGGGGACGTGGCTTCGCGGTGGAGTGATCTGCAGGATCAGATAGCTGCCGGAATCAACATGGGAGCATCGGGGATTCCATATTGGACCAGCGATATTGGAGGGTTTTCATTGGAGAGCCGTTATTATCATCCCGGTGAAAAGGATCTGGATGAATGGCGTGAATTGCATATGCGCTGGTACCAGTTTGGTGCCTTTTGCCCCCTGTTCCGTATTCACGGACAGTATCCTTACCGGGAGATCTACAATATTTCTCCGGAAGGCCATCCGGTATACAATGCTATGGTTTATTATGACCGGTTAAGGTACAGGCTTATGCCTTACATTTATACACTGGCAGGCTGGACCTGGCATCGTGATTATACCATCATGCGTCCCCTGGTGATGGATCATGCTGCTGACAAAGGAGTTTTGGATATCAAGGATGAATACATGTTCGGACCGGATTTGCTGGTTTGTCCTGTATATGCTTATGGAGCCCGGACACGCGAAGTGTACCTGCCGGCAACGAACGGATGGTATGATCTGCTGTCCGGCAAATATGCCGAAGGAGGGCAGATTTGCACGATTGAAGCTCCTCTCGAGAAAATACCGGTTTTTGCAAGGGAAGGGGCTATACTGCCTATGGGACCGGCAATTCAATATACCGGTGAAAAACCGGCCGATCCGCTGACGCTGGTTGTCTTTGACGGAAAAGACGGGAAATTTACCCTGTACGAAGATGAAGGGACTACTTATGGTTATGAAAAAGGCGCTTTTTCGACCATTGATTTTTCTTATGACAACGCCACAAAGAAAATTTCCATTGGAAAACTGCAGGGAGAATTCCCGGAGATGTTAAAGAAAAGGATAATCATAGTAAAGCTGATCACACATAAGAATGCCGGAGGAATTGATTTTCCCGGGCATACTGCAAAAACGATTGGTTATTCCGGAGAACCGGCAGAACTTGAATTGCAGTAACCTCATGTCAACATAATACCAAGTCAGAATAACACATTCATAAAACAAGGAATGAAAAATATACAATTTATACTGGTTTTGTGGGCTTTAATGATCAGCTTCACAGCATGCAAACAACCCGACAGGTGCGTAAGAATAACAGAGAGTTTTAATGAAGACTGGAGTTTCAATCCAGGTGATGAAAAAGACGCATCGAATGTCGATTTTGATGATTCCAGCTGGAGAAAACTCAATCTTCCGCATGACTGGAGCATTGAAGGCAGCTTCAGCGAAAAGCATCCGGCTACTGCAGGAGGAGGCGCCTTGCCGGGAGGTATTGGCTGGTACCGCAAAACCTTCTGGCTGCCGGCATCCGATTCCATGAAAAATGTTTTTATCGACTTTGACGGAATTTATCGTTGCAGTGAAGTTTACATCAATGGCCATTTGCTGGGGATGCGTCCCAACGGATATATTTCATTCCGGTATGATCTGACTCCTTATCTGAACTACGGAAAGCAAAAGAATGTTTTGGCTGTCAGGGTTGACAATTCACAACAACCCAATTCACGCTGGTACAGCGGTTCGGGTATCTACCGAAATGTGAGGCTTGTAAAAACCGGAAAGATCTTTGTCGATCACTGGGGTACCTTTATAACAACACCGGAAATCAATACCACATCTGCCGATGTGGTTATCTTCGTCAAGATAAGAAACACTTCGGATCAACATGCAGGTCTTGAGATCAGAACTTCCGTTCACGATGCCATTGGAGAATTGATAAATACCGTAAGTTCGGATTGCAGTCTGTCCGGGAATACCGTTCAGGAGATACGACAGGATCTTACGGTAACAGCACCGATTTTATGGACACTTGAAAATCCTTTTTTATATAAAGCTGTGACGGCCATTTTCATGGATGGCAAGGAGGTTGATGTATATGAAACCCATTTTGGAATACGCAGTTTCGCTTTTGACAGTCAGGAAGGATTTTTCCTTAATGGTGAGCCTGTTAAGATAAAAGGAGTTTGCAATCATCATGATCTGGGTTGCCTGGGAGCCGCTGTTAATGAGAGAGCTATTGAAAGACAACTGGAGATTTTAAAAGATATGGGGTGCAATGGCATTCGTACTTCGCATAATCCTCCTGCTCCTGAATTACTTGATTTGTGTGACAGGATGGGTTTTGTTGTCATGGATGAAGCTTTTGATATGTGGGAGAAGAGAAAGAGTCCTTACGATTATGCCCTGTATTGGAATGAATGGCATGAAAGAGACTTGCGTGACCTTATCCTCAGGGACAGGAACCATCCTTCGGTGTTCATCTGGAGCATTGGCAATGAAATTCTGGAACAATGGGATACTTCGGGATTACGTGTGACACCCCATTTGGTGAAGATAGTCAGGGACCTTGACACGACAAGACCGGTAACGGCTGCCTGTAATCCTCCCGGTCCGTTTAATAATGTGGTTAAATCAGGGGTCCTGGATTTAATAGGTTACAATTATGCTCACCGGGAATATGAAAAATTTCATGAAATATTCCCGGGCAAACAGTTCATAGCTACGGAGACAACTTCAGGCCTGATGACAAGAGGATGTTATGATATGCCTTCGGACAGCATACGTCGCTGGCCTGTTCGATGGGATATCCCCTTTACCACCGGCAATTCCGATAATACGGTCTCTTCCTATGATAATGTTTCTGCACCCTGGGGATCAACGCACGAAGAGACCTGGAGAATCGTTAAAAAGCATAACTATTTATCGGGGATGTATATATGGACCGGTTTCGATTACCTGGGTGAACCTACACCCTATTCATGGCCCTCACGAAGCTCTTATTTTGGAATTATCGATCTGGCGGGTTTCCCAAAAGATATCTATTATTTATACCAAAGTGAGTGGACGGATGAACCTGTTTTGCACATATTTCCGCATTGGAACTGGAAAGAAAATCAACTTATTGATGTTATTGCCTATACAAATTGCCAGGAAGTGGAACTGTTTCTAAATGACAGTTCGTTGGGTGTCAAAAAGAAAGATCTTGATGAACTGCACCTTATGTGGAGGTTAAATTTTATACCTGGCACAGTGCGGGCTGTGGGACGTACCAATAACCAGGAGGTGCTCGAAACAGTGATAAAAACTGCCGGCGAACCGGCAAAACTTGTCCTTAAACCCGACAGAAGTACCATTCGTGCGAATGGTACAGACCTTTGCTTTGTGACGGTGGAGGTGACGGATAAAGACGGGAACACGGTTCCTTATGCTGACAATCTGGTTAAATTCAGGCTTGATGGTCAGGCATGGATAGCCGGTGTCGACAACGGTGATCCGGTAAGTCATGATCCGTTTAAAGCGGATTACCGGAAGGCGTTCCATGGAAAATGCATGGTTGTAGTCCAGTCTAAAAAGACAAAAGGCAGCGTTGTTGTTAACGCTGCTTCTGAAGGTCTCGAACCGGCTGCCGTCACTATTCATATGGAATAAAGTATCTGCAAATGAATTAAAGGATGCAGGTCGAAGTATCCGGATGTTTTCTATAAGATTATTCCCAGGAACCAATCAGGTGCTTTTTCGATTTTTTAAAGATTGGAAAATAAAACGTCGAAGCTTTATGAAAAGAAACAATTACAGATTTTTTGTGTATTGTTTTATGGTGGCCATCACCCTGGCTTGCATAAAACTTCAGGGTCAGATTCAGGGTTTTGGATTACAGAATGAACCTCCGGATATAAGTGCTGATTTTACTGATTTTCAAAACACCTATTACCTGGCGGATACGCTGGCCTGTTTTGATCCTGCCAGCGGCCAGGGAAAAATATCCTACAGGCGATTTGAATATGCCACCCGGATGGCGTTCAACAATATGCTGGGTGTGCTTGTTCCTGTCCGGGCCAACGAATTCCCGGCCAATGAATATGCTGCATCTCCGCAGCTACCCTTTGCACTTGAGTTTATTTCTCCAAAAACAGTAAGAATCAGGATAAAGACTGGTTTCGGGGCAAATTCTCCAACCGGGTCCCTGATGCTGGTTAACGGTACGGTTGGGGAGGGAATCCCATGGAAATATGTAAAAACAGATAACGGCTATACCTATACCAGTGATTTCGGATCTGTTGTCATAACGGAGACGCCATGGAGAATCGAGTTTCGTGACCGGAAAGGTAAGTTGCTGACCCAGACAAACCATTTTCGGGATAACAGCTGGACATTAACCCCTGTACTTCCGTTCTCTTTTGTACGCCGTTCATCGGATTATTCAAGAAGTGTGGCAGCCGTGTTCAACCTGTCACCCGATGAAAAGATTTTCGGGTGCGGTGAGTCTTTTACATCCTTCAATAAGCGGGGACAAAAGGTGGTATTATGGGCTGATGATGCAAACGGCGTGCAGAATGAGACCATGTACAAGCCAATTCCCTTTTTTATGAGCAGCCGGGGATATGGCATATTCATGCATACGTCATCGCCTGTTACCTGTGATTTCGGAAAATATTACAGCGGTGTCACATCGCTGATGATTGGTGATGAAGAGCTCGATTTATTCATATTCTTCGGAGAGCCCAAAGAAATTCTCGATGAATACACAAATCTGACCGGAAAAGCGCCCATGCCTCCGCTCTGGTCCTTCGGATTCTGGATGAGCCGCATCACGTATTTTTCAGAAAAGGAGGGAAGGGCGGTAGCCGATAATTTACGGGTGAATCGCATACCGGCTGATGTTCTTCATTTCGATACCGGATGGTTTGAAACCGATTGGCGCTGTGATTATACGTTTTCGGAATCGCGGTTTGAAAATCCGGCTGAGATGATCAGCGACCTGAAGGAACAGGGCATTCAGGTCTGCCTGTGGCAACTGCCCTATTTTGTGCCGAATAACAGCCTTTTTTCAGAAATTATCGATAAACAGTTGTATGTTAAGAATGCCAAAGGAGGTCTTCCTTTTGAAGATGCCGTGCTTGATCTTTCCAATCCAGCTGCTGTTGAATGGTACCAAAAAAAAATAGCGGGTTTGCTTGAAATGGGTGTGGGAGCCATAAAGGTAGATTTTGGCGAAGCGGCCCCGGCAAATGGTATTTATGCTTCGGGAAGGACGGGATTTTATGAACATAATCTTTATCCTTTGCGGTATAACAAAACCGTATCGGATATCACCCATCAGGTAAAAGGAGAACGGATTATCTGGGCCCGCAGTGCATGGGCCGGCAGTCAGCGTTATCCGTTGCATTGGGGTGGCGATGCGGCCAATACCAATACAGCAATGGCTGCAACTTTGCGGGGTGGATTGTCGCTTGGCATTTGCGGCTTTTCTTTCTGGAGTCATGATGTTGGCGGATTTGTAAGGAAGACACCGGAAGCGCTTTATCGGAGATGGACGCCTTTCGGCATGCTTACCTCGCATGTCCGGAGTCACGGTGCACCTCCCAAAGAACCCTGGGAATACAGCAAGGACTTTCTGAATACTTTTCGTGAGGCGGATAATATGCGTTACATGCTCATGCCTTATATTTATGCGCAGGCAAAAGACTGCACCGAGAAAGGATTACCTATGGTGAGAGCGTTATTTATTGAATTCCCCGATGACCCGGGTTCATGGCTCATCGACAACGAATACCTGTTTGGTTCGGATATACTGGTGGCTCCCTTATTCGAAGAAACGACATTTCGGGATGTATACCTGCCGCCGGGCGAATGGACCGACTATCAAACAGGAAAGCAATATTCGGGGGGATGGCACAGCATTGAAGCCGGACGTATACCTGTTGTCATGCTGATCCGTGAAGGCACTGTTATAGCGCACATTAAGCTGGCGCAGTCAACACAGTTTATGGACTGGTCGGAGATAAACCTGGTGGCATTTCCGGACGTCTCAGGGAGAGCAAAAGGATTGATATACCTGCCCGGAAGTGAAACAACAAAACAAATTTCCGTTCAGAAAACGAAAGAGAAATTCAAACTTGATTCCGATCCTTCAGACGGGAAGGTGAGATGGAGTATATTCCTGAAAGAGGATCTTCCTTTGCATTAAAGTGAATTACTTGACAAAAAGAATCTTAAACAATAATTAATTAATCAGATAAGAATGATGCGAACGATAGTTTTAACCGGATTGCTGGTAATATCAGCGGCAGGATGTTCATTCAACCGGACGGAAACAGAAGAGATCAAAAACGGCATTTTGCTGAAAACAAGTCATCACAATACGACTGTGCGGTTTTATGCCAGTGATATAATAAGAATTACCAAATGGCACCCTGACGGCACGGACGAAAAACTGAGTTTATCCGTTATCCTTGACAGTATTCCTGATCTGGAAATAAGGGTTGAAGACGGAAACGATACCATAACCTTGAAATCACCAGTGCTTATGGTTAGAATAAACAAAAAGAACGGGGAAATTGAATATAGAAGCAATGCCGGACTTAAACTCCTGAAAGAAAAAGGAATCGCATCGTTTAAACCGGTAATTTATGATGGAGACTCGGGTTACACGGTTCAGCAATTTTTTGAACTTACACCCGATGAGGGCATATACGGATTGGGACAACATCAGAACGGGTATTTTAATTACCGGGGAAAGAACATAAAATTAGCACAGGCCAATACGGAAGCTGTTACACCTTTTCTTATTTCCACACAGAATTATGGTATCCTGTGGGATAATTATTCATTTACGGTTTTTGATGATAAGCCGGAAGGAACTTACCTGTTGTCGGATATGGGTAATAACATTGATTATTATTTTATATACGGAAGCAATATGGATGCGGTCATTTCGGGCTACCGCCGTCTTACCGGCAAGGCCCCGATGTATGGCAAATGGGCTTACGGTTACTGGCAGAGCAAAGAACATTATGATACCCAGGCCGAACTGATGAGTGTTGCAGAGAAATACCGGAAATTAAAAATACCCATTGACAATATAATACAGGACTGGGATTACTGGAACGGAGCTGCCAACTGGGGCAGCATGTTATTTGACAAAACCCTGTTTCCTCAGCCAAAGGAGATGTGTGACCGGTTGCACAGCATGAATTTTCATATTATCATATCCATATGGCCTGCCCTTGGTCCAAACACAGCCGTTTATGCTGATATGCAGCGTAACGGGTTTCTCTATAAACCTGTTGGCTGGGCAGGTTTTAAATATTATGATGCTTTTAATCCGGCTGCTAATATGCTTTACTGGAGATACCTGAAAAGCGGTATTTATTCAAAGGGACTGGACGGGTGGTGGATCGATTCAACCGAGCCTGATGTGATCAATGCGCTTACGAAAGAATCATCGGAATATGAATTAAAAAAGATGGGCAGCAATTACCTCGGTTCGTGGGCCCGCTACCTCAATGCTTTCTCGCTGGTGATGACGGATGATATCCACAGATTCTGGAGGGAAGAAACATCCGATCGCAGGGCATATATCCTCACACGCTCCACCTATGCGGGCCAGCAGCGCAATGCGGCCACAACCTGGTCGGGAGATATAGGCGCCAGCTGGGAGGTGTATCGCCGCCAGATCACTGCCGGCATCAACCACTGTATGTCGGGTATACCTTACTGGACGTTTGATATAGGTGCTTTTGTCCTGGGAGCTTATGAAGGTCTGTTTTGTTACGGGGGCAAAGATCCTGCATACCAGGAACTTTATACGCGTATGTTTCAATTCGGTGCTTTCAGTCCTGTTTTTCGTTCACACGGTTCGGAAACACCCCGTGAGATATGGGAGATGGGTGAGTTTATACCGTCTATCACGGCATTTGATAACCTGCGTTACCGGCTGATGCCGTACATTTATTCACTGGCCTGGAAGGTTACCAGCAACGATTATACCATCATGCGGGGATTACCGATGGATTTTACTGCTGATAAGAATACCTGGTACGTTGATGACCAGTTTATGTTCGGACCTTCATTGATGGTTTGTCCTGTTACGGAATACATGTATTACCGGCCTCCGGAAAAAACCAAACCTGTTGGAGCTGAGTTCTTCAGAACCGTGGAAGGAAGGCCGGGACTGAATGCCAGTTACTATAAAGACAACAGGTACACTGTTCCGGGTACGGAAAAAATCGATTCAACCATTAATGTTTTCTGGTATACCGGCCGACCCGATTATGTCTCTGACTCGATGTTCGCGATCCGATGGAAAGGAAAGCTGGTTCCCGGGGAAACCGGGAAGCACCAGTTTCACATGAAAAGCTTTGATGCAAAACGTATCATTCTCGATGGGGATACACTTCCTGTCGTTTATACAAGTGTGGAACAATATACCGATTATGTGAATCTGCAGGCAGGAAAGGAATACGATTTTGTGGTTGAAACTGATAATACGTCAACCGGTGCTGCACGGATGCAGCTTTTCTGGAAGACACCGGAAATCTTTGCCAGGGAGATGAAGAAAGAGACCAGGGGAAAAATACGTGAAGTATATCTGCCGGCAGACAATCTGTGGTACGACTTCTGGACAGGAAAAACATTACAGGGAGGTCAGCGTGTTGCATGTGATGCTCCGATTGAGAAAATACCCTTGTTTGTCAGGGCAGGATCCATTATACCGATGGGTCCGTTTATTCAATATACTACCGAGAAACCTGCTGATCCCATTGAGCTCAGAATTTACTCAGGGGCGGATGGTAGTTTTATCCTTTATGAAGATGAAAACGATAATTACAATTATGAAAAAGGAATTTATGCCACTATTGAGCTGACATGGAACGATTCCGTAAAGGAACTTACCCTCAATGAAAGAAAGGGAGATTTTCCGGGTATGCTGAATCAACGTACTTTCCAAATCATACTGGTAAGAGAATTACAGGGTACCGGTATTGGTATTACTGCAAAACCGGATAGGATAGTGAAATATGATGGGAGAAAACAGGTAGTTGTATTATAACAATCATACAATGAAACAACCGATAGTTTTTATTGTCTTTCTTTTTATTCAAACGACATATCATTCGTTTGCCCAATACCAGTATCCTTTTCAAAATCCCGATATCCCTTCAGAGGAAAGGATCAGCAATTTGCTTTCACTGATGACACTGGATGAAAAGATCAACAGCTTAAGCACCGATCCGGGTGTGCCCCGGCTGGGAGTAAAAGGGACACGTCACGTGGAAGGATTGCACGGTTTGGCACAGGGTGGACCAAGTAACTGGGGACGTCGTAATCCGGCCCCTACTACCATATTTCCGCAGGCTATAGGGCTGGCGGAATCATGGGACAGGGAAGTACTGGAAAAAGTAGCCTCGATAGAGGCCTATGAAGTAAGGTATATGTTCCAGAATCCGAAATACAAGCGTGGAGGTCTGGTCGTCAGGGCACCCAATGCCGACCTGGGCCGTGATCCACGATGGGGGAGAACCGAGGAATGCTATGGTGAAGATGCATGGTTTAATGCGGAGATGGTGGTTTCTTTCGTTAAGGGGCTGCAAGGCGATCATCCGCGTTACTGGCAGACGGCATCGCTGATGAAACATTTTCTGGCCAACAGCAATGAAAACGGAAGGGACAGTACATCTTCCGATTTCAGCGAACGTTTATACCGGGAGTATTATTCCTATCCTTTCTATAAAGGAGTTACAGCAGGAGGATCACGTGCTTATATGGCAGCCTATAACCGTTATAATGGTATTCCCTGCACGGTGCATCCGATGCATAAGGCCATAACGATTAAAGAATGGGGGCAGAATGGCATTATATGTACGGATGGAGGTGCTTACCGTGAACTGGTGAGCAAACATAAATATTATCCCGATCTTTATCAGGCTGCAGCAGCCTGTGTGAAAGCGGGTATTAACCAGTTTCTCGATATATACAGGGAAGGAGTATACGGAGCTCTGGCCAATGGATATCTTCAGCAATCCGATATCGATTCGGTTCTCAGGGGCATCTATCGGGTGATGATTAAGCTCGGACAGCTTGATCCGCCTGAACGGGTTCCCTATAAAAGTATAGGAGTTACCGATACCCTGGAACCATGGCTTACTAAAGCACATCAGGAGGCTGCTCTTGAGGTTACACGAAAAACCATAGTTTTATTGAAGAATAAAAGTGAATTATTGCCTTTACGGCCTGAAAAACTGAAATCGATAGCCGTTATCGGGCCTCTTGCCGATTCGGTGTTGCTTGACTGGTACAGCGGAACACCTCCATACAAGGTGACACCGCTTGAAGGCATCCGGAATAAGGTAGGGAATGACATTCAGATTCACTACACCCCCGACAATCGTTTTAACAGCGCCGTTGAGATGGCTTCAGCATCAGATGTAGCTATTGTAATCGCAGGCAATCATCCTACGGGTAATGACGATTGGAATTCATGCCCTGTCCCCAGCGACGGGAAAGAAGCCGTTGACCGCAAGGTCACACGGCTGGAACAGGAAACTTTGATACAACGCGTATTCGAAGCAAATCCTAATACCATCGTGGTACTGATAAGCAGTTTCCCCTTTGCCATTAAATGGACAAAAGAAAATGTCCCGGCCGTACTGCACATGACCCATTGCAGTCAGGAAACCGGAAATGCTCTGGCGGATGTGCTTTTCGGAGATTATAATCCGGCAGGCCGGCTGGTTCAGACATGGCCTGCATCGATCGGGCAGCTTCCCCCGATGATGGATTATGATATTACAAAAGGAAGGACGTATATGTATCTGAAGGAAGAACCATTGTTTGAATTCGGGTATGGATTGAGTTATACCACATTTGAGTATTCGGACTTAGTCCTGAACAACCCTTCTTTAGATCGTGACGGAGAAATGACCGTGAAGGTGAACGTTAAAAATGCCGGCAGTATCCCAGGTGATGAAGTTGTGCAGTTGTATATCCGTCATGTTAACTCAAAAGTCTCAAGGCCCCAAATTGAATTGAAAGGTTTTGAAAGGGTACATGTGAAGCCTGGCGAGACGCGGACGGTGAGCATTCCGTTGAAGGCTGCTGACCTGGCGTATTGGGATGAAAAAATGCATGCATTTATTGTTGAGGAAGACAAGTTGAGGATTATGATAGGTTCTTCATCAAAGAATATTAAATTTACGAAGGTGATAAAGGTGGCAAAGCCTGAATTTTGAATCATAATGAGAAGGCAACTACATTTCAACAGGAGCGTCATTGTAAGCCAGCTTGGGGGTAGCGAGTAATCGGTTTGAGCAGGCACCGCTGGAGCGGTCATTGCGAGTAACGATCCTAGTGAACAGGAAAAAAATAGGAATGACGAATAAGAACATCGAACAAGGAATTACGAACGCCGAACACTGAAGATA
>JAFGKY010000076.1 GCA_016928305.1 Bacteroidales bacterium
AGCCGGCGAAGGAGCCATCTACCTGAAGGAATTCGTGGTCAGCCTCCCCAAAGCAGAAAAAGACCAGCCCCCGCCCGTCTTCCGCCAATCCGTGATCCGCCGCGGAAACAACATCTACCGCTTCAACCTCTGCAACGACAAGGGCCAGGCCATCATCCGCCTTTACGACAGCTCTACCCAGCTCCTCACCTCCTACGACAACAAAACCAACAAGGAATACAACCCCATCAACTTCCTCTGCCGCAAAACCGGCCAGTACCTGGTCGTGATTTCAGTCAAGGACGGCAAAACCGGCGAAGCTGTCGGAATCATGAGTCATGTGATGAAATAGGGTTGCCGCTTGTTAAGAATCAATAAGATCGTATAGAAAAGAGGGAGATCGGAGAGTTGAAAAATGTGGCCATGAGGCTCAGTGCCCTCCAAGGAACTTCCGGATATACCAGCGGTGGAAGATACTTTGAACAGCTACCCATTTATATTTGATTCCGGGTTTTAATGACATGATATAAAAGTGCTTCCGAAGTTTGCCAATTAAGGTTAACTCCTCAGGACCCAAGATCCTCTTCATGCATAGTCTCTTCAATTTATTTATTACAGCTTTATTTTCCTTCAACAGTTTATTGTACTCTGCCGGGATCTCAGCATCAAAAAATTCGCAGACCAGCTCCAGGCTCACTCCTAATAACCTTTCCAGTCCAAGGGTACACGCATTGTTGAGGATCTTTACATGATCCAGTTCCCAACGTTTCATCGCTTCCGCAACGTCCCTGAGCCAGAATAACCGAAAATACATATGTTGTGCGCCATGATAGGTAAGGTACAGAAAGGTATTATCCCTGTTCATGCACTTGACTGTTATTCCAGCGAATGTTTCTTCAGTCAAATCTTTGAAAAACAGACTTTCCTTCTGCCAGTTAAGAAGTTCATGATAATAAATACCAACGTGTAATTCCACAAACACCCTTTTCTCCCTGTTCACCAATCCGATATCCTTTTTCCACCTGAAATAGTAATCCCATTGTTTATCAGAAAGGTTCCCTCTGGGATGATTTTGTTGAAAACCAATGTTGCTCATCGCATCAAAGACTATGTGAACATCGTCTCGCCGAGCCATAAGATCCAAATCCCCAAAATGCCTCTTTCCAACATCCCCATAAAGTGTATATGCTAACACTGGGCCTTTTAATGGGATTATTTCAATCCCTTTCTCCTGAAATATTTTAAGAAGAATTAATAATATTCGGGAAAGATGAACGGATGTCAAAGTGAGATTCTTAAAAGATTTTTTCCAATCCTCTTGGTCTTTAGTAATATTATAAAGATTCTTGTTTTCAGTGTACAACTTATGCCTGGAAAGAAATGACAAGATCTTAGGTTCCCATGATTCCATCTCAGAGGTAGCAGAATCTGTCTTCAAGAGCTGAAAGAAGAATTTATTATTGTAGTTTTTCTTGCTCATCCAGATTTTGTGATGTAAAAACGAATCAACATTTTATCCCGACATCAATCTTTCCTTCTCTTTGCCATTTCTGCAATAAAAGAACACTTATAGGTGCTATAAAAGACTTAGAGCCAAAGTTCATTTTTCTATTGTTTTTTGCGTTTTTAAATTGGTCAATCATCCAATGAAGTCTTTCATAATCTACATAATGAAACTTATTATTTATCCTGCCCTCTTCAATAAGTTTCCGAAAATTGTTCTCATCTTTTACTATCCTAAACATAACATTTGGGATTGTAGCACCGGTTTTCTCAATCCTAAGTCTTATTTCATCTGGAAGAATATCCTTCATTGCCATTCTAAAAAGATATCTCCCTAGCCCATTTTTATATTTATAATTAGAAGGAAGTGAGTAATAAAATTCAATCAGTTTTACATCAAGAAAAGGGTACCTGCATTCAATTCCATATGCTTGTGCTGCAAAATATGAATTCTCTAGCCTATCTTGGATATGGGGATGCATGATCCTTTTGTATTGCCTTTGTCTGACATTTGGATCATTGGGAAAATCAATGTGTTTTAAATATCTATTTTTCATTTGATACTTTTTACTTTGTTCGTGATTAATTGCAAATACATAAAAACGATTTTTTCTCCAGTCTTTTACAAACAGGTTCACTAACCAAGGGGAAATAAACTGAAGATAATGCTTTATAAGTTGACGATAATAACGACCACCGTTTCTTTCAATTTTACTCTTTATAGCTATCTTCAGCTCTCCAATTTTTTTTTCTTTCATTAGTTCTTCAAAGAACCCACTACCTTGATAAGTCACTCCTTCATCACCACCAAATCCTGATAAAAGAACACTAATTCCTGTATTACTCGCTTCTTTATATAGCAAATCAGACATTATTGCATAACTCTGTAGTGCAGGTTGAGGTAGATTTTGTAAATGTTTAAAGATAGAAGAATAACCTCCATCTTGATTTTCAGCAGTAACTATTATATGTTTTTTGATATTATTTACTTTGACTATCTTTTTGCTGTATTCAAGCTCATTTTTATACCAAAAAGGCCTAATAGCTTGATCATTCGATAAAGCGTGAGAATAAGCAAATACAGTATTTTTCTTCTTAAGTATCCTAACTAACGAAGAAATAATACTTGAGGAGTCAAGTCCTCCACTTAGTTCTACCCCTATAGGACTATCTGAATGGCTACGATTGTTAATTGCCAGACTAAAACGTTCCCTCAATTCCCGAATAGCTTCCTCTTCGGTCCAGGTGATAAAATCTTTGTTTAATTTAAGATTCCAATAACGTTTTATATTTATTGAAAAACTGGGGGATAGTATAAGATGGTGCGCCGGTTCCAAACGATTTACTCCTTTGAAAGCTGATACACTATTTGCCGGGAAAATTGAACATATTGAATCAATAACATATTGGTCATCTACTTGTAAACTAGCTTCACGAAGATCATTAAAGCCCATTGGATTTGAGGACAAAGCAAAATAATCAGGATGATCCAAAAAAAATAAAGGACGACATCCAAAATGATCTCTTGCACAGAATAGTGTTTCTTTTCGTTTATCCCAGATTGCAAAGGCAAAATCACCGAATAGATGCTGAACACAATCCTCACCCCATTTTAGATAGGAAAACAAAATTAAGCGGCTATCCGAAAGATATTTTATGTCATCAAGATTTAACTTAAGCTTTTCCAACAACTCTTCTCTATAATCGATGCGTGCATCAGCATTTATCCAACAACCAGAATGCTCATCCTGAAAGGGTAATATTTCATCTCTTAATTGAGAAGAATTATGCCACAAATGGCATCCAAATCCTATATTCTGGTTAATTCGGATAAATGAATTATCAGGATTCCCTATTTTAATATTCCTCAGGGCCTTCACAATAATTTTTCGGGAAACCAGAGCCCCTCGCTTACTTATAAAAACAAATATCGACCCCATACATACAAATGTAATAGAAACAAAAAGAATTTTTTTAGTAAATTCTATATATGCTTCACAACCACCTTAGTTTATTAGTATTTTTGAATATAGATATCTTATTATGAAAGATTTTGTATACAGAGTTTATGGACTAAATATTGAATCAGAAATTGAATTACCAGAATTAATTTCTAATCATAACTGTGAACCAAATGCTTGGATTAAAATCGGGAAAGTTCCTGAGCATATTCCTAATATTACAGGATCAGGACCTTTTTATGAGATGTCTCCTAATGATTTCTTGCTTAGAATTAAGAATATTGCTAAGTATAGAGTTCAATACGGTAAAAGCATAACTGTTGAGGCACATGAAAGAGCAGACCCTGATGAAATTCGTTTGTTTTTATTGGGATCTACAATTGGAGCACTATTACATCAAAGAGGAATGTTAACTCTTCATGGAAGTAGTATCTCTGTTAAAGAAAAAGGCATCACTATCATTGGAAGTTCAGCCGCAGGTAAGTCTACGCTGGCTGCAGGTTTATATGCAAAGGGATATTCCGTAATCGCTGATGATGTTTCAGTGATTGAACATAAGAAGGAGCATCATTACATTTACCCAGGTATACCTCACCTTAAATTGTGGAAAGATGTACTTATACATTTAAATTATCACGAAATTCTCAAAAAAGTTAGACCTCAGTATGAAAAATATAAAAAACCTGTTTTTTCAATGCAAAAACAAGAATGTATATTATTAGATAGAATATTATTTCTTTCAACTAATGAGTCAAATTCTTACTATTATGAGGAGGTTTATGGTTCTGATAAATTCAACATTCTCTTAAGTAATACTTATCGCATTCATTATGTGGCAAAGATGAATATGACTTCTATCCATTTCATGAATCTATCTAATCTAGCTAAAACAATTAGATTATTTAAAATAGAACGACCTTCATCTCCTTTGAAATTAATTGAATTTGTTGAATTTATTGAAAATAAAATTTTTAGTATTTAACGAAAATACCACTCAAAAAAAATAATAACTTTGTCTTAAGGTTTAATATAGTAGGATGATAAATAATTCTAAATCTCAGAAAATACACAGTTCTTCATTATTACAAAGAAGCAATAAGCAATTAATTAGCAAAATTGACCAAGAAATTGTAATGTTAAGTATTGAAAATGAAGCATATTATCTGTTCAATTCTGTTGGAACTGTTATATTGCAGTACTTAAAATTTCCTATACACTATCAAGAACTGATTGAAAATATTATAAATGAATATGATGTTTCTTTAGAAGTCTGTGAACATGAAACTCGAATTTATCTTGAAAGTCTTTTGAAGTATGGATTAATTGAGATAATCAATGACGAAAGCACAAATATCAATTAAAAAATATTTTAGTCTCTCGCCAAAAGAGAGGGGAGATGCAGTATGGATTATTTTACAAATATTAAGAGTGAAATTGTTAATAAAATTAGTTCCCCTTAAATATTATTTTACTGAGTATTTCCATGCAGATACACATAATTACACAAATCTTAACTTGAATTATTTTCCTCTAAATCTAAATTTATTCTATAAATTATTGGCCTTTTTGCCGATTAGAATCACATGCTTGGAAGAATGTATGCTAGTAAAAATGTATGCAGCGCGTTATGGGCTAGAGATTTTTATTAATTTAGGAGTGAAAAAAGAAAATATGTTACAGGCACACGCATGGTGGAATGTTCATAATGCAAAAGGATTCATCAGAATTAATTGAATATGAAAAATATAAGAGTTTATAATAAGAAGAAATGGGAGAAACCTTCGTTCAAAAAATTAAGTTTTAAAGAAACCTTGAATGGTGGTCCGTGGGATCCTCCTGAAGATGTTGATTTTAACCCAAATGCTTCCTAACAAAATATATTAGCCATGAAAATAATTGGATCTATTACTTCATTGATTCTATTATCTGTTACGATTTATTCACAATCATGGATATCATCAACTAGACTGATTAGCTCCGATGACATGGCTATTCTCAAATCGGCAATAGATGCAAATAGCAATATATTTACATTAGGATATTTTAATGGTTCGGTATCGTCAAATAATGGTTTGGTAATAAATTCTCATGGGGGAAGAGATTATTTTTTAAGCAAATTCGACAACCAAGGAAATGTTGAATGGCTACGTAATATTGGAAGTTCTGTTAATGATGATTTATACGGTGGCATTGAAATAACTGCAGATGGGAATGTAATTATTTGTGGAGGTTATCTTGGTTATTTAAAATATACCTCCGTTGATTCTATTCAAAGTACTGGTTCTGTAGATCTATTTTTAGCTAAATATTCAACCGAAGGTGACATCATATGGTGTAAAAACATTGGCACAGGATCTAATCAACAAAGGGCTACTTGTTTAAGAACAGATCAAAGTGGTAATTTATTGTTGGCAGGTTTTTTCAGAGATAGTATTTCTATTTCAAATGATCTTACTCTTCATGGGAATGATGTATTATATTACAATTGTTTCTACACAAAACTTGAACCCACAAACGGAGATGCTCTTTGGGCAAAAAATATAAATACCATTAATAGTCTTGTGGGGGTCAATATTCTCAATATCTCTACCACAAATGAACATTATTATTACACAGCTGTATTCTCAGACTCAATTGAAGTTGATAATGATACATTAATATCAAATAATAATTCATTTGATATACTATTGTTTAAGTCAGATTTGGATGGGAATATCGAATGGTATAGAAAAATATATGGAACTGGGGATGAGTTGGCATATTGTCTTAAAACAGATTTGAACGACAATATATATATAGCTGGCCATTATGAGAGTCCAGCGCTAATAATTGATTCAACATCAGCAGATTATATTACAATTTCGCAGAACTCTGGTAGATATGACTTTTTTGTCGCAAAATATGACCAACAGGGTGAATTACTCTGGGCAAAGAGGAATGGAGGAAAAGGTAATGACAGGTTATCAAGTAGCGCGTTATTTCAAAATGAGTTATATGTATCTGGATATTTCTCAGACACATTATCCTGGGGAGGTATAGAATTACACACAAAAGGTCTAAATGATAGGGATATGTTTATCGGAAATATTGATGAATCGGGAAACTATAGGAGTGCGAATAGTTATAGCGGAAGAAATTACAGTGAAGAAGATGCAAGATCAATTTTCGTTTCAGGCGAAAAATTATATACAGTTATACGATCAAATTCAGATTTATTAGTACTTGGAGATAGTATATATACTTCTTCAGGTGATTATTTTTATGTTGCATTGGGAATTATTGGATGCTTACCAATCTCAATCGACAACGTTATCGTAAATGACGTAAATACATGTTATGGAGATAGTACTGGATCTCTCCAAATTTTGGCGACAGGAGGATTTGGATCACCGTTCCAGTATTCAATAGATAATGGATTAACTTACCAAAAGGATATATCATATTTTTCAGATCTTCCAGCAGGAGATTACCAGGTGGTTGTGATTGATCAGAAGAATTGTGCACAGGAGGGGCCGGTGGTAACGGTGGGACAACCAGATACGCTGAGGATTGAATTGGTCAGTTCGGCGGATATTACGAATGAGGCAGATGGGTCGATTGTGGTGGCTGCGACGGGTGGAACCACACCTTATACCTTTACATTGTTACCGGATAACCTAATCCAGGGTTTTGGAACATATACGTTCCAGCCGGGTGACAGCGGGAGGTATGTGGTGCAGGTGAATGATGCAAAGAACTGCGGACCGGTGGAGACGGATTCCATTGATATTATGGACTTCTACGGAGTTGGATTTGAAGATATTTCAGGGCTGGAGGTGCGGATGTTTCCCAACCCGGCATCCAATATGATCACGCTGGAGATGCCGCTGGATGAAACCGAAGTCACCCTGGAAGTAATGAGCCTGACCGGACAGGTGATGATAAGTCGCCAGGTTTATCCCTCCGGAGGAGTGCTGATGGAAACCATCGATGTGTCCGATCTTTCAAAAGGCATGTACATGCTGCGGGTGAATGGAAAGACCATGCGATCGGGGATTGTAGTGAATTAGGTTGAATACCTGAACACTGAAATATTTTCGTGGTAACAACTTAGTCAGGTATACCCTTTCGGAAGCCTACAAATACTTGCTGCGCAAGTATTTTCAGCGACGAACTGGTATACCTGATAAAATTTCCGGCTTTCCTGTTTTCAACTTTCCTGTTACCTTTACTCAAACTTCATTTTTCAACCATGAACATCCTGATCATTGGCGGCGGGGGCCGCGAGCATGCGCTGGCATGGAAAATTGCACAGAGTCCTCAACTTGAGAAGCTTTTCATTGCACCCGGCAACGCTGGAACAGCCAAATTGGGAACCAATATTCCGGTAAAGGTGGACGATTTTGAAGGGATCAAAAAGCTGGTGCTGCAGGAGAAAATCAACCTGGTGGTGGTGGGGCCGGAGGCGCCGCTGGTGGCTGGCATTGTCGATTACTTCCTCACGGATCCGGATCTGAAGTATGTTCCGGTGATCGGTCCCTCGAAATCAGGAGCGAAGCTGGAGGGCAGCAAGGATTTCGCAAAGATGTTTATGCACAAATACAAGATCCCCACCGCGACCTTCAGTACATTTATCGATTACTCGGTGGATGACGGGAAAGCGCATTTGGCTACCCTGGAGCCCCCTTATGTACTGAAGGCGGACGGACTGGCTGCAGGGAAGGGGGTGCTGATCATTGACGATCTGGAAGAAGCGCAGCGGCAGCTGGAGGAGATGTTGCACGGGAAATTCGGTGAGGCATCCAGGAAGGTGGTGGTGGAAGAGTTCCTGAGGGGTATCGAGCTCTCCGTCTTCATCATCACCGACGGGGACGGATATGTGATCCTCCCCTCGGCCAAGGACTACAAGCGGATCGGTGAGGGTGACACTGGGCCCAATACAGGCGGAATGGGGGCTGTTTCACCGGTTCCCTTTGCGGATGAAGCATTCCTGAAAAAGGTGGAGGACCGGGTGGTGAAACCCACCATCACGGGGCTCAAAAGGGAAGGGATCCGTTACAGGGGATTTCTATACTTGGGACTGATGAACAGGGACGGGGATCCGTATGTGGTGGAATACAATGTACGGATGGGCGATCCGGAAGGGGAAGTAGTACTTCCGAGGATCAAAACCGATTTCGTGGAATTGCTGAAGGCCATTGCCGAAGGAAGGCTCTCCGATGTTAAGGTGGAATTCGATCCGAGGTTTGTAACCACTGTGATCCTGGCCTCGGGAGGATACCCGGGCAGTTATGAAAAGGGTAAGGAAATCACAGGCCTGGAAAACGCCGGTGTCGGTATGGGTGCTGGAAAATCGGTGGAAACGGGTTCGGCGGCAAAAGATACAGTGGATTGGGTGGTGTTCCATTCGGGCACCAGGGCCGAAGGAGATAAGATACTGACCAATGGCGGAAGGGTGCTCGCGGTGAGCGGGTACGGAGAGACCATGAAGGAGGCGCTGAAGCGGTCCTACGAGCTGGCCGAAAAGATCGAGTTCGAAGGGAAGTATTACCGGCGGGACATTGGATTTGATCTTTAACCATAGATTCGCCTTGTAACAATGGATTTGATCCTTAACCATGACTTCCTTCTGTAACAATGGTTCCGACCTTAAACAATAACCTCGACCTGTAACAGTGGCTTTGACCTATAGACACATCCATGATCTGGCTGCGGATTTTTAAGAATAACCGGACAGGCGGGGTGGTCGGGGGGATCATCCTGGCCGTGCTGCTGTTCCTGATCTCCTTCATCAGGCCCACGGAGCCGGCGGATTTTGTGGGGATGCCTTTCTACAACCTCATTTTCGGGAACATACACACGCTGCCTGTCGTGAACCGGATCATTGCCCTGCTGCTTTTGCTGATCATCTGCCTGATGCTGGTGCGTATCAGTTTCCGTTACCTGCTGCTGGATCACAGGTCCTACATGCCCGGATTTTATTTCCTGCTGTTCTCGGCCATCCTCCCCTCCTCGCACCAGGTGAGCCCCGCGCTGATCGGCTCCATCTTCTACATCATTTCGTTTGCCATCGTATTCAGGGTGCATGAAAAGAATCCCGGCGACCTGACCGTATTCAATGCCTCGCTGGTGCTGGCCCTGGGAA
>JAFGKY010000077.1 GCA_016928305.1 Bacteroidales bacterium
AAACTGGAAAGAATCAGGTATTGCCGGAGAAGATGATGAGTGGGCACTGCGCTGGATTAAGCTTGCCTCTATATTACCAAAATGGTATCTAAAATTTGTTTTCAGACGATTCTCCAATATGCCTTTTAAAATAAAACAAAGATTTGGTACTACATATGTGACTTCCGTTAGTGGGTTTACTGATGTTTCAGGATTTGCTATACCATACATTGAAGGCGGAAACAGGCCGCTTGCATTTGCTATCGGTAGTATAGTTAAAAAACCAGGAGTAATTAATTCCGAGATAAAAATCAGAGAGTATATGAGTTTGACAATCTGCATCAATCACGATCTGGTTGATGGAGCGCCAGCAGCAAGATTTGTTACCCGGTTAAAGCAAAGGATTGAAGGAAATTATTACAACTAATAATAAGAGTTATCAATGTCTGAGATAATTACCGACATCGATGCTAACTACGCTTATGATATAGTTAAAAAGATCTGCAGTGAAGTTGGTCCTGGTTTACCTGGCAGCCCACAGGAACATGCACGGGCAGATTTAATTAAAATGGAATTAGAATCGCACCTCGGCACTGATAATGTTGCAGCTGAAGAATTCACCTTTGCGCCCGGGGCATTCCTGAGTTCGTATCCCATTTGTGGTCTTTTAATGCTTTTTGCCGCCCTGTTAAATATGTCTATGGGGCACATTATGGGGATTTCACCCTGGCTGACCTCCATTGCTGCGCTGACATTCTCCATCATAGTGCCGTTGCCGTTTATCTTTGAATTCGTCCTGGCATTTGAACTGTTTGATCCTTTATTCAGGAAGAGGAAGTCAGTGAATGTGATCGGAAGGCTGCGCAAGCCCGGAACCAAAAATGTGAAGCGATTGCTTATTATCAGTGGTCATCATGACAGTGCTCCTGAAAATACCTGGCTTCGTTTCCTTGGTTACGGATTCTTTATCCTCCTTGCAACTTTCTTTATCGGATATATCATAATACTGGTGATGAGCATCATTCAGCTGTTGGGTATGATCACAGACAATGCCAGCCTGGTTCGTACCGGAACAATAGGGTGGATTATGATGGCCTGGCCGATTGTACCTGCCGTTGTCTTTGCGATATTCTTTACCCGGAAAGGAAAAAACGGAGGAAATGTGCCGGGTGCTGCAGACAATCTCTCTGCAAGTGCCTTAGCAGTGGCATTGTGCAGGTTTCTGGTAAAAAATCCCTCTTGCATTCCTGCTGACACTGAAATCCGGTTTATTTCCTTTGGAGGCGAGGAGGCAGGATGTCGAGGTTCACGTCGTTACGTAAAGAGCCACTTTGAGGAATTAAAACGACTGGACGCGAGGCTGCTAAATATCGAAACGGTCGCCAGCCCGGAAATCTTCATTCTCACTTCGGATGTGAACGGCACCGTGAAGAATTCCCCTGAGATGGTGAAATGCCTAGTCGCAGCAGCAGAGCGCGCCGGGATTCCCTTCAAGGTGAAGCCTGCCACTCTCGGAACCGCCAACGACTCAGGTCCCTTCAGCCAGGCAGGTCTTAAGGCAACAACCCTCCTCGCGTTTAAAATACCTCAACAAATGGTGGCCTTTTATCATCAGAAGTGGGACAGGCCGGAAATTCTGACCATGGAACCGTTGTTAAATGTGCTTAATCTAACTTTAGATTGGATAAAAAACGATGTTTAATACATTATGAAACAAATGATTAATGAGAAAACTATCCGGCAGTCGTCCTGGCAACGAATTACCCTGCTTATAGTTCTTGGCTATGAAGGGACCGGCGCCTTGGCAGGTGGCGGTCTTCTTATCGCAGCGCCAGACGGGCGGATCATGGACATGCCTGTAAAAATCATGCACGGCGTTTTCAGCAACTCAGCACGATCTTGGAATAGGTACTATGCATAACATGAGATCAATCATAAAAGATATTTTTCTGCTGGTATGGACTTGCAGAGCTTATACTGTCAAAGAGAAATTTAACATATGGATTGCAAAATTCTCATTTATCCCCAAGTCAGGGCTGAGATATCAAATCATCAACCTGGACATACCAATTAATATACCCAGACTTGAAATTCCGGTATATTTCTTTAGTGGAAGATATGATCTGACTGTTAATAAGGACCTGTCAAAAGAATACCTGGAAAAAATAGAAGCTCCTGTAAAAGGATTCTACACTTTTAACAATTCAGCTCATAGTCCAATGTTTGAGGAACCTCAAAAGCTAAAAGAAATTTTAAATAAGGACGTACTAAACAGGTTAAAAACTATGGCTGATAATTAAAACTTAAAAAAATATTAAAAACGTGAAAGTTATATTATCCCAATCCTTTTTGCATAAAGCAACGCCTGTGTAGTATTTTCAGATCTCGTTTTGCTCAGAATATTTTGACGGTGGTTATTTACAGTATTCACACTAATAAACAATCGGTCTGAAATATCCCGGCTGTCAAGCCCCTGGGCTATCAAACCCAGAATTTCCGTTTCCCTCTTTGTGAGCAGGGTGCCGGAATTAATGCCGTCATCGTTGTTGAATAAATACAATTTCCCGGACCTAATATTAATCATCCTTCGTTGTGGTTTGTCATTAGTAGCCCTTTCTGCAATCAGATCCGTCACGATAAGTGCCAGCCATGATTTCCCTGACTTGTCCTGCTCTAAGACAATAAATTGATGTATAAACCGCATATAAATCCCGCTTGCATTCTTTACCCTGAAATCGTATACCAGCTTATAGTCTTTCTTTTCAGAAGCCGGAAGATTTTTATAAAACATATACGCTTCATTCTCAGTTTCCATTACAAAGGGTAAATCGTCAGGATGAATAATACGATGAAAAAGTTCCAGATCATCATTTTCAATATCCCCAGGATTTACATAACCCAGCATTCTTTTAAACTTGGTACTCTTCAGAAGATAAATATTCTTATCCATATCGAGTACTGAAAAGGTACAGTTCTCAATCTCAGATAACCTTTCCAGTAATTTTCTGCTGGATTCAAATCTTTTGTAGTCATCCTCGCTGACATCACATTTATGAGTCTCGGCATTCTGTTTGTGCCTTATAATCAATTGATTTAAACTTCTGGCCATAAAAATGATGATGATTCACTATTTACAATTCCAAAATCCTGAAATAAATTTGTAATTCAAAATTAGAGAATAAATATTCAAATAAGCTCCATGAAGGGAAAAATTAAGGTTGAGCTGGGGGACATTCAGAAAACCCTCTTTATGCCTGTTTGGGCACGGGCTGTTGAAACAAAAAAGGAGAATCCTATTCTCATCGATTTGACTGCACTTGAGATTATTGATACAGTTGATTTCGATTTCTCTCAAATGACTGATAACCTGGCAGAGATCAGTCAGATAGCCTGGATTGCACGATGCAAAAGATTTGATATGATTGTAAACGACTTTATTGATAATCATCCGAATGGAACCGTGGTAAATATTGGCTGTGGTTTAGATACTTCATATGAAAGAATTTATTGTGATTCCATCCAGTGGTATGACCTTGACCTTCCAGATGTAATTGAACTAAAAAAGAAATTTCAGAAAGAGACAGACAAAAGAAAATTCATTTCAAGCTCATTCCTTAATACAAATTGGTTTGACAATATTGTAGTCAATGACACGGTTCTATTCATTTCCACAGGGGTCTTTGTTTATTTTGAGGAACCGGAAATAAGGAACTTCGTTATCAGAGTGGCCGACCGGTTTGTCGATTCCGAAATGTTCTTTGACGTTACATCTCCCAAAGGTCTGGAGATAGCGAACCAGATAATCCAAAAATCAGGATTGGACTCACGGTCATTCTTTAAATGGGCATTAACAGATAAGTCAATAATAACATCATGGGATAAAAGAATTAATCTATTGAATACGTATCATACATTCAGAATGGACGGACTCGGATTGAATAATGAAAATAAAAATATAGCATTAATTTCAGATTCGCTTGATATTCAATACATGGTGCATTTGAAAATATCAAAAACATATTTAGGTAAATAAAAATATCTGCATAAAAGAAAGGAATTATTATGAAAGTTACAGCATTTATCGGAAGCGGAAGGAAGAGGCATTCATACAATGCTTCTGAAAAATTTCTACAGAATTTACAATCACTTGGAAATATTGAATATGAAATAGTCCGCTTAAGTGATTATAGCATTGGAACATGCAAAGGTTGCAGGGTGTGCTTTGATAAAGGGGAGGAATACTGTCCTTTTAAAGATGACAGGGACAAACTGATCGAAAAAATGAATAATTCTGATGGTGTGATCTTTGCATCTCCAAATTACTCATTCCAGGTATCTTCATTAATGAAGATATTTATTGACCGGATGGGGTTTATTTTACACCGTCCATGCTTTTTCGGAAAAACATTTACAAGCATAGTTGTCCAGGGGATAGGCAAGGGGGAAGAAATAGTAAAATACCTCGGCTTCATAGGTAAGGGATTGGGCTTTAATGTTGTCAAAGGTTGCTGTATAAAAACCCTTGAACCAATGACAGAAAAATCACAGAAGCAATTTGACAGGATACTTGACCTGCAAAGCAAAAAATTTTATGCTCAGCTTGTGAAAAGTGAATATCCCTCTCCTTCATTATGGTGGCTGATGGTATTCAGGATGGGGCGAACCAGCATGCATAAAATGCTTGATGAAAGCTGGCGGGATTATACATATTACAGGGATAAAGGATGGTTTGAATCAGATTATTTCTATCCGGTGAAGTTGAATCCGTTCAAGAAATTATCCGGTAAATTATTTGACAAATTGGCACTTCAAATTATAAGGAGTTAATTATGAAAACAACAATTTTAGATTCAATAGGATTTTCAGGAGAAATCTCTTTGAAGAAAATTCTGCTCCTATGTGGAATTTTGTCATCTGTGCTTTATGCCACGATGATAACAGCGATACAATTTGAGAATTACGACTTTACCTCTCAATCTGTCAGTGAGCTTTCTGCAATTGGCGCTCCTACCAGAACCCTCTGGATCACATTGGGTATCACCTACCAGGTTCTTATGGTCGCGTTCGCATCAGGTGTATGGGCAACAGCCGGGGTAAAAAGATCATTGCGAATTGTGGCCATCCTGATACTGCTCAATTATGGGATCGCCAGTTTCCTGTGGCTATTTGCCTCAATGCACCAAAGAGATGTCCTCGCCGGGGGAGGAAAAACCATGGCCGAAACCCTTCACATTATTTTGGTGCTGGTTACTGTCCTATGCAACCTTTTAACAATAGGATTCGGAGCTGCTGCATTCGGTAAGCGGTTCCGCTTCTATTCGATAGTGACGATCCTGATACTACTGATACTCGGCGCATTGACAGGACCGGTGGCTGCTCCCCGTATTGAAGCAAATCTGCCAACACCATGGTTCGGGATTTGGGAGCGTATCATTATCCTGGGCTTCTTGATTTGGATTGTTATACTGGCCATTATCCTGATACGATTAGAAAAAAAGAAAGGTTCTTATTAATCATTTGAAAACCATAGATTTATTTTAATTATGAAAACAGCTATGACACTTTTTGGTTGCGGACCAAAGCTGGCAATTTTATGCCTGCCATACATAATCCTTTCATTAATAGTAATGTTTATGTATCCTGAGTTCTTCGATTTAAAATTCCTGGATGTCATATATGCTAAAGTTGTAGGATTCATCTGGCTCGGGATCGGGATTATTTTCTGGATCTATTCTGCTATGTTCTTTTTGAAATACTTTAAACCTGGTGAACTGATAACCAAAGGGCCTTTTGGCCTTTGCAGGAATCCTATATATTCCTCTATTATAGTTTTCATAATACCATCCCTGGCACTTATTTTTCACTCAGGCCTGATATTTTCTGTTTCCATAGTTTTGTATATCGGCTTCAAGATTTCAATCCATGGTGAAACAAATTTGCTAAAAAGGATCTTTGGGGAAGAATATGAGAAATATGAGAAGTCGGTTAATGAAATCATCCCGTTTCCACGTTATTTCTTCACTTGAAATGAACTAAAAAATGTGCGATCTGTATATGAAAAAAACAGATTTTTCAATATCCGATGTGTCAGAAACGATGCTCATAACTCTGTATGCCAGGGCGAAAGAGTCAATAAGCAGAGATCCGATCATTAAAGATCCGAAAGCAGTCGAAATGATTGAAATTATTAAGAAGGAGATGGCAGGATCAGATAATCCGATCCATAAAAAGATATTAAAAGACAAATACAATCCGAAACTGGCAGTCACAATGTCTTTGCGTAGTCGACGTTTTGACCAGTACGTAGCTGATTTCCTTTCAAAATTTCCCAGAGGAACTGTAATAAATCTGGGTTGTGGTCTGGATACACGTTTTTACCGGATCGACAATGGAACTGTAATTTGGTACGATATTGATTTCCCTGAGGTCATTGAACTCAGAAAAAGATTTATGGAAGAGAATTCAAGGCATTTTTTTATCGGAAATTCAATTTTAAGTCCGGAATGGATAGCAAAAGTCAAAACAGGCGGACCATATCTTATCCTTGCTGAGGGGGTTTTTATGTATTTGACAGAAACGGATGTAAAAGAACTTTTACACAGAATTCAAAGTGAGTTGGATTTGGCAGAAATTGTGTGTGAAGTCACCAACCGTTACTGGGTGAATAAAATGAACAACCCCTGGATGAAATGGAAATTCAGGAGGCAATTAGGTATGACCGGAGGTGCTGTTTTTTCATTCGGGATACCGGACAGCCGGTATTTTGAGGGCTGGAACCCGAAATATGTATTTCTTGATGAATGGACTTACTTTGACGACCATGAAAATAAGTTAGGCTGGTTCAATCTGTTTTCATCAATAGGTGTCCTACGCAAAGCCCAATGGACTGTCCATTACAGTATAAGAAATAGCAGATGACGGTTACAAAATACTATATAAAATTATGAAAGCAAATTTTTTAGAATCCCCGGCAATTAAGGTTAACACAAGTACATACTCTAAATGCGGTCTTTGAGCAAAGATCTGCCCGACTAAGGTATTTGATGCCTCAAATTGAGATGAGATGGTTACCTCACATACTGATGAATGTGTATTATGTATTCAACAAAATAAAAGAAAATGAGCAAAGAAAAACAAACAATTCACGAATTTGACTTGAATGTAATTTATGAATATTTTTCAAATGTGGAACGACAAGGACCAGGAAGTCAGGAAATAACGCTCAAAGCATTGAGTTTTATTGAAGGTCTCACTGAAAAGTCCAAAGTCGCTGATATTGGTTGCGGTACAGGCGGTCAAACAATGGTGTTGGCACAAAACATTCCGTGCGAAATTATAGGTGTTGAATTATGGTCAGATTTTATCAATCAATTCAACCAAAACGCCCAAAATAAAAATCTTCACGACAGAATGAAAGGTATTGTCGGCAATATGGAGAATCTTCCGTTTCAGGAGGAAGATTTAGACCTAATTTGGTCGGAAGGAGCGATTTATAACATTGGATTCAAGCGTGGACTAAACGAGTGGCGAAAATTTTTGAAACAGGGCGGGTATATCGCAGTTACAGAAAACACTTGGTTTACCGAAGAACGACCTGCCGAAATTCAGGAATTTTGGCAAAAGGCCTATTCCGAAATAGATACAATACCGAACAAGGTTGCTCAAATGCAAAAAGCAGGTTATCTTCCGATTGCCACTTTTATCGTACCCGAAAGTTGTTGGACAAACTATTATTCCATTATGCAAAAGACTCACGCATCTTTTCTGAAAAAATATAACGGCAACAAAACCGCAGAAGAATTTGTTGGCTATCAGCGGTATGAAGCAGAGTTATATTACAAATACAAAGCATATTACGGTTATGTATTTTATATCGGAAAGAAAATTTAGAGTAAGCTACTATAATAAATTTTGGGTGTGGATTAGATATACGTATTTACCTGCAGAGGTACTGTTTTTTCATTCGGGGTACCTGAAAGCCGGTATTTTGAGAGATGGAGTCGGAAGTATGAATTTCTTGATGAATGGACATATTTCGACGATCGTGAGAAGAAGTTAGATTGGTTCAAACTGTTCTCATCAATTAAGGTGTTACGTAAAGCTCAATGGACCCTCCATTATAGGATCGAAAATAACAGATCGGTATTTCATTATTAAAATTAAATAACATGGAAAACAAGATTTTAGAACCTCCAACAATAAAGGTTAATCCGGGCACCTGTTCCAAATGCGGATTATGCACAAAAATCTGCCCGACAAAGGTATTTAGAGCCACCAATGGAGATGATAAGGTAATCACACATACAGAAGAATGTGTTCTGTGTGGTCAATGTATTTGCGGATGTCCGACAAATTCAATTATTCATAGTGGATTTAATCCGGGAAATTTCAAACGTATCATAAACAAAAAGCCGGTAACGCATGAAACCGCTTTTGAGTTCTTATCTCAGCGAAGGTCAGTCAGAAATTATAGAGAAGAAACTCCTCCTGCAGAATTGCTGGAAAAAATAGTTCAGATTGCCGGATTTGCTCCGGGAAGTCCGCATCACAGGGTTGGCTGGGTAAGAGAAGTGACAATCGTGACAGGAGTGGATAATATGAAAATCATCAGGGATATGACAGCGGATTATATTCAGAAAACAATCAGGCTTTTGAATAGCTGGTACCTCAAAACAATGGCTAATTTTTCAGAACTGGCAAAAGCCGGGGTAGGGGTAGTTCCTGATTTAACAATGAGATTGGACGAATATAGGAACGGGAAAGACTTAATAATTTACAATGCTCCTGCCGCGATATTCTTCCATGCCCCTAAATTCTCTTCAACTCCTCAGACAGATTGTGATACTGCATTACAATTTGTACAGCTTTACGCCGAATCATTTGGTCTGGCAACTTGTTGGAATGGCCTGATCCAAGGGGCTGCTGCAGGTGACCATCTGAGAGGATTTACAAAGCTTGCTGAATTTCTTCATATTCCAGGTGAAAATAAGTGTTATGCAGCTATGACGATAGGTTATCCTTCTGTTTCCCTGCACAGTATTCCGGAACGGAAAGTTGATATAAACTGGATTAATTAACAGATTGAACATGAGATTATTGAATTACAAACAAGGACACTTTGCAAGCACATTGCCAAAGCTCCATGAACAAATGCTTCAACCAAAGCTTTATCAAAGAGTATGCAAAGCCAACGCACAGAGAAAAAATTGTTTAAAAAATGCCGACACCTAAAAAAATAAAAAATGCTGTCACACAAGCCAATAGAAAAAATGAAATTTAAATGACAATGTCACGGAAACTGAATAATGACAATGATTTACAAAACTGGAAGCCAGAACACCAGGCGGTAACAGCGTGTATAGTGCATTTGGCGGATAGTGCTTATTTCAAGAGAGCTACAACAAATAAACTTAGTAGCGGTTTGACAGTTTCGTGCTTCGAATCGCCAAACGACACCATACACGCGAACCGTTACCGCCAATCAGGATGACTTTTCGAAATGAGATTAAAATCTTGAATTATTTACTAAATTTGCATTATGAAACATTTAACTATCAATATACCTGATAATTTAAATCTCAATGAGAGGGAGACTAAAAGATTTCTTGCTGCCAAAATGTATGAATCTGGAAAAATCTCTTTGGGACAGGCAGCTGATTTAGCTGGATTATCAAAAGTAGCCTTTGCGGAAATATTAGCTGACTATGATGTTTCGTTAATCAATTATCCTCCTTCAGACATTATAAAGGATGCCGCTCAGTTCTGATATATTTATCACCGATACTAGCTGTCTGATTCTTTTAAACAAAATTGATGAACTATCATTATTGAATAAGTTCAGTAAATCAGTTTTTATTACTCCTGAAATTCAGAGGGAATTTGGTAAAAACTACCTGATTGGATTCAAATTAGAACTCCAAAAGATGACCACTACCAAAAGATTCTCAAAATGGATTTAGATCTAGGAGAAGCAAGTGTAATTGCTTTAACTTTAGAAATTGAAAATTCAATACTGTTAATTGATGATCTCAAGGCAAGAAAAATCTCCAAAAGATTAAATTTGAAATATTCTGGAACTTTTGGTTTGATTCTTAGAGCAAAGCAAGAGGGAATTATAAAGCATATAAAACCGGTACTTGGCAAAATTAGAAATACTGACTTTAGATTCAGTGATAAGTTATTTGATATAATATTAGAACAAGCTGGTGAATGACCTGCTAGTGCCTAACGCATATAGCCAATAGCACGGA
>JAFGKY010000078.1 GCA_016928305.1 Bacteroidales bacterium
TAATGGAACTGTGCACCGGCATGATTAACTTGCTGAACAGCGCTGCCATACGGTCCGAGGCAGAAAGGATGACCTGAAAACCACTGATAATCTCTTACCCTTTGCATGAAAATACTGCAACTATGCAATAAACCTCCCTATCCGCCCCACGATGGTGGCTCCATGGCCATGTTTCATCTGGCAAGTTCCCTCAGTGAAATTGGTCATTCCATAACCGTTCTGGCCATGCGCACTCCAAAACACCTTATATCGGACAAGCAGCTTGATGCATTTAACAGCATTATGCCTGTGCATACAACGTTTGTAGATACAACCACCCGAATTACAGACTTGATAAAAAACCTACTGTTCTCAACAATGCCTTATAATGCGAAGCGGTTTATTGATGACAATTTTGCTGATACCCTGGCCTCGATACTCACCCAGGAAGCTTTTGACGTGGTGCAACTCGAAGGGCTCTATTTGACTCCCTATCTGCCGGTAATACGGAAGCATTCTGATGCCATTGTCGCGCTGAGGGCACACAATATTGAACATGAGATTTGGAAACGCAATGCCAGACAGGAAAAAAATCCATTTAAGAAGATTTATTTTATTTTATTGTCTAAAAGAATTAAACGCTTCGAAAGGAGACAGATAAACCTTTGCGATGTGTTGGTGCCCATTACTGCGCGTGATAAAGATCATTTCGACCTCCTTGGGAACACCCGTCCGTCACATATTTGTCCTGCCGGAATTGACATGCCGGAAGACTTTGAAAAAGATAAGCATAAGAACCTGTCCCCCCCTGCGTCACTTTACTTTTTGGGATCGCTCGATTGGCTACCCAATCTGGAGGGTTTGCTTTGGTTTGCCAGGAAAGTCTTTCCCGAACTTAAAAAAAGACATCCTGTGCTTGAAATGCATGTGGCCGGAAGGAACGCACCGGCAAAACTATCGCAACTCCTGGAAAAGCGGGGAATTCGCTTTCATGGTGAAGTCAGCGATGCTCCCGCATTCATCCGCTCAAAGAACATATTGGTTGCTCCCTGTTTTTCAGGAAGCGGAATGCGTCTGAAAATAATTGAAGCCATGTCGCAGGGAAAACCTGTTGTTACCACCCCAATCGGTGCAGAAGGACTTGATGCGGAGCATGAAAAGCACATCATTATTGCAGAAAACGTAAATGGATTCCTCCTTCATATTGAAAGATTGATTAATAATCCTGACCTTTGCCATGAACTTGGCAGGCAAGGTGCCCTTTTTGTTGCAGGTTATTTCAACAACCGGAACATTGCCCGCCAATTAGCCGATTTTTATCAAGCGCATTTAACATGACATTGAAAATACTATTCTGGATATTCTTGGGTATTGTTTTTTATGCTTATGTAGGATACACCATACTGCTTTTGCTTGTAACCCTCTTCAGGTTTGTATTTTTCAGAAAGAACAAAACCACTGGCAGTTTTACAGAACCAGAGGTTACCCTTTGTATTCCGGCTTATAACGAGGAACGATTTGTAATTGAGAAAGTTAATAATTGCATGGACCTCGATTACCCTGCTGAAAAGCTTAACATTTTGTGGATTACCGATGGATCAAACGACAATACCAACGAATTGCTTTGCAGGTATCCCGAAATTAAGGTTATGCATGAATATGAGCGCAAAGGTAAAATTCATGCCATGAACAGGGGTATGAAAATGATTGAAACCCCTTTTGTTGTTTTTACCGATGCCAATACCATGCTGAACAGGGAAGCTCTTAAGGAAATAATTAAGCCATTTGCCGACCTAAAAACCGGGTGCGTGACCGGCGAAAAACGTGTTGGCGAATTAGGCCTGCAAAAGGCAGTTAGTGCGGGCGAAGGTTTGTACTGGCAATACGAATCGCTTATCAAAAGGCTTGAATCTGAAACCGGTTCTGTGGTTGGCGCCGTTGGTGAAATATTTGCCCTAAGGCTTGAATACTATGAGGAAGTCAGCGATGATACCATCCTGGATGATTTTACGCTTTCGTTGCAAATGGTCCGGAAAGGTTACAGGGTTAAATATGCGCCAAAAGCCTGGGGTAAAGAATCGGCTTCGCTTAACATAGCTGAGGAAATCAAGCGAAAAGTAAGGATTGCCGTAGGCGGCCTGCAAACGCTTACCCGCATGACTGATTTGCTTAACCCTTTGAAATACGGGTTCCTCACTGTCAAATATATTTCTCATAAAGTATTGCGCTGGACCATTGTGCCTCTCCTTTTCCCGGTAATTATTTTGCTCAACCTACTAATTGTAATAAGCCCTTATAATTCTATTGTTTACACCTGTATTTTTATATTGCAATGCCTGTTTTATTTATTGGTATTATGGGGAAGTTCTATAAAAGATCAACGGATTAGACCCAAAGCACTTTTTGCCCCTTACTACCTTTTTATAATGAATTATGCCATTGTCAAAGGTTTTTTCGCCTTTTTATCAGGCAATTACTCGGTGAAATGGCCAAAAGTAAAACGCAGCTGACCATTTTCATTGCATAATTCAGCTGATTTTGGTTAATTAGCCAAGCAGGAATCTGTCAGATTCATTTGTAAATTTTAATTTTGCATGCTAATTACCGCATAATTTATACTGTATAGCACAAAAAATTTTATGAATAATATATTGTTTGAGTTAAACACCATAAAAGAGGCTATTGCCGACATCAAAGCAGGGAAAGTGGTAATAGTGGTGGACAACGAGGATCGCGAAAACGAAGGTGATTTTATCTGTGCAGCTGAACTGATTACACCCGAGATAGTTAATTTTATGGCCACCTATGGCCGTGGCCTGATTTGCGCGCCCCTCCCCGAAAAACGCTGTGAACAGCTCGATCTTGAATTAATGGTCCGCACCAATACTTCCGTGCACAGCACTCCATTCACTGTATCGGTTGATTTATTGGGGAATGGTTGTACAACAGGCATTTCAGCAAACGACAGGGCTAAAACCATCAGGGCCCTTGTAGATCCGCAAACCAAACCCGAAGATCTGGGGCGACCCGGCCATATCTTTCCACTTAAAGCAAAAACCCGGGGAGTGCTTCGCAGACCTGGCCACACCGAAGCTGCCACTGATCTGGCACGGCTTGCCGGGTTAAAGCCCGGAGGCGCCCTGGTTGAAATTATGAACGAAGACGGCAGCATGGCCAGATTGCCCGAATTGATTGAAATTGCCAAAAAGCATAAGCTCAAAATAATTACCATTAAATCACTGATTGCCTACCTGCTTGAACAGGAAAGTCTGGTAATTAAGGGTGATAAAGCAAAACTCCCTACCAAATACGGTACCTTTACTGTAATACCTTTTATTCAGAAGCTCAACAATCTCGAACATCTCGCCCTCATCAAAGGAAGCTGGACATCTGATGATCCCGTGCTGGTAAGGGTTCATTCATCGTGCATGACAGGGGACATATTCGGGTCGTACAGATGCGATTGCGGACCCCAGCTGCATGAGGCCATGAAAATGATTGAAAAAGCCGGTCAGGGTGTAATAGTCTACCTGAATCAGGAGGGAAGGGGAATAGGACTTTTCAATAAAATTAAAGCCTATAACCTGCAGGAAAAGGGTCGGGATACAGTTGAAGCCAATCTCGACCTGGGTTTCGAAGAAGACGAAAGAGATTATGGGGTTGGCGCCAATATTTTGCATGAACTGGGATTGGGTAAAATAAGACTGATCACAAACAATCCTGTGAAACGTGCCGGACTTGAAGGCTATGGGATAACCGTGGTGGAAAACATTCCCCTGAGTATACCGCCGAATGAGCACAACCTTTTTTACCTCAAAACCAAAAAGAACAAGATGGGACATTTGCTGGATCTTTTTGAAGATAACGATTTTAAAATTGCAAACGGCGATTGAATGACCCATGAAAAAACCCGCCATTGTATTCATGGGAACCCCCGAGTTTGCTGTGGCATCGCTTGATGCCATTCTTAAAGCAGGTTATATTGTTAAAGGGGTTGTAACATCACCCGATAAACCTTCGGGGAGGGGATTACAACTGCATGTTTCACCTGTTAAGGCTTTTGCCCTGGAGCATCACCTGCCGGTTCTTCAGCCCGAGAAACTTCGCAATCCTCTATTCCTGGAGGAACTCCGCAGCCTTAACGCCGATCTGCAGGTAGTGGTTGCCTTCAGAATGTTACCCGAAGAAGTCTGGAGCATGCCCCCGATGGGAACTTTTAACCTGCATGCTTCGCTATTGCCACAATACCGTGGTGCGGCCCCTATTAACTGGGCTATTATCAACGGTGAAAAAATTACAGGGTTGACAACCTTTTTGTTAAATCACGAAATAGATAAAGGCGCAATACTTTTCTCCGAAACTGTTGAGATTGGCGAAAATGAAAACGCCGGCGAGTTGCACGACAGAATGATGATCACAGGTGCCGGACTGGTGACAAAAACCATTGAAGCCCTTGGCAGTGGCAAAGCCAAACCTGTTGAACAAAAGCACATGGCAAACGACATACTTTTAAAACCAGCTCCTAAAATATCCAAAAACGATTGCCGCATAGCCTGGGATAA
>JAFGKY010000001.1 GCA_016928305.1 Bacteroidales bacterium
CAATTCCCCCAACCTGAAGGTTGGGGCTATTGAATTAACTTTTATTGTATCTTTTTGGGCAATGGTTTCAACTCTTAATTCGCATTATGAGCAACGAGCTATGAGCCTCGAGAAGTTAATGATTGACTATCCTGCTCCAATTTTTTCATAGAACTCATTATCATTTAACAATTTCGATCCCTTTTTACCAGATTAAATGTTGTTTGAAGTTTTTCATCTTTTTAAGTTTATTATTTTAAGATATGCATCGTATCCCGGAGAATCTGGTAGCTCGAAGCTCATGGCCTGAATTCTCTTGCATTAGTTACGCATCTTTATGATGAACCATTATAAGATTTATTATTCGAATATAGTTGATAATGATGTTTTTTACATATAAAATCCATATAAAAAAGACTTTGTTGTAATTTCTGGTTTATCTGAACAAAAAGACTTATTCAACGTATTTCTTCTTTGTTTTGCGATTCTTCCAACTTTCCGTATCTTTCAGCCTGAAATCAATTCAGCTGCATGTTTAAATCTGTTTCTTTAATAACCATTTGGATGGTTGTCCTTCCATTGTATGCGCAAACTGAGTTCAGGAAAGAATTTAATATCGGACTGTCCCAGGGAGCTGCTCTTAACTGGGTAGGGTTCGATCCTCCGGTCAGCCAACAGATCCTGGTCAGTTATACCGGCGGCCTCGTGTTCCGGTACATTACCGAGCCAAATCTCGGCCTGCAGCTTGAAGTCAACTATTTGCAACGCGGATGGACCGAAGATCCCAAAAAATCGGGAGTATATGAAAGAAAACAGGAAATGGTCACCATTCCGGTGATGACCCATATTTATTTCGGGAAGAAAAGCAAAATCCGTCTTCTGTTCGTTGTAGGACCTTATATTGCATTTCTCCTGAGTGACACGGAAAAAAACAAGGTAACCGACACCATCGAATACAATGATTATTACGGAAAATCCCTGGCCGGCAAATTCGAGTATGGGTTAACAGGCGGATTGGGTGGTTCCTTTCGAACACGCGTGGGCATTTTTGAACTCCAGGCCAGGTACAGCCACAGCCTGACCAATCTGTTTAAAGCAGGAAAGGAAGAATTCCGTTACCTGGGATCACGGCCGCAAACAGTGGACATCTGCCTCCGGTACGTTTTTAATCTGTCATCACGTAGACAGGGTAAAGGTGAGCCGCAATCGGTGACCGGTAACTGGTAATCAGTCCCTCAGTATAATTTCATATCGTTAACAGAAAAATAAACTATCGATTCGTACTGATTTTACATAAAAGTCGACAGTCCACGGTCGACAGTATATTTATGGTATCCCATGGCCAAAGCCTGTCTGGCAGCAGACAGGCCAAGGGCAATAGATGCCTCACAGCAAGACTTATCCATTGCCCCTGACTTCAGTCAGGGGTCATAATTGGTCTTTGGGTCTTTGCTTTGTTCTTTTATCTTGCCTTTTGACTCTTGATTCTGTTTTGATTTACGATGTACGATGTGCGATTTTCGATTTACGAAGTAAACCAAAGCCCAAGTCCCAACTGCCGCTGCTACTGCCGCAGAAGCAACCATACCCTCATAACCCCTTACCCTCATCCCACACCAAAAGTCCCCCCACCTGGGGTGGCCACAGGGGGGCTCCTCCTGCCCTCATCCCACACTCCAAAAGTCCCCCCATTTGGGGGAGACCACAGGGGGGCTCCCTACCCCTTATCCCTCACCACCATCTGAATGGTCGATTTGGTGCGCTGGGTCAGCAGGAGATCTTTATTAACCAGCACCCTGCTTATGGTTGCATCATCATAATACCGTATGGTGACAAGTTCGAGATTATTGGTGCAGGTCACCCTGAAATCTTTTCCCAGGTCTTCCAGGATCCCCGGAATCCGGCTCCGGTCATTGTTTACACATATGTCAAAACTAACGGCTGAGTTTTGCATCAGATTTATTTTCAGGCCGTAACCGGCAACACACCTGAAAATCTTCTCCAGGTGATCTTCGGCAATGAATGAAAAGTCAACCGGATGAATATGGATCAGCACCTGATCCATCTTGAATATAAAAGATGGAATGAGCTTATCATAAGTTTCATTACCAATAACTGTACCCGGTTCATCGGGATCCAGGAAGGATCTGACATAAAGTTTTATCCCCTTGTTTTTCAGGGGTTGGATGGTTTTGGGATGGATCACGCTGGTACCGTAATAAGCCAGTTCAATAGCATCCATATACGATATTCTGTCGAGTTTCACGGTATTGTCAAACCATTTGGGGTCTGCATTCAACACTCCCGGAACATCCTTCCACACGGTAACCGATTCGGCATCGAGGATGTAGGCTATCACTGCTGCAGTATAATCCGAACCTTCCCTGCCCAGGGTAGTTGTGAGGTTATTGACTGTGGATCCTATAAATCCCTGGGTAATGTATAATTCCCTGGCATGAAACCGAAACCGGTCCTGGATAAGGTGTGTTGAAAGGTTCCAGTCTACCCGTCCTTCCCTGAAAGTACTGTCGGTCTTCAGGTATTGTCTTATGTCCACCCATTCGTTCGTTAATCCCGCTGAATTCAGATGACTGCTAACGATAAGGGTTGAAAGAATTTCACCCCATGGTACGATCTGATCATAATCGCGGTTGTAATAACCGGTCGGATCTTCATCGACAGCCGTATATAAACCGGTGAAAACAGCATTCAGTTCAGTTATGAGGCCATGATCGGCATTGGAATCCAGATCCTCCACTA
This sequence comes from Bacteroidales bacterium, assembly GCA_016928305.1. Classification (GTDB taxonomy): domain Bacteria; phylum Bacteroidota; class Bacteroidia; order Bacteroidales; family UBA10428; genus UBA5072. The sequence goes on from JAFGKY010000001.1 coordinate 2,740, forward strand.
TGGACATATGAAAATCCTTTATCTGATCAAGCTCGGCACGGGCCTTTGTTTTATCACCATTAACCTGAGCATGGACAACCCTCTCAAGGGCATTGGTTGTTTTCCCCATGGCGGAAATAACCACAACCAGCGGCTCATTGTATTTCCGTAATATGGTACCGATACTCCTCACGGTTTCAGCACTCTTTACCGAGGCTCCACCGAACTTAAAAACTTTCATGCAATTGTTTTTGTCAAATTTACAGCATTTGATGCTTATCTGAAAAAAACAAATATCAACCTTTTTTGGTTGTCACAGAATATGCAATGCTGTTCAGCAGAAAATCGGAAATTTTAGCCAACTTTGCAGCCTTCATTCTTATTATAGTCGTTGTGGCGCTTTCTGATCTGCTTATCTTATACCGGCAGCATCCTCGTTTTCGCGAGCTGACCCAATGCGGAAACCGCAGAGTATCCCTGACCGGGCTCACCGCCTCTTCACGTTCCCTTATAATGGCTTCTGCTATCAGTGAAACAACCTGTCTTCATCTTGTGATACTACCCGGGAAAGAAGAAGCCGCATATTGCTACAACGACCTTATGAACCTGCTTGGCAAGGATTATGTATACTTTTTTCCGTCTTCCTATAAACGGTTATTCCATTATGATCAGATTGATCCGGGAAACATCATCCTGCGAACCAATACACTCGACCGGATAGGCTCGGGGCAAACCGGAAAGTCCGGTAATATATTTACGGTTGTGGTAACATACCCCGAAGGATTGTCCGAGAAGGTCATTGCTCACAAGAAATTAAAAAAGAACACATTACAACTTACTGTTGGCGAAAAGATTTCCCCTGATTTTATAGAGGAAGTGCTTGACGTATACAAATTTCAACCGGTTGATTTTGTATATGAACCCGGACAGTTTTCACGCCGGGGAAGTATCATTGATATTTTTTCCTATTCCGGTCCAAATCCTTACAGGATTGATTTTTTTGGTGATGAGGTGGAATCCATCCGATCCTTTGATGTGGAGGATCAGCTGTCAAAAGACAAATTTAAATCGATCAACATAATTCCGAATATCCGGGACCTGACACTGGAAGATACAGGCGAGTCGTTTCTTGATTATCTTCCTGCCAACACCCGGATATGGATGCATGATATTGAATATGTTTCCGAAAAACTCAACGAAATCTATCAACAGGCCACACAAAATAAAGGGAAGGAAAATATACAGTTAAACGAGGATCAACTTACTACCGGTCATTATTTGCTTCAAAAAATACCTGCATTCAACGTGATTGAAATTGCTCAACGTCCGTTTTATAATGATGCCCGTATCATAGCTTTTTCAACCAGTCCCCAGCCTCCCTTCAACAAGAATTTCAACCTGCTTGCAGACACCTTACGACGGAATCATGAAAATGGGCTTGTAAACTATATACTAAGCGACAGTGAAAAGCAAATCGAGCGCCTTACAGCAATTTTCCATGACATCCATCCGGATATTCCGTTTCATCCGTTACTTCGTACCCTGCATGAGGGCTTTACGGATCATGACCTCAGGATTTGCTGCTATACCGATCACCAGATATTTGAACGTTATCATAAATATACCTTCGATGCTTATTTCTCAGCTAAAGGAGCGCTTACCCTCAAGGAATTAAAAGGGCTGCATCCCGGCGACTATGTGGTTCATATCGATCACGGCATTGGTAAATTCGGCGGCCTGGAAAAAATCATGATCGGCGGAAAAGCACAGGAGGCAGCAAGACTGGTATACCAGGATAACGATATCCTGTATGTGAGCATACACTCGCTGCATAAAATCTCAAAGTACAAAGGAAAAGATGACAGGGTTCCTCGGCTTTATAAACTGGGTACCGGATCGTGGCAACGTCTTAAACAGTCAACCAAGACCAAAATTCAGGATATTGCCCGCGACCTGATTGCACTGTATGCAAAGCGCAGGACGATCAAAGGGATGGCCTTCTCGCCCGATACTTACCTTCAGTATGAACTTGAAGCTTCCTTTATTTTTGAAGACACTCCCGACCAGGTAAAAGCCACCCGGGCGGTTAAGGAAGATATGGAATCGGAAGTACCGATGGACAGGCTTGTATGCGGTGATGTGGGGTTCGGAAAAACAGAGGTGGCGGTGAGGGCTGCCTTTAAGGCTGTCGCCGACAGCAAGCAGGTGGCTATCCTTGTTCCTACAACCATCCTTGCATTGCAGCATTTCAATACCTTCAGGGACAGGCTCAGGGATTTTCCATGCAATATCGATTATATAAGCCGGCTAAAAAGGCCGAAAGATCAGAAGGAAACTATCAGGAAACTTGAAGAAGGCAGGATAGACATAATAATTGGAACCCACCGCCTGCTGGGTGCGGATATAAAATTCAAAGATATCGGTTTGCTGATACTCGATGAGGAACAAAAATTCGGTGTGACGGCTAAGGAAAAACTGAAAAAACTGAAGCTGAATGTCGACACCCTGACCCTGACGGCAACACCTATTCCGCGCACGTTGCAGTTTTCGCTGATGGGAGCCCGTGATCTGTCCATCATCAATACACCACCACCTAACCGTCATCCCATTGTTACCGAACTGCACTCCTTCCATGAAGAAATCATCCGTGAAGGCATTTTGTATGAGGTTTCCCGCGGGGGGCAGGTTTTTTTCATCCATAATCGTGTACAGAATATTGCTGAGATGGAAACGCTGGTCAGAAAACTCTGTCCCGGTGTAAAAGTTGTTGTTGCCCACGGTCAGATGGATGGGCCGAAACTTGAAAAGACCATGCTCGATTTTATCGGAGGTGATTACGATGTACTGGTGTCTACCACGATAATCGAATCGGGGCTGGATATTCCCAACGCCAATACCATTTTCATCAACAACGCACATCACTTCGGTCTGAGCGATCTGCATCAGCTCCGGGGCCGTGTTGGCCGTTCCAACAAGAAGGCTTTCTGTTACCTGCTGGGCCCTCCGGTAAGTCTTATGACACCAGAGGCCCGTCGCAGAGTGAAAGCAATTGAGGAATTATCCGATCTCGGCAGTGGTTTTAACATTGCTTTACAGGATCTGGATATCCGCGGGGCCGGCAACCTGCTTGGCGCAGAACAAAGCGGGTTCATCGCTGAAATCGGCTTTGAAACCTACACCCGCATTCTCAATGAAGCCATACAGGAACTTAAAGAAAAAGAATATAAAGAAGTCTTTGCAGCAGAACAAAAGCCCGATTCAACATTAATCACAACCCATTTTCTGGAGGACTGTCAGATTGATACCGACCTGGAACTGCTCTTTCCCGAAACCTATATTGCAAACGTAGCTGAACGGATGAATCTATACAGGCAACTTGATCAGATGGAAGATGAAACATCCCTTGCTAAATTCGAAAATCAGCTGAAGGATCGTTTCGGACCTTTGCCGCCGGAATCCGGAGAATTAATGCAAGTGGTCAGGTTGCGATGGCTTGCGGTAGATCTTGGCTTTGAGAAACTGGTGTTGAAGGGCAGGAAAATGATCGGATATTTCATTTCGGATCCAAATTCACCGTATTTTAAATCTGCAACCTTTGATTATATCCTCAGGGTCATTCAGAAAAATCCCGGGCAATTCAGGATGAAAGAGGCAAACAACAAACTCAGCCTTACCATTGATAATATTGAGACTGTATCCGACGCAAAAGAGAAACTCCTGCGATTTAAGTCATGAATCGTGTTTTGCTTCAATGCTGCTGCAAAAAAAGCCCCGTCGTACCGACGAGGCTTATCATGGATATGTCAACCTGATTTTTACATCATGCCGCCCATTCCGGGTCCTCCGCCCATGGGCACGGGAGGTTCTTTTTCCGGTTTTTCAGCAACCACACACTCGGTGGTAAGGAACATGCCGGCAATGGATGCGGCATTCTCCAGCGCTATTCTCGCTACTTTAGTAGGATCCATAACACCCGCTTTGTATAAAGGCTCATATTTATCATCCTGAGCATTGTAACCAAAGTCATCTTTGCCTTCCTTGATCTTTTGAACTACAACGGAACCTTCGTTGCCTGCGTTTTCAGCTATCTGACGTGCCGGTTCTTCAAGTGCGCGGCGAACAATAGCAATTCCGGTGTTCTGGTCTTCATTTTCTCCCTTTAAGTTATCAAGAGCTTTAATAGCCCTTATGTAGCCAACACCTCCACCGGGAATGATACCCTCTTCGACGGCTGCACGCGTGGCACTTAATGCATCTTCAACGCGGGCCTTCTTTTCTTTCATCTCCACTTCAGAAGCAGCACCCACGTATAATACTGCTACACCACCGGCAAGTTTGGCCAATCTTTCCTGTAATTTTTCCTTGTCGTAATCGGATGTCGTAGTCTCAATCTGAGCTTTTATTTGTTTAATACGTCCTTCTATATTCTTTTTTTCACCGGCACCGTTTACTATGGTGGTATTCTCTTTGTCAATTACCACTTTTTCACAACGTCCCAGCATATCAATCTTGGCTCCTTCCAGGGTAAGCCCTTTTTCTTCAGATATTACCACACCTCCTGTAAGAACAGCAATATCTTCAAGCATTTCCTTTCGTCTGTCACCAAATCCCGGTGCTTTCACAGCTGCAATTTTAAGCGAACCCCTGAGTTTGTTCACAACCAATGTTGCCAATGCTTCACCGTCAATATCTTCAGCAATGATCAACAGTGGCTTGCCACCCTGTGCTATGGGTTCAAGAACAGGGAGCAGGTCTTTCATGGTCGATATCTTTTTATCCGAAAGAAGAATGTAAGCATTTTCAAGAACAGCTTCCATCTTGTCGGGATCGGTGATAAAATAAGCCGAAATATAACCACGGTCGAACTGCATACCTTCCACAACATCCACATGGGTTTCTGTTCCTTTGGCTTCTTCAACCGTAATAACACCTTCCTTCTTAACCTTGCCCATAGCTTCGGCTATCAGTTTCCCGATGTTATGGTCGTTGTTGGCTGAAACCGCTGCAACCTGTTCAATTTTCTGATTATCTTCCCCAATGGTATGTGATTGTTTTTTCAGGTCATCAATCACAACCTGCACGGCTTTGTCAATTCCCCTCTTCAGATCCATAGGATTTGCACCGGCCGTAACATTTTTCAGGCCGACATTCACGATGGACTGTGCCAATACGGTAGCCGTTGTGGTGCCATCACCGGCGTCATCATTGGTTTTTGAAGCGACCTCTTTGACAAGCTGTGCTCCTATATTCTCAAACGGATCTTCAATTTCAATTTCCTTAGCTACTGTAACACCATCTTTCGTGACGGCGGGAGCACCAAATTTTTTATCCAGAATAACATTACGCCCTTTGGGCCCCAATGTGATCTTTACAGCATTGGCGAGAGCGTCAACACCCTTTTTAAGCAGATCGCGGGCTTCAATATCATATTTAATCTCTTTTGTTGCCATATTTATTATTTTTAAATTAGTTTTTACATTCTATCAGACAATTGCCAGAATGTCGGTTTGTTTCATTATTAGATAATCCTGGCCATCAATATTGATTTCGGTTCCGGCATACTTTCCATACAATACAACGTCGCCTACCTTAACTTCCATTTTATCATCTTTTGTGCCGGGTCCGGCGGCTACTACAGTACCCCGCTGGGGCTTTTCCTTGGCAGAATCAGGTATAATGATCCCGCTTACAGTTTTTTCCATCGCTTCCAAAGGTTTAATAACTACCCTGTCGGCTAAAGGTTTAATTTTTACATCTGACATATACTATTATTTTTAAGTTAAACATGATTTCAAATTTCGTAGGGAACTTTAGCGAATTTTATGCCAAAGGTCCTAAACAGCCATCACAAACAAAAAAGTGTCAGTTGCTATGACATACTGACACTTTTTTATTGTTGTGCATAACTGTTATTGGTTATCATTATCTCCCTGTTCAGGAATATTGGTGGGATAAGATGGCAATTGATCGGTGGGAATAGCATTCTCAATATTCTGAATCTTGGTCTGGCTTTCTGTTCCCCGATTCCGGTTAATGAACATAGTGGCTAAAATGCTCAGTATAACAATGGCTGAGGCAAATCCCCATGTAGCCTTTTCGATAAAATCAGCTGTTCTTTTTACCCCCATAATCTGATTCGAAGAAGAAAATCCCGAGGCCAGACCACCGCCTTTGGGGTTTTGCACCAGCACAATAAGAATCAGCAAAATGCTGATGAACAAAATAATTCCTATAATTAATCCGTACATAGTATTGGTTGATTTGTTGTTGTATGTTCACAGTTAACAGTTAACCGTTCAACGTTTATAGCTCTGCGAACGGTGAACCGTAAACCGTAAACTATTCTTCTTTATCCATTAATTTTTTAATAGCTTCTATTTGGCCTGCAAAGTAAGTACTTTTTTCGGGAAATTTCAACAACAATTTTTCATAGGTAAAAATCGCCTTGGAGTAATATCCTTGTTTTATATAGATCTTTGCAAGTGTGTCGGTAAGCAATCCCTCATCTTCCTTTACGCTGTCAGCTGAAATATCAATTTGCGGCGTTGTCTCAACCGGTGGTGTTATGCGAGGATTCGATTCGATAAAACGGTCAATAAGGATGTCTTTGCTGACGGTGGTATCATTAGCTTCTTTTTCTCCCTCCTCCACAGAATGCTCCGGAATATTATTCCCGTCAGGTGTTTTCAGCCAGTCATTGAAGGTTTTTGAATCCTCGAGATCAATCAGGTCATCCTGTTCACCAGCCGGCGTATCCAAATATACATCCTGGTCCACCGAGACAAAAGGCCCGTTTTCAGCCTCGTCAAGCCAGATTATTCCCTCATCCCTTTCTTCTGACTGATCTTCAAACTGACCATCCTCTGCTGTTATTTCCGATTCTCCATACTCTTTCTTTATATCCAGCGCAATTGCAGTTACCAGTTCTGCTTCATCGGGTTTAATCGAATTTGTAATATGTACCTGGGCATTCAGTGCGTCAGCTATATTCTCCTGAAGGGTAGACTTTATTTCTTTCTCAGCCTTTCCGGATAAGGGTGTGTCAGGTTTTTCCGTTTCCCTATCTGCAGGTTTTGATTCCAGCGGATAAATAAGCTCATACAAAATTCTCCGGTCGGTAACAAAAGCGGCACCAAAAGATAACTTTGACTGAAAATCAAGAGATCCCGCGGTATGATAATTTTTCACTTCCAGTAACCGGGCAGTCTGAAAATAGGGATACTGATCCGTTAACAGCTGAATCTCTTTCATCGATTGTGTATTCAGCAAGTTCGGATTCCTGAGAAATTTTATCATTAAATCATTCGTCAACATATGATAATCACCAATTTACAAAAGCTTTATTAAAGATATCCTCAATCAGCAGTTTTAATATCTTATCTGTCAGCTCAGTCTTCACATCTTCAAAATTCTCATTTGCACCAAAATCTTCATACCGCGAAAAGCTGGCCTCATAATCCATATCTTCTTTTACCGAACAGGTATATCGGACTTTGACCGAAATGGTAAACCGGTTCTGTGCAGCCACCTCTGAGGTAATGGATACCGGCCTGACATCATACCCCGTAATGTTACCTTCAAAATCAAGGTCACCTGCACCATTGACCAGTATTAGCCTTGTATTTGCCTGTATGTAATCTTTCAGATCATCTGTCATTTCCTGACTGAGGTTGGGCTCAACGATCCTGGCCATGTTCTGAAAATATTGAACGGATACCGTTTTTGCTTCTGTTGGGATAGAAGCATCTTTTGTGGTCAGCTTGAAGGTGAAACATCCCTGTGACACCCATGATAACAATAATACGAAGATACAGACAGCGTTTCGGTTCATGGCTGTTTACTCATCAATATTATATTCCTTTATTTTTCTGTACAACGTCCGCTCGGATATACCCAGCTCATTGGCAGCACTTTTTCTTTTACCATGGTGCTTTTCCAATGCTTTCACAATCAACTCCATTTCTTTGTCAGCCAATGAAAGTGATTCTTCCAAAACTTCCTGTGTATCCTGTATATTATCCGGCTGGGATCGTATTTTGTCAAACTTCCGGAAACCTTTTTCCTTGGGTATTAAAGTTTCCACATCCTCATATAGCTTTTGTATTACACCGGCATGATTTTCATGTGCCTCAGCTGCTGCCGGACCATGCTGTATGATTTCAAAAACAAGCTTCTTTAAATCACTAACATCGTTTTTCATATCAAACAGAATTTTGTAGAGAATCTCCCGCTCTGTGGCAAAGGTTTTCTGGTCGACAGTATCATATAACGCCGGCAGTTTCGTCTCGTAATAATCCGGAAGATAATTCCGGAGTATTTCACCCGAAATTTCTCTTTTCGATTCAATTATGGATATCTGTTCTGTTATATTCTTTAATTGCCGAATATTTCCTGGCCAGCGATAATTTGCAAGCATGTTCAAGGCATCATCCGTAAGTGTTATAGCGGGCATACGGTTTCTTTCTGCAAAATCAACGGAGAATTTCCGGAATAGAAGGGCAATATCTTCTTTTCTGTCGCGCAACGGAGGTATATCGATGGGTACTGTGCTGAGTCTGTAAAACAAATCTTCACGAAAATTTCCCTTTTGAATGGATTGCTGCACATCCACATTGGTCGCTGCAATTACCCTGACATTGGTTTTGATAACTTTTGATGAACCCACTTTCAGAAACTCACCGGTTTCGAGAACCCGGAGTAACCTCACCTGGGTGGAAAGCGGAAGTTCGGCTATCTCATCAAGAAATATTGTTCCGCCATTGGCTACCTCAAAATAACCTTTCCTGCTTTCATAAGCACCGGTAAAAGAACCTTTTTCATGACCAAACAATTCCGAATCAATAGTGCCCTCAGGTATTGCTCCACAATTCACAGCAATGTATGTACCATGCTTACGTGAACTGAACTGATGAATGATCTGTGGAAATACTTCCTTCCCTGCCCCACTTTCACCGGTAATTAATACAGACAAATCGGTGGGAGCCACTTGTATGGCAATATCAATAGCCCGGTTTAATCCAGGTGCATTACCGATGATGCCAAAACGTTGCTTTATTCTCTGTATCTCAACTTTCTCCATACTTGTTCATGCTTGAATCATGCCTGATGAATCGAACAACATGACAAAATTACAATATTAATGGATTTTAAAGAATATTCACTGCCATTTCTTCATGTTTTACCCAAAATAGTTATTTCAGGGCTGAACTCAAAAAACAAGAATTCAGTTAAGACCAGACTTTATAGATAATTAGAATCCTTATTCCTTATTTCAGGCTATATTTCGGGACTTTTAAAGATTAAATTATAAAAAGCATTAGATTTGTTCAGCTGAATTCCTATGAATAGTATTGCTATTATTCCCGCACGATATGCATCCTCCAGGTTCCCGGGGAAACCGCTTGCTGATATGGGAGGAAAACCAATGATCCAAAGGGTATATGAACAGGCTAAAAAGGCTTTTTCCAACGTGATCGTTGCTACCGATGATGAGCGTATTTCCGGGGCTGTCATGAACTTTGGCGGAATGGTAGTTATGACATCCGCTGCACATAAAAGTGGTACTGACCGTTGTGCCGAAGCACTCCAGCTCGCTGAGAATATTCTTTCATCGGTTTTCGATATTATTGTAAACGTACAGGGTGACGAACCCTTTGTACAGCCTGCACAGCTAGAGCTTTTAGCATCATGCTTTACGCATTCTGAAACACAGATTGCCACACTTGCAAGACCTGCACATAATGTGCAGGAACTCTCTGATCCCAACAAACCCAAGGTGATCCTGAATAAAAACTCGGAAGCCATTTATTTCAGCCGTTCTGTTATTCCTTATGTAAGAGGGATCGATTTAATGAAATGGACCGATCTCCATAACTTCTATATGCATATCGGATTGTATGCTTTTCGCAAGGATGTTCTGAAGAAAATCACAAAACTGGAACCAACGTTGCTCGAGAAAGCAGAATCGCTTGAGCAGTTGCGATGGATTGAAAACGGTTACCGTATACAGGTAAAACTAACCAATTATGAGAGTCATGGTATTGATACACCGGATGACCTGAAAAAAGCGATGCAGATGTTAGGCAACCAAATCAGCTAACCCGAATGATGGCGGGCAGGTTTGCAAATCTCTGAATCAACCAATCATTAAATCATCAAATCAACAAATAAAAAGTCAGGTTGTCTAAACCTGGCTGAAACAAAGATCTGTAGACTTTCAGGATTCTTTACTTTTTAAGTATCTTGCCTAAAATATCCTGTACATTGATCTGACTGGTAGATGATGTTTTACCGTCGGGAGTAAGTTTGTCAATGATCATGGGCAAAAACTTAGCAAGCATTCCGGAAGCAGCAGTATTCGAAACTCCCAGTTTCGCAGCAATCTGAGAAATAACATCACTGCCAAGTGCATTGTTAAGCTGACTTGATTTTACAGACTTGTTTTTGCCCGTGCTGATCCAGGAATCTACTGCGTTTCCAAGTCCTGCCTTGGTCAATTTTCCGACAAGGCCGTCAAGACCTCCGGTTTGTTGGTTATTGACTAATATATCCATGATGCTGGTAACAGCATTTTTGTTGGATTCGGTTGCTTTAGGCGAACCGCCAGCCATGTTTAAAAGACTGTCTAATAATCCCATTTTCGTTGGTTTATAAAGTTAAAGCTGATGTAAATATCCATATTAAATATCAAATAAATGTAATGATTAATTTACACGTTTTCAATGCCAACGGCTAATCTTTGGTCTTTATGCTGCAAAAGTCCAGGCTGACCTAACCTGCTCTATTCATAAAAACACAGATTATTCTGTTTTAAAGCAGGTTAGCCCGATCTATATACACATAGTTTTCGAAGAAAAGTTTGTGTAACTTAATCGTAATCTGTTCATTAAAAGAAATTCATGAATTATACAGGCTAAATGTTTTTATAATATATACAGAAGATTCCGGGTTGATGAATAAGGCTATAAAACCATTGCCCGCCCACTATTTTTCGACTGCAAATAACCGATTGACAATTATTCCGGTGGCTCCGGCGTTCCTGCATACAAAATCCTTTGAAATCTTACCCAGCCGAAATCTCTCTTCCGGAAAATCCAGCCACTGATTCAGGCACGTTGTTAAATCCTTCAGGGTGGTGTAACTCATTGCACCTCCAAGCCCGATCAATTCCACAGCTTCATTGAATTTTGCATAATTGGGCCCGAAGATTATCGGAAGTCCAAACGTAGCCGCTTCCAGAATGTTGTGGATACCCGCACCAAATCCACCACCAATATAAGCTATATCGCCGAAACGATATAAGGAAGACAACATGCCAATATTGTCTATTATGAGCACCTTCCTGTCGGTGACATTCTCCTTGGTGGCTTCCGAATACCTTATAAAAGGCTTTTTTAATTGTCTTATCATCCACCGGATATGATCCTCATGGACTTCATGGGGTGCTATGATAAATCTGGCCTCTCCATCGTAATTGTTTATGTAGGATATTAAATTGTGTTCATCTCCGGGCCATGTGCTTCCGGCTATCAGGCATATACGATCACCTTTGAAAGAGGCCGCAACCGGTATATCTTTTGCCCCGGATGCTATCTGTAATACCCGGTCAAAACGCGTATCGCCTGACAGGGTAACATTGCTTAACGATATGCCATGTAACAGATCCAATGATTCCTGCGTCTGCACAAAAAAGTGTTCAAAATAAAAAAGCATCTTGCGGAACCACTTGCCATACCATCGGAAAAAAAACTGCCCCGGCCGGAATATTCCCGAAATCAGGTATACCGGGATTTTATTAACGTATAACTGATGAATATAATGATACCAGAACTCATACTTTACGAATATGGCCATAGCAGGTTTCACCAGTTGTATAAAGCGTCTTGCATTCTTCTCAAGGTCTAAGGGCAGATAAAATATATAGTCGGCCCCTGCATAATTCCTGCGAATTTCATAACCGGATGGAGAAAAGAATGTGAGCAATATTTTATAGTGATTATACCGGTGTTTAATCTCTTCCATAACCGGCCGCCCCTGTTCAAACTCTCCCAGCGATGCAACGTGGAACCAAATCAACGGACCGCTCTTAACCGTTTCCGAAATCTGCCCGAAGATTCTTTTTCTTCCCTTGATCCATAATCGGGCTTTTGGGCTGAACGGGGCAACGATGAGAATACCCAGGTAATACAGAAGCAATCCTGCCGAATAGATGTATTTCATACTGCTTACATGACAGGGAACAAAGTAAATCATTTTTGAACAATGTATCCAATGAAATGTTATTCTATTAATTTAGAATTATTCTAAATAATTTTTTGATTGTATAACTAAAAAAACACTTCCTATGGCTTTTGAATTACCAACTTTAGCGTACGATTACGCCGCTCTGGAACCGCATATTGATGCCCGAACCATGGAAATCCATCATACCAGGCATCATGGAGCCTACACCACAAACCTTAATAATGCACTGGCAGGCAGTGAATGGGAAAATAAGAAAATCGAAGAAATCCTTGCAGAAATCTCAAAATTGTCTTTGGCAGTGAGGAATAACGGAGGTGGTTATTATAACCATAACCTGTTTTGGGAAATCATGTCTCCATCCGGTGGTGGCCAGCCCCGGGGTGACCTCGCTGATGCGATAAACAATTCTTTCGGGTCCTTTGAAAAATTCAAGGAATTATTTTCTTCTGCAGCTATGACCCGTTTTGGTTCGGGATGGGCCTGGCTTATGAAAAACGGGGGCAAACTCAGTGTGACTTCCACACCTAACCAGGATAATCCCCTTATGGATGTGTCTGAAGTGAAAGGTTATCCAATTCTTGGACTCGATGTATGGGAGCATGCTTATTATTTAAAGTACCAGAACAGGAGAAATGAATATGTTGCAGCCTTCTGGAATGTGATCAACTGGGAGGAAGTAAACCGAAGATTCAAAGGTAACCGGTAACCGGTGTTCAGCGATGGTTGTGCTGTCATCGGATTTACGGGATAACAGAAAAAAGATCCAATAAATACACAATTTACTGTCGACCGTTGACTGTTGACCTTTTTCTATAAACTGTGAACTGTGAACTGTTAACGGTATTTGTTATTTTACTTAATTATCACTACCTTGTAGAATAATTTAAAATAACAAGTCATGCCGTTCGAATTGCCAAAACTGCCGTATGCCCTTGACGCACTCCAGCCTCATATATCAAAGCAGACACTTGAATTTCATTACGGAAAGCATCACCAGGCGTACATTAATAACCTGAATAACCTTATTGCCGGGACAAAATTTGAAAATGCTTCCCTCGAGCAGATTATCCGGGAGGCGGATGGAGGTATCTTTAACAATGGGGCACAGGTATGGAATCATACTTTCTATTTTATGAGCTTTTCTCCGCAGGCATCACATGAACCTCAGGGTAAACTTGCACAAACCATAAACAGTCAGTACGGATCTTTTGCTTCCTTTAAGGAACAGTTTTCAAAAGCTGCCGTGACACTCTTTGGATCGGGATGGGCTTGGCTGGCTGCAAAGGAAGACAGTTCCCTGGAAATCATACAGGAAAGCAATGCAGGCAATCCGCTTCGTAAAGGATTAATCCCCTTGCTCACATGCGATGTTTGGGAACATGCCTATTACCTTGATTATCAAAATAAACGACCTGATTACCTGCAGGCATACTGGAATGTACTGGACTGGAAGGTAATATCGGAAAGATTTTACGATTAGAGACGCAATATATTGTGTCTCTGCTGACAATAAAGATTATCGATGATGCATTACCGTTTATCGGTACAGGTAAATGAATCCTGTTTTCCGGAATCGTTTATTGGGATCATTGTTGATTGCATCCAGTACGTAAAAATATACTCCCTGACTAAGTTCTAATCCCCATGCGGTTCGGCCGTCCCAGGTAATAGTATATCCTTCAGTTTCATACACCAGTGATCCTGTACGGGTAAATATTTTAATGGATAATGGAACGCTTCCGTTGCTGCTGACTTCAAAGATATCATTAATACCGTCGTTATTGGGCGTAAATACATTTTGTACCTGCAGTTCTTCGAAAACACTAATAATTGTTGAGTCCGAACTCACGCATCCGAAATTATCCGCTACCGTTAATTTTACGATGTATGAAGTATCCGAAAAAGGAAATTTCACCAGCTGCCGTTGACCTTCGTAACTGCCAACACCCTCTATATCCCAACTATAAGTATAGGTAGCTGCTGTATCTGCTGCTCCGGTTGCCAAAAGCACATAGGTATCAAAAGTTACGGTATCGTTATATGAGAAATCGGATGATGGCAGAAGTTGAACATGTATCAGATCCTCTTCGATAACACGATGAATTATATCTCCGTTGATAACGACACTTATGTCAAATAAGCCTGGATTGTTGTAGATTACGGTATCCGGATCTACCAGGCTGCTGGAAGAACCATTCCCAAAATCCCAGTTTATCGTTGTTATGGTATCCGTGTCTACATTGGCAAGAGAATATTTCACCCTTGCTTCACCACAGCCAAATGTATCACTGGCGATGATATCCGGCATTCCGGGGGGTGCTGCAAGAGTAACTATCTGAGTAGTGCTGTCAGCACAACCAATAACGTTTGATACTTTTAGTTTGACATTATAAACACCCGGTCCGGCATAGGTATGGACAACGTAACGCTGGTCAGAACCGGTTCCGTCACCAAAATCCCATTCGTAAATACCGGCATAACTGTAATCCTGATCCTGATGCTTAAACGATATAGCGTAATACCCGATTTCTGTGGTATCGGAATAACTGAAATCTGCTGTTATAACGGGGTATACGGTAAATGTAGTATCTTTCATAATAAGGTATTTCAGCGGCTCGGAGTCGGGACCGAAGAAAAGAATAATATCCATGGCATACGAACCCGGAGTGGTGAAATAGAGCGTATCCGGATCACGCACATAACTGGTCATGCCACTTCCAAAATCCCATGAATAAATAGTTATTGGTTCAGCTGAAGGAGTATTGAAGAAGGTGAATTTTATTTTTGTAACACCGCATTCCTCGAAGATCTCGGTGGTAAAATCATAGTCCGCATACTGAGTCATGGCCTTAAACGGGAATAAAAGGACCAGGGCAAGAACCGGTATATATTTTTTAATTTGCATTCGTATATTATATATTCTTGGTAAGCGATCGTACAAACTTAAAGTTATTAAAAAATTCCTTAGCAAAAACTCGTATAACAATATAAGCCGGAACGGCAACAATCATCCCTACCATACCTCCAAGGCTCCCGGCCATCAGAAAAACAATAAAAATCTCCAACGGATGGGCATTTATACTGCTGGAATAGATAAACGGCTGGAAGATCCAATTATCGATTACCTGAACCACAACACAAACAACCAGAACCCAAATCAGCAACGGTAATAATTCTGTGCGGAATGGAAGCTGCATATGCGTGACAAATCCTATCAGCAAAGCAAAAGATCCGCCCATCATGGGACCAATATAGGGAATAATATTGAATATTCCCGCCAGGAAGCCCATCAATAAAGAATCACTAAAGGAAATACCAACAATCAGAAAGCCGATAAAGCTCAATAAAATAACACCGGTAACTTCCAGGGTAAGGCCGCCAAAATACCTGACAAGCAATCGTTTGGTCGATGACATAATGCTGGTCACCTCATCGGCCATATGGTCAGGAATAACCGATAAAAGTGCGTTGGCAAACAGTGATTCGTCTTTCAGAAAAAAAAATGTGATGAAGACAATACTAAAAACAGCGACTGCAACATTCCCTATTGCACCTGCAACGGTACTAAAAAAATCGGCCACCGACGATATATTGATTTTGGACGCGATTGTCAAGGCCAGCTCCTGGATGGAAAAACCACCTTCAGGCAACACCCTGAAACGGTCTAACAGCTTTTCAAGGTTTCCCAGAGGTACCTGCAGACTGGCCACAAGTCGCTGAATATCGAGGTTTGAAAGCTCATACGCCTTGTTCACAATAAGGGGTATAAAAATACCAAAAAAAGTCAAAAAGGCACCGATGATAACAACCAGCGTGATCAGGGAACGGATAGCTGCCGGAAGACAACGTTTACGTATCCTGATTTTTCCCAGCAGGTCAAATATTGGTCTGCCCAACAATGACAAAACCAGCGAAACCAGAATATAGATTACAATATTTTTAAAATACCACAGGAGATAACCTAACAGCACCAGGCCGATTGCAGTGAAGATATACCGCGCGGTTTTACTCATCATCAAGGTAATAAGGGCTAAAAATAGTAAAAAATGACCCCACGATTATGTTAATAACTGAAAAGAAATTAACACCTGTAGATAACTTTATCGGTTTCAGACAGCAGCTTTATGGCTTCTTTACTATTTTTACGACGCGTATTTTCAATGAAATGAAACACCATGAAAGCCTACCTGGATTTGCTAAAACATGTGCTTGAGAAGGGACACGAAAAGAAGGACCGTACCGGCACCGGTACCCTCAGCATATTCGGATACCAGATGAGATTTGATCTTCAGGATGGCTTTCCCCTGATGACAACCAAGAAATTGCACCTGAAATCCATTATTTATGAACTCCTGTGGTTCCTCAGGGGGGAGACAAACATAAAGTACCTGAATGATAATGGAGTTACCATCTGGAATGAATGGGCAGATCCAACGGGTGAGCTTGGGCATATATATGGTTTTCAGTGGAGATCATGGCCTTCTTATAACGGGAAATCCATTGATCAGATTGAAAAGGTATTGCATTCCATCCGGCAAAATCCCGATTCCAGGCGACATATTGTGAGTGCATGGAATGTTGCCGATCTAAGAAATATGGCGCTGCCTCCCTGTCATGTTTTATTCCAGTTTTATGTTGCCGATGGCAGACTCTCACTTCAGCTTTACCAGCGGAGTGCCGATATTTTTCTGGGTGTACCGTTCAACATCGCCTCCTATTCTCTTTTGTTATTAATGGTGGCCCAGGTTACTGATCTCAGACCAGGAGAGTTTATCCACACACTTGGCGACGCCCATATTTATAATAATCACTTCGAACAGGTTAAGCTTCAACTGACACGTGAACCCCGAAACTTACCTTCCATGCAGCTGAATCCGAATGTCAGGTCACTCTTTGAGTATACATTTCAGGATTTCCGGCTTGAGAATTATAATCCTTACCCTCATATCAAAGGTGAAATATCTGTTTAACCCGATTCCCATGATGAAAAAAATATCCATCATTGTTGCTGTTGCTGAAAACAATGCGATAGGTAAGGACAATAAATTGCTGTGGCATATATCCGCAGATATGAGGCTTTTTAAACATATCACCACCAGCCACACGGTGATCATGGGGAAAAACACTTTTCTTTCATTGCCCAAAAGGCCTCTGGTGAATCGAAGGAATATTGTTATTTCCGATAATCCCGACGACCGCTATGCAGGATGTGAAATGGCCTATTCTATCGATGAAGCCATTCAGAAATGCGATAACAAAAAGGAAAATTTTGTCATAGGCGGAGCATCCATATACCGCCAATTTTTACCTTTCGCACAGAAATTATATGTCACAAAAATTCATAAATCATTTGATGCCGATACATATTTTCCCGAACTATCATCTCACGAATGGGAAATTACTGAAAGGAAAGATGTGACTGATGATCCTCAGAATGATTTTTCATATTCCTTTTTAACCTATCAAAGAAAAAATTATCTTTAATGCACTAACATTAATTCATCTACTATGAAAAAGAATCTGTTCATGCTGATTATACTGGTATCAGCAACCAGTTTACTATACGGGCAAGCTGATAAGGTTAACGGGATCTGGCTTACTGAGAAAAAAGGATCCCAGGTCAAGGTGTTTAAGGCTACCGACGGCAAGTATTACGGCAGGGTTGAATGGCTTGAAGACGACAGGGAAAGGCTGGATACGAATAATCCGGATGAGAAGCTCAGTAAGCAAAAAGTCTGGGGTTCGCTTATCCTTAGAGGATTTCAGTACAACGAATCCAAAAAGCAATGGGAGGGGGGCACCATCTATGATCCGGACAACGGAAAAACCTATAGTGCTTATATATGGTTTGAAGAAGACCCGATACAACTGCATATTAAAGGCTATGTGATGGGTATGAAATTCATCGGAAGACAAACCCTCTGGATAAGGGAAAATGAATTAAGAAAATAATACGTCACAGACCATGATTGATGCTTCCGGAAATCTTTTAATTGCCAAATCAGATAAAGAACTGCATCTGATACCGAAAATGGCAAACCGTCATGGTCTGATTGCCGGGGCGACCGGGACAGGAAAAACGGTCTCCCTGCAGGTGTTGGCTGAAACTTTCAGTGCGATTGGGGTACCCTCTTTTCTGGCCGATGTGAAAGGTGACCTCTCGGGCATTGCAAAAGCTGCATCCGACAATCCAAAAATAGCAGCCCGTGTTCAGGATATGAAATTAACCGGTTATACCCAACGGGCATCTCCGGTTTGTTTCTGGGACCTGTACGGTGAGAAAGGACATCCGCTCCGGACTACCATATCCGAAATGGGTTCTTTGCTCCTCAGCCGGCTGCTGAATCTCAACGAAGTGCAAAGTGGTGTGCTCAACCTCGTCTTCCGGTTGGCAGACGACAGCGGACTGCTCCTCCTTGACCTGAAGGACCTCAGGAAAATGGTTGAATTTACCGGTGAAAACCGTGATAAATTCACCAACGAATACGGAAATATTTCTCCCGCCAGCATTGGCGCCATCCAACGCGGATTGCTGGTAATGGAAGAACAAGGTGTTGAAAAATTCTTCGGGGAACCTGCGGTTGATCTCATGGATTTTATGCAGACCGACAGTCAGGGAAAAGGTATCATTAATATACTGGCAGCCGATAAACTTATGCTGTCACCTGCTTTGTATTCCACCTTTTTGCTCTGGCTTCTGTCCGAACTTTTTGAGCAACTCCCGGAAACAGGTGATCCTGAAAAACCCAGACTGGTATTCTTTTTTGACGAAGCACATCTCCTGTTCGACAATGCCCCAAAAGTATTGCTTGAAAAAATAGAACTGGTGGTACGACTGATTCGCTCCAAAGGTGTTGGAGTTTATTTTATTACACAGAATCCACTGGATATTAATGAAGACGTGCTTGGACAATTGGGTAACCGTATCCAGCATGCCATAAGAGCCTATACCCCTAAGGATCTGAAAGCTGTAAAAGCAGCTGCTGATACTTTCAGGACTAATCCCGCTGTGAACGTTGAAGAAACGATAACTCAGCTCGGAGTCGGAGAAGCACTCGTTTCTTTCCTGGATGAAAAAGGAATCCCCTCACCCGTGGAAAAGGCTAAAATAGTGCCTCCTTCCTCACTTATTGGAGCTATTACTGACGAAGAAAGAAAAAAGATCATACAGCGATCAACTGTCTTCGGTGTCTATGAAAAAAAAATCGATCGTGAATCGGCTTTTGAAATGCTTCAAAAAAAGATGGAACTCCAAAAAGCTGAGGAAGATAAGCAGAAAATGGAACAGCAACATGCAAGGGAAGCGGGAAAAAGGACGCGGCAACAAAAAAGCAAAAGATCCACCGGCAGCATTATCCTGGACGACCTGACCAAATATGCCGGACGCACCATTACCCGCCAGATCGGTACTACAATAGGGAGGCAAATTGTACGTGGGATACTCGGATCCATGCTTAACAAAAGATAACATCAGCAAGCTAAAACGAATTCCTGCGCGCTCTGCTACAAGGCAAGAATTTCAAATAAAGCAATTGCATAAACGGTGTTCAGGACAATTCATTCGACTGCTAAACATTGCCTCTTGGTTTTATCTGATTTATTCTTTGTTTCCGTTTTTGCTAAATCCCGATGCTACTTGTTCGATCCTGTCCACATGCGTAATTCCTCCATAAACAGGCGGTAAGGCCCATTTTCCTTCCCTATCGATTATTCCCCATTTATCGTTTATTTTAGCAGCCGCAAAGCCGTTTTTAAATTCCCATACCGCTTCATATTGCGGGGTTATGATCCATTCTCCTTTTGGATTAAAATATCCTATTTTACCATTCTTTCTTCCCCAGCACAGTCCATCGGAAAAATCCCCGAATGCCTCTGCATCATAATATAAAATTTCTCCCATGCAATTTGTAAATGCCACATTGCCATACAATTTAATCCTTGCCCGGTCTGTCTCCCCATCGTAGTTCTTTGCACTTTCAAACTGGGGTTGAATAATCCAATCCCCGTTCGTATTTATGTATCCGATTTTTTCATTAGTTGCTCTGGCCCAGGCCAATCCTCCCGAGAAACATCCCACGGCTAAAAACTGCGCGGGAATTGCTGTTTCTCCTTTCTCATTAATAAATCCGTATCTGCCCTTATTGGACTCGTACGGAGCAAGATTTTCCGTGAAGAATTTTACATCTACAACGGACGCATCATTAACCGGAAATTCACTCCCCTTTGAATCAAGAACCATGAATTTTCCCCTTATTACTGCTACAGCAAAACCACCATTGAATTCTGTGACTTTGTCATACTTTAACGGAATGGCAACTTTGCCGGATGCATCTAAATACCCCCATTTTTTACCCTGCCGTACGGGAAGCAGTCCATTGCTAAATCCTTTGGGAACTTGGCCCCATCCTGTCATGAACTTAATATCCTTAACATTAACCGGCACAATTTTACCATACATATTAATGATATAATACAGATCCCTGTCAATATCGTATATGGTCGCCAATCCTTCTGCTGAAAACTCACTGCACTTGGAAAACTGTGTAGTCATAAGAAATTTACCATTACACCCAACGTATTGCCATTTATCGCCATTAACAGGCCTAACCCGAGCAACGAAGGTCTGTGAAAAAACATCAAAAGCAGTCAAAAAAACCAATATTGAGCTGATAACTAGTAATTTTTTCATCCGTACAAAATTTATTTTCAAAGGTCGGATGGAACCCACATATTCCATACGGGTAGTATTAAAATTAGCAACACCAATATTTTACCATCCACCTTTGTATTAAACACTTAATTAATATGTGGGTTTCATTATCTGCAAATAAACATAATAAATGTCAAATATTTACCATATTACATGAAGTAATTATACAGAAAAACACAAAGTAATAATCCTTAGCAAAGAATAAATTATACCTCTGCCGGCTCCCGGTGCCAAATCATCGGATTACATACTTATTCAACCCGGTCAACATCCGTGATTCCTGCGAAAGAAGGTTCCATGACCCACTTTCCTTCCAAATCAATCAGTCCCCATCTGTCATTGATCTTGGCGGCTGCAAAACCGTTTTTGAAATTCCGCACAGCTTCAAATTGCGGCGATATTTTCCATTCCCCGTCTCTGTTGAAGAATCCTATTCTATTCCCTTTTCTTCCCCAACACAGTCCATTCGAAAAATCACCAAAATCCTCGGCAACAATATAAAGAATATCCCCTTTACTATTGACAAAGCCCATTTTACCTTCCAGTCGTATCCTTGCTCTGTCTGTTTCAGCATCATAGCTTTTTGCAACCTCAAACCGGGGTTGAATGATCCAATCACCGTTGGTATTGATATAACCCATTTTTTCATCAGCTGTCCTGGCCCAGGCCAGTCCTCCGGAAAAATAGCCTACAGCAGTAAACTGCGCCGGGATTGCAATTTCTCCGGTTTCTTTAATAAATCCAAATTTACCATTGCTTGATCTGTACGGGGCTAAATTTTCCGTGAAAGATTTCAAATCAATAACCGCCGGATCATTAACAGGAAATTCCTCTCCCTCTGAATCCAGCACTATGAACTTTCCTCCTGTTTCAGCTGTGGCAAAACCGCCGTTAAATTCGGTAACTTTATCATACTTCACCGGAATGGCCACTTTGCCGGATGTGTTTATGTAACCCCATTTCTTTCCCTGACGTACCGGCACCAATCCATTAGTGAATCCTTTGGGCATGTTGATATAATAAATACTCATCAATTTAAAATCACTTAACTCAATCGGCGTTGTATTTCCCTGTAAATCAATCAGGTAATAAATTCCTTTGGCCTCATCGTATACGGTTGCAATGCCCTCACCGGAAATCTGACTGCACCGGTAAAACAATGCGTTAATAATAAGTGCGCCATCCACGCCGGCTATTCCCCACATATCTTTTCCAACAGGCTTCACCCGGGTTACATAGGTTTGTGAGAATAAAGTACTGGTTGTGGCCAAAACTGCCAAAAGGCTTAGGAAACGTAACTTTTTCATTATCTATAGATTAAATATAATTGCAATAAGGCAAATGCCATGGATTTTGAAATCAATCAAATATAAAGAAAATATTAAAACCGTTCATATACAGCCCGATAAACACATTGTTATTGAATATCCTGAATCTTTAATCCGTTCAATTTATCCATTTATTCTCATTTCCGATTCATTCATCAATATAAAACAACCATAGCCAAAGGAATGCGTTAATACAAATAAACTAACAACAACAATTGGGAATCATGAAACAGTTGGGAATTTTAAAGGTATGCACGATCATTGCAATGCTGATGCTAATCTCCTGCAACAAGGAAGTAATTATAACCGAAGAAGAGATTAAGCCCGATCTGTTTTACAGCAGCAACGACATCAATCCTTTTACCGGCACCTGTAAAGTCGTCTTCAGTGATACGAATCTGTTGAAAGAAAAATTCCAGTTCAGAAACGGAATCCTGAATGGCGAAGCCATTGCCTATTACCGCGATGGCAAACTTCGGTGGAAAGGACATTACAAAAACGGTTCCTGCGCCGGTAAATGGGAATACTGGGATCAGAATGGGAACAAGGCGATTGAAGCTAATTACAGCAACGATACACTTATGGGACCATATTATTCATGGTACAGCAATGGCCTTCTAAAAGAAAAAGGACAATATATTCAAAACAGCAAGACAGGTAAATGGATCAGTTATAACGAAACAGGACAGGTTATCAGCGAGACCATTTATTAATGCTGAATGCTTTCTCTTCGATTCCGGTCACTGAGTAAGCACATTCACGCCACTGGTTATTCCATAAAACCATAATCGTTTTAAATCCTATTCTTTTTAAAACTGCGGCAGCATGGGTAAATCCCGAATCAATCTCCCCGGTGAGATGAGCATCGGAATTGATGATTACCGGGATATTCTTGCTGTAAATCCTTTTCAATATCCATTCTCCGGGATATAAATCATCCTGGTTATGCCGATATATACTCCGTGTATTTATTTCAACAATACATTCCTTATATGCAATAAGATCAAGAGCATCCTCTACACAAGCATGGTACCAGTTTTCCTGTTCATTAAGGAAGAATTGATGTCGATTGTGCATTTTTATCTTATCCAGGTGACCAATGATGGTGGGATGGTCATTTTCTATCATTTCCATTATCAATTGGTAATAACGCTTAACCAGTTTTTGGGTATTGTTTTTGAAGATCTTTTCAAAGCCGCTGAAAAATAGATCCGGTGATCCATCAATACTCCAATGCGTACCATCCGGAAAAGCATCCACAAAATGGATGGAACCGATATAATAATCCAACGAATGTTTTCCGAATAACGCATTACGGGAACTCCAGGATTCGTCAATATAGTCGACCTCAAGACCTAAATATACCTGAATGATATCCCTGTATTTTTCTTTCAACCGGCTAATTTCTGCAACATAATCCTGAAGGCTTTCCTGTTTCATGTTCCAGGTTGTGGCAAAAGGCAATGGTGCATGCGAGGAGAATCCACAGGCCGGGAATCCCTTTTCGATTGCTTTAATCAGGTAAGCCTCCAGTTCAGCCTTACCGTCACAATAATGGCAGTGTGTATGATAATTTACCCAGGGCATACTATATTCGCTTTCAGGTAACGAAAATACAACACCCGACACTTATTCCAAAATGATTTTACCCTATGCAGCAAATTTGTTAGCGTGCTTTTTTACTTAAACCTGATTTTTTACTTTTATTGTCCTTTATTTTGTAACTAAAAATCAATATATGTATATGAACTGGAATTTCAATTCTTCGCGTGCATTCCGGAAAGTCACTGGAATTTATATTCTCCTTAAAACAAGGGTATTAATAACAGCTTTTTTCATATTGATAATTTATCCTCCTGCCTGTTCTCAGATCAAAAAGTCTGCAATTACTGACTCCAATACGCCTCTGCATACGCTGCAACCTGATTACCCCGTTCCTTACGGTGTGATGCAAACAGCACATATAAAAGCTGTCCTCGACAAGGTTTATGACTATCTGAATGAAGTCACTCCTGTAAAAATAATAGACAGACCTTCCGGTAAAGAGATCACTGACATTGCAATGCTGGATGAAAAATCGGTTTTTGCCGGCGGAGACTTCAGGCTTATCAGTTATGAATGGGGTGTGACCTATGCCGGTATGCTGCAGGCGGGTGAGGTGACAGGTGATTCTCGCTTTACGGCCTATACGACTGATCGTCTTGATTTCATTGCCCGTATAGTTGAAATCTATCGGCAAAAGATAGATGCTATTCCTGTCCGGCAAACACCGGTCAGATCCATACTGGATCCCCATGCTCTGGATGACGCGGGAGCGATGTGTGCCGCCATGATCAAAACACACCGGATGGGATTGGGAAATAATCTCCGAACGATAATTGATAACTATATCGATTATATATGCCATAAAGAATTCCGCCTTAACGACGGAACCCTGGCACGGAACAGGCCGTTGCCCAATACCATCTGGCTTGACGACTTGTTTATGAGCGTACCTGCTCTTGCCCAGATGGGGAAACTCACCGGTGAGCAAAAGTACTTTGATGATGCTGTGAAACAGGTGTTGCAGTTTTCACAACGCATGTTCAATCGGGACAAAGGTCTCTTTATGCATGGTTGGGTGCAGGATATGGAGCCTCATCCGCAGTTTTATTGGGCCCGTGCCAACGGCTGGGCTGTCATGGCCACAATAGAATTACTGGAAGTTTTACCGGAAGATCATCCGGGATATACCGAAATACTTAAAATCGTGAAAAGACATATCCAGGGATTGACAGCTTTTCAATCAGGACAAGGATGCTGGCATCAGTTGCTCGATCGGAACGATTCTTTTCTCGAAACCTCGGCAACGGCCATTTTCACCTATTCTATTGCCCGCGCTATCAACCGCGGTTATGTTGATGCCAAGGCATTCGGTCCTGCGGTAATGCTGGCATGGAATGCCGTATCAGAGAAAGTGAATGAAAAGGGACAGGTGGAAGGCACTTGTGTAGGCACCGGTATGGCCTTTGACCCGGCTTTTTATCATTATCGTCCGGTAAATGTTTTTGCCGCCCATGGTTACGGACCTGTTTTACTGGCCGGAGCAGAAGTAATTATGCTATTGCGTAACCATGCAGCCGAAATCAATGACAGCGCCCTGATGTTTAACGACCAAAAACAACATAAATAATGAATATTGGTGTTTTCCTTTTACGATCAACCTGCTTGTTTATTGCCTGTGTCACCCTGGAGCTCTTATCTTATGCTGCGATTACTCCACGTCCGGATCGAACCCTGTGCCTGAAATTTGATATGGGTTCCGGTAAGGTAGAAATCGGTTATATACAAGTTCTTGGTAATATGATGTATACAGAGCAAAGAGGTTATGGTTTTGTTTCCCGGGAACCTTTGCAGGATATAGACCGTGGTGGCAAAGATCGGTTGCGACGTGATTTTTGCACCAGCCATAAAGCCTTTTATTTTGTTGTTGACCTGCCCGAAGGCAACTATAAAATCAACATCATATCCGGTGACAGAAAAGGTGAAACGAAGAGTACCATCAAAGCTGAATCGCGGCGGTTAATGCTCGAAAACATAATGACTGCCCGGGGGGAATTTCAGACCAGCACCATCATGATAAATGTTCGTACGCCCCGCATTCATGATACAACCTTTATCAGACTAAAACCACGTGAATTGAATTATCTTAACTGGGATGACAAGCTGACCCTGGAATTTAATAATCTACGGCCTTGCGTCAATGCCATCGAAATTACAAAAGTCGATTCCGTGAAAACCGTTTTTCTTGCTGGAAATTCAACGGTTACCGATCAGGAAAAAGAACCCTGGGCAGCATGGGGCCAGATGATCCCACGGTTTTTTAACAGCCAGGTGGTAATTGCCAATTTTGCTGAATCGGGGGAAGCCCTGAAAAGCTTTGTTGCCGAAAGACGGCTAATGAAAATTATGAGCCTTATCCGACCCGGAGATTACGTATTCGTTGCATTCGGACACAACGATCAAAAGTCGGCAGGTTCTGCCTATGTAGAGCCCTTCTCGGGATACAAAGAAATGTTGAAGCTATTCATTAACGAAATCCGTGCAAAAGAAGCTTTTCCGGTACTGCTGACTTCTGTGCACCGGCGAAAATTTGATGAAAAGGGCAAGATAATAAATACGCATGGCGACTATCCCGAAGCCATGCGGCAGGTTGCACAGGAAGAAAATGCACCCCTTATTGACCTGCATGAAATGAGTGCGGTTCTTTATGAGGCGTTGGGTGTGGATGCATCAAAAAAACTGTTTGTTCATTATCCGGCAAATTCTTTTCCGGGCCAGGATACCGAACTGAAGGACGACTCACACCACAGTCCTTATGGAGCATACGAACTGGCAAAATGTGTAACGGAAGGCATTAAGGCAAATGTTCCGGGACTTGCCAGATATTTAGTGGATACACCAACTTTTAATCCTGTCCGGCCCGATCCGGTTGAAGATTGGTATTGGCCTGTTAGTCCGGTGTTTGAGACTATAAAACCGGAAGGGCATTAGGCGTCGCTTCCAATATTTTTGTTATTTTTACAGTGGAATACCAGATTACAAATCTGAAAATTGAAGCATCTTCCGGATTATATTGAATTACAATTGGTAAAAAGCCTGAAAAAAGGTGATGTCCTGGCTTTTAATAATTTATTTTCATACTACGGCCAGCGCCTGTATCATTTTTCCTATGGCTATTTACGATCCGTGCCGGAGTGTGAAGAACTGGTGCAGGAAGTATTCACAAAGGTTTGGGAAAAACGGTCGGAACTGAAAGAAGAACTGTCCTTCCGATCTTACATTTTCACCATCGCATTTAATATTATCCGGAAACAATTCCGGAGCCGGGCTCAGACTGACACCTATATTCAATCACAGTTGCTGGAAGACTTCAGTATGGAAACAACTGAAAATATTGACTTTAATTCGTTGAAAAACCAGTTGACACAACTTGTATCCAGGCTGCCCTCCCGACGCAAGGAAATATTCACCAAAAGCCGTATTGAAGGCTTTTCTGTAAAAGAAATAGCCGAAGAAATGAACATCAGTAAAAAAACGGTTGAAAACCAGCTTACCGAAGCCCTCAGGTTTATTCGCAGCAACCTGACAAGGGAACGCATAGCCGGTTTGCTGTTTTTTTATCTGTTTGTTGCATGTTGAGCCTAATTCCTTTTCAGAATCCCATATGATTTTTTTCGCAGACCTGACCGATGAGGTTCATTCTTCTGTTTTTTATTAATCCTCAATTTTTACTTATCTTATAGAAAAAATTCAAAAATTATCGGATAAACGAATAGGTGTATTTTCTTACTTACGGATATAATTTATAGAAATCAATAATACAATAATAAATTTGGATGGATAATACTGAAAAAGAAAAACTTGAACGTTTTTTTAACAGCAAGTCCGGGAATAAGGACACCGGGTTTATCCAGGAGATCTTTACCGATGAAAGTAAAAAAGACGCTTTGCACTCTTTTCTGACCCATCAGTGGAATTGCTTTGTTGACAAAACCGACCTTCCTGAAAAAGATTTGGATAATATTTTGCACCATATTCATTTCAGGATAAACATTGACAAGAACATAAAAGAAAATAAACCGCTGTATAAAATATGGAGGTTTTATTATCGTACAGCTGCAGTTATTTTGTTGCCCCTGTTGATCGCAGCCGGCATAAGCATTTACAGACAGATTGCCAGGCATGATTATGACCAGATAGCCTGGGCTGAGATACACTCCACCATGGGATCACAGGTAAGTTTTAATTTACCCGATGGTTCCAGGGGCTGGTTAAACAGCGGTTCAACCCTGAAATATGCCATAAATTTCAGTGAAAACCGGAAAGTAGAGCTCGAGGGCGAAGCCTATTTCGAAGTAACACCGGATCAATCACATCCGTTTTTTGTAAGAACCGCCGAAGTGCAGCTCAAGGTGCTGGGAACTACTTTTAATCTGAAAGCCTATAAGGAAGAAAAAACAGTGGAAGCAACCCTGATTTCAGGACTGCTGCAAATAGAAACCCTTTCTCCGTTCAAAGGTGATCACCAAACTGTTGTTTTAAAGCCCAACCAGAAAGCCACCTTTCAGAAAAATACCGATCAGTTGAGTGTTACTGAAAAACAGGGAACACCTGAAAAGATCGAAGGTATACAGGCTGTGAGGATATCACAGAACGTAAATGCTTTACCGATTGTTTCATGGAAAGACCACAAGCTGGTTTTCGTGAACGAGCCCTTCGAATCGTTGTTGAAAAAAATGGAAAGATGGTACGATGTGGAGATCAAGTTGCTTGATGTTCCATTGGATAACCTCAGTTACACGGGAATTTTTGAAAAAGAAAGTATTGAACAGGCATTGCGTGCATTAAAAGTAGCCACACCCAATTTCAGCTACACCATCAATAAAAATAAAATTGAAGTATCCTTTAAGAAATAATTCAATGTATAACAAAGAAGCTTAAACCTATGGAGGTATAACATGAATTAAATGAATCTCCCCGCCGCAAACGGGAGGGATTGACCTAATCCCGATACGCTCCTGAAAACTGAGCCTTATTAAAAAAGGCTGGCAAATGCGGTAACATTCACCAGCCCAAAGATCAGAATTAATTAACTATTAACTCTTAACCTGACAAATGTATGAATAAACCTTTAATGATGGGCATATTTTTGATATGCCCGAAAAAAATCTTGCTAACCATGAAACTGACCCTTTTACTAATCGTATTGGGTGCTCTTCAGACCTTCGCAACCAGCTTTTCACAAACGACGGAGATAACCCTCGACCTGAAAAATGCACCGATCGCTCAGGTTTTTCATGAAATTGAACAACAATCCGATGTCCGGTTTCTGTATATAAACGAAGTTGTTCAGAATAAAACCATTACCCTGAGTGTTGAAAAGAAAAACCTGGAAGAGGTATTGGACAAATTAAGAAATGAAACCAGGATGAAATTTACCGTACTGGAGAACAACCTCGTGGTTATTACCCCCAGTCGTCCGGCTCAGCAGGGCATTAAAATAACGGGGAAAGTAGTTACGGCGACAACAAGCGAAGCTCTTCCTGGCGTCAATGTCCTGGAAAAAGGAACCGTTAATGGCACCATCACCGATTTAGACGGTAATTTCTCATTAACAGTAGCCGGAACCGCTTCAGTACTTGTTTTCTCTTTTGTGGGCTATTTACCGGAAGAAATTGCAGTGGGTAATCAGACCAGTTTTTCTGTCAGCATGGTCGAGAATATTGAAGCCCTGCAGGAAATTGTTGTCGTTGGATACGGTGCCGTCCGGAAAATAGACCTTACAGGTGCCGTTAGCAGCGTTAAAACAAAAGATATACCCATTGTGGCAACTACTTCTGTTGATAATATGTTGCAGGGCAGGATTGCCGGTATGGTAATGCGGCTGAACAGCGCTCAGCCGGGCGGAAGATACAACATTACCGTACGCGGAGGAAATGATCCCCTGTACATTATCGATGGCGTCCCAATAACCAATAACAGAGCGATTGAGAGTGGAATAATTGACGATAACCTTGGTTACTCGGGCGGAGTTGACAGGGACCCGCTCAACAGTATCAATCCTTCTGATATCGAATCCATCGATGTGCTGAAAGATGCCAGTGCGGCTGCGATATACGGTTCAGCGGCTGCCGACGGTGTTATTCTTATCACCACAAAAAAAGGGAAAGCCGGTAAAGTGAATGTCGAATACAGGGGAAGTTCTACTATGCAGCGACCAAAACCTTATTTTGATCTGCTCGACTCAAAAGAGTTTATGGAGCAACACAACCGGTTTGAACTGGATCAATTTTTACTGGCCAGGCAGAATCCGCCATACGGAACAAGCGAAACCCCGGCTCCGACGCTTTTTTTCTCGCAGGAAACGATTGACACCACGACAACCAATACCGACTGGCTTGATCTGCTAATGCGGAATGGCACCATCCAGGAACATAACCTTTCCGTGACCGCGGGAAATGATGTTTCAAAGCTGTTCGCATCCTTTAACTATTACGGAAATGAAGCATTGCTCGAGAATTCCTCCTTTAAACGTTACTCCGGAAGAGTGAACTTCGATCAGAAAATCACAAAATGGCTGAAGTTCGGTGTTAACCTGACCTTTAGCCAGATCAATGCCAATAATGCATCAAGCGGTGCTAATGCGGGCGGACCCGAAAAATACAACATGCTCCAATCAGCCTATGTTTACAGTCCTGCATTACCTGTTTACGACAGCCTTAGAAAATATTCCAGGACTTACGACCCCAAAATTACCAGTCCTGCTGCATTTCTGATTATTAATGACATTACAAAAAACAATCGTTTTTTCGCCAATCCCAACCTGGAAGTCAGCATTTGTAAAAGTCTGAAGTTTAATGCTGTAGGTGGCATTGACAAACAAACTTCAAACCGTAGTTTTTATCTGCCCAGAAGCGCCCTGAATGTTCAGCTGCCGAACGGTATGGCGCAGTTACTCAACAATAAAATTGACAACTACAGTGCTGAAGCCTATTTTACTTTTAACAGGTTATTCGGGGCTCACAGCCTGAACGTTGTGTTGGGAGGAGGATATTATAAATCCATCAATGAGGGATATGGATTGCAGGCTGTTGATTTCTTCACCGATGCTTTTTCATACCATAATATCGAAATTTCGTCAGACGATATACAGGACATGATGAATTCCTATTTTGTTGAACGCACCAAGATTTCCCAGTTTTTACGAATAAACTATACAATAAAAGACAGGTATCTGTTCTCCATTGTCGGAAGAAATGACGGAAGCAGCATATTTGCAGAAAACAGAAAATGGGGATTCTTTCCGGGCATCTCTGCAGCCTGGCGAATAAATCAGGAAGGATTTATGAAAAATGTCGATTTTATTTCCGACCTGAAACTTCGGGCAGGCTTCGGAACAGCAGGTAATGAAGGGGCGATCGGCAATAATCCCTGGAAGTTATACGGCACAGGATATCCGTTCCTGATAGGTTCCACTACCTATCCGGGAGTTACTCTTTCCCAGCTTGATAATCCGAATCTTACCTGGGAAACAGATATTACGGAGAATATTGGTCTGGACTTAGGCTTTTTCAAAAACAGGATCACCCTGGTTACCGATTTTTATATTAAAACAAAAAAAGACCTGTTGAGTTATAATACGCTGCCCTCCAATTCTCCTGTCGGTCGTATTGCCGATAATGTCGGAATACAGCGCAGCAAAGGATGGGAATTGAACATTTCATCGAAGAACCTTGTAGGGAAATTCACGTGGACAACCGATTTCACCATCTCAACCTATGACCTGAACTGGATTGAAAGAAATCCCCGGATAGCGCTTCCCTCGTATGTTAAGGAGGATGATCCGGTTTATGCGGTCTATGGTTGGAAAACTGACGGACTTATAAAATCTTACGATGATACTATCGGTTATGTCAGCCAAATGACTTCAAAAGCACAGCTGGGGAATATTAAATATGTTGACATCAATAACGATGGTGTGCTGGATGAAGAAGATGTGGTAATGCTTGACGATGGTATACCCGACTGGAGCCTCGGATTAAACAATACATTCAGATTCTTTGGTTTTGACCTGAATATTTATATTTATGGCCTGCTGGGCAGAAAAGCATATAACGGGTACCGGAGTTTTCTGAATCCAACTGCTATTTCGGATAAAATATATCCGTACAATACAATTACTGACATTAAGGATGTCTGGTCAAGTGATAATCCGGATGGCATATACCCGGGATTATCGGAAAACAGTAATCCCTATAACGGCAGCAATCCGACATCAACCAATGATTTCTGGCTGATGGACGCCGGCTTTGTCAGGATTAAAAGCATTACACTGGGTTATACTTTACCGCAGCAATTGCTTTCGGCAATACATTTTAATACAATCAGACTTTATGTCGATGTGCAAAACCTTTATGTGTTCACAAAATATAAGGGTATTGATCCGGAATTATCTGATATAAGATCATCAACCACTCCTGGGGTATTTCCGTCTGATGTAAATCCATATCCGCAAGCGTTGTCTATAACAACTGGTTTGAATTTCTCATTCTAATTTAAACGACTAATAACAAAAGTATGAAATCGATAAAGTTCCTTATATATTTATTCACAGCCTTCGTTATATTATTGTCTGCCATTAGCTGTGAAGATGTGCTTGAACCGGTGATATACAGTGATCTTACTCCGGATAACTTCTTTAAGACAGAAGAGGATTTAAACAATGCCGTAATCGCTTTGTATAACCCGTTTTCCACCAACTGGGGTACAACGGACCAGGGAGTAAACATATATTATGCCTCCTTGTATAACATCGACCAGAAAACCTATGTATGCCGCAGTATGCTTACTACCGACGAGTTGTATGATAATCCCACCTGGGATGCCAACCTGGTGAATTTTACCTGGGGACCCTCCACCTGGCTGATGTACGACTTCTCGGGTAGTTTGTATGAGGCGAATTATCCCAAAATCCGTTTCGTTGCAAGGGCCACCGAAGTAATTGACAGGATTCCTGATGCCACTGATGTTCCGGAGCTCGTAAGAGACAAATACCTGGCAGAAGCAAAGGTGCTGAGAGCCTGGCTGATGTATGTATTGTATGATTTCTATGGCCCGGTAAATGTAAGGTTAGATCCCAATACGCTGACAGATACCACAATAACACCAAGGCCTTCCACAGAAGAGTATTGCCTGCAGATTGAAACAGATCTGAAGGATGCCCTGGCAATTTCCAGTTCCAGTTTTCCGGAAAATTATAACGACGATCCCGGTAACTGGGGAAGGGTTTCAAAAGGAGTTGCACGTATGCTGCTGCTGAAGCTGTACATGCACAACAGGCAATGGGCCAAAGCAGAGACTATCGCAAAAGAGATAATAGATCTGAATTATTACAGTATTCTGCCAAATTATGAGGACGTTTTCAATGTTTCAATGAACAAGGAAGTTATATATGGATTACCATGCAATTCCGGTTCTCCCAATTACTGGCTGGCACCTATTTTCCCGGGTGAATTTTCTTCGGGATATGCCGGGAGTACGTTGATAGATGTTAAAATAAACGGCTGGTATGGTTTCTGGATGCCCTGGTCGCACTTCAACCAATTTGATACTGCCGATTTACGCAGAAATACAATTATATACGAATACCGAAATACCAACAACCGGATAAGGAATCAGGCGAATTCAGGTCCAATGCTGGGAGCAATACCAATGAAGTATACTAAAATCCCATCAGGTGATGTCGGCCCTGCATTTACTATGGATATGGTAGTTTTCAGGTATGCCGAAGTATTGTTGTCACTTGCCGAGGCCATTAACAACCAAAGAGGGCCCGAAGAAGCATTGCCTTATGTAAAGATCATACGCGACAGGGCAGGTTTAACCACTGACATTGGAAGAGAATGGGATATTACAACCATACCTACCCGGGAAGTTATGAAGGATTCGCTGTTAGTTGAGCGTGGACGGGAACTATACTGCGAGGGATCACGCCGTCAGGATCTTGTTCGCAACGGGAAGTTTATTGAATATGCCCTGGCAAGGGGAGCCTTCGGCGCCACCGATGCCGATACGATATTCCCCATACCTCAAGTCGTGATAACAGAGGGCAGAGGTATCATCCAGCAAAATCCGGGATATTAATAGCCGTTCATTACCTTCCGTTTATTGTATCTTTTAAATGGAAGGTAATGTATTTCATTTGCAAAAACTTAAATCAAATAAGATCAGAAAATTGAATTATTAACTTAAAACAATCTAATTATGAAAAAATTCTACTTTGTATTAGGCGTTTTAGCGCTTACGTTTGCACTGAACACAGCTTTTAAGGCAGCTGCACAAGATTCAATCAGCATTACCATTTATGCCGATTGCAGAGACTTTGAAAATATAACAGCAGAGCCGGGCTCACCCGATTCAGCGGCTAATGCCCATAATGCATCACAGTATGTAAGTTATGATCCCGCTGTATTATACCTGACCGGCAGCTGGACACCCGGACCTACGCCAGGTGATCCTAACTGGACTTTCTTTACCATGGATTCCATTGCCCCGCATATCTTTAGTGTTACTTTCAAGTATGCACCGGGACAATTCGCAGGCAATGAAGCCGATGATCCGGATCTTCTGGAGGATTGTCCGGCATGGTATTTTTGCCCTACCAACGACTGGAGTACTGCAGAATATGTACCGGCACCCTGTAACATTTGTTGGGATGTACAAAGGATTTTTTATATCGACGTCTACCAACCTGATCCTGATACTGTGGTTGCCTTTAAATATGGCGTATGTGATCCGGTTCCGCTGGAATCGCTGGGCCTTCCCTGGCTGGGTGTAAACGATGCCGTAAATGAAAACAACCTTATCATTTATCCGAATCCAAGTGACGGGGTAATTCATGTTGATTTAACTTCCTTTGCACCCGTTGCATCGATCGAAGTACTTGATCTGGCCGGACGAGTGGTCAGTACGATGAAAAATGCTTCCGGGAAGGTAACATTGAATATTACCGGAATGCCATCAAGCCTGTATTTCATCAGGGTGAATGACGGTATTCATTCCATTTATAAAAAAGTCGTCCTTAAATAAAAACTTTCTCGTAGTATTTAGTTAACATAACCGCAGGGACAATTCAGATAAGATGAAAGACGGGGTTGAAGATTTTCTGCCTGGCAGCAAAATCTATGGTCTCTGCGGTTATTTATTTTAATTTAGCGAAAGGCTGTAAAAAACCTTTTCATGCAAGCGAAATACAACTGGGGATTTCTGGTTGGGGCCTCCCTTGCTTCAGCTATGGGAGGTTATTTATTTGGATTCGACTTTGCTGTGATCACCGGAGGCCTGCCATTCCTTCGCGAACAATTCGGACTTGATGCTTTTTGGGAAGGATTCACAACAGGCTCGCTGGCTCTTGGATGTATGATGGGTTGCCTGATAGCCGGTAATATCGCCGACCGGTATGGCCGAAAACCGGGGTTGCTTGCCGCCGCTTCTGTCTTTTTCCTTTCCTCCTTATCGATGGGACTTGCTCCCGACCTTGGCTTCTTTATTTTCTCCCGTTTTTTTGCCGGCATTGGTGTCGGGATGGCCTCGGTACTTTCCCCCATGTATATTGCCGAAATATCACCCCCGGAGGTGCGGGGCAGACTGGTTGCCATTAACCAGCTTACCATTGTACTCGGCCAGGTTGTTACTCACCTCGAGAACTTCCTGCTGCGCAATATCGGAACCGATGCCTGGCGCTGGATGTTCGGACTGGGTACGGCACCGTCCCTGCTGTTTTTCACCGGTGTGCTTTTTCTTCCCGAAAGCCCGCGATGGCTGCTGCTTGGCGGCCGTGAAAACGATGCACGCAACGTTTTATGCCGTATTGGTTCCGCTGATTTTACTAAGGGCAC
The DNA here is from genome assembly GCA_016928305.1 of Bacteroidales bacterium. Taxonomy (GTDB): domain Bacteria; phylum Bacteroidota; class Bacteroidia; order Bacteroidales; family UBA10428; genus UBA5072. Next base: position 38,439 of record JAFGKY010000001.1, read on the forward strand.
CATTGAAACCATTCGTAAAACCTTGCACGGAATTGTTAAAGTGAGTTACAAAAAGGTTTTTAGCAAAACGATGCTTCCGGTTGTTCTAACTGGCATCGGACTGGCAGTTTTCCAGCAATTCTGCGGCATCAATATGGTATTCAATTATACCACCAATATATTTGAAAGCATTGGCGCCAGCACCAGTGAACAATTGTTGCAGGCAGTATGGATCGCCTTGTCTAATCTTGTGTTCACCCTACTGGCCATGGCGCTGGTTGACCGTCTCGGGAGAAAACCTATTATGCTCTTTGGGGCCGGAGGGCTGGCTGTCCTGTATGTCATCATCGGATCGATTTTATACCGGTCAACCGGAAATGGACTGTCCCTGTTTATCCTCATGGCCATCGGAGTATACGCCATGTCGCTTGCACCATTAACCTGGGTGCTGATTTCGGAGATCTTCCCGAACCAGATACGAGGTGCGGCTGTTTCCATTGCCGTTCTCAGTCTCTGGTTCGCCTATTTTATCCTTGTATTTACATTTCCTGCCATTGCCAAAACCTATGGCCCTGCCAAAGCATTCTGGGGATATGCTGTCATCTGTGTGCTGGGTTTTATTTTTATATTTTCCCGCGTAAAAGAAACGAAAGGGAAATCGCTTGAAGACATTGAAAAAGAACTGGCAGGCAAACCCAACGCGTGAGAATAACCACAAATCGGAATCCTGCTGCACAGTAAATAAATAATGCATTAAAAATTAATTTATATACGGATGAAAAAGAAAAAAGTAAGTTGCTTCTTTTGCCAAACAAGATTGCTTGCAATGCTCTGCCTTTGTTGGTTTAACCTGACATCAGGTCAGGATATATATACCATTGATGTCAGCCAAACAAAAAAAGAAATCCTACGGGATCATCTCGACCTTGGCGGTAAAAGTGTTACCGGTGAATCCATCGAAGTAAACAGCTTCTATATCGAACGAAACGGAAAACCTTATTTCCCCGTGATGGGTGAATTTCATTACAGCCGCTTTCCCAATCAATACTGGGATGAGGAAATAAAGAAAATGAAAGCCGGGGGTATCAACGTCATTGCCAGTTATGTTTTCTGGATTCTGCATGAACGGCAGGAAGGAGTATTTAACTGGCAAGGTGATCTGAACCTGCGGAAATTTGTTGAACTGTGCCACAAAAACGATATGGAGGTGATCATCCGTATCGGACCGTTTGCACACGGTGAAATGCGGAACGGTGGACTGCCCGACTGGCTTTACGGAAGACCCTTCGAGATCCGTTCCAACGACCCGGCTTACCTTGCTTATGTAAAGCGCCTTTACGACCAAATTGCCAATCAGCTTAAGGAATTGTACTTTAAAGACGGTGGCCCGATCATCGGCATCCAGCTTGAAAACGAATACCAGCATTCCGCAGCTCCCTGGTCGCTTTATTACCCGGGAAGTGACAAAGAATGGTCGGCCGCACGATTTGACCGTGAAATCATCCAGGGAGGTGTTGGTGTGAATGAAATGGGAAATGACTATGCAGCATACGGGCAAAAGCACATGCAGCTATTGAAAGAAATGGCAAAATCGGCCGGTATGGATGTTCCCATTTATACAGCCACGGGTTGGGGCTTTGCCAGCATTGTTGAGAAAGGATCGATTCCGGTATCAGGAGGTTATGCTTATCCAACATGGGTCGCAAGTGACATCCCTTCAACTCTGTATCTCTATAAAGACCTGCATAAAAATCCTGATTATTCACCGGTCAGCTATAATCCCGAACTATATCCTTCTATGGCAGCAGAACTTGGGACCGGCATGTGCAATACCTATACCAAACGGCCTCGTGTGCCGGCTGAAAGCTTTTTACCCATGATGGTGCGTACACTGGGCAGCGGTACAAACGGACTGGGTTATTATATGTACCACGGAGGTAACAATCCTTCCGATGGCCCTTTGTATTATTCCGAAGGCTTCGGATACACCAATAAATCCTATGACTATCAGGCACCCATTGGCGAATATGGTATCGCTGGTCGGGGATTCTATTACCTTAAACTGGTTAATTACTTTTTACAGCATTATGGTGACCTGCTGGCTCCACTTCCGACTGTATTGCCCGAAACAAACAGCCGGATTGCACCCGACAATACCACAACCCTGAGGTATGCTGTGCGAAGTAATGGCAATACAGGCTTTCTGTTCATGCACAATTTTCAGGATCATGTCAAAACCGGCGACCTGAATAACCTGCAAATAAAAATCCATACGGGAAAAGGAGAGATCACCATTCCGGAAACCGGCAGCTTTAACCTGAAAACAGGTACTTCGGTGACTTTACCCTTCCATTTGGAACTGGATGGATTACTGATAAAATATGCCACAGTGCAACCCTTCTGTTCATTCATGAACGCCAATGATACTTACCACGTGTTTTGGTCAGTGGAAGGGCTATCTCCCGAAATTGTTTTCAACAATCCCCTGTCTGTGAAAACCGACGGCATTGCCGTTTTACATAAAAACGGAAATATGGTTGTGACAGGAGAGGAGGGAAAATTATTTGAATGCATTGTCGATCAAACAGAACAAAAAATTCATTTTCTGGTTATCCCGATGGAAAAAGCATTACAGGCATATCTTACAGGAAGTCCGGGGAATCAGCATCTTGTGATAAGTGAGGCCATCGTGCTGGAAGAAAAAGATATCATCAGCCTGATAAAAGCCGGGAAAGAGGAATGGAAAATCGAAGTATATCCGAAAGTAAAATCGGTTGAGGCAGTAGATGCAAAACTTACCCTCCTGAAAAGCGAAAAGGATTATATGACATCATGGAACATAAGCGTTTCTGCACTTGTTCCTGCCGTCACATTTACCCGGACCGATGATCGTCATACGGTTCTTGATGCAAAAGATCTTAATCTGAAAAACCTTAATGATGTTTATATACGATTTGATTACCTGGGTGACAGGGCGATGTGCTTTCTGAATGGCGAATTGCAAACGGACAATTTCTGCATTGGCGAACCCTGGCTGATCGGATTAAAACGTTTTGAATCACAGCTTCAGGAAAATGACATGTATTTCTATTTTATCCCGATGAAAAAGAAGGCTCCTTATTTAAGCTATTTTGATAAAGAAATATTGCCTGATTTTTCAGCCATCAGGGACTTCCTCGAGATAAAAGAACCGGAAGTTATACCGGAATATAAGGTAAAAATAAAAATTATGAAATGAGTCCACACCGAAAAGCACTAATAATCATGCTTATGTTAAGGACTAAAGCCCTCTGTACATAGCTAATTGACTAATCCCAGCCTTAAGGCTGTGGGGTTATTGAGAACCTGCTTTTTAAAGGGCTTTAGCCCTGAATTGAATATTTTTCAAAGTAGACTCAATAAGAGAATCTTTAATAACGAAATTATCACAAAATCTAATGAAAATCAGAAATTGCGTTCTATTGCTGGTTTTGCTCTTTATGATTCCAGCATTTGCACAAAAACCGGGGGACGCTGGTACAAAAACAAGGTCGGTCCACCTCGATAAAAAGGGTGTGATCCGCTGGGAAAACAACGAAGAGGTGGCCCTGTTCGGCGCCAATTATTGCCTGCCTGCAGCCGGTGATTACCGTGCAGCCGGCTACATATCGGATGACCGGAAAAAAATGATCGACCAGGATATGGCGCATTTTGCCCGTATGAGTTGGGATGGACTGCGTGTCTGCCTGTGGGGCGATTACGAGAACAGTGACAAGGAAGGAAACCTGGTCGAGAATGATCACCTCGACCTGATGGACTACTTGATTTACAAGGCAAAAGAAAGAGGTATTTATATGTTGTTTACTCCCATTCATACGTATAATTCACAATGGCCTGATGCCCTGGAAGATACGATTTCAGCCAGGGGATTTTCAACCTTTTATAAAAAGTCGGAACTGGGTACCAACCCCGAAGCGATAAGGGCACAGGTTAACTACCTGAAACAAATCCTTAATCATGTCAATCCTTATACCGGAATAGCCATAAAAGATGAACCTTCCATACTTTTTATTGAAATGATAAACGAACCTGATCATCACAGTAATGATTTTGCAGGATCGGTGAGTTACATCAATACCTTGGTGGATGCAGTCAGGAGCACCGGGTGTAAAAAAATTCTGTTTCATAATGTCACCCAGGATATGAAAATGGCCCGGGCAATAAAAGCCTCGAAAGCGGATGGGATCACATTTGGCTGGTATCCGATGGGACTGGTGTCCGGGCACAGACTGCAGGGAAACCACCTGAGGGCCGTTGATGATTATACTACCATGCATACAACCGAATTAAAGAGCATGCCCAGAATCGTTTACGAATTCGACGAAGCCGACAGCTATACACCTTATATGTATCCCGCCATGGTTCGTTCTTTCAGGGGTGTAGGAGCACAGTTTGCCTCCATGTTCTCATACGATATGCTGGCTACCGCTCCTTATAACCTGGGATGGCAGACACACCTGATGAATATGGTATATTATCCCCAGAAAGCGGTTGCAGCCGTCATCGCTGCCGCCGTTATGAAAAAAATCCCTTTGTATCAGCAATATGGCAGATATCCTCAGAATACAACATTTGGTCCGTTCCGGGTTGATTACGAACAAAACCTGAGCAAGATGGTCTCTACCGAACAATTCTATTATTCCAACACAACAACTACCCAACCTCCGGATGCAGGCAGGCTGAAAAAAATAGTCGGATACGGATCTTCACCTGTAATCCATTATCCCGGCAAAGGAATTTATTTTATGGATAAGGTTAAAGACGGTGTATGGCGGCTTGAAGTGTATCCGGATGCCCTGCTGACCGAAGATCCCTTTGAACAGCCGAACCGTAATAAAATTGTCAGCCGGCTGATTGCACGCAGGTGGCCGATGACTGTCGACCTGCCTGACCTGGGTCGAACCTTCGACGTTTTACCGGTAAATAAAGGAAATTCCTGGACTACCCGTGCGAAAAACGGGAAATTCGATATCCAGCCCGGAGTCTATGTGCTCTCATCCGATGAAAACCTTGCTATGAGCACCCTGCCTGAGAAAATAGGAAGTATCGGCTTCAACGAATTTGTTTGTCCTGCCCCCATGGAGCTGCCCTTGAGCGTGAACTGCATTGCACAGGCTGTATATAATGAAGGCGACAGTATCGCTATCCGGATTGAGGTCATTGACAACCAGACACCGCAGGATGTGAGCCTGTATTACCGTTCCATCCGTTACCGTAACTGGTATCATAAAGTGCCCATGAAATGCCTCGACGGATATATCTACGAAACTGTGATACCCGCTGATAAAATACAGACCGGAATATACAACTATTGTGTCACTGTAACCTCCGGCCATTCAACCCTTACTTTTCCCGGAGCTGTGAAAGAAGGTCCCCGAAACTGGGATTTTTATATGCCCGAATCGTGGAAGTTTTCTGTTGTGGATAAAAAGGCAGCTTTATGTTTGCTTGATCCCTTAAAAGATATTGAATATCTCTCGTTCACTCGCATTGGTGACGGATGGCGGCAGGGTGTTTATGATGTCCTGCCGGCGGCCGACAGGGGAAAAACAGCCCTCCGGTTGTATCTTCCTTTTACCATCGATAAAACCCTCGACGATTATACCATGTCCGTTCCCATAAAAGACAAGATCCTTGCCCGCAGAAATAACCTGGAGCATGCAAAGGGAATTGTTCTGCGCACAAGGGGAGACCTGAAAGGACAGTCAGCTTTTATTACGCTGATGGAAGCCGACGGAACCTCATGGAGCGCATCCTTTGAAGTAACCGGTGAGTGGCAGGAGCAATACATACCGCTTGAGAACCTCAAAGCGGGCAATGGTGTTTTGCTGCCCCTCGGATTCCCGGAACGGTGGAATTACTGGGTCAGACCTGCCGGCGACCGCGGAGGCCCGGATGACCATATAAAAACAGACCGGGTTGAAAGGATTCAGGTATCGGTAAGGCCATCCGGAACCCTTATCCCCAAAGAAAATCCCTGGTTGGATGTGAGTACGATTACTATTAACTTTGAATAAAACGAATGATGATGAGAAATTGCTTTGTGTGGATCACAATTTTGCTTGTGCATGGTTTTGCCGGCTTCAGCCAGACTTTTTACCGGGGAAATGACCTTTCTTACGTAAATCAAATGGAGGACTGTGGTGCAGTTTTCAAGGAAAACGGAGTGCCTAAAGACGTATATCAGATTTTCGCTGATCATGGTACCAACCTGGTAAGGATGAGGCTTTGGGTGGATCCTGCCTGGCAGAATGATCTGGTTCAGCCAGCAGGAGTAAAACTCCAATACAGTGACTTTGAAGATGTAAAGGAAACCATATCCCGTAGCAAGGCCGCCGGGATGCAGGTTCTGCTCGATTTTCATCTTTCTGACTTCTGGGCCGATCCGGGGAAGCAGTTAATCCCTGCGAAATGGCTTGGAGTGGCTTATGACGTAAATGCATTGAAAGATTCGGTATACAACTATGTTATTCAGGTGCTTACCGATCTGAATAACGATTCGCTGATGCCCGAAATGGTTCAGATCGGGAATGAAACCAACGGAGGTATATTGCGTCATACCACCATTGATGAAAACTACAACGTGGGAGGAAGCGTTAGTTCCAGCTGGGCCAGGCATGCACAGTTGTTTAACAGCGCCATAAAAGCCGTAAGAGATATTAATGACAGCACAACAATAAAACCAAAGATAGCATTACACTGTGCTGACCCGAAAAACATTTCCTGGTTCTTTTCAAATATCATAAGCTATGGTGTCACCGATTTCGACATCATGGGATTTTCATACTATTATGCCTGGCATAAAAAAAGCATCGCAGAACTTGGCTCAGCAGTGAAATCGCTGAAAACCACTTATCCCGCGTATGAAGTCATGGTTCTTGAAACAGGTTATCCGTGGACAACGCAAAATTTTGATGCTTATCCGAATCTCATTACAATCCCTGATCCGCAATATATACCGCTGTTTCCAGAAAAGCAGCTGGAATATATGGTGGATTACACCCGTGCAGTAATGAAAAACGGAGGCTCAGGAGTTATCTTCTGGGAGCCGGCCTGGGTATCCACTCCCTGCAAGACACCCTGGGGTCAGGGATCATCTCATGATCATTTGGTACTCTTTGATCCGGTAAATGTTAACTTTATGGATAATGGAGGTGGAAGATGGACCGAACCTCAATTCTATGAGGACCTGAATACCGTTAAAGTTACATTCAAGGTTGATATGACCGGACAGGACGTCTCAAATGGAGTATACATTGCGGGTGACCTTGCAGGTGACACCGCCGGTATTTTTCCAATGGCTGATAACGGTCACGGAATATATAGTTATTTCACATACCTCACACCCGGTGATACAGGAAGTTATTGTTTTTTAAATGACAGCTCACTGATAGCCGGGGAAACGGTTCCTCCTGAATGTGCAATAGGGGGCGGTACCTTAAGGAGATTTACAGTTGAAGAAAGCGATAAAGTTTACGCCTACACCTGGGGGACCTGTTACCCTCCCGGCATTCCTGAAACCGTGAAGGTTACATTTGTTGTTGACATGACGGATCAGGATATATCTGACGGGGTTTGGGTAACCGGGACAATGACCGGAGATCCCTGGAAAATAATGGCAATGACACCGGTCGGTAACAATCTTTACAGCTACTCCCTGAATATGCATCCCGGGGATTCCGGTGCCTTTTATTTTATGAACGATAACGTATGGGGGGAACGCGAGGATGTGCCAGCGGAATGCTCACCATGGTGGGGTGTTGACAGGGGATATAAAATCGGCATTAAAGATACGATCTATTCTTATAAATGGGGCTCATGCGAATCACTTGGACTTACAACATTATACAGGGATAAAAAAATGGAAGCAGGAGAAATAACTTCTGGCATAGAGATCTATCCGAATCCTGCATACCGTAAGGTATTCATTCAAACTTCCGATTGCGATCCGATTAAGGCTGTCATGATCTTCAATTATTCCGGCAAACTTATCAGAACAACAAACGATAACACCCTGAAGCCTGAGGTTGAGATAAGCCTTGCTGATTTGGCACCAGGAATTTATTTTTACAAAGTGACAACAGAAAGTAATTTCGTCTGTAAAAAGATTATCAAACTTTAATAATACATAATCTCACAAGGATTTTGAATTTTCAAACTGTTAGGACTTATCCATTGCCGTTGGCTTCAGCCAACGGGAGAATGAATGTTTCTGCTCACCATCCTTCCGTCAGCTGAAGCTGACGGCAATAAGTGCCGGCATCCTGAAAAGCATACCCTGAATCAAGATTCTTTTGTGCCTGCCGTATCACAAGAGCATTAATTATATAGATTATACTTTCTTTATTCCTTGATCGAAAAAGAAAAGCTCGACGGCCTTTTACTAATATAAATACATTATCTTCTTTTGGGAATTACCTTTCCAGTAATCTTTCTGACCATATACGTAAAGTCCATCGGGATCTCCGCTTCGCTCCGACTTCTCGTCCGGTCTTTACGATGTTGAAAAAACATTGATCCCAAAAAAAAAATCCCGGTCTCAACCCGGGATCTCGGGTGGAAGACCGGACTCCCCGACTGGCTTTTCTGGGTCCCGGTCATACGGGACTACGAAAAGTCCATCGGGGTAAACTTCTCGTCCGGTCTTTACGGTGTTGAAAAAACATTGATCCCAAAAAAAAATCCCGGTCTCAACCCGGGATCTCGGGTGGAAGACCGGACTCGAACCGGCGACCTCCAGAGCCACAATCTGGCGCTCTAACCAACTGAGCTACGACCACCATATGGGACGGCAAAGTTAATATTCTTTCACAGTTTATAAAAATTATCACCTAGCAAAAATCAGTTTCTGCTATTAAAAAGTCTATTAATTTTGGATCAGAATTGCCTATGGAATAGAAGCTCACAGTTCACAATGCACAGTTCACAGTGCAAGGTTCACCGTCAGCCGTAAACGGTCAACTGTCACGATCGCGTTGTTTTTATATCAAGATACTGTCTTTGATCTTTGTTCTTTGCTCTTTAATCTTTTATCTGATTCACATGTCTTCACTCGAAAAATATTTCGCCACCTTCAGGCAGAACATCATTGGTAATGATACGCATTACGAAACCCCTTACGGACGGAAGAAGATACACTACTTCGACTGGATTGCCAGTGGCCGTTTGTACAAGCCTATTGAAGATAAGATCACGAACGTTTTCGGACCTTATGTAGCCAATACCCATACCGAAACCAGTGAAACCGGAACCCGTATGACCCTTAGCTATCATCATGCGCATGAATTGATTAAAAAACATGTCAACGCAGGTCTCGATGATCTGATCATAACCTTTGGCTCAGGGATGACATCGGTCGTTAATAAGCTGCAACGAATCCTGGGACTTAAAGGATGCAGCCTGCGACGTAAAAAAGACTGTTATCCTGTTGAAGAACGACCTGTGGTTTTCCTTACGCATATGGAACATCATTCCAACCAAACCTCATGGTATGAAACTTTTGCCGATGTGGTACTATTAAATCCCACTCCTGGTTTATTGATTGATCTGAATGAACTTGACGAAGAATTGAAGAAATACGCCAACCGCAAGTTCAAAATCGGATCCTTTACAGCATGTTCCAATGTTACCGGCATTGTCACTCCATACCATGAAATGGCGGCTATCATGCATAAACATCAGGGCATCTGCTTTATTGACTTTGCCGCTTCTGCACCCTATGTAAACATGAATATGCATCCCGAAGATCCCATGCAAAAACTTGATGCCATCTTTTTTTCTCCCCATAAATTTCTGGGGGGACCGGGGTCTTCCGGTGTGCTCATCTTCAATTCATCGCTTTATCATGCAACTGCCCCGGATGATTCCGGGGGAGGAACAGTTGACTGGACAAACCGCTGGGGTGAATACAAATACGTGGACGATATTGAAGTTCGTGAAGATGGCGGAACCCCCGGGTTTCTTCAGACGATTAAGGCTGCCCTTGCCATTGAACTCAAAGAAAAAATGGGTGTGAAAAAAATCCTGGGCCGGGAGAAAGAACTCATCACACTGACACTCTCGGAATTGCGAAAAATACCGGGTATAAAAATTCTGGCAGATTCGGCAAATCAACGGCTTGGGGTTATTTCTTTCTATCATAGCAAAATCCATTATAACCTGATGGTAAGACTGCTGAGTGATCATTATGGTATTCAGGTAAGGGGAGGGTGTGTATGTGCAGGTACCTACGGTCACTATCTGCTGGAAGTCAGTTATGACCGGTCACACGAGATTACTGAAAAGATCAATCACGGCGATTTGTCAGAAAAGCCTGGCTGGGTAAGGCTCTCTCTTCACCCCACCCTTATGGATGATGAAGTTCATTACTTCATAAAAGCCCTAAAAGAAATCGTCCATACGATCGATCTTTTGAAAAAAGATTATCTTTATAATCCTAAAAAGAATGAATTCGAGCACGCTTCTCGAATAAACAATACACCTGGATGGCTTTCTGAATGGTTTGATATCACTTAACACAGTAAGTATGAATTACATCGAAGTGACCGACAAAAAAACCCGCAATGAATTTCACCGTGTACCCAAGATCCTTTACAAAGATGATAATAACTGGACATGCCCGCTGGATATGGAAATTGAGAATATTTTCAATCCCGCAAAGAATGAATGTTTTACAAATGGCAATGCTGTCCGCTGGGTATTGAAAGACGATTTTGGCAATTTGATAGGCCGCATTGCTGCCTTCTTTGACCGGAATAAAGCCAACCTGAATCCACAGCCCACCGGAGGGATCGGATTCTTTGAATGCATCCATGATCAGCAGGCTGCTAACCTGCTCTTTCAGACAGCACGGGAATGGCTCGAATCAAATGGCATGGAAGCTATGGATGGCCCGATTAATTTTGGTGAAAACTTTGTGTACTGGGGCTTACTGGTTGAAGGCTTTACACAGCAGGGCTACGGAATGCCATACAACTTCCCTTATTACAGGGAACTTTTTGAAAATTACGGTTTCCAGATCTATTTCGAGCAATATAGTTTTCATGATGTTTTCAGTAAGCCTTATCCCGAAAGGATGAAGAAGTTTGCCGAACATTTTCTGGAAAAACCTGAGTATTCATTCCGGCACCTTGAAATGACCAATGTTGATAAGTACCTTAACCAGCTGGTTGAAATGTATAACAAAGTATGGGCTGATTTTCTGGAAAACTATAATCCGTTGAAATACGATGATTTCTATAATATTTTCAAAGAGGCAAAAGCCTTGTTGAACGAAAAGACGATCTGGTTTGCCTATCACAACGAAATGCCTATTGGTTTTTTAATCGCTTTCCCGGATATAAACCAGATATTCAGGAAGTTAAAAAACGGAAAGCTCCATCTCATTAACATACTGAAATTGATGTATTACCGCAGGCGTGCCGTAACCCGTGCAAGATTATTGCTTTCCGGAATTATACCCGATTATCAGCGAACCGGCGTGATAACTGCACTTTACCTGAAACTTACTGATTCTATGAGAAGCCTGGGTATGACTGAACTTGAATTATCGTGGGTTGGTGATTATAATCTTACAGTGAACCGTATGTACAGCCAGTTTGGAGCAACCAAAGAAAAAACACACATTACGTATCGATATCTGTTCAATAAAGATGCTGAATTTATAAGATTTACAAATCAAAGCCAGAAGTTCAGTAAAAATAAGAAAAATGAATAATGCATTCTTTTGTGTTTTAAAAAATGTTTATGTACCTTTGCAGGCTGTTTAAAAACGGAAATTATAAAAAATGAAAAAGGGAATACATCCGGAGGGTTATCGATTGGTTGCATTCAGGGATATGTCCAACGGTTACACTTTTGTAACGCGTTCCACAATGAATTCCAAGGAAACAGTTACACTGGAAGACGGAAAAGAATACCCGCTGGTAAAAATAGAGATTTCAAACACTTCGCATCCTTTTTACACAGGTAAAATGAAACTTGTTGATACGGCAGGACGCGTTGATAAATATATGAACCGGTACAAAAATCATTTCGATAAAAAGAAAAAGTAATCCATGATTAACATATACCATTGGGCTCCGTTCTCTTCCAGAAGACGGAGCTTTTTGTTTGTACGCACGAATAATTCTGTTTCCATACAAATAATTGGCACAGCAATTGCCTTATTGAATAACCATTCTTTTTTCACCGGTAACTGACATTTTGTCCATAACTTTGTTACTTTATTGTACGACATAAAAATCTATGAGCATATCACAGGATAACAAAAACAACAATTTAATCATTACTTCGCCTGTTAATGAGGACAGTGATTTTATTCCCCTTATATCGGAAGAGGATGAGGAAAGTCTTAACCTGACTCAAATACCGGAGAGCTTGCCCATATTGCCATTACGAAATACGGTATTGTTTCCCGGTGTTATCATACCCATTACTGTCGGGCGGAATAAATCCATGAAACTGGTGCGGGATTTTTATCATAAAACGAAAATAATCGGCACGCTCGCACAGAAAGATCCGAACAGCGACGATCCGGCTCCGGATGAGTTGTATAAAACCGGTACCATAGCGCATTTATTGAGGATTCTTGAAATGCCCGACGGATCAACATCTGTAATCATACAGGGTAAGAAGCGTTTTCATCTGGAAGAAATCCTCTCCACGGAACCTTATTTGATCGGGAAAGTCAGTTCAATGGATGATTCCAAACCCCGTAAGAAAGATCCTGAATTCGAAGCCATAATAGGTTCACTCAAAGATCTCTCCCTGAAGATTATCAAGTTATCAAGTAACATACCACCAGAGACTTCTTTTGCCGTGCGCAACATCGAAAGTTCATCTTTTCTGATCAATTTCATAAGCTCAAACAGTGATATTAAAATTACAGAAAAGCAACAGTTACTGGAAACCAACAACCTGAAAAAAAGGGCCACCTTGTTGTTGCAGTACCTGGCACGCGAAGTTCAGATGCTTGAATTAAAGAATGACATACAAAATAAAGTTAAGCTTGATATTGACCAGCAACAGCGTGAGTATTTCCTTCATCAGCAAATGAAAACCATTCAGGATGAACTGGGAGGCAATCCGTTGGAACAAGAAATAGAAGAGCTGAAGGCTAAAGGCAGAAAGAAAAAATGGAACAAAGAAGTATCGGCAGTATTTCTGAAGGAAGTGGAAAAACTTAACAGGCTGAATCCGGCCACAGGAGAATATTCAGTACAGATCAATTACCTGCAGACTTTATTGGAGCTTCCGTGGAACGAGTATACGAAGGATAATTTCGATCTTCGCAGGGCTCAGCGTATCCTCGATAATGATCATTTCGGCCTGGAAAAAGTGAAAGAAAGAATTATCGAACACCTGGCCGTACTAAAGCTTAAAGGTGATCTGAAATCCCCTATCATTTGCCTGCAAGGTCCTCCGGGAGTAGGAAAAACATCCCTGGGAAAATCGGTTGCCAAAGCTCTTAACCGTAAGTATATCCGTATGTCATTGGGGGGTCTTCACGATGAAGCTGAAATCCGGGGTCACCGTAAAACATACATTGGAGCAATGCCAGGCCGTATCGTACAGAGTCTTAAAAAAACAAAATCCTCTAATCCTGTTTTTGTTCTTGATGAAATTGACAAGGTGGGCAGGGATTTTCACGGCGATCCGGCTTCTGCTTTGCTTGAGGTGCTTGATCCTGAACAAAACAGCACGTTTTATGACAATTTTCTTGAACTGGAGTACGATCTCTCCAAAGTGCTTTTTATCGCCACAGCAAACACAACCAGCACAATCAGTCCCGCTCTCATTGACAGAATGGAATTAATTAATATTTCCGGTTATATTCTGGAAGAAAAAGTAGAAATAGCCAATAGGCATCTTATTCCCAAAGAATTGCTTAATCACGGCTTATCAAAAAAACACCTGGTTTTTCCTAAGAATACCATTGAATATATCATTGACAATCATACCCGTGAATCGGGTGTACGGGAACTGGACAAACAGATTGCCAAGATTTGCCGGGTAACAGCCATGAAAGTTGCTCTCCATGAATCCTATGATCCACAAATAAGAATAAGAGATATTGAGACTATCCTGGGATCACCAAAATTTCTCAAGGATAAATACCAGGGAAATGAATTTGCCGGTGTGGTAACTGGATTGGCATGGACGGCCACAGGAGGTGAAATCTTATTCGTTGAAACCAGCCTTAGCAAAGGTAAAGGTAATCTGACCATCACCGGTAACCTGGGCGATGTCATGAAAGAATCGGCCGTAATTGCATTGGAATATATCAAATCACACAATGAACGGATGGAAATCAAACCCTCATTGTTTGAAAACTGGAATGTTCATATACACGTGCCCGAAGGTGCTATCCCGAAAGACGGCCCTTCAGCCGGAATCACCATGGTTACTTCAATTGCTTCAGCCATTACACAGCGAAAGGTGAAGAAAAGCATTGCGATGACCGGAGAAATAACTTTGCGCGGTAAAGTATTGCCGGTGGGTGGTATTAAAGAAAAAATCCTTGCTGCAAAACGTGCTGATATTAAAGAAATAATTATTTCTGAAGAAAACCGCAAAGATATCAGCGAAATTAAAAATATTTATATAAACGGCTTAACCTTTCATTACGTCGATAACATCCTGCAGGTACTGGATTTGGCTTTGCTGAAAGAGAAAGTTGATAATCCGCTCATTTTTGAATAAAAGAAGCGTGTTTTTAACAAAACAAATCCTTAATTTTCAGTCTGGATCATTATTTTCGTATTTTAATCTAAAATCTCTATGAAAATGGCACCGGGTTTATTCTGGGGACTGGTTCTGATCTTTATTGGCCTGGCAATTATTTTCCGGGTTGTATTTGATGTCAATATCTTCCGTATCCTTATTGCGGTTGTGATTATTCTCATCGGCATACGGATCCTGGTGGGCAAAAACTGGATCCATGAGAAATCCCAAAAGGAACACGATACTTTTTTTGCGGACCGTAATTACCATGAGATCCCAAAAGATAAAACAGAATATAACATTATTTTTGGTAAATCGGTATATGATTTTACAGGAATGGATTCACTGATACAGGAAAATATCAGCATTAAAATCAATGTTGTTTTTGGCGCAGCAATTATAAAAATTAATCCCGAAATGCCTGTTAGGATCAAATCAGAGGCTGTTTTTGGAGGTTCGAGGATGCCTGATGGAAATACGGTTGCTTTTGGCAGCATTGCTTATAATACTCCTTCTTACAGCATGGATACACCTCACCTTTATATTGAATCAAACGTTGTCTTTGGCGGAATAGAAATTACGGGGGAATAAACAATCCATCACTGACCTCTAAAGACAGAAAATGAAAAGAGGTGAAACAATCATATGGGATTGGAATGGGACACTGCTGGATGATGTTGATATCTGTATTGAATGCATTAACCGGATGTTGGATGTAAGAGGAAGAAACAGGATCACCAAAGAAGCTTATCTGAAATTATTCAGATTTCCGGTTATTGACTTTTACACCGATCTTGGCTTCGATTTTACCACCGAAAACTTTGATGTACTGTCAAATGAATACATAACCCATTATACCGGTATAGAATCTCAATCATCCCTCCAGGATGGCGCACTTAACCTGCTGAAGAACTTCCATACCAACCATATTTATCAGATCGTTCTATCGGCAATGGAACAGCGTATACTTACCCGATCGGTTAAAAAACATAACATTCACCACTATTTCAGGGAAATCGTGGGCACCCGCAATTTTTACGGACACGGTAAGCTCGAACTGGCACAACAATACATTAAGCGGTCATCCTTATCACCCTGTAAGATTACCATGCTGGGCGATACGATTCACGATCATGAGGTAGCCAAAGCCCTGGGATGCCATTGTGTATTGATTTCCTGCGGACACCAGCCTTATGAAAAACTTAAACAAACGGGGGGCCGCGTGGAAAAAAACCTCGCAGCACTTTTTGATCTGATTACGATTTCGTAATTTTTGCATTTAATCGAAAAAATCATGACAACTGAAACGCCAAAAATTGCCATTTTTCCGGGTTCATTTGATCCCTTTACCGTTGGACATGAATCGGTGGTGAGAAGAGCACTGAAAATGTTCGACAAAATTGTTATTGCCATTGGCTTTAATACAACAAAGACAGCATACTTTCCGCTTGATAAACGTATTGCATGGATTAAGAAGGTGTTTGCCGATACGGATCGTGTTGAGGTGTACAGTTTCAAAGGACTTACTGTTGATTATTGCAAATCGGTCGGTGCAAAATATATTTTAAGGGGATTACGGACTGCCGCTGATTTTGAATACGAACGTGCCATTGCACAGGTCAACAAAGCTATGTTTCCTGAGGTTGAAACCGTCTTTTTGCTAACCCTGCCCCAACATACGCCTGTCAATTCGACCATAATCCGTGAAATCATAAAACAAGGCGGAGATGCCAGTCAGTTTCTACCGTCGAATTATAATATCAGGGAATGAAAAGGTCGCGAAAGTTTTATGGTTTGATTATTCCCCTCCCGGGAGAGGCAGTGGTGGGTCAAACCAGCGTATCAACAAATCGGAAAATATTCCTATGATGCGATTATGTAACATAGCGTTGTTTCTTTCATTGTCTGCCATCCTGCTGAAGGCCCAGCCCGTTGTTATTACAGGAAATGCTCCGTCATACGTCGGAGATGAACTTGTTTTTTACACAATCGCCGACTTTATATCGCAAACTGAAAAGGAGATAGGCCGCAGCAAGATTACAGTTTCCGGAGATTTTCGGATTGAAATTCCGGCCGATGAAACCCTTAAGGTGTTTGCACACCTGGGAGTGTTTAAGTTAGGTTTATGGATTGAGCCCGGTCAGAAATACAAGGTTATTTTACCCGAAAAAGTTGAAAAAACACCTCAGGACATTCTGAATCCCTATTTTGAACATGTCGAGGCCCACCTTGCTATTGAGAATTTCAGGGAGGATGAGTTGAATACACTGATTATGATGTTCAAGGATGCATACAATCCATACTATGATAAGCATGTAAACGACATTTATACCCATTATAATTATTACCAGCATCTGAAAGATGATAATAACAAAACTCAACCTGCCAGAATTGAAGAAGATATCGAACAGATTGAAAAATCATTCAGAGAATATGAGAATGATTATTTTAAAGCCTACCGGTTATATTCCTATGGCCAGTTGAATCTTTTTGCGAACCGGCAAAAAGTAAAAAGCATTTCACGGGAATATTTCACAGACAAACCAATTTTATATACCCATCCGGCCTATATGGATTTATTTGGTCAGGTGTACGATAAATACCTGACTTTTCTGTCCCGTTCAGATGACGGAAAAAAGATCTATGATGACATCAATCAGTTGAAAAGTTATTCATCCTTATTTCAGACATTATCGGTTGTTGATAATATGGATAACGACACATTGCGTGAGCTGGTGATTCTGAAATCAATACACGATGAATACTACGGTATGGAATTTTCACGGAACGGATTGCTCTGCATTCTTGATTCACTTATTTTAAGCAGTCGTATCCACAAACATCAGGAAATTGGTAAACACATAAAACACAAAATTACCCGGCTACAGCCGGGTTATGATCCACCCTGCTTTAAATTACTGGATGCCGATAGCAACCTGGTAAGTTTAACCGATTTTAAAGGAAAGTATGTGTATCTTAATTTTTGCACAAGTTACAGTTATACTTGTTTAAATGAGTTCAAATTGCTGAACGATATTCATCAGCGTCATCATCAACGGCTTACTATCATTACCATTTCCACTGATCCCTATGAAATTACTTTTGATCAGTTCAAAAACAGGAATAATTACAACTGGATATTTCTTTATTACGGTCATCAGCCGGATATCATAAAAGAATACGATATACGGGCATTCCCTACCTATTTTCTTATCGGGCCTGATGGTAAGCTGATCTATTCCCCGGCTCCGGCACCTTCAGAGAATTTTGAAATTAAATTGTTTGAGGCAATGCGAGCCAAGGGTGATTTATAGATACATCATGTTTGCGTATTTCAGCACATCCATAATGGTTCCATAGGTACCCTCCATTACACTATTTATTTCATAAGGATTTATCCAACGGATTTCCGTAATATCTTCTTTCTTCTGTGGAACCGGATCCTTGCTCCCGCTATAGATAATCTCGAACCAAATGGTCTTTTTCAATATGGGCTGATTATCGAGAAGGTAAGAATGATACGTTGATAACAGCCGGCACACAAGGGTCAGATCCTGAATACCGCATTCTTCTTCAACTTCACGCAGAGCCGCCTGTTCAAAAGATTCCCCCGCATCAAGTTTTCCCTTTGGCAGATCCCATTTACCTCTCCGGTAAATAACCAAAAGCTGACCTTTCCTGTTTTTTATCACTCCTCCTGCAGCTTCAATGACTTTAAAGCACGATCGAAAAACCGTTCTTAACTCATCCATATCATTATGAAAAATATACAGGTTATTGATCTTTTTAAGGTTACGATAAAAATCCAACAGCTCTGCAAGGTCTTCCTTATCACAAAATTTATAGAAAAGCCCATATCTTACCTGAAATGTTCTGGCAAAATCATCCGTTAAAAATATATTCCGGTCGTTGAAAAAAACTTTATACATTTGTATTATGGAACAAAAGGATAAAATGATTGCCCGACTGTTGCTACAATGCAAAGCTATTGCATTAAGCCCTGTAAAACCATTTTTATGGGCTTCCGGCTGGAAATCCCCGATCTATTGCGACAACAGAAAGACACTATCATACCCAGAAATTCGAAATCTGATCAAAGATAGTTTTGTGGATAGTATCAGAGAAATATATTTATCAACAGAAGCCATTGCCGGGGTTGCTACCGGGGCTATTGCGCAAGGTGCTTTGGTGGCAGATGCTCTCAACCTGCCTTTCTATTATGTCAGGCCGGAGCCGAAAAGTCACGGGCTTGAAAACCTTGTTGAAGGAGATCCCAAACCGGGACAGCGGGTAGTGGTTATTGAAGATCTTGTATCTACCGGCAAAAGCAGCCTGAAAGCCGTTGAAGCACTTCGTCTCATCGGATGCGATGTATTGGGAATGCTGGCTGTTTTCACGTATGGTTTCCCCATTGCGATGGAAAATTTCAAGAAGGCCGGCTGTTCACTTTATACCCTTACTAACTATGAAATCCTGTTGGACATGGCCTTTGAATCCGGCTACATTGATCAGGATGCAAAGCATGTTTTAGAACTATGGCGAAAGAATCCGGATACCTGGGATCCGGACGAACTTAAAAAAAGGGGATTCCCATAAAATAATTCCATGAAAATCGAGAGCCATATCGGTATGATCCCTGAAAATGAAGACAGGATTTTTACTTTTCTATCGGATTTTAAAAATATTGAACCCCTGATTCCTAAAGAAAATCTTGATTCATGGGAATTTCACAAGGATAGCTGCAAACTGGGTATTGGGGGTATAGGAGAAATCGAACTAAAAGTGCTTGAAAGGGAACCTTATAACCTTATTAAACTGGGATCAGGAAATGACAGTGCCTATGCTTTTACGTTGTGGATACAACTCAAACATGCTGCAGAAAAAGATACACGGGTAAGGCTTACCTTGAAGGCTGATCTCAATCCGCTGTTGCAGCTTATGGCAAAAAATCCGTTGCAGAAATTCGTTGATTCCCTGGTTGACCGGATGGGCACCATTCAATACAGCTGATGCCGGGTTGACTGTAAAAATGTATCCAACGGATTCTGAACTTGCTCAAATCAAGACCTGTATTCGATTTCCCTAAACCTGTAAGGGTGACATTTACTGTTTTGCTTTTCAACCAGCAGTTCTCCGCTTTCAAGAATATCCGTTATACGGCCAGGGAATGCACCGGCAGAATCTGTGAATTCCTTCCATTCATTGAAATATAACAGGTTTTGAAGATACCGGTCTTTGATTAGCTGCCATTCTTTCCTGTATAATATGCGCACCCAGCCTGTAAGGTGTTTCAGTGCTGTTTTAAACAATGCTTCACGATCGAACTCCTTCCTAAGTTCAAGCTTCATGGATGTTGGATTGCTACCGCGACACGCGAAAGTTGTTTGATTTACATTCAAACCTATTCCGGCTACGGATGAAATCAGGCGGGAGCCTTTTATGGAATTTTCAATCAATATGCCTCCGATTTTCCGGCCGGAGACATAAATATCATTCGGCCATTTAATGATAGCCTTCAATCCGTAATGTGTTAACACATCGATAATGCCCAGTGAAAGACTCATGAGGAGATAAAAGTGTTTTTGTACTCCCAAAAAACCGGGCATGAGAACAATGCTGAATGTCAGGTTCTTTCCTCTTTCACTCTCCCAGGTGTTTCCTTTCTGACCGCGTCCGTGGATTTGAAATTCTGCCAAAATTACAGTGCCTTCCGAAACATTGCCATTTTTCATTAATTGACTTGCATATGTATTCGTTGACTCTACCTCATCGAGCCTTATTATGGTAAAACCGATGGTAATTTCAGATGCCATAAGGATCTGTATGATAATTTTTGGTATTGTTGTTGATAGGCATATTTATGGGAAGGCGTTGGAGAATAACCATAATTAATGTCTGTCAATCATTCTGAATACAATAAATCCATCAGAATCCTGCTAAATTCATTAATTTTGTAGTATAAAACTATTAATACATTGATTAATTTTGGGAAATAACAACGAATTAGTAAATTGTATAACGGAAGCGATACTGGACAAAAAAGGAAAGGAAATTGTCAATATTAATCTGATGAAGCTGGGGTATGCCATGTGTGACAATTTCATTATATGTCATGGTGATTCAACAACCCAGGTCAGTGCGATTGCTGAATCTGTGGAAGATAAAGTAAAAGAACAGACAGGAATAAGAATAACGCATCGCGAAGGAATTGAAAATGCACAATGGGTTTTGCTCGATTATGGATCCATTATTGTGCATATATTCGTGAAAGGAGCACGGGAGTATTATAAACTTGAAGATCTGTGGGGAGATGCAGACATAACAGTAATTAAAGATGAATGAATCATAACAAAGGATGTAAGAATGGAAGAAACGAAAGAAAATAAAGAATCCAACAATAATAATTCAAATAATAAGGAGAACAAGTCGGGTGATTCTTTTTTGGGGAATAAAAAACCTAAATTCAACGCGGTTTGGCTGTATGTTCTCATTGGGATGACCCTGGTTTCGATTTATTTATTTGACAGTGGGCAGCAACCCCAGGAAATTGACTGGTATTATTTTAAAAATGAATTGCTGTTGAAAGGCGAAGTACAGAAAATCGTTGTCGTCAATAATAAAGATGTTGAGATATTCATAAAGCCTGAATTTCTTGATCAACCCAAACATCAGAAGCTGGCTTCAAAAAGATTTAATTCACTGAACCGATCCGGTCCGCATTACAAATTACAGGGGATGTTATCGCTTGAGGCGTTTGAAAAAAGACTTGATGAAGCTCAGGCTGATGTTCCGGAAGAAGATAAAATATATGCCTTTTCAAAAGACAAGCAGTCATTCGGGCAGATATTGTGGTATCTGTTGCCAATCATCGCCCTGGTGGTTTTGTGGTTCGCATTCTTCCGAAGGATGAGCGGAGGCGGAACAGGTGCCGGAGGAACCAATATTTTCAATGTCGGAAAATCCAAAGCAAAAATATTTGATAAGGATACCAATGTCAAAATCGATTTTAAAGATGTTGCCGGTCTTGAAGAGGCAAAAGTTGAGATTAAGGAGATCGTTGATTTTCTGAAAAAACCCAAGAAATATACCGACCTGGGAGGCAAGATCCCCAAGG
This sequence comes from Bacteroidales bacterium, assembly GCA_016928305.1. GTDB lineage: Bacteria > Bacteroidota > Bacteroidia > Bacteroidales > UBA10428 > UBA5072. Next base: position 60,295 of record JAFGKY010000001.1, read on the forward strand.
GAGCCTTACTGGTTGGTCCGCCGGGAACCGGAAAGACACTTCTTGCCAGGGCTGTCGCCGGTGAAGCTCATGTGCCTTTTTTCTCTCTTTCGGGTTCCGACTTCGTGGAAATGTTTGTTGGTGTCGGGGCATCAAGGGTGCGTGATTTGTTTAAGCAGGCAAAGGAAAAGGCCCCTTGTATTGTATTCATTGATGAAATCGATGCCATTGGAAGAGCCAGGGGAAGAAATCCTAATTTTGGTGCCAACGATGAACGCGAAAACACCCTGAACCAGTTATTGACTGAAATGGATGGATTTGCATCCAATGCCGGAGTGATCATACTGGCGGCTACCAACCGTGCTGACGTGCTGGATAAAGCATTACTTCGGGCCGGACGTTTTGACAGGCAGATATATGTCGAACTTCCCGATCTGAATGAGCGTAAAGAAATATTCCTCGTCCACCTTCGCCCGATCCGAATAGAGAAGGACCTGGATATTGAATTTTTGGCCAAACAGACACCGGGTTTCTCGGGGGCCGACATAGCTAACGTTTGTAATGAAGCTGCCCTGATAGCAGCCCGTAAGAATAAAAAAGCCGTACAGAAACAGGATTTCCTTGATTCTATTGACAGGATCGTGGGTGGACTTGAAAAGAAAAACAAAATAATCTCAGCCGATGAGAAACGTACCATTGCTTACCACGAAGGAGGTCATGCCACGGTTAGCTGGCTGCTTGAGCACGCTAACCCATTGGTTAAAGTAACCATTATCCCCAGGGGAAAATCCCTGGGTGCTGCCTGGTACCTGCCTGAGGAGAGACAAATAACAACACGCGATCAGTTATACGACGAAATGTGTGCAACACTCGGTGGCAGAGCAGCAGAACAGATCATCTTTGGCAAGGTTTCAACCGGAGCCCTTAACGACCTTGAAAGAGTCACCAAACAGGCATATGCTATGGTGACCTATTTTGGACTCAGTGATAAAATCGGGAATCTTAGCTTTTATGACTCAACGGGGCAGTCAGAATTCGCATTCCAGAAACCTTATAGCGAAAAGACATCGGAGATGATCGACCAGGAAGTTAAAGATATTATTGAAAGCCAATACAAAAGAGCTTTGAAGGTATTGGAACAGCAAAAGGAAGGCCTAATAAAACTCTCGGAACAGCTGCTCGAAAAGGAAGTCATTTTCACGGAAGACCTTGAGAAGATATTTGGTGAAAGAAAAGCCGGCAGGGTTCCGGATATGGGTAACCGGCCAAAAAAAACACACAAAACCTCAAAAATCCTTAAAGACAAGGATACATCACCAACTGAAACGCCCAATAAAGCAGCTGCAATAAAAAAATCAGCCTGAATTAATAATACTTGGACAGAAATTCCATGGAAAAGGACTGGGTGAATATTTTCAGTACCGGGAAAATGTACAGGGCGCAATTAGCCCAGGAATGCCTCAGCAACCAGGGAATTGAATCTGTTATTATGAATAAAACTGATTCTGCCACCTTACATCCAAGCGGCTTCATTGAAGTATTTGTCAGAAGGGAAAATGTGATAAAGGCTATGCACTTTTTAAAAACAGCTCATTTTGAATAATTTCTTCCAGCGATTGTTTACAGGCATCGGGTATATAGCCATTATAGCCGGCGCAATACTGGCAGGCAGGTATTATTTTGGCATTCTGTTCCTTGTCATCACTTTGCTAACTTTATTTGAATTCTATCGTCTTTATGCAAACACACCTTACCCTCCACCGCAGATAACAGGAATGGTAACCGGTAGTTTTATTTATATCGCGAGTTTTTTGTTTTTTTCGGGACTTGTAACCTTAGCCGTTTACAGTATTATCATACCTGTTGTATTGTTACTGTTCATAGCTGAAATATACCATAATAAGGAGAATCAATTCATTCCGACAGCTTTGTTGATATTTGGATTACTGTATATCGCCGTTCCTTATGCGCTGTCAGTTTATCTGGCCTTCCCCGGAGTGAACAACCACCAGTACACACCTGGCATCTTGCTGGGACTTTTATCACTTGTATGGATAAATGATACCGGTGCCTATGTTTTTGGCATGCTCTTTGGCAGACACAGGTTATTTGAACGCATTTCCCCCAAGAAATCATGGGAAGGTGCAATAGGAGGAACAGTAGTTACGGTTGGCCTCGGATATTGGCTGAATCATTTCACTCCTTATTTGTTACGTATCGACTGGCTTATTCTCAGTGTTCTGGTCTCTGTTTTTGGTGTTTACGGTGACCTGTTTGAATCGAAGCTGAAACGAAGCGTCGGCATTAAAGACTCCGGACATCTTTTACCAGGCCATGGAGGGGTTCTTGATCGTATGGATTCACTTTTATTTATTATTCCTGCATCGTTTGCTTACCTGATGCTTAAAACTGCAATTCAATAGCTCAACGGATATGAACATACATAAAGAAGGCATACTGACATTGGCAATAGTTTTTGTGGTAATCATCGGTATTAATTATGGCGTTTCGCTGCTGACCCGTAATATGCTGATTGAAATCATCACAGCTCTTGTGACAATACCGTTTTTTCTTCTTCTGGTATGGTTTTTTAGAAGTCCTTCCCGGCCAGTTGTCCCGGACGAAACCAGTATTCTTTGTCCGGCTGACGGAAAGGTGGTTGCCATTGAAAAAACCTTTGAAAAAGAATATTTCAACGATGAACGATGGCAGATTTCAATTTTTATGTCACCGCTTAATGTACATGTTAACCGATACCCGATAACCGGTGAGGTCACCTATTTTAAATACCATCCCGGGAAATACCTGGTAGCCTGGCATCCAAAATCATCGGAACTCAATGAACGTGCAACCTTTGTTATGAAAAATAGTAAATCTCAGGAAATACTGGTCAGACAGATCGCCGGGGCTGTCGCGCGACGCATTGTTTCCTATGCAAAAGAAGGAGATCTTATTGTCCAGGGCGACGAACTTGGTTTTATAAAATTCGGATCGCGTGTGGATATCTTCCTTCCCCTTGACGCGGAAATAAGAGTTAAACTGAACCAGCGGGTCACGGGGAATGTGGATGTTATCGCGTTATGGAAATAGTCTGAATTAGGATTTATTGGATTAGAAGATTATTGGATTGAAGACTGGTTGATGCAACCTCTCTCAGTCGCTCGGCAGAGCCGAGCGATTGATGGAATTGATGGAGTTATTTTGAATTTCAATCCTGTCATCGTTAAATCTTAAAAATCTTAGTTCAGACAATCACCTTCAATTCCTTTCCCACCTTAATAAAGGCTTCAACAGCTTTATCGAGATGCTCTTTTGTATGTGCAGCGGAAAGCTGAACCCTTATGCGGGCTTCTCCTTTCGGAACCACAGGGAAATAAAATCCGATTACATAGATTCCCTCTGAAAGCAAAGCAGCAGCAAAATCCTGTGATAGTTTTGCATCAAAAAGCATAATGGCTATTATTGCTGACTTCGCGGGTTTAATTGTGAATCCGGCTTCCTGTATTTTACTTCTGAAATAATCGGTGTTGGCATGCAAGCGATCCTGTAACTCCGTTGTCTCACTCATCATATCGAACATTTTTATACCTGCAGCAGTGATCATCGGAGGCAATGAGTTGGAGAACAAATAGGGCCTTGAACGCTGCCGGAGAAGGCCAATGATCTCTTTCCGACCTGTTGTGAATCCACCGATGGCACCGCCAAAAGCTTTACCCAACGTACCGGTTATAATGTCAACCTCCCCCCGTATGTTAAAAAGTTCGGTCACTCCGCGACCGGATTTACCTACCACTCCTGCTGAGTGACATTCATCGACCATCACCAGGGCATCGTATTTCCGTGCCAGTTCACAGATTTTATCCACCGGAGCGACATTGCCATCCATCGAGAACACGCCGTCGGTTACAATAATCCTGAACTGCTGAGCCTGAGCTTTTTTTAATTGTTCTTCCAGGTCATGCATATCGGCATTTGCATACCGGTAACGTTGTGCTTTACAAAGCCTTACACCATCGATGATGGATGCATGATTCAGCGCATCCGAAATGATGGCATCTCTTTCCGACAGTAAAGGTTCAAAAACACCGCCGTTGGCGTCAAAACAAGCTGCATACAGAATGGTATCCTCCGTGCCGAAAAACGCGGCTATCTTTTGTTCAAGCTCTTTATGTAGGTCGGTTGTTCCGCATATAAAACGCACCGACGACATACCATATCCATGGGTATCCAGGGCTTTATGTGCAGCCTCAACAAGGGCCGGATGAGAAGAAAGTCCCAGGTAGTTGTTGGCACAAAAGTTCAGCACCTCTTCTCCGCTTTCTATTTTTATCCGGGCACCCTGAGGCGAGACAATGATCCTTTCTTTTTTATACAGTCCGGCCTCCTCAATGCTTTTGAGTTCCTGCTGCAGATGTTCCTTTATTTTTCCGTACATAAGACTGTTATTAAATGTTATTGGATTTTCGATTAAAAATTAAAGATTAAAGATTGAGTCTACTCCGAAAAGTATCATGGTAGATTTTCAGCAACTTTCTACCCCAAC
>JAFGKY010000079.1 GCA_016928305.1 Bacteroidales bacterium
AGCCTGAAAGTTAATATCCTATATCTTCATAAGATAGTATTTTTACCCGCGAAAACAGGCTTCTAAGATTAAAAAATGACCAAAATATTTAACTAAGTATCTGGTTTATAATTATATATTTTGGTCCGACCCCGATTAAGGCCTATTACCCCGATTAAGGCCGATTAAGGATTTGGTCCGACCCCGATTAAAGCTTGAACCAGTATGTGTAACCTGCTTGTGACGATTTCAAAACATTGTTGGTGCAACCGTCAATGAACGGAGGTTCTGAGCGGTCTCCTGCAGGTATTTTTCAAATTTAATTCAAGGAAAAACCATTATTTCTGATGCGAATCCGACATCGATTGTATACGATGTTAGTTTCCGTTAAGGCAGGTATACCTTTTTACCCATAGGTGTTGTAACAATTCCTTTTCCATATAAATAAACAAAACCAATGGGATGAATAAATACAAATGTTAAGGGAAAATCCTCTTCTCCTTCAAATGTAAAATTATTTCTAAATTTATGTTTTCCTATAAATCGAATAACTGATTTGTGTCCTTGAGGAAAATCATAAACACCCTTTGCATAGATTAGTGATTCATTATCTTTAGAGGTAAAATATTTTTCAAATTTAAGGCCAATACTTCCACTCTGAGTTTCTTCATAGAAATGAATTACATCACAAGGTGTATCAAACCTATATATTACCAGATTTTCGCTTCCCGAAAATTCTTTAAGAGTAATTCTTCCGGTAAATTGGTTAAATCGACTACCATGATTAATATATGAATAATTAGCTTGAGTTGTTGTGGGTGGCATTTCTGAAATAATATACCTGCTACTTTTTTCCCCATCAATAATCTCATTAATTATACTGTCTTCAAACAATTGTCTCTCTTTTACTGATAACAAACTTATTTCCTCCTGTATCTTCTCTTCAGCAAGTTTTTTTTCTCTTTCTATAAGTATTTCTTTCTGTATTTCTTCTTCAAATTGTTTTCGTAATTCAGCATGATCTTGGTTTAATGATGATGTCGTATTTAAAATAAATCCTTGAATTTTAGCATTGGTAATTAATGAACTTATTTGTGTATTAGTAAGATATTTTTTAACCAGGTTATTTAATTCATTTTGACTGAAAATAATAGTATACTTAGCAAAAAGATCATTGACTAAATTTTCTTCAAGATAAGTTTGGTAATCGGTTGTAATAAGACCTTTATTTTTTATGAAATCAGAATTATATTGTTTCTTATTTTGTTTATAAAAATTATATAGCCCTACAGTATCTTTTAATGCTTTCGACCATACAAAATCATTCATAAAATTAAAAAGAATAATACCATCATAGTATTCAGTATATTTTCTTAAATATGTTTCGAAGTCAAAACATCCTTTTCTAAACTCTTTCTCGAATAACTTAAATTCCTTAATAAATCGCTCTTCTTTATCATACCCTAACCTATACCCCTCAAATATTTTCAAAGAAAATTGAACATATAGTTCTAAATATTTTATAACATCATCACCGTGATTTTTTTTATAATAATACTCAAATTCATCTGTATAATACTTTTTATCTTCAATAGAAAATAAGATCTCTGATTGAGAAAATAATCTGTTACCAATACTGAGCAGAATAATAAGTAATAGTGTTTTCATAATTATAAATTTCAGTAATCATTTCATATAAAAATCTAACCTGTAATCAAATTCTTTGGCAATTTTAATAATTGGTTATAACTTATTTATGAAGTGGTAACCCCACTTCTGATTAAGGAAATGGTATGTTGAGATATGAATTTTTAAGATTTTTTTCCAGCTACTCAATTTTTCATATTGAGCAATCGGATTTTATTCCAAATAAAAATAAGAATAATTAATTCTGTTTAATATATTCAAACAGAATTTTTTGAAAACAATTGCCTCGAACAGTTAGTCAACTGGTTGTTCAGCATAAATAATTCCTTATCGTTTATCTGGTTATAGATGAAGTCCACAAAGTAGCTTAAGAAATCACTTACCCCCGCGGGAATATGAGAGTATAGAATAAGGATCGGACCAAACTATATCATTGATATTCATTTAAATAATATTGAAAATAAGTCTTTTTTTGCTCTTAGAACACTATTTTTTGCCCCCAAAAGAGCATTCTAAGAAATCTTAAGCCTGAAAGTTAATATCCTATATCTTCTTAAGATAGTATTTTTACCCGCGAAAACAAGTTTCTAAGGTTAAAAAATGACCAAAATATTTAACTAAGTGCTTGGTTTATACTTATATATCTTGGTCCGACCCCGATTAAACCGATTAAATAGTCACATGACACTAGTACTTATTCTTATTCATGTCCTTTTTATAGTTTTTGATCATTTTGCCAAATTCCTTGTCCTTTTTTCGCCTTTCGACAACCGTTGATTCAAAAAACGCTTTTTCTTTCTCCATCTTCAAATAGTTCTCATAAGAAGCCCGGTCTATTGATCCGTTTTTTACAGCTGCCAGAACAGAACAGCCGGTCTCGTTGGTGTGTGTGCAATCTTTGAATTTACATCTTTGTGCATAGTTGAAGATAGCATCAAAAGTAATTTCCAGTCCATTTGCCGTATCTGCAATGCCAACTTCTCTCATACCCGGATTGTCAACCAATATTCCCCCGTTTTCAAGAATTATAAGTTCCCTGTGACTGGTAATATGTCTCCCTTTGTTTGTACTTCGGCTGATCGTACCGGTTCGCATTAGGATTTTACCGGACAGATTATTGATTAAGGTCGATTTGCCTGCTCCGGAAGAACCAAGCATACAATAGGTTTTTCCCTTTTCAATACAATTCATAATAGCTTCATATCCGTCTCGTGTCTCGTTACTTATTGCCATAACAGGAACATTTTTAATCCGGGATCTTATATTTTCTGTTATTTCAGAAACCCTGGTTTTATTTATTAAATCTGTTTTTGTTAGAACTATGATCGGACTGACTTTCGATGAATTACAAAGGATCAGGTATCTTTCAATCCGGTTTATATTAAAGTCTCTGTCAACGGCCTGAACTAAAAATGCAAAATCAATATTTGTCGCTATGATTTGAATTTCCCCGAACTGGCCAACTGCCTGTCGTTGTATAATTGAGGATCGTGGCAGTATTTTATGAATGATTGCAAAACCGGATTCATACGGAATTAATGCTACCCAGTCACCCACTGCCGGGTAATCCACACGACTTTTTGCAGTAAAGCGCATATTCCCGGTTATCTCTGCTTCAAACTCACCTTTGGCAGTCTTTACAGTATATCTCTCCTTGTGCTCTGCAATAACTCTGCCTACTTCAAAATCATGTAGGTTATTATCAATCCTGAACTGTTCAAGTTTATCATTATATCCAAAATCTTCCGGTTTCATCGCTGAATTTTTTTGTATTTAAGTTTAATGTTTAGCGGTATGGCCCGTCCCGGTACACCGGGATTGTCTGTACGGTTTGTTATATAGCGTTTTAATTAAATAGAACATACAATCATTATTTCATATCGGACTACCATACGTAAGGAATCAATCTGTACTTTGTTTTTTGGCAATAATCTTTATAACCGGGCAGTTCTTTGCGTAATACTTTTTCTTCGTTTATAATTCGTAATACCAATGCAAGGGGTATAGTCGTCATGGGTATCATTCCCCAATACGAACCCAGGGCAATCGGAGAAGGCACAAACATAATAATAACTCCAATGTACATCGGATGTCTGACAATACCATAAAGGCCCGTTGATATAACTTTTTGATCTTTTTCTACTTCAACGACCCGTGAAGCATAGCTGTTTTGCTTAAAAACAGCAAAAATCAGAAGATAACCGAGCAATATAACAACGTCAGCCGTTATAACAACCAAAACCGGAACGTGTGACCAGCCAAAACGCTTATCCATTCCGGGTATCACGAAACCTGATAAAAAGATAAAAGAAAAAATAACTTGAATAATAATTTGCTCTTTTTCCTTCTCTTTTGCTCTTGTCCTGCGTTCTAAAAACATCGGATCATTTTTCAGAAAGTAAAACAGAACAAAAATCATCGGAACAAGAAGAATGGTAAGATAAAGATAAACCTGCCAAAACCAAAAAGTCCCTGAAGGGATAAGGATAAGAAGTCCGATTACTATGGGCACAAGAGAAAATCTCATTATGATTTTCGTAATCAGGAATTTCATTTCAGGTTGAGGTAATTCACTTTTCTTTTCTGCCATAGTATGATTGAAATATGGTTTCTAATAATTTGTATCCTCCTGCTTGTGCCTGTTTAAAAATTCGGATAGCAGCCCCGAATTATCAGATAGCCTTTTGTGTCCGTAGGACTAATATAACTCTTTTTTGCATTCGCAATGATAGCAGGTACAACCTGCTTGTGACGATTATAAAACATTGACGGTACAACCATCAATGAGCAGAGGTAAAAAAGCTGAAAAATCACTGTAATTCATAATCTGTCAAATTAGAATTAATTATCAATGAATGTCATAGCTTATCTTCACTGGCGCAAGCGCCTGCCTTGCCGGTAGGCAGGCATGAATCGGTGAGCGGGTGTCATCAGATACGTTTCGAACACTCGTAGGTTCAAACTCGAATTAGAGTACGTGATGAGAATGCTTAAAATATTGATGTGATTTAAAAATGTATTGATTTGATTACTTTTATGTTTTATATTTATCGAAATTAATGCAGATCCCTTTATCCTAAAATACCATAAAAGTGAACCAATTATCAATGAATGCAAAATTCAGTGTTAAAGCAGCAGAAACTTTAACGCTTGTTTTTCTTTTGTTTTTCACAGGATTTATTATTTGTAGTTGTGAAAAAGATGAATCACCTGAAGATGGGAATGAAAATATTGTGATACCATCTGCTCCGGTTGGCGGTCTCTGGGAAGGAAGTAATATTTCTTTTTATGTGTCGGACGACGGGTCAAGAATTACAGGTGTAAACAGTCCATTGGAAAATAACCGATCCGTTGGCATGATTATAAGTGTGAATTCGACTTCAAGCGGAGTATCTGCTGTCAAAACATACATCTATGCTGATATTATTATCAAAGATGATAGTACGTTTGAATATGAAGATGATAACATTGTTTTACAGGGTAAATTTACATCATCCGACACAGCTGGCAGATTAAACAAAGCGGATGGTTCCGTCTCCTATTCAGGTGAAGTTAATCGTGGATCTGGTTCTGATCCTACATTATTGATAGAAGGATCCTTATCCTGGAATGCATGTCCATCTTTGTCTTTATCATATTTAACAATATCATCCGGAGATTTAAGCCCGGTATTTAGCAGTTCGGTATACAACTATACAGCAAATGTCGGATACAATATATCCAATATAACCATAACGCCCATAGCTTATAACCCTCAGGCAACCATTTTTATTGATTCGGTTTTATGTAACTCAGGCAATTCTTCACAATCAATATGTCTGGATGTTGGTGAAAATACTATCCCGATTGAAGTAAAAGCCCCGGACGGAACAACCAAAAGCTATACAATAAGGATAACCAGAGTTGCGGCAAATGCAGCATTATCGGCATTAACCATGAGCACGGGACAGTTGGAACCGGAATTTTCAGGCGCAGGAACTGCCTATACGGCGACAGTGAATTATGACGTATCAGGCATAACAGTGACCCCGACAAGCGTTGATCCGGGTGCAACAATTACAGTAAATTCAGTTCCATGTGCATCAGGCAGTCCTTCACAATCCATAAGTTTGAATGTTGGTGAAAATAACATTCTAATCAAGGTAACAGGACCGGACGAGTCTGTTAATGAATACCTGGTAGTTGTTACCCGAAGGGGTAATGCATATTTATCAGACCTGGCAGTTTCGTCGGGAACACTGACACCGACATTTTCAAAAAACGTCATGAGTTATGAGGCAACCGTTGAGAATAGTATTGAAAGCATAACGGTAACACCGGAAGCAGAAGATGACAATGCTACTATTTATGTTAATTCGGTTCTTTGTACCTCAGGCAACCCTTCGCAGACAATAAGTCTGGATGAAGGAGAAAATCATATAACCATCGAAGTAATTGCCCAGGATGGTACAACTAATGACTATGTATTACATGTGACAAGAACACCTGCTGTAATCCCTGAAAGACTTGTTCTTATTTCTATAACGGATGGAGGAAGTAATTATTGGCATGTTCAGTTTTCACAGAACATAAAAGGCCTGAAGGTAGGTGTTTATTATACAATTACGTTTGATGCATATGCAAGCCAAAACGTTACCATTATGTGTGATATAAACCAGGGTGGAGGTTCATACCAACAAGTACTGAATGCAGCCGGGATATCTCCTTTTTTCCATATAACAACATCCAAAACAACTTTTTCTGAAGCTGTGATCAGTACAATTGCGGATGAGGGCAATGGTGTATCGGCATTACAATTCAATCTGGGTCTACAGGGTGCCTATGATATTTATATTGATAATGTATCGGTTACAGCAGATGGTGAGGAACAGATCAACAATGGCGATTTTTCATTACCCATCACAACAGGGTGGAATATTCTGTATTTGGAGGGTACCGGTGCGGCAACAGTTTCAATTATTGAACCATGACAAGGAGACCGGACTTAATATTGACGGATAACTTCTATTGAAGGTAATTTTTCTTTATTGTCAAATGCAAATAAACAGTATATCATAATCAACCATACATCCTTTATCATGAAAAAATTCATTGCCTTTTTGTTCTTATTGACACTATTCGTCAGTTGCGAGAAAGATGAAACAATGGAACAAACCCTGACACCTGCTTTTAGCCCTGAATGTGGTACGTATACAAGACCCATATATGTAACAATCAGTTGCAATACACCGGGAGCGAGGATTTATTATACCCTGGATGGTACCGAACCAACTGATTCATCAAATGTTTATAAAACTCCGATTTTATTGAATTCCACCACTACTATAAAAACCTATGCTGCTAAAGAAGGTATGGAGGAATCACCGGTTGATACAGGAGTTTTCGTGATAAATACGTTAATTGAATGGCAAAAAATGTATGGAGGTACTTATAATGAAGATCTTGTGACGATGCAACAGACAAGCGATGGTGGTTACATTATTGGAGGTGTTTCCTATTCCGACAGTATACAGGATGCAATAAATCATGGTGAATCCGATTATTATATACTAAAAATCGATTCACATGGTAATAAGGAATGGCATCGGATGTACGGAGGCAGTAATTATGAAACGTTGAAATCAGTGCAGCAGACAGCTGACGGAGGCTATATTATCGGAGGCTATTCATACTCGGAAGATATACCCGGCGTAAAAAATAATGGGGGGAACGATTATTATATTATAAAGTTGGATACAAGGGGAGAAATCGAATGGCAGAAAATGTTTGGGGGCAGTGATAGTGAGTATTTTGGTTTTATAAACCAGACTTCGGATGGAGGTTATATTTTAGGAGGCTATTCATACTCTTATATATCAGGTATTACAAATGGTAGCTCAATAGGTTATTACATTATCAAAACCAATTCAAGCGGTTTTAGAATATGGCAAACAAAATCCAGCTATGAACTTAGAGGTGATCTCAGTCCTGTTATCCATCCGACAAATGATAACGGGTATATTATTGCAGGATCCATGTCTTATTCCTGTTTCGATCAATGGTTGTGTGAAAGTAACATTTGTTGGTATGCCACGGTCTGTAAAGATAAACCCCGCATCGTAAAAGCTGATATGAGCGGTAATATGCAATGGCAGCACGAATACGGATATGCAGATGATGAAATTGATTTTATACAACAGACCAATGATGGCGGTTACGTTTTCACGGTAAATTCGTCGGACTATGAAGATTACTTCATGAGGATAAATCCATCCGGTAATGTTGTGTGGTTAAAGAAATACGAAATCGGGTGTGAGTATAATTCCATACAACAAACAAACGATGGAGGTTATATTATTGGAGGCAGTCTTTGTTCCAGTAGTATGTATGGTTTAAGGGATTTTTGTGTTTTCAAAATAAACGCAGACGGATACACAGAATGGCAGCAAATCTTTGGAGGAGGTGAAACGGATGAGTGCATCATTGCATTGCAAACCAGCGATGGCGGGTATATGCTGGGAGGAGATTCACAATCGGAGGATATACCTGCGGTTACATCTATTGGAGCCTCAGATATATATATAGTGAAATTGAAAGGAGATTTATCCCAGTTTGTATATTAGTAATCATAAAAGGGTGAATATGAGCTGATATAACAAATTGGTCCAACACCAATTTGCTGTAACTTGTTTGAGGGATGGTTAGGAATTGTATACATTCTGGTACGCGTTGTAAACGCGCACCAGTGTATTTTTTCAGAAATTCGGGTTGCAAACCCGGATTAGCGAATAGGGCTATACCGACTGAGATTCGGCTCTTTTAAAATCTGACTTCCAGTTATTGTAATAATAATGCTTGATGTCATTGATGATCCTGTAAACCGAGTTGGCCCAGTAGTTCCGTAGACCGATGCCTCCTGGTTTTCCCCTCAGCCGCTCATGGAAAAGCACTTCCCGGGTTTTCATATTGATAGCCACGAAGTGAAAAATAGCTTCTTCGTAACTTTTATTCAGGCATTCAGCCATGAACAGCACACCAATACCTTCCTTGCCCTTAAGGTCGTATTGATTCACATAAGCCTGTATATCTTCCCCGGTAAATCGCTTCGTATTGTAAGCTTCCATGCTGTCGGGATTGGCCTGGTAATTCAGATCCATGATCATGTCGATGTCATAATCGATATCCATTCTCCTGAGCATTCCCCGGATATCGTACTTTTCACGCTCCTTAAGAACGATCCAGTTCCATTCCGGAAAATAGTCGGTGATGATATGCACAGGGCTTTTTTCTCCGATTTCATAAAATTCGGCAAAGGTGCCGATCAGCCTTACATGGGTAAAATCGATCCCCAGCCATGTGACCGGACAGTCATGCCGGAACAGGTCCTGTGCGGTCTGTGAATTTGCGGAAACCGCACTCAGTGATAATGCCAAAGCAAAACATATTTTTTTCATACGGAAATTTTTTTATAACAGCGTTACGATAAAATGACAAATAGAGTATGCAAAGGTTGCACCCGAGGTGCATTTTATTTCACCTCACACGCTGCTGCTTTGGATTTATAACTTTTTCCTGATTTGTGATTCGTCATAAAAGGAATATCGGAATACTTGATTACCGGAATCCCCTAATAAATAATGATTTTGTAAATCTGCGACCTGTCTTTGTTATAGATCCTCATGTAATATACTCCCTGCAGATAATGAGTGACATTGATATCGGTTTTGTATACAATTCTGCCGGTTATCCTGTCGTTAAACAATAGTCTTCCGTCGTCATTATAGATTTCAATTGTCACATCATCCGTATCCCTCAGGTCCATTTCAAGATTGATATAATCCCGGGCAGGATTGGGATAGATATTTATGTTGAACGGTTCACCATTGGTTTCCCTGATGTCAGTAACGGGTATAACGTTCACGGTTTTACTGGTAATACAGCCATTGGTGGCAGTCACGGCAACCGAATAGGTGCCATAGCTTGTAACGTTATACGTGGATGCAGTTGAACCATCCTGCCACAGATAGGAAGGATGACCCGATTCGGGGGCTAGTAAATAAGGCAGTACATCAGTCATAACATTGCCTCCCACATCATCGAAATCAACAACAGGACTCCTCCTTATGGTACCGTATGTTTTAACCAGTGTGTCGTTTTCATGCCTCATATCTTCACCCAATAGTGTATAGAACATCAATGTTGCAGGACTCCCCTCGGAGAGGGTAATGGTTTTTGACAGGTTACGTGTAATGGATGCCCCCGCGGAAAATACGGAGCTAAGCATAAAAGCATCTTCACCGATTAAAACGTCGTTCAATGTATACCCCACATTCAGCGTATAACCGGACGCAATATTGGTTGTCCCGTAATTCCGTATCTGTACCTGGACATCGCTGAAATCTCCCGAGCAGGAGTCGTCCGGAAGATTATTGACCGATGCAATGCCAACATCATCAATAATGAGGAATAGGATTACAGTGTCTCCGGCAAAACAACCGGTTCGGCTATCCGTGACAATTACACTGTAATTCCCGGATTTGGTTACTGTATATTGTTGACCGGTGTTCCCATCCATCCATAAATAGTTATAAGATTCCCCGTATCCGGCGTCCAGCATATATTCCAATCCCCTGTATTGAAAACTTTCACCCAATCCAAAATCAACTAGGGGCTTCGGCTGCAGGTAAACAGTATCATACAGGGTATCATTTACAGCATTTAAATCTTTATACGTGGTAGCAAAAAGCATGAAATTATAACTGCCGTATGCATTCAGGTTTTCTGTATTGGTAAAGATATGGCTGATGGTAGATCCGGGATAAAGACTGGAAGCCAACGTCATCGAATCACTCCGGATAGCCTGGGTCCCCAGTTGATACTTGACATAAATCTTTGAATACTTCGGTATTGTGTCGGTTCCGGAATTTATGACCTGAAAATGTACATTGACATTGCCGGTAACATCGCATGCAGAGATTGGGCTGACAAGCCTGTATGGTGAAACATCCCTTACCTTTAGCCGGATAAATGCGGAGTCATATCCGACACACCCGTGGATGCTGACAACCTCAACATAATATAGTCCTGTCTGGTCCGCCACATGCAACCGGTTTGTATCACCGTCTTCCCACAGGTAGGAGGAGTGTCCTGCACCGGCATCAAGAGTATAGGTCAGAGCCTCTACCACTTTATCACCACCCAGATCTATTGCCGGACTGCCATATACCATTACATTATAGGTGAGCGTATCGTTGTGCCTGACGGTATCGCCTCCATAGTATGCTTTTAGCTTAAGGTAGTGACTTCCCTGACTGGTGAAATCTTCCGGGTGTCCCGAAAAAGTATACAGGAAGGTTTCGCCCGAATGCAGCGGATTATCCAGCACCAGCGTTTCGGGTACCTCAGGTCTGCCGTCGAGGACATAGGATAGTGAAATATTGGAGCCGGCATAAATGCTGTCTGTCCCGACGTTCTTCACTCTCATGGTAATTATTTCATTTGCGGATAATTCACAGGATGAAAGCGGAGAAATAAGAGTGTCAACCCCGATATCATTAAACAACAATTCAACATACACTGAATCGGTGTTCGAGCAACCATTTCCCCCGACATTCGTAACCAGAAGGTGAAATACACCATCGCCCGGCACTTTAAATGTGTCGGCAGTTGAAAGGCCTCCTTCCCATGAATAGGTATAGCCGGGATCGTAATATGCGCGGAGCACGACCGTGTCGGGCTCTCTCGACTGGATTGTATCGGGCAATCCGGTAAATGGCAGTGGTAAAACATCAAAGCTTTTGGTAACGGTATCGTTATTATAACCGTAAAACCATGGATTGCTTTCATACAAAGTAAATGCCTTAATGGAATATGTTTTGGCTTCCGTAAGATTTATTTTTTCAGTAAATGAAAAATTCATGGTTTCACCCGGTAACAAAATGTCGGTAGTAATAATTGTATCATACACCGTCGGACCGGCATCAAGTGTATATCCAACCCGTATGGTATCATTTGATTTAACGTTCACCAGTCCAAGGTTCTCTATCGTTATATTTACATTTTCAGGATTCTGGTTCAGGCAATTCGTTTCAGGGACATTTACCGAAACAACCCCGATGTCGGGAGGTGCAGGTATAATGCTGAAATCATCGAAAGCAGCTCCCCTTGCGTTGCCTGTTTCATCAGAAGCCCAGTAAGCTCTGAATTTGACATTCGGCTTTGATAACAGCGAGGCAGGGATAAATTCCCTGGCCGTTATCCAGCCACTTACCACACCCGACCATCCTTTCATGCCAAGAGCCTGTACATTGTTTTTATACCAGTTCCAGTTAAATCCATAGTAACTGGTGTCAACAAGATGCCAGGTAAGCCCGTTATCGGTGGTATATTGAATGTTCATACCGTCTTTATGGGCTTCACTTTCAATCCAGTATTTAAGTTCCATTACAAGCGGTTCAGTACTTACCAGGTTATAACAGGAACTTGAGATATACGAAGTATCGCCATTAGCATATAACCCATAAGGTGATGATAACCAGGATCTTGCACTCCCGGTATTCTCAGGAATACTTGGGTCAGGTAAGATACATTCCCATGCTGAATTTTCTGATGCGAGCCACAATCCCCGGTGGGTTTCAAAGTTTTCAGTATGGGGCGGGGTTATAAAATTCTGAATAAACAATGGCTTTGTTAACGTATCATTGGTAGGATCTTCATCAGAAGCAAGGTCTATGGCTACGATGAATTTATCATATATTCCGCCTGCCGGAAAATTTGCCGGCGCGGAAAAGGTAAATGTTATACTATCGTTTTGAGGTATAGGCCCCTGTATGGTATCATATACACGTGGGCCTTCAAGACCGTTTAATCCAAAAAAAACCGGTATTTTTGAAGGTGATGGACCTTCGGCGTTATTCTTAACAACAATTGTTACAGCATCATTCCCTGTCCCAAGACATCCGTCGTATGGCGATAATATGCGGGTTATGCCGACATCAGCATCCAGGTGGTTGCCGGTAATGGCAAAATTATCAATATTCCAACCTGAAAAGGCAAACTGATTGTCGGAATAATTTATGGCAAACCGGATAAAAACATCTTTTTGCCTGTTTGCGATTTCATTGATCTTGTCGGTTATATGAAGAGCATTCCATCCCGATTCAGAATGCAGTCCTTCAATATTGCTCAACCATATGGAATTCCAGGTAGCTCCGTTGTCTGTTGAAACATCGATGCTTGCCCTGTCCAGCCCGTCGAAAGCGATCCATTTCTTTGCATTAAGCTTAATGTCAATATAATACTTTAGATCAATCTTAGGGGTGGTGGCAAAATACCCGCTTCCTTCCGGAATATTCATCCGGTATGCACCATCCGTGGTGAGATCGGTACCCAGTACTGTTAATCCGCTGTATGCAAAATCGGGATCTCTTGAACCGAAAGCAACCAGCCCGCGTGGTTCATCTATTTCAAAATCATCATCAATTGTCCACCCTTTTATGGTTTCGAAGTTATCAAAGAATACCGATTCTTCAATCCGGTTGGTCCCGGCTGGATTAATTCCTGTTATGGGCAAAAGCGTATCACTTACCGATACCGCATCGGATTCTACCATAAAGTCTATTACAGTTCCGTGTGCAGCCTGTGGCTTTATATCGGCTGTAAGCCAGAAATAATTATCCCCTGTTTTTAATTTATAATTCAGGTCACTGAACGTGATCGATCCCGAAGAAACAGCAGACTTTGAACCAACCTGGGTTGATATCCCTGATTTATAGTTTCTGAAAATGTCATCCGTTGTGGCAAACAATGCAAATCCGTCATTTTCAAATACTTCATCATTGCCTCCAACAGATCTTATGGTGATAGAATTCAGCATCATGGAATCATTATTGCCAAAAACATTCAGATAAATTTTCAGAACCGGAATTTCAACAACTCCTGATGGTATAATATTGTGCAGAACATTTTGTACGGTAATATTCTTAATATATTTGTTTATGGTATCTTTTTCTTCAATCACAACTTTGTCAATATAAACTCCGTTTCCGCTTTTTGTTTTACCACAGAAACCCAGGTAAAAATCACTTCGCATGTATTTGCTGCCGAATTCATCGATATTAAAAATCCGGTTTGTCCAGGAATCAACATCCGATGTATATTCTGCAATCGTATCCCAGTTCGCGGAAGCCCCTGCCCTGAATAAGAGTCTCATTTCATCCTGCCCGAAAACATATACCGGTTGTGCATGGGCAAAACTCAGCTGTGGTTTTCTTGCCCCGCTCAGATCAATAGGCGGAGAGACTAATGTTCTTATATAAGGCGTCGGATCAAGCCTTCGCAGAAATGCATTCGTGTCGCCGTCAAATGCCAGGGGTGGCTTATTATTATAGCCTCCATTCATATAATTCCATGAAACAGGAGGCTCTGCAGGAAGGCTTAACCACAGATCACGGCTTTCCTTATCTTCGAAGTTCTCATTCAGATAGTAATAGACTTCTTGTGAAGACACAGGATCAAAGCCCGCAAACACCAAAAATACCCCCAAAATATAATTCCTTATCAAACGCTTATTCATATTTTTATTAAATTTATTAGCAAAATAATTGGTAGATTTTTTTTCACTTCAATAGGGTTAAATAATTTACGATAAAAACTATGATATTGTTTCCTTCCTGTTCTTAATAAAGTTAAAACACATTTCGTTAAAATTCGTATAATAATGTGAAATATATTTAGTTGATAATTAAAATTACAAGTTTTGAAAATCCGTTACATAATTATCATCATCATAATCTCGGCATTTGTTTTCCGTGTATCCGGACAAATAGATAACGAGTTCTGGTTTGCTGCACCGGATATCACCGATAATTATGGGCCAAATCCCAGTAACGGAGCCCCTATTAATTTACATTTTACCGCGTTGTATGCCACTACTGTTACCATTTCACAACCGTTAAATCCTCTCTTTACTCCTGTTGTTTTTTCACTTGCCGATCTTGAGCATAAGTCGATACGACTGGATGAATTGATCCCTATCAATTTTATTGAGACCTACCCAAGGGCACTGACCGATCCGACTGCTATCCAGTCAAAAGGTTTTCATATCACAGCCTATCCGGGGGAAGTATCGGTTTACTACGAACTGGACAACAAACTGAACAAAGATATTATTGTATTAAAGGGATCAAACGGATTAGGTCGGGAATTTTATGTTTCAACACAGAACGTGTTTCCAAATTACAATTTTAAACTTTCCCAATGGAGTGGTTTTGTGATTGTAGCAAGCGATGATGATACAAAAATTACAGTATATCCGAATGATGATCTGTTGCATTTTACGCCTTATCCGCCATTCATTGAAATAACGCTGGATAAAGGCGAAACCTATGCCTTCAGGGCAGCGAGTATTGCAGGTATCCACCATATAAACGGTGTAAGAGTGGTTTCGGACAAGGATATTGCCATTACGGTGTATGATGATGCCATGCATAAAGAAAGGATTACCGGTGGGACAAGCTGGGATTTGTTCGGCGACCAGATAGTACCGATCGATATTATTGGAGACGAGTACCTTGTTATGAAAGGTTTTGTTGAAAATTCCCCTTTGGAGGATAAGGGGGAAAGGATCTTCATTACCGCCACAGCTGCAAATACGCAGGTATATATTGACGACAATCCTGTAGCTGTTACCACAATTGCAAATGCCGGTGATGTATTTGCCTATGATATAGTGAACAGTACGACTCTGGTAAAAACCAGCGCACCGGTTTATATCAATCATATTACCGGTTTTGAAGCCGACCTCGGGGGAGCTATCCTGCCTCCTATAGGCGAATGTACCGGTTCGTACGATGTGCCATTCAGCCGCAGTCCCGACCCCTCGGAAAGTTATTTTCTCAATATCATGGTAAGAAATGATACGACTTCGGGAAGCCCCTTAAGAAACCAGGCTGTTCATAATTTTACCTTAACAAGCAATGGGGTTACAACACCCATTCCGCATTATTATTTTGAGTATATACTCGACTCCGCCTATGCGGTATTAAAAAGAGATCCTGCCGTCACAGCCTTTATTGGCAATTTAATAGAGCCGGGACGGGAAGCCCTGGTACAGAATGCAGTAGCTTTGTTTCACCTGGGTGTTATCAACGGACATATCAATACCGGATGTAAGTACGGATATTTTTCAGATTATGGAACATCGGGAGCTTTAGCCGGCATCGGCGGATCATTGGGTGATATGCAGGATGTTTTTTGTGACCTCGATCCCATAAGGCTGGTTGCAAGCGGAGGTACGACTTATGAATGGTGGTGCGTTTCGCATCCCTCCGCTACAGCATTATTAAGCAGTACTACCGTCGCTGCACCGTTCTTTTCACCCCTCGAAAAAGGCGATTATTATTTTAACGTCAGAATATCCGGCCCGTGCAGCCCATCAGAAATTTTAACGTTAAGAATTTTAGTCTGGTACAGGCCCGTAGCCGAATTTGATATCGATATCGTTGAAGGATGTTCACCCTTTACCTCTACCATCACTCATAAAGTTAATTTAGACCTGGCAGATGAGATGCTCTGGTATTTTAATTATCCTTATGGAAATGAAGCAAACCAGGATACGCTGACCAATCCTTTTACCTGGAAATTTCCTGAGAACAATACCGATTCGCTCGTTTCCTATACTGTAAAACTGTTTACATGGGGACCTTTTAATACATGTCCCGATTCACGTGAAAAAATTGTCAAGATAAGGCCCGCTGTAAAAGCTGACTTCGAAATAACAGGCGATACAGCCGGCTGCCATCCTTTTATTGTAGATTTTAATAATCTCTCAACAGGACATTTAACCAGTGGAAGTTACTTCTGGTCATTCGGTGACAAAACTTTTGAATACGACAGTCTGCCATCACATACCTATTACAATTTCAGTGATAAAGACACTGTCTATCCGGTTACACTGGTAGTGACTTCACCCATGGAATGCAGAGATACAGCCATAAAAGAAGTAAATGTCTTCCCCTATATCCGTGCCCAGCTTGCCATAGACACAAAAGAAAGCTGTTCACCGCTTATATCAGTTCTTAATCCCGGAGGTTCCATATGTGTTGATACCTTTTTCTGGAAACTGACATATCCGGATATTACTATGGACTATGAAAGAGAGACACCGGAAATAATCAATATCAATTATTCCGATACTACCTATACAAACGGGCCTGATACCATTAACGTTGAGATGGCTGTTCAGAACCAGTGGGGATGTGCGGACACAATCCAGCCCCAGAAACTGGTTATTTATCCAAATCCCGAGGCGATCCTATCCGTTGATACGAACAGGATATGTCACGGACTGGATATCCATGTAACCAACCATTCAAAAGGCATCAACCAACAATACTACTGGAATTTCGGTGACGGAACCTCGGTGACGGACAGTACCGGAACAGAATACTATCATACCTATTATAACAGGTCTGATGCCGACATGGATTACTACATCACCCTGAATATTGTCAACGAATTCTTTTGCATCGACAGGGTTGATACTGTTATTCTCGTGCATCCGTTCATCAAGGCTGATTTTCTGGTTGACAAAGACGATTACTGTTCACCTGTCAATGCTACAATACTTAACCAAAGCCACAGGGTTGCACAGTATGAGTGGGATTTTGGCGACGGCTCTCCTCTTTCCAATACTTCCCTGCCGGTTTTTTATCATCAGTTTGTCAATCCAAACGATGACAGGGATACAAGTTATACCATTAAACTGAAGGTAACCAGCCCGGAACTATGCACCGATTCAACAGACTGGACTATAACCTTGTTGCCTCAGGTCATCGCTGACTATACAATAACGGATCCGACTGAAGGATGCAGTCCGCTGACAATAGCATTACAGAACAATTCAAAAGGAAAGGACCTGTCTTATTTATGGCAGTTTGGAAATTCATACAGCAATACCGATTCAGCTATATTCAGCAGAACGCTTCATCATTACAGTGCCGAAGATTCAGTATTTAATATTTCACTGACTGCGATGAACACATTTGGATGCGACAGCACGATTTCAAAAACAGTTACTGTATATTCATACGTCCAGGCAGCTTTTACTACGGATAATGTGGGGGGATGTTCACCCCTTCCTGTCAATACATTCAATTATTCCTCTGAAGGATCAAAATATTTCCAGTGGAGCTTTGGCGACGGAAGCACCAGTAACCTGGAGGAGCCTGCATATACCTATTTGAATGATGGTACAGACCTGGAAACCAATATTATGCAACTTGTTGTAAAAAACGATCATGAATGTTATGATACTGCGAGAAAGGAAATTATGGTGTATCCAAGGATGATCGCTGATTTTAGTGCAGATAACTATAATGGTTGTCAGCCTCTTCCCGTAACATTCACAAACACATCCAATATTCTTACAGGCACCACCTTTATTTGGGATTTTGACGATGGTTCTTTTTATACCGGCATTACCCCGGATGTTCATACTTTCAGTAACGATGAAAACACCCTTCATACACATAACGTTAAAATGACGGCCATAAACCGTTTTGGATGCACCGATTCCGCTGAAAGTGCAATAAACGTTGCATCATACATTCATGCATTCTTCGTAACCGACAGGCCTGCAATATGTTCGGGAGATAATTTTACCATAAACAGATCAGGATCAGCCGGTGGAATAAATCTGTATATGTGGGACTTTGAGAATGACGGAATAGTTGACTTAACTACATCCGATCCGATATTTAATCATACCTATTCAAATACCGGCATAAGCCCGATCTCAAAAGTAATTAACCTGAGAGTTTCAAATGAGGAAGGCTGTGAAGATACCTGGTCAAAGTCTGTTATGGTTAACCCTGCCGTAACAGCCGATTTTGAATTTGATAATTCAGAACCGTGTTATCCAACAGCAACCCTGATCCAAAACACATCGTCAAATCTGGGAATTGTGGCAACAAAATTTATGTGGGATATGGGAGATGGTTATATTACCACAACAGACGATCAGTTTTTCGAACATCAATTCCCTAATTTTGATAATTCTTCTGATGCGGGCTTCACCGTTACACTTGTTTCCGAATCGGATTATCAATGCAAAGATACCATTCAGAAATTCATAACAATTCATCCAAAGCCAAAAGCTGATTATGATGTTCCGGTATCGGTTGGTTGTTCGCCGTTCACGGTCCGGTTTAATAATAAGTCAATCGGAGAAAACCTTTCCTTCTTTTGGGATTTTGATAACGGCAACAGCAGTTTTGATATCAATCCTGAAGAAACTTTTATCAATCATGAGAATGCCATTATCAGAAGGGATGTAAGTTTAATAGCTCAAACTGCTTTTGGTTGTGCAGACACAATAGTAAAAAGAATCAATGCTTTTCCGGAGGTGAATGTTGATTTCAGTGCTTCGGAATGGCAGGGTTGCAGTCCTTTAAAAGTAAGCTTCGACGGAAATCCGGAGAACCATAACATAGTAACGTGGTATTCAGATAACGAGCCGTTCAGCTCTATTGAAGATCCTGATTACAGATTTGAAAATAACACCACGGGCAATCTGACTTACAATATCAGGCTCAGTGCTAAATCGTTATATAACTGTAGCGATGATACTGTAAAACAGATTGTTGTTTATCCAAGTCCGGTTGCCGATTTTGTATATGATCCTGTAGTCCAGGACTTTAATACGGCCACTGACATCACCGAAGTAAGTTTTACAAATTACACCAATCATCAGGAGAGTGGCATCTGGGATTATCAATGGTCATACGGAGACGGAACTTCGGATGCCAATGACCAGAATTCATTCATTAAGGGATATACCATCTGGGGAGATATAAACAACAATAATAAAATATTGGTTGGATTGACTGCTTCCAATAAGAATAATCCGGAATGCAGTGATAATGTAGTACACGAAATAGTAATTAATCCTCCGCTGCCTCAGGTGAATATTGAAGAAGATATGGCCAGTTGTTCGCCTTTTACCGTTTCATTCTCATCGGATACAAAATATATTTATGAAGACAGCTATTACTGGGAATTTGGTGAAAATAACAGCGTCAGCACCGAACCGGAGCCAACGTATACTTTTACCGAACCCGGGACCTATGTTGTCAAACTTACCATTCAGGGCGACGGAGGCACGAACTGGGATTATAAAAGGATAACAGTATATCCCCAGCCGGCTGTTGATTTTGTCTATTCCCCTGAACTGGTATTGCTGGCAAGTCAGACCGAGGATCCCACTCCTGTTAAATACTTCAACAGTACACAACCTGAAGGATCATACTTTTGGGATTTTGGCGATGGAAGCACATCTACCGAAAAAAATCCAATCCACATATACACAGAAGCAGGAGAATATTATATTACCTTAATGGCAACCACAACGGAAGGATGTGTGGATACTTTCAGGCATCCCATCCCTGTTATTGTAGAAGGTGCGCGGCTCATTGAATTCCCGAATGCCATTGTGCTCGATCCGGCCGGACCGGCCAGTGAATACTATGACCCATCCATACCGGATCCCCGGATTTTCAGACCGGTGACCCAGGGAGTGAAAAGATACAGGCTTGAAATTTATAATCGCTGGGGTGAACTGATATTTGTTAGTGAAGATGTTAACAAAGGCTGGAATGGATATGTAAAGGGTGAACCTGCCAAACAGGATGTATATGTGTGGAAGGTCAATGTGACCTTTACCGATGGAAAACCATACGTAGCAGCCGGTGATGTTACTTTACTGATTAACAAACGATGAAATCAGTTTCGTTATATAAACCTGCTGACGGATTATCCGTGCAGGCATTTAAAATCCTTTCAGGAATTAGTTTTACACCTCATTATCAATACTATCCGAAGATAAAAATAGAAGATATGTTTATAACAAAATGATTATTTTGATGATGTTTTTATAAGAAATCTTTACTTTATCGTTAAATTAGAAAACCTATTTTTGCCTGATGCGTAATAAATTATATATAGGTTAACTGAAATCCTACCTGAATGAGCCGATTTTACATACCGTTTGTTTTAATGCTCCTGCTCGGCTGGAATGATGGTTTTGGACAAGATCCGCAGTTTTCGCAATTCTATTCCAATCCGCTTTACCTGGCGCCTTCCTTTGCCGGTGCAACAGGAGGCAGCCGGATATGCGCCAACTACCGGAACCAGTGGATCGATCTGCCATCGTCATTCGTTACATACAGCTTTTCCTATGATCATTATTTTGCACCGTTTAACAGCGGAATTGGCTTCCTGGCTTTCAACGACGTAGCCGGAGCGGGACAGCTGGGAACTTTCAGCGTGGGGATTCAATATTCTTACAATATAGTGATCAAAAGAACGATAAATGTCCGTCCCGGCCTTCATTTTTCATACCGCGAAACCGGGTTGGACTTCAATAAGCTCGATTTTATTGACGAGGTGATGCACACCGACCCCGATCCGGGTACTACGTATCCGTCCTCGCTGGAAATGAAAACAAGGGATGTTGACCTGGGGCTTTCTGCTCTTATCTATTCCAAAAGGATTTGGGCCGGGTCAACCGTTGATCATTTGCTGAAACCCAATGTATCGCAGTATGCTGACAAGGAACAGGTCCCCATCCGGGTGTCGGTATACGGCGGTGTTGAACTTGTGAGAAGGGGACGGTTGCTTAAGCCTGTGGATGAAACCATGACGCTGGCCTTCCTCTTTAAATCTCAGGCGCATTATAACCAGCTTGACCTTGGCGTATACTGGCATAAGAATCCACTGGTGCTTGGATTGTGGTACCGGGGAATTCCTCCGTTCAACTCCCAGCGGGGAGACGCTTTTGTGATACTGGTAGGCCTTAAGACCAAGCACTTCAATGTTGGCGTAAGCTATGACCTGACCATATCAAATCTTATCGCCCATGCCAAGGGATCTGTTGAAATATCCGCAAGTTATAAATTCCTCATCCCCCGCCGTAAGAAGAAGGGCGCCGTACCCTGCCCGGAATTCTGAGGATTCCCCTGGCTAAAGCCAGGGGCAATAGATTGATTTTTACTATACGATTATCGACAATAGTAAACAATCATAACAATCATAACAATAACAACAACCACAACCATAAGCCTCACAACAACAATCCCCCCAACAATTGCAGCTCATTTCCTCCGCAATCGTCACATCGTTTTCTCCTCCGATCGTTTTTTTTTATTGATATATTCCTTCTATATTTGTGACCTGAACATAAACCATCATCCATGAAAAAGCTTCCTTTAATTCTGAGCGCTGTAAGTATAGTTGCTGTGATTGTACTATATATCCTTCATTTTACAGCGGGAAAACCACCACGGGCATCTGCAGGAGATGAGAGAAAGGCAGCAGGTGACAAGGCATCTGTGGGGGAAATCGTATACATTGATATCGACTCGGTCCTGAATGGCTATCAGATGTACATTGACTATAACGATGAATTTGAGAGAAAAGCAAAAATATCAGAAGCTGAACTCGTTTCCAAACAGAAAACCTACCAGAAGGATGTGAACGATTACCAGTACAAAGCACAGCGGGGTCTCATCACCCGTGCGGAAGACCAGCAACTGCAACAGGAGCTGTATGCAAAACAGCAGAACCTGTTGAGATTACAACAGGATCTTCAGTCAGAACTTGCTGAGCAGGAACAGGTTACGGTTAACCTGGTATTGAACAGCATTACCGAATACCTGAAAGAAATACAGCCTGAATACAATTACACTTATGTGTTTGCAAACCGTCTGGTTGGCGGAAGCATATTTTACGGCAACAAAGAACTCGATATAACGAAGGAAGTTATTAAGGGCCTTAACGAAAAGTACAACCGGGTAAAAGACACCCAGAAGAAATAGAGAACATGTCATTTGCTGATGTGTATTTCAGCAAACAACAAGGCATACCGATCCACATCCCCGATCCTCCGTCGCCTGCATTACGGTATGTTATCATAATTCCGGCTTATCAGGAGGAAAACATAATACCTTCCCTCGATTCCCTTTGGCATTGTGCACGGCCTGCCGGTGCCGTCGAAGTGATCATTGTTGTGAATGCTCCCGAGGGGGCAACAAAGGAAATCCGCGAAGCAAATGCTGCAACCTTACATGCTATCGAAAGATGGAGTAAGACACACAACGATGACCGTATGGGGTTTTATGCGCTGGATGCGACGGCCATGCCGCAACAGCACGCGGGTGTGGGACTGGCCCGCAAAATCGGCATGGATGAAGCGGCCTGGCGTTTCAATACCCTTTCCGCTCCCGACGGTTTGATCATCTCATTCGATGCTGACTGCCTTTGTGATGCCAGTTATTTCCTTGAACTCGACAGGCATTGCAAGTTGTATCCCCGGGCAAACGGATTCAACGTATATTTTGAACACCCGCTTTCAGGCCATGAATTTCCCGAATGTATTTATCGGGGTATCGTTCAGTACGAACTTCACCTGCGTTATTACATACAGGCATTGCGTTATGCCGGATATCCCTATGCATTCCATACCGTTGGCTCATGTTATGCAGTCAAGGCCTCAGCTTACGTTAAACAGGGAGGTATGAACCGGCGAAAATCGGGTGAAGACTTTTATTTCCTGCACAAAATTTTTCCGCTGGGTAACTTTTTCGAAATCAACACCACACGAATAATGCCCTCACCGCGTCCTTCCCTTCGCGTTCCCTTTGGCACGGGGCCAACTATGCACAGGTTCCTGCAAAATGAAGATCCGGCACTGCAAACCTATGATCCTGAAATTTTTGAAATGCTGAGGGATCTCTTTCTCCTGGTCCCGGAATTATTCAGGCAAATGCCGGATGAGACGGAAAGGGCATTGCACAATCTTCACCCTGTATTGGTTGAATTCCTGAAATCACTGGATTATCCAACGGCGTTGGCCGAAATAAATTCGAACTGCAGTTCACAACCTGCCTTCGTAAAGCGCTTTTATAGCTGGTTTAATGGGTTAACCGTGTTGAAATTCATGAATTACGCAACAGCGAAAGGATTTATACGAACCGGTATCCGGGAGGCAGCAATCCGGCTGATGCAAAAAAAACACCGGAATACCACGGGCATAACAAATATTCACGAAATTCTGATGATATACCGGGAGATGGAAAGAAAGGAGCCCTGGGTCAGTCCTCTTCAACAATAATAAAAATATCCTCGTTATCCTTTTTCATCAGGTATTGCTCACGGGCAAATTTCTCCAGGTTCTCGTTATCGGTCTTCAGTTCCTGAATCTGCTTGCGGTCTTCTTCTATCTTTTTCATGTAAAATTCACGCTCCTGAAGCAACCTGTCGTATTCCCTGTTCAGTTTTCTGCGCTCCAGAAGATTGTTCTGGTCAAAAAACAACAGCCACAAAAAGAACAATATAAGTGTAAGTATATATTTATTTTTCAGGAACCTGAAATACTTCTTCGAAGGCAGAGCCTGAAAAAAAAGGATCACTTTATGGATTCCTTTCATACGATTAATCCATTCTTGATGAGACCGACTTGTGCTGCAAAGATAATGCATAGGCTCGTAACTCCCAAAAGCCTTCAGGGTAAACTTTTTGACTATACACAACGTTTTATTAACAACAAGAAGCACCTGATAAATGTCACTAATCCTCTGTTTATATGCATAATAAATATCATTTTTTCCTTTGACAGGCTGTCTTATCTTTATTCGTGATAATTCATTTTTAATTAGAAAAAACGATTTGCTATGACATCATCTTCAGGTTTTTTTCGTGTATCACTGCCCAAAAATGAACCAGTATTGAATTATGCGCCGGGAGCTCCCGAAAGAATCAAGCTTAAAAAAGCCATTGATGAGCTTTTATCAAAGCAGGTTGAAATTCCTATGTTTATTGGCGGGAAAGATGTCAAAACCGGTAAGCTGCGTGAAATCAGGGCTCCTCATGATCACCGGCATATTCTGGGGTATTATCATGAAGGGGATGAGCAATCGGTAAAGCAGGCTATTGAAGCATCACTTGCCGCCCGTGAGAAATGGGCATCCATGCCCTGGGAACACAGGGCTTCTGTTTTTCTGAAAGCTGCTGATCTGCTTTGTGAACCGTATTACTGGACCAAGATCAATGCCGCCACCATGCTGGGACAGTCGAAAAACGTGTTTCAGTCGGAAATCGATGCGGTATGCGAACTTGCTGACTTTTTACGGTTCAATACAAAATACATGACTGAGATATATGATTTTCAGCCTATCTCACCATCCGGAATATGGAATCGACTTGACTGGCGGCCTCTCGAAGGATTCATCTTTGCCCTGACACCGTTCAATTTTACTTCGATCGCCGGGAATCTGCCATCTGCCCCTGCCGTTCTCGGGAATGTGGTGGTATGGAAACCTTCCAAAGGTCAGATCCTGTCAGCAAGAGTGATAATGGAATTGTTCAGGGATGCAGGTCTCCCGGAAGGGGTTATTAACCAGGTGTTTGTTCCCGGTCCGGTCGCCGGTAACATCGTATTTTCACATCCCGATTTTGCCGGATTTCATTATACCGGGTCAACAGAAGTATTTCAGGGTATCTGGAAAACCATAGGAAACAATATATTCCGGTATAAAACCTATCCCCGTATTGTGGGTGAGACCGGGGGTAAAGATTTTGTCATGGTTCATCCCTCGGCTCACCCCGAACAGGTCTCGACAGCCCTGGTCCGTGGTTCATTTGAATACCAGGGACAAAAATGTTCGGCATCATCACGTACTTATATCCCGGAATCACTATGGCCCGGGATCCGTGACCTGATGCTGGCAGACCTGTCGTCATTCAAGATGGGCGGGCCTGAGGATTTTTCAAACTTCATCAATGCCGTGATCGATGAAACAGCATTTGATAAACTGGCTGGTGTCATCGAGAGAATCCGGAAAGAGAAAGTTGCCACCATTATTGCCGGCGGAAAGTATGACAAATCGGTTGGCTATTTTATCGAACCTACCCTGGTTCTTACGGAAGATCCGAAATATTTTGCCATGGAAGAAGAATTATTCGGTCCAATTCTGACGGTATTTGTCTATCCGGATAATAAGTTTGAAGAAGCGCTTGAATTATGCGATAAGACTTCCATCTATGGATTAACCGGCGCTATCTTTGCAACCGACAGGGAAGCCATTAACCTGGCATCGACAAAACTTGTTCATGCCGCCGGCAATTTTTATATAAACGACAAACCTACCGGTGCGGTGGTAGGACAACAACCCTTTGGCGGATCAAGAGGATCGGGAACAAACGATAAAGCCGGATCGGTGCTGAATATGCTCAGGTGGCTGACACCACGGGCCATAAAGGAAAACTTTGTGCCACCAACCAGTTATAAATATCCGTTTATGGATGAGAAGTAAAGACAGTGACGAGTGACAAGTGACAAGTGGTGGGTGTTATGGGTGTGGAGTATAGAGTTTCGGAGGCTTATGGAAATTTCAGTGAAAAACTACCTTCACGGGCGCAAGCGCCTGCCGGGTTCGGCAGACAGGTCCGCTTGTGCCTGAAGTAATTTGTTATAGTAAATAATTGGTCCAAGCGGACGCCTGCCTGTCCGTCAGGCAGCCTTGAACCAGTAGGTTAATACATTTGCGGAAACATAAGATCTTGCTTCAATGCAATGTTGTATTACTACACCGAATCTGAATAGCTACTAATGCGAATTAAGGGTTGAATAAAAAAGCAAAACAGATAAGTTGTGAGCGAGCATCGAAAAAAAATGCGTGCCACGTG
>JAFGKY010000080.1 GCA_016928305.1 Bacteroidales bacterium
CCCGACGAAGTCGGAGGGTATAATACCCCGCAGCTCTGCTGCGGAATTAGTTTCCAAAGCTTGCTTTGGGGTTTCATACCCGTGATTCACTTTTCACAGGCTTTCGGTAAGTTTACAGATGATTTTATCGTCCTGCTTCTTCTAATACTTTGGTCCGGTATTTCAGGTATTTCAGGATGAAATACATCAACAGTGTCAGGATACTGCCAATGATAACAACATAATTGTATTTCGTTTCCTGTTGGATAATTTCTCCGGCGATATTGAAAGCGGCAAAAACGATGAAAGTTGCCGCAAGTCCGTTCTTTTCCTTTTTGAGTACCTTTTTCCAGCTGAAGGGCAAGGCCGATTTGATATAATTTTTACAACGGGGGATGAAAGCAGGTACATTTTCAGCCCAGTCGGTATAGGTTTTTCCAAATTTTCCCCTGAGAAACTGTTCCTCGGCAAACATGATTCTTTCATAATACACCCAAAAAATGAAAACAAAAAGAAGCACGAACCAGTAGTGTCCCGTTAATAAAGCCGGTCCGAGCCACATGAAAAAATTGCCCAGGTATAACGGATGTCTTACAATGGAATAGATACCGGTTGTGTTCACCGTCTCAGCCACCTGTTCTTTCACGTTCCTGCCGGATGTGTTCCGGGGCGTATGACCTACCGTATAGACACGGATACATAAACCGAACAGGCTAACCAGCAGGCAGAAGTATTCATAATATAATTCATACGGGGTTTCTTCCAGAAAAAAAGTTTCCGGATGTATCTTGGTTCGCACATAAAGAGCTGCCCCAACAACAAATATGATTAAGGGCAAGGTGCCACGGTACCGGAAAAGCCAAATCCCCTGTTTCTCAAATTCTTCCTGTAATGCCATAATCTACTTTTGATTTATTGATGGTAGTTTCAATTTTCAGAATGTTGGTATAAAAGTAGAAAAAAACACCGAAGTAAGGCTATGGCTCAGTTTATTTTGCTGAAGAACAGAATTTTTACTGCCTGCATCAACAGGTCATTTACAGTTTAGCTATATTCTTAGTATTGCTGTTATCACCTCAATTTCTACATCACATGCCATATTTTCTTCAATCAGCAGTTTAATCCGGTCAATTTCGTATTCACCAATTGGATTTTCAGATACCAGCTTAATGGAAATTTTCATCGGGTCAAGCTTTTGCACCCGGACATCCTTGATGACTGCAAATTCCGTCTTCAGTCCTTCAAGTTGCTGTGTGATTTTTTGTTCGTAAACCATCTGGTTAAATCCCAGTGCCAGGGGTATACTAAGGACCAATACCAGCAGCAGTGAAATAATCATGCCTTTACTGGCCAGCCTGAGGGGACTGAAACCAAGCAGCATGAAGGTTACGGAAGCGGCCAGTACCATACCTGCCAGGTTAGTAAACAAAAGTAAAGTTGCTCCTATAAATATGTTCCAGTCGGTCCAACCGATACCGATGGCTGCAACACATAAGGGAGGTATTAAAGCCACAGCAATAGCCACGCCGGCAAGTGTTTTGGCCACTTCTTCACGGGCGTGGGCATAGGCTCCGGCTATGCCTGAAACTACGGCAATACCCAGGTCAAGTAAATTTGGGCGGGTTCTGACAAGGATTTCCGTTCCGGCTGATTGAACAGGAATTAACCATGTAATAAAAACGGCAAAAACCATGGATAATCCCAGTCCTGCCAGAATAGTGATAATACTGTTAGCCATAAGCTTTTTGTCCTGCCTCAGCGTTCCCATGCTCAGCGAAATAATAGGCGCCATAAGCGGAGCAAGAATCATAGCCCCGATTACAACCGGCGTTGAATTGGCAATAAGTCCGATGGTCGCCAGCAGCGTTGAAAGAACCATTAAAACCAGGTATGAGCTGCTTAACCGGGCATTGTTTCTGAGTACCTGGAAAAGGCCCTTAAACTCTTCGGATGATGCATGCCTGATGAAAGGTAATTTCTGCTCGGAAAGTACCTGTGCCGCCTCACCTGTGGGAAGGGCATTGACTTTATATATTTCCGTGGTGTCTTTTCCGGTTTCGGGTAATTCAAGCGAAGAGCCGGGGTAAATTTCTATTTGCTTTTCTCCTATATGTAATTCAATCTCCTGAGTTGAAAATTTCTTTCTGTCTATAAGATATTCTTTTGCACCGCCGGGAAAGGAAAGACCAATTTTTGTTGTTTTGATGTGTGCTCCGAACCGGGGCATTTTCTTCTTTCCCCACAGGGAACTGATGATATATTGAAACATTTCAACAACACTCCGGGGACTGAGAAGAAAAGCATGTATTTTACCGTCACTGATGGAAGAGTCCTCGAGCACCCTGCTTGAAATAAATGAACTCTTTCGGTGTTCTGATACCACGATGCCTGCTACCGATGTTTTAATTTTTTTGTCGTAGGGCAGATTCACATCAACACGAAAAAGCCTGATATTGAAAAAATGAATGACAGGATTGAACAGCCGGCTCCAGAATCCTTTGTCTTTTGATGACTCTTCACTGGTAAGCAAAAACGTATGGCCAATTACCATATGGTTGAAAATGGGAATCTCATTGCAGTAAAGAATATCTGCATTAATCGGATCAGGATCGCTTTTTAAATGTGCAATGGTTTTCACAAGGTTCCTGTCAACACCCATTCCCACACAGGTCTCATTGGCTTCCGGATGAGGTAGTACAGCTACTTTGATACCTGTTCCTGCGAGCCCGGGGAGTGCATCTTTAAGCTGTTCATCCGAAAGATAAAGCAAAACGGATTCCTCCGGTTTCAGTCCGTTCAGGATTTCAGGACCATAAATTTCATGGCGACTTATAATGTCTTCAACAAGAGGCAGAAGCTTTTCCTCTGCATATTGTTGCTGGTCTTTGTCAAATAATAGTCTGAACTTCATAGGTCTTCAATTCATTATATGGCTATATATTGAAGATCAATTTTGGTGAAACGCATGCCTTATATGAAGCATGATTGGTTCAAATCAATGCGCTGTAACCGTTGATATATCGTTATCCCTGTCCAGGTATATGACCATACAATGGAAGTTCCGGATAACAGCTGTTAACAAGAAGTATGTACAGACTGTTTTTATTCCTCAACCGGGCCTTCGTCCAAAACTTCTTCAGGGCTCTCCTCAAGACTCTCATCCAGTCCTTTTTCTTTTCTAGCCCTTTTTTCGCAACGATCGCAGAGATCAGTTATATTCTTCAGTTCTCTTGCCTGTGCAACCGTGCCTTCGAATATCTCATCGGTCCTGGCGGTGTTGATATAGGAGCAATCCTGGTAAAGGTGGTAACTCTTGCCATATTTTGTCCAGTAAACGTGGTTCACGCCATCATTAAGCGACTTGACCTTTTCCGTTTGCTCGAGGTATTGTTCCTGCGAGGGGGGATTGAAATCAACACCCACTATACCTGCAATCAAAAGTGCTATAACGGCGATTGTGCCAACAAGACCTTTTTGCTTGCCGCTTAAATCTTTGTTCGTAAAAATCAGGATAACCAGGGGCAGGAAGGCAAGTACGCCTATGATTGCTCCCAACTGATTCTGAATGAAAAACTTAACTTTATCTTTCTCTGAAGCAGGATCAAGACGGTTTGACTTTTTCCACAGCAGGGAACCTACTACGGCAAAAATCAAAGCTGCTGCAATCAGAATAATGAGCCAGGTGGTATTAATGGGTGGTTTTCTGAGCAGAAGGATTGCAACAACCTCAAATCCAATCGCTATGATCCAGGAAATAACTGCTATAATGCGAAAGGTTGTAGCCTTAGCTTTGTTTTCATCACTCGGGATGAAAGATTTTGTCTCTTTTGCCGCCGAATCAGATGGAGTTTCTCCGCCTTCTACACGGGTTATCTTTTTTGATGTTTTTTTGTTTTCCATTTCTTTTCCTGATTTATGTATTTAAATAGAAATTGAACCGTTTGTTTGTAACTCGCTTTCCCGGGCAAATAACTTATACCAGCAGGCACGTCACATGCGGTCGGAATTACGCTGATGCCCAACAGGCCTTTCCTGGCAATTCAGCATGTTTGTATAACAAATATATGAAAAAATTCAAAGTTTAATCCTGAAGAAAAATAATCTCCTTCCCATTTATTTCTATAAAATGGTTAAAAGCATTCATTTGCAGAACCGGTCGTATATCCGTTTATTTATGTATCGGACTACTACCATATGCGTAAGAGACAAAGTATTTGCAGATCCACACAGGTAACTGAATGCATATGGCCGCGACAGTGCATTCAATTTGTATAATCTATTTCGTGAATCATTTCATAGTGTTGAGCCTTTTGATCAAATCTTAAAAGGACAGTCCGGGCCTTATCAGGCACATAGGACCTTTCATAATCATCTCCGGCAAATTCTTTGACTGCCTGGATATTGTCAAAGAGCATGATCGTGATAAACTCAACTTCATCTTTCATTACTCTTTTTAAAAGGTTGATCTTTCTGTAACCTTTAACCTTTTTGTTTTCAATGGACGGAAATACTTCAGTTTTAAGCAAGTTCTCATATATACCTGCATTTTCATGAGTGGTCCATCCGTGCCAGATTCTGATAATCATTTTTTTACTTTTTTATTTTGGGTCGTTTCTGTTTCTTTATAAGGGTTGCCCAATACATTATAATGTTTATGCTGGTTGGATGAGGTTTGGATTGACATTATAACTTATGGGTAATTCTGTATAGTCTTTTTACATGAATAATTATAGAATAGGATCGTTACAAAATTCTCTTCGTTTACAGTTTTTACAGTATTTACCCATCCATACTTCATCAAACTGGTTCATAATGGCATTGACTATTTTGGGATCAGTCGTAATAAAACCTGATTCAAAGTTACGGGTATTTGCACTTTTAATTCCTAATCCTGCACCCGTCAGATTTGCAGAACCCGTATAGGCAAATTTACCATCAACAATAATGTGCTTGAAATGAACTCTTGGGCACAGCTGTCTCTCCATATTTTTCCATAACAAAGGATATCGGTCAAAGCTCTTTCTGAAGTTAACGCCAGGTTCTTTTGCATGCAAAAGCCGGATGGCTACTTTCTTTTTGGCTAAACTATCAAGTACAGATAAAAATGACTGAATGGTTCCTATGTAATGCACATGCAGATCTTTTATATCGGCCGTGCCTATCCAGACAAAGGAGGTCGCATTGGCAACAGGCTCGATGGCCTGCTTATACAGTTGGTCGTTAGTTATGAAGGTAAGACTCATTTTTCCTGATGCTGACCATTATTCCTTTTAATTAATTCATAATCTCTGTTAGTTTTAAATTCTTTTACCTGGCTTTTAACTATCAATTAATTCTTGAATCTCACCAAAATGCAAATCTATATGTCCGAGGTAACCCTCAATCATTTGTTGTAGTGAAACTGTTACATCCTCAAAATTTTGCCATGAATTATTTAGTTTTGATTGGTCAACCGATTTGATGACCTGAATCATGTGAAGGTTATAATACTTCCATAGTTGAATTATATTTTTCCAATCAGCATTTTGATAATCCTGTAAAGCTATCCATAAATCATTATCCTGCTGATAGTCAGGAAAATTCAGGTGTTCATTGTATTGCAACCAAATCATTCTTTGATGATTGTTGGCTGCCGAATCTATTAAATGGCCAAGAATCTGTTTTATAGTTCTGTTCTGTTTATTTCGCTTATTTGTAATCGTATCAACCGGTAAATCAATCAATTTTTGTTCCCATAGGTCAATATACCTAAGAATTCCGTTTGTTATATTTGAAAAAACCATAACATATTCTTTTTAATTTATCTATTTGTTGTGGTTTTTATTTTTCTGAAAGTTAATCCACCAAAATCAATAATGTTATAGTTTTCGTCTTCTAAAAATCTTACCGTAAAACCAAACCCCACTCCCAGGCCACTGGTAACAGC
>JAFGKY010000081.1 GCA_016928305.1 Bacteroidales bacterium
CGAGGAGATCATCCGTGCCCTCAACCGCATCGGTTATGCCGGTCCGCTCTCCGTGGAGTGGGAGGACAGCGGAATGGACCGGGAATATGGGGCAAAGGAAGCATGCGAATTCGTGAAGAAGATCGATTTCCCTCCTTCGGGGATCGGTTTTGATGCCGCGTTTGAGAAGTAATTCCCTGCACAAGATATCTCTGCTCAGTTAAAAAAACAATATCGCTTGCGACATAAAAAAATGTTCGTATATTTGTATCGCAAACGATATTATCGTGCGTGATTTTGACCAGTTATTTATTTATGCAGGCAAAAGCAAATGAGAATTTATATATAACTAGTAATTATATAAATATGTCAACAACTGATTCGATACCCCCTAAGAATGAAACCTTCAAACAAAAGGTTCTGCGCAGCATGTATCCATTCATCAGAAAAATAGGGAAAAGAGGTAAAAACGGCACTGTGTTGATCAATGAGCGAAAAACAGTTCCGGTTTCTTCTTTTTATGACTTACGTGTGGTTCTAAATACAGGTGATACACTCGAATTTTCGGAACTTAAAGGGAAAAAGGTGTTGCTGGTCAATACAGCTTCCAACTGCGGATATACAGGTCAGTATTCCGAGTTACAATCTTTACATGAACGTTTTGGAGATACACTTCAGATGATCGCCTTTCCTGCAAATGACTTTGGTGGGCAGGAGGAAAGCAGTGACAATGAAATTGCCCGGTTCTGCCAGTTAAATTATGGCGTGACTTTTCCTGTGGCAGTAAAAGGCGTAGTGGTTAAAAACCCCGAACAACAGCAGGTTTTCAGATGGCTGTCAGATAAGAACCTGAATGGCTGGAATGACCATGAGCCTGACTGGAATTTCAGCAAATACACCATCAATGAAGAAGGGATCCTGACACATTATTTCGGTCCTTCCATATCCCCACTGGAAGATGAGTTATTAAACGCGCTCAAATGAAAGAAACCGGTACCAGCAATAGCATATGAACATGGCAGATGAACAACTAAAACTTGAAAATCAATTGTGTTTCCCGGTTTACGCTGCATCACGATTGATAACCAGGGAGTACCAGCCATTACTGGATAATTTAGGGATCACTTATCCGCAATATCTGGTTCTAATGGTTTTATGGGAGAATGACAGCCTTCCGGTGAATGATATTGCCAGGAAGCTGGTTCTCAACACCAACACCATCACCCCTTTGCTAAAGCGAATGGAACAGCAGGGCCTGATCATTAGAATCCGGTCAAAAAAGGACGAACGCAAGGTTCTCGTTCAACTAACCGGAAAAGGTGAACGATTAAAAGCAAACGCCTTACAAATTCCTGAGGAACTGATAAAACGCTTATCAGAAAGCGAACTAAAAATAGATGATCTGATTAGACTGAAAGAAAACCTCAATTCAATTATCTCCCTGTTATCCAAATAAAAAGTGAAGATGTTGGATGAAGTCCTTACTTATCCTATAATTACGTAAAACCCGTTCGCTGTAGTGAATGGAGGGTGTCAATGACAGGAAGACCTGATTTTCTCCACACCATTAACAAGATCTTTAAAATCCAGATCATACTCATCCATGAACCGGATGGCCACCACATCACTCGGAAAAAACCAGACATAATTTCCCCCATAACCCAACATGTAGCTCACATTCACATTACACCGGTTCGCCCTGACATCCGTCGCCCAGAAAGAATGCCGGTATCTCTTCCCCCGGGAATCATTACCGGTACTGATACCGGTCCATGCCGTCCGGCCAAGCGCTTCGCGGCATTTTTCCCTGTGCAACAGTTGTTGTCCCATGTAACTTCCTTCCCGTGAAAACAACAAGGCTATTTTGGCTGCATTATCGAGGGTAGGCCATGCACCGTATGCCAGTATCGGGAGGCCCTGCGAACCGTCTGATTCCACGGTACGAAGGAAGGTAAAGTCCTCAGCGCCTAAAGGGACCAACACCTCTTCGCGAACCAGGTCCCAATACGAAATTCCCGCGCCCTCTTTTTTCTCTACATAATTCTGCATGGCATATGACAGCACAAAAAGATTGGTGGAGGCATAATTAAAAGATTCTCCGGGGCCGCCCGGGTAATCACCGAGACCCGCAATGTTTTGTATGGATTCTTCCGCTGATCGTGCCTTGACCAGAATTTCATACAGATGCCCGGCATCCTCGCCGCCTTCGGTACCCGTTAACATGTTCAGGGTGTGCGAGAATGTTACTCCCTGCCATGCAGGGTGATCTGCCAGTGCCGCCACATGATCAGTGATCAAAGCATCAAATATCTCTTCACCATATCGCTCGGCGAAATAGAACAGAGCAAGTGCCCCGGTCATTGATTTGGTGACAGAATACACACCGTGCCGCATTTCATCTGGATAAGGGTATGCTCCGTGACGCGTTTGGGGTGGCTGCAGGTATAGCCTGTCATCCATTAATACGGCTCCCAGACTTGTCGGAGAATTGGTATACAGTGATTTCTCAAAATAATCGGCAATATCATGATCGGTATCAATCGAAGTTAATGGATACACGGGAAGTCTTTTCGATTTGAGACGATTCCGTTTTTCGATCACCGAAAGCGAGTCGGCGTATGTCCGGGATTGATATTCGGCTGGTAACATGACCCGGATATTACCTACCTGATGATCATTCAGATCTGCCGTCTCCTGGCTGCATTGTACGCATACATTACTGACGGCATCCTCTTTGTAGACGAAAGTGGCCACACAATTTCTTACCTGACCGATATAGCTGTCGGTTAAGGACAGCGGGAAGGATGCCCTCCACCACGCACCGTCTTCTTCTTCATACCAGATTTTCCCCGTTCCGACGATCACATTCCAGGAGCTATTGGTTGACAGACCATTGACCAGGATTTCACTCCGGACGGGGATCAATTCCTCCCCGTGGCTGATAAAATCCAGGTTGATACCCGGAAAGATATTTTCCCCGGGATAGTAAGCTCTATCTATCGGAAATATCAGTTCAGTATCCTCGAATGAGATGGCACCGGAAAAATGGTGGGTAGCCGGCTCCGCCCATTCTGGCCTGCCGAAAAAGCTCATGTCGATGAACGGGTAACTGCTCGCTCCAAGCAAATGCTCAACGGTCAGATGAGTCCGGGGCTGGGTCAGTTGCGGACCCGCCCACAGGACCGGCTCCTTCCGGCAGGAATTAACCAGCAAAGCGAAATAGGTAAGTGTCAATATTACTTTCATTGTACGCATTAATTTTTCAGTAGATCATGTTATGTTAAAATACTAACTACGATTCGCACTTACCAGGAAAAGAAATGACGGTGGATCTTGTCCGTTGAATATACCTCAATTTAAATTTATTGATACGATAACAAACAAGTCGGGGATTTCGTTCATCAGCCACTTAATTAGAGCGTACTGGAGGCAATCAGGAAAATCCGAAGTTTGCCAATAAAACCTTTAGTTCTTCTTCGCTGCGGGTATTCCTTACTTCCCAATTTTTTTATTCAGCTATACCATACAATGAGCTATCATCAGCGGTCTTAATATCGTCCACTATGCAAACGTAGTAGCCACACATCACATCATCAACGCTGAACTCATGAATTGAATCGGCTGCGAGTGTTTTATCCTATTCTTCAAATAAGTCGATCTCTTTTAAGAAGTCAAGTGCCTTTTTTGTTTTGGTTGAAGTCACACTTTCGATGGTTTTTTTCACCCATTTGATGTGTAGGTTTTTATACGATAATTTATGCAAAAACCAGATTAAAGGAACAATTAATAGTCCGTTGACTACTAAATACTTGATTACAAAGTCAGGTTCTAAATACGGGTAAATATCAATACCCAACAACAGGAAGAGCCCTACAATGGCATAGACCCACCATACGGATATTGAAATCAAGAGGAGCTTTAAAAATAAAAGTCCATGCGCATTTACTAATTCAATTTTTTTTCTGATTTCCACAATGGGTTTGGAATAATCAATTTGAGAGACCAATACGACCTGTCCAATACTTCCGATGAATGCGATTATTGCAAAAATTTCAATGATAATACCGCTGATTACAAAGTGTGTTTCATTCCAATGATGGGCAACAAAAAAACCCATAAAGAAGACGACAGAACCATAAAAAACAAGTTCAAAAATTCGATACAAAAGAAGAGAGGACATCTTTTTTTGAGGCTTTTTGAGCTGCAGGTTTTTCGCGGCAGTTACCTTATTGAAATGTATGATTTCATCTAATTTGTGGTTGTATTCCGCCATTAACTGTTTTAATTCAATCGCTTCCATTGCTTTGTAATTTTTGAAATTCTTTACTTAGTTTGATTTTTAATCTGCTGATCTTCGTGGCTACATTGGTTTTAGATATGCCCAAAATATCAGCTATTTCTTCGTGTTTTTTCTCATCCAGATACAGCAGCATAAGCGCTTTATGCAGCTCATCTAACTGATTAATAAATTGATGTAATATTTTTAGGTTTTCATCCAGTTCGGAATTGTATTTATCTTCATCCTCAATCGTAAATATTGATTCTTCCGGAAACGAAGTGTATCTCGATTGCCAGCTTTTCTGCTTTCTGTAAAAAGAAATTGCCACATTCAAGGCAATACGATACATCCAGGTTGAATATTTATTCCTGGAATCGTATTTATCGAAGGAGTTCCAGAGTTGAATTGTGATTTCTTGTTCTAAATCCTTTCGATCCACCTGATTTCGACAAAAGGAATTAAGGATCTTGTAAATTATTCGTTTGTTGGAATCCAATAACTCAATAAAACACTCTTTTTTCCCGAACTTCATAGGATCTCTTTCAGGCTTCATTTTCAAGGTTTGCTTTCTATTCTGTTATTCGCAACACCTTCAAAAAAATCACACTTCTAATTCAAATATACTTCGATTTTGAAAGTCTGTTTGATTAATGATGGAAACAGAATGAAGTCTTCCGGCGCAATGCTCTTTCTACAAAATCTCTCTTAACGGATGGTGGACCGTTGTTTTTTGCCTCGGACAAATCAGTGTTGTTTTCCTTTGCCTTGTAAACCTTATTCTTCAGGAATAAAATGCCAAAGGGATGTCCAGACCATGAAAAGAACCTCTCGATGCACTATCAACAGGACTT
This sequence comes from Bacteroidales bacterium, assembly GCA_016928305.1. Classification (GTDB taxonomy): domain Bacteria; phylum Bacteroidota; class Bacteroidia; order Bacteroidales; family UBA10428; genus UBA5072. The sequence continues at coordinate 5,110 of JAFGKY010000081.1, forward strand.
TTCCATGCCAAAAATTGACATCCTCCCTTCCCTGAAGAGAAAGGGATTCAATGGTTAATTATTACTCACCAAAGATAGTACTTCCTTACGGTTTCCTATAGGTTCCTGCTGCCGACCTCCTCCGAGGTTCGCTTCACAG